>NZ_FMUL01000039.1:0-2835 GCF_900101215.1 Pseudomonas sp. NFACC32-1
GTCGAGACCGCGCTCGACACAGATCGCCACACGGGAATCGGGTTTCACGCCCTGCTTGCGCAGGTAATGGGCCAGGCGGTTGGCCCGTTCGTTCAGTTCGCGATAGCTCAGGCGCTGTCCACGATGCAGCACCGCCAGTGCGTCCGGCGTGCGCTGAACTTGCGCTTCGAACAGCCCGTGAATTGTCTGCTCCAGCGGGTATTCGGCCTGGGTGGCGTTGAATGTCGCCAGCAATTGCTCGAGCTCTGTCTGGGGCACGACTGACAGCCCGGATAACAAGGCCCCCGGCGTCTGCCGCAATGCCTCCACCAGGCTCGCCAGCGCCGTTTCCATATAGGCACCGACCCGTGCCGCGCCAACGCCCTCCACCGCCTGGACGGTCAGGCCGAAGTCCTCGCCCATGTCGTCCACCGACAGCATCAGTGGGTAGTTGGTGCGTTCCTCGCCACCGAGTACCTGAATACCGTTCCAGGCCGACACCGCTTCGGTCGAAGTCGCCGTACCGCTGTGGCGATAGTTGAGCAAGGCGCTGAACAATGGCGTCGGCGCAGCCACGCCGCTGCAGCGTTGCGCCAGCGCCAGGGAGGCGTGCTCATGGCCCAGCAGGGCCGTCAGCCGTGCGTGGGTCGCCTTGACCCCGGCGCGTACCGGCTGCCCTTCCACGTCGACTCGCAACGGCAAGGTGTTGATGAACATGCCCAAGGCTCGATCAGCCCCCTCGCCGCCCTGCATCCGACCCAGCAGCACGGTGCCGAACACCACATCCTGCCGGCCGGACACACGCCCCAGTACCTGCGCCCAGGCCAGATGGACCAGGCTGGCCACGCTCACCCCCAGTTGCCGGGCCTGGGAGCGCATGGCCTGGCTCAGGCTGGCCGGGAGCGTCATGAAGGCTTCCTCGACCACCTGCCCGCTGCCTTGCACTTCCTGCAAGCCAAACGGCAAGGTCGGCTCGTCGACGTCACCGAGCATTTCGCGGAAAAAGGCTTCGTGTTCCTGGCGACTCACACCCAGGCGCACCTGGGCCACGTAGTTGCGGTACGGTACCGCCTCGGGCAGGGCGTGGCCCTGGCCCAGCAGGAACGCTTGCATCTCGTGCTGCACCAGTTCCAAAGCCGCATGGTCCAGCGCCATATGGTGGAACAGCAGAAGCGCTACCCAACGCTGGTTGGGGCGATCCTCGGCGCAGACCAGCCGCAGCAACGGCGCCCGTCCCATGTCCAGGCGGTGGTGGCGGGTATCGAAGCGTTGTTGCAACTGTGCCTCGACGGCGCCCTGGGCCGGATCCAGCTGCAGCTCCTCCAGGGTCAGCACGGCCTTGTGCCAGACCACTTGCACCGGCTCGTCCAGCCCTTCCCACGCCACCGAGGTGCGCAGGATGTCATGGCGGTCGATCACCCCTTGCAGGGCCTGGAGGAAATCGTCCAGGCGAGCGCGTCGGTCGACCCCGAACAGCGCATGCAGGACATACGGATCGCCCTGCTCCGCAGCGAGGTGATGATAGAGGATGCCCTCCTGCAACGGCGCCAGGGGATAGATGTCCTGCACATTGCCCGCGCCGCCGGGCACGCTGTCGATGATCCGGTCGATCTGTTCCTGGGTAAGGCTGACCAGGGGCAACATGTCGGGGGTGATACGGAAGGCCGGGCTCAGCCAGTCGCCACCGTTTCGCTCCACCAGCTCGAGCAGTTCACGCTTATGGAGGGCAAGGCTTTCCCACAACGCGTCGTCCAGTCCTTCGTCGTCGCCCTGGATCACAAGGTTATCGTCGTCCTGCTGGAGACGGATCGGGTGCTTGGAAAGCGCTGCCATCAATTCGCTGAATTGCATCGAGGAAACCTGCTTCGTAGTTCGGAATGGTTGACGATCGAAATCTCGTCTTTCAGGTACGGCGTCGCGCCGGAACGCATACGGCGTACAGGCCAGGGCAATGGAAGAGCGTCATGTTCAACCCAAGGAGATCCCTCTCTGGACCGTCTCCTCACAGGCCAAAAAAAATTAGAGCATTCGTTGGGGCATGTCTGTCATGGGAAGCAGGGACAAGCTCCGGCCCCGGCAGGACAGGCATTGTGTCGGGAAAAAATCGCGGCGAACGCCCTGCCGGGGGAAGCCCCCCGGCAAGGTTTTTCATCCGCGGATCGTGCGGTATGCGACTCAGATGCGGCGCTGGCGCGCCAGGGTGGGAATCTTCGTCGCGGGCACTTCGATACGCTGCACCTGCCCTACCGCCGCGGCCACCAGTGCCAGGGTCGGCTGACCGAACAGCACCCGCACATCGGCCTCCATGCCCTCCTTGCGCATGCGCTCGATCAACGTCACGGCCAGCAGGGAATGTCCCCCCAGTTCGAAGAAGTGGTCATGCCGGCCGACACGCTCGATTTTCAGCAATTCGGCCCACAGCGAGGCGAGCTTGATCTCCACCTCTCCCACGGGGGCTTCGTAGCGATGCGTGGCGAACGCCTCGCTGTCAGGGACGGGCAAGGCCTTGCGATCGAGCTTGCCATTGGGAGTCAACGGCAAAGCGTCAAGACTCACGTAGGCCGCCGGCACCATGTACTCCGGCAACTGCGCTTGCAGGTAGCCACGCAGCAGGCCCACGTCCACCGCCTGGCCTGGCGAGGGCCGGGTGAAATACGCCACCAGGCGTTTATCGCCGGGGACGTCCTCACGGGCCAGGATCACCGCCTCTTTTACCGCTTCATGCCTGGCGAGCCGTGCTTCGATCTCCCCCAGTTCGATACGGAAACCACGGATCTTCACCTGGTCGTCGTTACGGCCCAGGTATTCGATATTGCCGTCCGGCAGGTAGCGACCCAGGTCGCCGGTCTTGTACAT
>NZ_FMUL01000046.1:0-1082 GCF_900101215.1 Pseudomonas sp. NFACC32-1
TTCGATGCGCGGCACTACCGCCTGGATCTGCGTCGGGCGCCGATGCTGCAACTGGTCCATGCCCGGGACGAGGCCCAGGACCGCTGGGTGGCGATCCTGCTGTTCCACCACATGGCCCTGGACCATACGGCCCTGGAAGTGGTGCAGCACGAAATGCAGGCGCACCTGATGGGCGAAGCCGCACAGTTGGCCGAAGCGGTGCCGTACCGCAACTATGTCGCCCAGGCCAGGCTTGGAATGAGCGAGCAAGAGCACGAAGTGTTTTTCCGGCAGATGCTCGGTGAGATCGAGGAGCCGACGCTGCCGTTCGGATTGGCCCAGGTCCAGGGCGACGGGCGTGGCATCGAGGAAGTCACGGTTGCGGTCGATGACGCTGTGGGCCGGGGGCTGCGCAGCCAGGCCCGGCGCCTGGGCGTCAGCGCCGCGAGCCTGATCCATCTGGCCTGGGCACGGGTCATGGCCCTGGCGTGCGGCCAGGAACACGTGGTCTTCGGCACCGTACTGATGGGGCGGATGCAGGGGGGCGACGGTGCCGACCGTGCGCTGGGGATGTTCATCAATACCTTGCCGATATGCGTGTCGGTGGGCGAGCAAAGCGTGGACGAGGCGGTGAAGGCGACCCATGCCCGGCTGACCGGAATGCTGGCTCATGAGCACGCTTCCCTGGCCCTGGCCCAGCGTTGCAGTGGCGTGGCGGCGCCGACGCCTTTGTTCAGTGCGCTGCTGAATTACCGCCACAGTGCCACGCAGGTGACAGAGGCCTTGCTGTCGGCCTGGAGCGGCATGCAGATGCTGTCCAGCGAAGAACGTACCAACTACCCGCTGACCATGAACGTCGATGACCTCGGGGATGGCTTCAGCCTGACGGCGCTGGTGGAATCGCGGATCGGGGCGCAACGCATCTGCGACTACCTGCAAGTCGCGCTGCGCAGCCTGTTCGAGGCCCTGGAACAGGCGCCGCAAACACCGGTGCAGAGCCTGCCGGTGCTGCCGCAGGCCGAGCGTCGCCAACTGCTGGAGACCTGGAATGCGTCGCCGGCGACCTACCCCCATGACGCGTTGATCCACGGGCAGGTGGAGGC
>NZ_FMUL01000029.1:0-15536 GCF_900101215.1 Pseudomonas sp. NFACC32-1
CAGATGACTGTCACCCTGATCAAGCCGATCGCGATGGAAGATGGTCTGCGTTTCGCTATCCGTGAAGGCGGTCGTACCGTCGGCGCTGGCGTCGTCGCCAAAGTCATCGAGTAAACGGTTGTAATGTCTTTTTCGGGCCGGCATAATGGTCGGCCTGATTTTGTTTTAGGTCAGTAGCTCAATTGGCAGAGCGACGGTCTCCAAAACCGTAGGTTGGGGGTTCGATTCCCTCCTGACCTGCCAGATTCACTCGATGTGTCTGGCTTTCTTTTCACAGGATCTTCATAGATGACTCCTAAAGCTGAAGCTCAAAGCTCTCGCTTCGATCTGCTCAAGTGGCTAGTGGTAGTCGCTTTGGTGGTTGTTGGCGTTGTTGGCAATCAGTATTACTCTGCATCGCCGATCCTGTATCGTGTACTGGCATTGCTTGCCATTGCTGCTGTTGCTGCCTTCGTGGGTTTGCAGACGGCCAAGGGTAAGTCTTTCTTCGTACTCGCTAAGGAAGCTCGAACCGAGATCCGTAAAGTCGTATGGCCAACTCGCCAGGAAACCACTCAGACCACGTTGATTGTCGTGGCTGTTGTTTTGGTGATGGCGTTGCTGTTGTGGGGGCTTGATTCCCTGCTCGGTTGGCTTGTTTCCTTGATTGTTGGCTAAGGGTGTCCCGTGGCTAAGCGTTGGTACGTTGTGCATGCTTACTCGGGTTACGAGAAGCATGTCATGCGCTCTCTGATAGAGCGTGTAAAGCTGGCTGGCATGGAAGATGGCTTTGGCGAGATTCTGGTCCCCACTGAAGAAGTGGTTGAGATGCGTAATGGCCAGAAGCGCAAAAGTGAACGCAAGTTCTTTCCAGGTTACGTGCTGGTGCAGATGGATATGAACGAAGGGACTTGGCACTTGGTCAAGGATACCCCTCGCGTCATGGGCTTTATTGGTGGTACTGCTGATAAGCCGGCACCTATTACAGATAAAGAAGCAGAGGCGATTCTGCGTCGCGTCGCTGATGGTAGCGACAAGCCTAAGCCTAAGACGTTGTTTGAGCCTGGTGAGGTTGTACGAGTCACCGATGGTCCATTCGCTGATTTTAATGGCACGGTTGAAGAAGTTAACTACGAAAAGAGCCGGATTCAGGTCGCGGTGCTCATTTTCGGTCGCTCTACTCCGGTGGAGCTGGAGTTCAGTCAGGTCGAAAAGGTCTGATTGGGCAAGCATCCCAACCCCACAGCCCAAGGCTGTGGGGTTTTGTCGTCACTGGGATAAACGCGCAAGTAACCGGGGAGCCTTTCGAGGCGTTTGAACCCGTAATTGGAGTGCCTCATGGCCAAGAAGATTACCGCTTACATCAAGCTGCAAGTGAAGGCCGCTCAGGCTAACCCAAGCCCACCCGTTGGTCCTGCCCTGGGCCAACACGGTGTCAACATCATGGAATTCTGCAAGGCCTTCAACGCCCGTACTCAGGGTCTTGAGCCGGGTCTGCCGACTCCAGTGATCATCACTGTATACAGCGACCGTAGCTTCACTTTTGAAACAAAAAGCACACCTGCTTCGGTACTGCTGAAGAAGGCAGCAGGTTTGACCAGCGGTTCCGCTCGTCCGAACACCGTTAAGGTTGGCACTGTTACCCGTGCTCAGCTGGAAGAGATCGCGAAAACCAAAAACGCGGATCTGACTGCAGCTGATATGGATGCAGCCGTGCGTACTATCGCCGGTTCTGCTCGTAGCATGGGCCTTAACGTGGAGGGTGTGTAATGGCTAAGCTGACCAAGCGTCAAAAGGCTATCGCCAGCAAGATCGAAGCAGGCAAGGCCTACAACTTTGTAGATGCCGCCGCACTGCTGGCTGAGCTGTCGACTGTCAAGTTCAGCGAGTCGTTCGACGTTGCTGTTAACCTGGGTGTTGATCCACGTAAATCCGACCAGGTCGTTCGTAGCGCTACCGTGCTGCCACATGGCACTGGTAAGACCGTTCGCGTCGCTGTCTTCACCCAGGGTCCAGCAGCCGAAGCTGCTCTGGCTGCCGGTGCAGATCGTGTAGGCATGGACGATCTGGCTGCCGAAATGAAAGCTGGCGAGCTGAACTATGACGTTGTCATCGCATCCCCTGATGCCATGCGCGTTGTAGGTCAACTGGGCCAGATTCTCGGTCCTCGTGGCCTGATGCCTAACCCTAAGGTCGGCACCGTTACGCCAGACGTAGCTACCGCGGTTAAAAACGCCAAGGCTGGTCAGGTTCGTTATCGCACCGACAAGAACGGCATTATCCACACCTCCGTTGGCAAGATCGGCTTCGATGCCGTCAAGCTGAAGGAAAACGTTGAAGCCCTGATCGCTGACCTGAAGCGTATCAAGCCGGCCTCCTCGAAAGGTATCTACGTCAAGCGCGTTACCCTGAGCACCACTATGGGCCCAGGTCTGGTCATCGACCAGAGCTCGCTCGACGCGTAAGACTCGAATTGGCGCAAGCGATTGCGCCAATTGAAAAATTGGGGTCCCTGCCTGGCGGGGGCTATCCAAGACCGTAGGCGACGCAAGTCTTAAACCACAAGCCTACGCAGATGGTGCTCCCGGTTCCTTACCGAATCAGACACCAAAACGACATTCGGTTTCGACCGGATGAAACGGTAACAAGCAGGAGTTAAACCCGTGGCAATTAAACTCGAAGACAAGAAGGCCATCGTCGCTGAAGTCAACGAGGCTGCCAAAGTCGCTCTGTCCGCTGTCGTGGCTGATGCCCGTGGCGTAACAGTAGGCGCTATGACCGGACTCCGTAAAGAGGCCCGCGAAGCTGGCGTTTACGTACGTGTAGTACGTAACACCCTGCTCAAGCGCGCTGTTGAAGGCACTCAATATGACGTGCTCAACGACGCGTTCGTCGGCCCGACCCTAATCGCATTCTCGAAGGAACATCCGGGCGCTGCTGCTCGTATCTTCAAAGAGTTCGCCAAGGGTCAGGACAAGTTCGAGATCAAGGCAGCTGCGTTCGAGGGCAAGTTCCTCGCAGCAAACCAAATCGACGTGCTGGCAACTCTGCCGACCCGTGACGAAGCAATTTCTCAGCTGATGAGCGTGATTCAGGGCGCTACCAGCAAGTTGGCTCGTACTCTGGCGGCAATTCGCGATCAGAAAGAAGCTGCTGCAGCCTGAGGCTGAGCGTTTCCTTTCTCGCGTATTTTTGTTTATTTCGATGGCCGTGCCGGCTATCCCCCAATTCAGGAATTGAGTCATGTCTCTGACTAACGAACAAATCATCGAAGCAATCGGCGAAAAATCCGTAATGGAAATCGTTGAGCTGATCAAGGCAATGGAAGAGAAGTTCGGCGTTACCGCTGCTGCTGCTACCGTTGCTGCTGCTGGTCCAGCTGCTGTTGTTGAAGAACAAACCGAGTTCAACGTTGTTCTGGCTGCCGCTGGCGACAAGAAAGTAAACGTGATCAAGGCTGTTCGCGAACTGACCGGTCTGGGTCTGAAAGAAGCCAAGGAGAAGGTTGACACCGCTCCTCAGGTTATCGCTGAAGGCGTTAGCAAAGAAGCTGCTGAAGACGCGAAGAAGAAGCTGGAAGAAGCAGGCGCTACCGTCGAAATCAAGTAATTTCGACCTTGCGTCTCCAGCCCGAGCGTCGAGCGAAAGGCTGATGGCTGGTGGCTTTTGCCACCGGCCTTTTTCCGTTATTGGCAGCCGACTGGGTCGGTGCTGATAACGAGCTGTAACCACCCGAGGCGGTGGCGCAAACCATGGGGTTTGCACGATTTTCTGGCTGCTCCCGTCGGGAGGGGCCAAACAAGCAGGTGACCAAGCTGGGGAACGCTGATGGCTTACTCATATACTGAGAAAAAACGTATCCGCAAGGACTTTAGCAAGTTGCCGGACGTCATGGATGTGCCGTACCTCCTGGCCATCCAGCTGGATTCGTATCGTGAATTCTTGCAAGCGGGAGCGACTAAAGATCAGTTCCGCGACGTGGGCCTGCATGCGGCCTTCAAATCCGTTTTCCCGATCATCAGCTACTCCGGCAATGCTGCGCTGGAGTATGTCGGTTATCGCCTGGGCGAACCGGCATTTGATGTCAAAGAATGCGTATTGCGCGGTGTGACTTACGCCGTACCTTTGCGGGTAAAAGTGCGCCTGATCATTTTCGACAAAGAGTCGTCGAACAAAGCGATCAAGGACATCAAAGAGCAAGAAGTCTACATGGGTGAAATCCCCCTGATGACTGAAAACGGTACCTTCGTTATCAACGGTACCGAGCGTGTAATCGTTTCCCAGCTGCACCGTTCTCCAGGCGTGTTCTTCGATCACGACCGCGGCAAGACGCACAGCTCCGGCAAGCTGCTTTACTCTGCACGTATCATTCCTTACCGCGGCTCCTGGCTGGACTTCGAGTTCGACCCGAAAGACTGTGTATTCGTGCGTATCGACCGTCGTCGCAAGCTGCCTGCATCGGTATTGCTGCGGGCCCTCGGTTATACCACCGAGGAAGTCCTCGACGCGTTCTACACCACCAACGTCTTCCACGTGCAGGGCGAAAACCTCAGCCTGGAGCTGGTGCCTCAGCGCCTACGCGGTGAAATCGCGGTCCTGGATATCCAGGATGACAAAGGCAAGGTCATTGTCGAGCAAGGTCGTCGTATTACCGCTCGTCATATCAACCAGCTGGAAAAGGCCGGAATCAAAGAGCTGCAGGTGCCTATGGACTACGTCCTTGGGCGCACCACGGCCAAGGCCATCGTTCACCCGGCCACCGGCGAGATCCTGGCAGAGTGCAATACCGAGCTGAGCACCGAAATCCTGGCGAAGATCGTCAAGGCTCAGGTCGTTCGCATCGAGACGCTGTACACCAACGATATCGATTGCGGTCCGTTCATTTCCGATACGTTGAAGATCGACTCCACCGGTAACCAACTGGAGGCTCTGGTCGAGATCTACCGCATGATGCGTCCTGGCGAGCCGCCAACCAAGGATGCCGCCGAGACCCTGTTCAACAACCTGTTCTTCAGTCCTGAGCGCTATGACCTGTCTGCGGTCGGCCGGATGAAGTTCAACCGTCGTATCGGTCGCACCGAAATCGAAGGTTCGGGCGTTCTGAACAAGGACGACATCGTTGCGGTGCTCAAGACCTTGGTCGACATCCGTAACGGCAAGGGCATTGTCGACGACATCGACCACCTGGGTAACCGCCGTGTTCGCTGCGTAGGCGAAATGGCCGAGAACCAGTTCCGCGTAGGCCTGGTGCGTGTAGAGCGCGCGGTCAAGGAACGCCTGTCGATGGCTGAAAGCGAAGGCTTGATGCCTCAGGACCTGATCAACGCCAAGCCGGTAGCGGCCGCGGTGAAAGAGTTCTTCGGCTCGAGCCAGCTGTCCCAGTTCATGGACCAGAACAACCCGCTGTCCGAGATCACTCACAAGCGTCGTGTTTCCGCGCTCGGCCCAGGTGGTCTGACTCGTGAGCGTGCGGGCTTCGAAGTTCGTGACGTACACCCGACCCACTACGGTCGTGTATGCCCGATCGAAACGCCGGAAGGTCCGAACATCGGTCTGATCAACTCCTTGGCTGCCTATGCCCGCACCAACCAGTACGGCTTCCTGGAAAGCCCGTACCGCGTGGTGAAAGAAGGTCTGGTAACCGACGAGATCGTGTTCCTGTCCGCCATCGAAGAGGCCGATCACGTGATCGCCCAGGCTTCGGCGACCATGAACGAAAAAGGTCAGCTGACCGACGAGTTGGTGGCCGTCCGTCACCTGAACGAGTTCACCGTCAAGGCGCCGGAAGATGTCACCTTGATGGACGTTTCGCCCAAGCAGGTGGTTTCGGTTGCGGCCTCTTTGATTCCATTCCTGGAACACGACGACGCCAACCGTGCATTGATGGGCTCGAACATGCAGCGTCAGGCCGTACCAACCCTGCGTGCCGACAAGCCGCTGGTAGGTACCGGCATGGAGCGTAACGTTGCCCGTGACTCCGGCGTTTGTGTCGTTGCTCGTCGTGGTGGTGTGATCGACTCCGTCGATGCCAGCCGTATCGTGGTTCGTGTTGCGGATGATGAAGTCGAACCAGGCGAAGCCGGTGTCGACATCTACAACCTGACCAAGTACACCCGCTCCAACCAGAACACCTGCATCAACCAGCGTCCGCTGGTGAGCAAGGGTGATCGGGTTCAGCGCAGCGACATCATGGCCGACGGTCCGTCCACCGACATGGGTGAATTGGCACTGGGCCAGAACATGCGCATCGCGTTCATGGCGTGGAACGGCTTCAACTTCGAAGACTCCATCTGCCTGTCCGAACGTGTAGTGCAGGAAGACCGCTTCACCACGATCCACATCCAGGAACTGACCTGTGTGGCTCGTGATACCAAGCTTGGCCCGGAAGAAATCACCGCGGACATCCCGAACGTGGGTGAAGCTGCGCTGAACAAGCTGGACGAAGCCGGTATCGTTTATGTGGGTGCTGAAGTAGGCGCTGGCGACATCCTGGTTGGTAAGGTGACTCCGAAAGGCGAAACCCAGCTGACTCCGGAAGAAAAACTGCTGCGCGCCATTTTCGGTGAGAAAGCCAGCGACGTTAAGGATACCTCCCTGCGCGTGCCAACCGGCACCAAGGGCACCGTCATTGACGTGCAGGTCTTCACTCGCGACGGCGTTGAGCGTGATGCTCGTGCCTTGTCCATCGAGAAGACCCAGCTCGACGAGATCCGCAAGGACCTGAACGAAGAGTTCCGTATCGTTGAAGGTGCAACTTTCGAACGTCTGCGCTCCGCCCTGGTCGGCCACAAGGCTGAAGGTGGCGCTGGCCTGAAGAAAGGTCAGGAAATCACCGACGAAGTTCTCGACGGTCTCGAGCATGGCCAGTGGTTCAAACTGCGCATGGCCGAAGACGCGCTGAACGAACAACTCGAAAAGGCCCAGGCCTATATCGTTGATCGTCGCCGTCTGCTGGATGACAAGTTCGAAGACAAGAAGCGCAAGCTGCAGCAGGGCGATGACCTGGCTCCAGGCGTGTTGAAAATCGTCAAGGTTTACCTGGCAATCCGTCGTCGCATCCAGCCGGGCGACAAGATGGCCGGTCGTCACGGTAACAAGGGTGTGGTCTCCGTGATCATGCCGGTTGAAGACATGCCGCACGATGCCAACGGCACCCCGGTCGACGTGGTCCTCAACCCGCTGGGCGTACCTTCGCGTATGAACGTCGGTCAGATCCTTGAAACTCACCTGGGTCTCGCGGCCAAAGGGTTGGGCGAGAAGATCAACCGCATGCTTGAAGAGCAGCGCAAGGTCGCTGACCTGCGCAAGTTCCTGCACGAGATCTACAACGAGATCGGCGGTCGTAACGAAGATCTTGATAGCTTCTCCGACCAGGAGATCCTGGATCTGGCGAAGAACCTCAAGGGCGGCGTTCCAATGGCCACTCCGGTATTCGACGGTGCCAAGGAAGTTGAAATCAAGGCCATGCTGAAACTGGCTGACCTGCCAGAAAGCGGCCAGATGCAGCTGTTCGATGGTCGTACCGGCAACAAGTTCGAGCGCCCGGTTACCGTTGGCTACATGTACATGCTGAAGCTGAACCACTTGGTGGACGACAAGATGCACGCTCGTTCTACCGGTTCTTACAGCCTGGTTACCCAGCAACCGCTGGGTGGTAAGGCGCAGTTCGGTGGTCAGCGTTTCGGGGAGATGGAGGTCTGGGCACTGGAAGCGTACGGTGCTGCATACACTCTGCAAGAAATGCTCACAGTGAAGTCGGACGATGTGAACGGCCGGACCAAGATGTACAAGAACATCGTGGACGGCGATCACCGTATGGAGCCGGGCATGCCCGAGTCTTTCAACGTGTTGATCAAGGAAATTCGTTCCCTCGGCATCGATATCGATCTGGAAACCGAATAACACGTGACGCGAATCGAGAGCGGGGCTGTTTAGCCCGCTCTCTGCTCCGCCAGGAGGAAAGGCCTTGAAAGACCTACTGAATTTGCTGAAAAACCAGGGTCAAGTCGAAGAGTTCGACGCCATCCGTATCGGATTGGCCTCGCCTGAGATGATCCGTTCGTGGTCGTTCGGTGAAGTAAAAAAACCGGAAACCATCAACTACCGTACGTTCAAGCCTGAGCGTGACGGCCTGTTCTGCGCCAAGATCTTTGGCCCGGTAAAGGACTACGAGTGCCTGTGCGGTAAGTACAAGCGCTTGAAGCATCGTGGCGTGATCTGCGAGAAGTGCGGCGTTGAAGTTGCGCTGGCAAAAGTTCGTCGTGAGCGCATGGCGCACATCGAGCTGGCGTCGCCGGTTGCCCATATCTGGTTCCTGAAGTCACTGCCGTCCCGTATCGGCCTGCTGATGGACATGACCCTGCGTGATATCGAGCGTGTTCTCTATTTCGAGAGCTATGTCGTTATCGATCCAGGCATGACCACCCTTGAAAAAGGTCAGCTGCTCAACGACGAGCAGTACTTCGAAGCGTTGGAAGAGTTCGGTGATGACTTCGATGCCCGCATGGGTGCCGAAGCTGTCCGTGAACTGCTGCACGCTATCGACCTGGAGCACGAGATTGGTCGCCTGCGTGAAGAGATTCCGCAAACCAACTCCGAAACCAAGATCAAGAAGCTGTCCAAGCGTCTGAAGTTGATGGAAGCTTTCCAGGGTTCCGGCAACCTGCCAGAGTGGATGGTGCTGACCGTTCTGCCGGTGCTGCCGCCAGATCTGCGTCCTCTGGTTCCGCTCGATGGCGGTCGTTTCGCGACTTCCGACCTCAACGACCTGTATCGTCGAGTGATCAACCGTAACAACCGTTTGAAGCGCCTGCTTGACCTGTCCGCCCCGGACATCATCGTGCGCAACGAAAAGCGTATGTTGCAGGAAGCGGTCGACGCGTTGCTCGACAACGGTCGTCGCGGCCGCGCTATCACCGGTTCCAACAAGCGTCCTCTGAAATCCCTGGCTGACATGATCAAGGGCAAGCAGGGTCGTTTCCGTCAGAACTTGCTCGGTAAGCGCGTTGACTACTCCGGTCGTTCGGTTATTACCGTTGGTCCGACCCTGCGCCTGCATCAGTGCGGCCTGCCTAAGAAAATGGCTCTGGAGCTGTTCAAGCCGTTCATTTTCGGCAAGCTGGAGATGCGTGGTCTCGCTACCACCATCAAAGCGGCCAAGAAGATGGTCGAGCGCGAGTTGCCAGAGGTCTGGGACGTTCTCGCCGAAGTAATTCGCGAACACCCCGTGCTGCTCAACCGTGCGCCGACCCTTCACCGTCTGGGTATCCAGGCGTTCGAACCAGTACTGATCGAAGGTAAGGCTATTCAGCTGCACCCGCTGGTCTGTGCTGCGTATAACGCCGACTTCGACGGCGACCAGATGGCCGTTCACGTACCGCTGACGCTGGAAGCCCAGCTCGAAGCGCGTGCGCTGATGATGTCGACCAACAACATCCTGTCGCCCGCCAACGGTGAGCCAATCATCGTTCCTTCGCAGGACGTTGTATTGGGTCTCTATTACATGACTCGTGAAGCGATCAACGCCAAGGGCGAAGGTCGTGTGTTCGCGGACCTGCAGGAAGTTGACCGCGTGTTCCGTGCTGGCGAAGCCGCACTGCACGCCAAGGTCAAGGTTCGCATCAACGAAACCGTGAACGATCGCGATGGCAACAGCGTGACCAACACTCGTATCGTCGACACTACTGTCGGCCGTGCGCTGTTGTTCCAGGTTGTGCCGAAAGGTCTGTCCTTCGACGTCGTCAACCTGCCAATGAAGAAAAAGGCGATCTCCAAGCTGATCAACCAGTGCTATCGCGTGGTTGGTCTGAAAGAGACCGTGATCTTCGCTGACCAGCTGATGTATACCGGTTTCGCCTATTCGACCATTTCCGGTGTCTCCATCGGTGTTAACGACTTCGTTATCCCGGATGAAAAGGCCCGCATCATCGGTACCGCTACCGAAGAAGTGAAAGAGATCGAAAGTCAGTACGCCTCCGGCCTGGTAACCCAGGGCGAGAAGTACAACAAGGTGATCGACCTGTGGTCCAAGGCCAACGATGAAGTATCCAAGGCGATGATGGCCAACCTCTCGAAAGAGAAAGTCATCGATCGGCATGGCGACGAAGTCGAGCAGGAATCTTTCAACTCGATGTACATGATGGCCGACTCGGGCGCGCGGGGTTCTGCTGCGCAGATTCGTCAGCTCGCCGGTATGCGTGGTCTGATGGCCAAGCCGGACGGCTCCATCATCGAGACGCCAATCACCGCGAACTTCCGTGAGGGCTTGAGCGTACTCCAGTACTTCATCTCCACTCACGGTGCTCGTAAGGGTCTTGCGGATACCGCGTTGAAAACGGCGAACTCCGGTTACCTGACTCGTCGTCTGGTAGACGTTGCGCAGGATCTGGTTGTGACCGAGATCGATTGCGGCACCGAGCATGGCCTGCTCATGACCCCTCACATTGAAGGTGGTGATGTTGTAGAGCCGTTGGGTGAGCGCGTATTGGGTCGTGTAATTGCCCGTGATGTGTTCAAGCCAGGTACCGAGGACGTCATCGTTCCTGCCGGTACTCTGGTCGACGAAAAGTGGGTCGAATTCATCGAGCTCAACAGCATCGACGAAGTGATCGTGCGTTCGCCGATCAGCTGCGAAACCCGCTACGGCATCTGCGCCAAGTGCTACGGTCGCGACCTGGCTCGTGGTCACCAGGTGAACATCGGTGAAGCAGTCGGCGTTATCGCTGCCCAATCCATCGGTGAGCCGGGTACCCAGCTGACGATGCGTACGTTCCACATCGGTGGTGCTGCAAGCCGGACCTCCGCGGCCGACAGTGTCCAGGTGAAGAATGGCGGTACTGTCCGCCTGCACAACCTGAAGCACGTCGAGCGAGTGGACGGTCATCTGGTTGCCGTATCGCGTTCCGGCGAGCTGGCGATCGCTGACGACTTCGGTCGTGAGCGTGAGCGCTACAAGCTGCCGTACGGTGCCGTGATTTCGGTCAAGGAAGGTGACAAGGTCGACGCTGGCGCCATCGTCGCCAAGTGGGATCCGCACACTCACCCAATCGTCACCGAGATGAAAGGTACCGTGACCTATGTGGGCATGGAAGAGGGCATCACGATCAAGCGTCAGACCGACGAATTGACCGGTATGACCAACATCGAAGTGCTCGATGTCAAAGACCGTCCAGCTGCCGGCAAGGACATCCGTCCTGCCGTGAAGATGGTCGACGACAACGGCAAGGACCTGTTGCTGCCAGGTACTGACGTAATCGCCCAGTACTTCCTGCCCGCCAACGCCCTGGTCGGTGTTGCGGACGGCGCGCGGATCGCGATCGGTGACGTTATCGCTCGTATCCCGCAGGAAACTTCGAAAACCCGTGACATCACCGGTGGTCTGCCGCGTGTTGCCGACCTGTTCGAAGCCCGTCGTCCGAAGGAAGCTTCGATTCTGGCTGAAGTCAGCGGCACCATCGCGTTCGGTAAGGAGACCAAGGGCAAGCGCCGTCTGGTCATTACTCCGAACGACGGTAGCGATCCGTACGAAGAGTTGATTCCGAAGTGGCGTCACCTGAACGTCTTCGAAGGCGAACAGGTAAACCGCGGCGAAGTTATCTCCGACGGTCCGAGCGATCCTCACGACATCCTGCGTCTGCTGGGCGTGAGTGCGCTGGCCAAGTACATCGTGAACGAGATCCAGGACGTTTATCGTCTGCAAGGCGTGAAGATCAACGACAAGCACATCGAGACCATCCTGCGTCAGATGCTGCGTAAAGTTGAGATCACCGAGTCCGGCGATTCCAGCTTCATCAAGGGCGACCAGATGGAACTGACTCACGTGCTGGTGGAGAACGAGCGTCTGGCGGCCGAAGACAAGTTCGTCTCCAAGTTCACTCGTGTGCTGCTGGGTATCACCAAGGCATCGCTGTCCACCGAATCGTTCATCTCGGCGGCTTCCTTCCAGGAAACCACTCGAGTACTGACCGAGGCGGCGGTTACCGGCAAGCGCGACTACCTGCGCGGCCTGAAAGAAAACGTGGTCGTGGGGCGTCTGATCCCGGCTGGTACAGGTTTGGCCTATCACAGTGAGCGTAAGCGTCGCCGTGATGCAGACAAGCCACTGCGCGTAAGCGCCAGTGAAGTGGAAGCTGCACTGACCGAAGCGTTGAACTCGAGTGGTAACTGAGTTCTGCGGTAATTGAGTGCCTGGCCCTGATCATCCCGTTCGGCGGATCGAGACAAAATGTCGAGATTCGGCGGGCGGGGAGGTCGGGGCCTTGCCTTGACTGGGGGCAAGATCCTCTTTAGACTCTTGATCCCCTAAATTTGGCGGGAATACGTTCCTGCCATTTTGCTTTTCTTGTAAGACAATAGCGTCGCAAGACAACAGTGGAGCTAGTAGATGGCAACTATCAACCAGCTGGTACGTCAGCCGCGTAAGCGTATCGTCGAGAAATCCGACGTGCCTGCGCTGCAGAACTGCCCGCAACGTCGTGGCGTATGCACCCGTGTGTATACCACCACGCCGAAAAAACCTAACTCGGCACTGCGTAAGGTATGCCGTGTGCGTCTGACCAACGGTTTCGAGGTTTCCTCGTACATCGGCGGTGAAGGCCACAACCTGCAGGAACACAGCGTGGTTCTGATCCGTGGCGGTCGTGTAAAAGACTTGCCAGGTGTTCGTTATCACACCGTTCGCGGCTCCTTGGATACCTCCGGCGTCAAAGGTCGTAACCAGGGTCGTTCGAAGTACGGTACCAAGCGTCCGAAGTAATCGGTCGTTCTGCAGTTTTTCATTTTTATTGAGTCGATAAGAGTAAGGTCGGGCACGCACATGCTGTCCCGGGCTAACCTGAAGACCGTTTGAGGGCTTATCAATGCCAAGACGTCGCGTAGCAGCCAAACGTGAGATTCTGGACGATCCGAAATACGGAAGCCAGATTCTCGCCAAGTTCATGAACCACGTTATGGAAAGCGGCAAGAAAGCCGTTGCCGAGCGTATTGTTTATGGCGCACTGGACAAAGTTAAGGAACGCAAGAACAGCGATCCCCTGGAAATCTTCGAAAAAGCTCTCGACGCCATCGCTCCGCTGGTCGAAGTGAAGTCGCGCCGTGTAGGCGGTGCTACTTACCAGGTTCCGGTCGAAGTTCGTCCGTCCCGTCGTAACGCCCTGGCAATGCGCTGGTTGGTAGACTTCGCCCGCAAGCGCGGTGAGAAGTCCATGGCTCTGCGCTTGGCTGGCGAACTGTTGGACGCTGCTGAAGGTAAAGGTGCTGCAGTTAAGAAGCGTGAAGACGTGCACCGTATGGCTGAAGCCAACAAGGCTTTCTCGCACTACCGCTTCTAATTTTAGCGTCACTCAATTTGCGAGGGCTTTATGGCTCGTACTACACCGATTAATCGCTACCGTAACATCGGTATCGTTGCTCACGTGGATGCTGGTAAGACCACCACCACCGAGCGCGTCCTTTTTTACACTGGCAAAAGTCACAAAATGGGCGAGGTGCATGATGGCGCCGCGACCACAGACTGGATGGTGCAGGAGCAGGAGCGTGGTATTACCATTACTTCTGCTGCTATCACCGCCTTCTGGAAAGGTTCTGAGAAGCAGTACCCGCACGAGCATCGCTTCAACGTTATCGATACCCCGGGCCACGTAGACTTCACCATTGAGGTTGAGCGTTCCCTGCGTGTGCTCGACGGCGCGGTAGTTGTGTTCTGTGGTACTTCGGGTGTTGAGCCCCAGTCGGAAACCGTATGGCGTCAGGCCAACAAGTACGGTGTTCCGCGTCTTGTTTATGTAAACAAGATGGACCGTGCTGGTGCCAACTTCCTGCGTGTGATCGGTCAGATCAAGCAGCGCTTGGGTCACACTCCGGTGCCGATCCAGCTGGCTATCGGTTCCGAAGACAACTTCCAGGGTCAGATCGATCTGATCAACATGCAAGCGGTCTACTGGAACGATTCCGACAAGGGCATGGTCCCTGTTCGCAAGGAAATTCCTGCTGAACTGTTGGAAGAAGCCGAGCAATGGCGCAGCAACATGGTTGAGGCTGCGGCCGAAGCCAGCGAAGAGCTGATGAACAAGTACCTCGAAGGCGAAGAGCTCACCAACGAGGAAATCAAGGCCGCTCTGCGTCAGCGTACTATCGCTGGTGAGATCGTTCTGGCTGTTTGCGGTTCTTCCTTCAAAAACAAGGGCGTTCCCCTGGTTCTTGACGCCGTTATCGACTTCCTGCCTGCTCCAACCGACATTCCTGCTATCAAGGGTTCCAACCCGGATAACGAGGAAGAGGAAATGGAGCGTCACGCAAGTGACGACGAGCCGTTCGCGGCTCTGGCGTTCAAGATCGCTACCGACCCATTCGTGGGTACCTTGACCTTTGTTCGAGTCTACTCGGGCGTGTTGGCCTCCGGCGACGGCGTGATCAACTCGGTAAAAGGCAAGAAAGAGCGCGTGGGTCGTATGGTGCAGATGCACGCAAACGCCCGTGAAGAGATCAAGGAAGTACGCGCTGGCGACATCGCGGCCTTGATTGGCATGAAGGATGTCACCACTGGTGAAACTTTGTGCAACGCTGAGAAGCCGATCATCCTGGTTCGCATGGACTTCCCGGAGCCGGTTATTTCGGTTGCCGTTGAGCCTAAGACCAAGGACGACCAGGAAAAAATGGGTATCGCTCTGGGCAAGCTTGCTCAGGAAGACCCGTCTTTCCGCGTCAAGACCGATGAAGAGACTGGTCAGACGATCATCTCCGGCATGGGCGAGTTGCACCTGGACATCCTGGTTGACCGGATGCGCCGTGAGTTCAACGTCGAAGCCAACATCGGTAAGCCTCAGGTTTCCTATCGTGAGCGCATCACGAAGAGCTGTGAAATCGAAGGCAAGTTCGTTCGCCAGTCCGGCGGTCGTGGCCAGTTCGGTCACTGCTGGATCCGTTTTGCACCGGCTGACGAAGGTCAGGAAGGTCTGCAATTCCTGAACGAAGTCGTAGGTGGTGTGGTTCCTAAGGAATACATCCCGGCGATCCAGAAAGGTATCGAAGAGCAGATGAAGAACGGCGTTGTCGCCGGCTATCCGCTGATCGGCCTGAAGGCAACTGTGTTCGATGGTTCTTACCATGACGTCGACTCCAACGAGATGGCGTTTAAGGTGGCTGCCTCCATGGCAACCAAGCAGCTGGCCCAGAAGGGTGGTGGTGAGTTGCTTGAGCCGATCATGGCGGTGGAAGTCGTTACGCCTGAAGACTACATGGGTGATGTCATGGGCGACCTTAACCGTCGTCGTGGCATGATTCTGGGTATGGAAGATACGGTTTCCGGCAAAGTGATTCGCGCTGAGGTTCCGTTGGGTGAAATGTTCGGTTACGCAACCGACGTTCGTTCCATGTCTCAGGGTCGCGCAAGCTACTCTATGGAATTCAAAAAATACAACACAGCTCCGTCGCATATCGTCGAGACTGTTACCAAAAAGCAAGGCTGATTCAGCCCCTTTAAGCTAGGAGTTAATTGTCGTGGCTAAAGAAAAATTTGAACGGAACAAACCGCACGTCAACGTTGGCACCATCGGTCACGT
>NZ_FMUL01000035.1:0-5005 GCF_900101215.1 Pseudomonas sp. NFACC32-1
GCCAGGTGGCTGGAATCCAGGCCCGCCACCTGGGGGTTGCCCAGGGACGCTTCCGGCCATTCAGCACGGTCCAGATCGATCACCGGAACCGTCACATCTGCCAGGCATTGGCGTGTCGCGGCCTGGGTGAGCACCGCCACCGGCGTGCTGTCATGCAGCATGAAGGCCAGGCGCTCGGCCGGATAGGCCGGATCCAGCGGTACATAGCCGGCACCGGACTTGAGGATACCCAGCAGGCCGACGATCATGTCCAGCCCACGCTCGACGCAGATCGCCACCCGGTCATCGGGGCGAATGCCCAGGGACAACAGGTGATGGGCCACCTGGTTGGCCCGGGCGTTGAGTTCGCCATAGGTCAGCGAACGGTCCTCGAACCGCACCGCCAGCGCATCGGGCCGGGCTGCGGCGCAGGCCTCCACCTGCCCGTGGATCAACGCGTCATGGGGGTAGGTCGCCGGCGACGCATTCCAGGTCTCCAGCAGTTGGCGACGCTCGGCCTGCGGCAGGATCCGCAACCCGTTCAACGGGGCCAGCGGCGTCTGCTCCAGTGCCTCGACCAGGTTTTCCAGCACGGTCTGCACATAATTGCAGACTCGCCCTGCACCGATCGGCGCCTGGGCCATGACCGTCAGGTTGAAATCTTCGCCCAGGTCGTCCACCGACAATGTCAGCGGATAGTTGGTGCGCTCTTCGCCATCCAGCACCTGGATACCGTCCCAGGCGGCGATGGCTTCGCTGGTGGCTGTCTGCGCACCGAGATGCCGATAGTTCAGCAGTGCGCTGAACAGCGGCGCCGGTGCGGTCACGCCGCTGCAACGCTGGGCCAGGACCAGCGAGGCGTGCTCGTGCCCCAGCAATGCGGACAAGCGAGCGTGGGTCGCCTTGACCCCGGCCCTTACACCCTGGCTGCCCAGGTCCACCCGCAGCGGCAGGGTGTTGATGAACATTCCCAGCGCCCGGTCGGCGCCCTCGCCGCCCTGCATCCGGCCCAGCAACACCGTACCGAACACCACATCGTCCTTGCCCGACACACGGCCCAGCACCTGGGCCCAGGCCAGGTGATACAGGCTCGCCGCGCTCACCCCGAGCTGCCGGGCCTGGACTCGCAGGCGTTTGCACAGCGCCGCATCGACCCGCTGCCGGACCTCCTCGATCCCATGCCCGTCGCCCTGCACATCCTGCAAGCCGAACGGCAGCGTCGGTTCGCTCACATCGCCGAGCATCTCCCGGAAAAACGCTTCGTGCTCCTCGCGGCTGACGCCCAGTCGCGCCTGGGCCACGTAATTGCGGTAGGGCACCGACGCCGGCAGCGAATGCCCGCGCCCCACCACATGGGCCTCGATTTCCGCGGTGAGCATGCCCAGGGACGTCGCGTCATCCACCATGTGATGGAACAGCAACATGCCCACCCAACGAGCGTTTGCCGCGTCTTCGGCATACCCCAGGCGCATCATCGGCGCCTGGCGGATATCCAGGCGGTAATGACGGGGGTCCAGGTGAGTCCGCAGTTGCTCGGCGATATCCCCCGCCGCCGGGTCCAGCGCCACCTCTTCGAGGCCCAGCGGCGCTTCGCGCCAGACCACCTGCACCGGCTCGTCCAGGCCTTCCCACACCACCGCCGTGCGCAGGATATCGTGCCGGGACACCACGCCTTGCAGGGCATTGGCAAAATCTTCCAGCCGCGAGCGGCTGTCGAAAGCGAACAGAATGTATTGCAGATAGGGGTCGCCCTGGGCGGCGGCGAGGTGGTGATACAGGATGCCTTCCTGTAGCGGAGCCAGGGCATAGATGTCCTGTACGTTGGCCACGCCCCCCGGCACCGTTGCCAGCACACGGTCGATGCCATCCTGGTCCAGGTCGGCCAGGGGCAGCATGTCCGGGGTGATTCGCGAGCAGTCGTCGGGAATGACATTGGCCGGCACGCGGATCTCATGACGGCCGCCCACGGCCGCCGCCAGGGCCGCCAGGGTGGGTTGGCCGAACAGCACGCGCACGTCGGCCGCCAGGTCGATCTGGCGCATGCGCTCGATCAGTTTCACCGCCAGCAGGGAATGGCCCCCCAGTTCGAAGAAATGATCATGGCGACCGACCCGCTCCAGCTGCAGCAGGTCCTGCCAGATTGCGGCGATGGCGGTCTCGATTTCCCCTTGCGGCGCTTCGTATTCGCGGCTCACCACCGCCGACTGGTCGGGCACCGGCAAGGCCTTGCGGTCGAGCTTGCCGTTGGTGGTCAGTGGGAACACCGTCAGCATCACGAAGGCGCTGGGCACCATGTATTCGGCCAGGGAACCCAGCAGCTCTGCGCGCAGCTCGGCCGCCGTGGGAGGCTCGCCTTCCTCGGCGATCACGTAGGCCACCAGGCGCTGGTCGCCTGGGCTGTCCTGGCGCGCCAGCACCACGGCTTCACGTACCCCGTTGCATGCAGCCAGCTTGGCTTCGATCTCGCCCAGTTCGATGCGGAAACCACGGATCTTCACCTGGTCGTCGTTGCGGCCCAGGTATTCGATGCTGCCGTCGGCCAGCCAGCGACCCAGGTCGCCGGTGCGGTACATCCGCGCGTTCGGTTCGGCACTGAACGGGTTGTCCAGGAAACGTTCGGCGGTCAGTTCGTCGCGGTTCAGATAACCCCGGCTGACGCCCGCGCCGCCCACGTACATCTCTCCCACCACGCCCACCGGCACCGGTTCGCGCTGGGGGTCGAGCACATACAACTGCAGGTCGGGAATGCGCTTGCCGATGGGGCTGACACCGACCCGCTGCGCGTCGTCCGCGCTCAGTGCGTGGTAAGTCACGTGCACGGTGGTTTCGGTGATGCCGTACATGTTCACCAGTTGCGTGCCGGCGTTGATCTCCCGGGCATACCACGGCTTGAGGATGCCGGTTTCCAAGGCTTCGCCGCCGAAGATCACCTGGCGCAGGCTGTGCCTGAGCTCGCTTTCGCCCTGGGCCGCGATCAGTTGGCGGAAGGCACTCGGCGTCTGGTTGAGGATGGTCACCCCGGCCTCGCACAACAGCGCATAGCAGTATTGCGGTGAACGGCTGACCAGTTGCGGCACCACCAGCAGGCGGCCGCCGTGGGTCAGCGCGCCCCAGATTTCCCAGACCGAGAAGTCGAAGGCGAAGGAATGGAACAGGGCCCAGACGTCCTGGGGACCGAAATCGAACCAGGGTCGGGTGGCCGAGAACAGCCGCGCCACGTTGCGATGCTCCACCATCACCCCCTTGGGCAGGCCGGTGGAGCCGGAGGTGTAGATCACGTAGGCCAGGTGGCTGGCGTCCAGCTCCGGCACATCGGGGTTGTGGGGCGGTTGCTTGGCTGGCTCATCGATATCCAGCGGATCGAGCACGATGGCCGGGATGGTCATGGGCGGCAGGTTGTCGCGGCATTGCGGTTGGGTCACCAGGGCCGCCGGACGGCTGTCGTGCAGCATGTAGGCCAGGCGCTCGGCCGGATAGGCCGGGTCCAGCGGCACATAGCCGGCGCCGGACTTGAGGATGCCCAGCAGGCCGACGATCATCTCCAGCCCACGCTCGGCGCAGATCGCCACCCGGTCATCCGGACGGATCCCCAAGGCCAACAGACGATGGGCCAATTGGTTGGCTTGCGCATTGAGCTGGGCATAGGTGAGCGCCTGGTCCTCATGGACCACGGCCGTCGCGTCAGGTTGAGTCGCGGCCCAGGCTTCGAATTGGCGATGGATCAGGGCATCCCCGGCGTATTCGACGTCGCAGCGGTTGCAGGCATCGAGCAATTGCTGGCGCTCGGCCGCCGGCAGGATGGACAAGGCCTGCAACGGCGTCTGCGGCGCCTGCTCCAGGGCCTCGACCAGGCTGCCCAGGGCCATCTGCATATAACCGCAGATGCGCGCCGCACCGATGGACGAATCCACCAGGGCCGTGAGGGAAAAATCCTCACCCAGGTCGTCGACGTTCAGCGTCAGCGGATAGTTGGTGCGTTCGTCGCCGTTCAGTGCCTCGATCCCGTTCCAGGCCGAGCGCGCATCCTGGTCCACCACGACCGCGCTGTGCCGGTAGTTGAGCAAAGCGCTGAACAGCGGCGTCGGGGCCGCCACGCCACTGCAACGCTGGGCCAGGGCCAGGGAGGCATGCTCATGGCCCAGCAGGTCCGTCAGCCGGGCATGGGTCGCCTTGACTCCGGCCCTGACATCCTCGGCGCCTACATCCACCCGCAACGGCAAGGTGTTGATGAACATGCCCAATGCACGGTCGGCGCCCTGGCCCCCCTGCAGCCGGCCCAACAGCACCGTGCCGAAGACGACCTCGTGCCGGCCGGACACCTTGCCCAGTACCTGGGCCCAGGCCAGATGCACCAGGCTGGCGGCACTGACACCCAACTGGCGTGCCTGCACCCGCAGGCGCCGGGACAACGCCGGGTCTACGGCCTGGCGGATTTCATCGATACCGTGCCCGTCGCCCTGCACGTCCTGCAAACCGAATGGCAAGGTTGGCTCGTCGATATCGCCGAGCATCTCGCGGAAAAAGGCTTCGTGCTCCGCTTCGCTCGCGCCCAGCCGTGACTGGGCCACGTAGTTGCGATAAGGCATCGCCTCACCCAACTGCGCCCCCTGCCCCAACAACAGCAGTTGCATTTCATGCTGCATCACGTCCAGGGCCGTATGGTCCAGGGCCATGTGGTGGAACAGCAGGATCGCCACCCAGCGATCCTGGGCCTCGTCCCGGGCATGGACCAGTTGCAGCATCGGCGCCCGACGCAGATCCAGGCGGTAGTGCCGCGCATCGAAGCGGGTCGCCAGTTGCGTGGCGACGTCACCGGCGGTGGCCTCGGGCTCGAAGCGTTGCGGCTCCAGCCGCACCTGGCGCCAGACTACTTGCAGCGGCTCGTCCAGGCCTTCCCAGACCACGCTGGTGCGCAGGATGTCATGGCGATCGATCACCACCTGCAACGCCTCGACGAACGCTTCGAAACGCTCGAGCGTATCGAAGGCGAACTGCGATTGAAGCACGTAGGGGTCGCCCTGTTCGG
>NZ_FMUL01000014.1:0-162639 GCF_900101215.1 Pseudomonas sp. NFACC32-1
TGTGCGCTAGCAAACAAACTGGCGCGAATCGTGTGGGCGGTACTGGCCAAAGGCGGCCAGTACGACCCACATCCGAACGCTTGAATGCACAGCGTTACCACCGGCTTTTGCGACGTCACTGACTGATGACAGTAAACGGCAAACGGCCCGACTGAGAACCTGGCAATAAAATCAGCTTTAGAAGCTGAGGGTTTTTTCAGGACAGTCGGGAGCGGCTACTCATCGAGGGCCGAGCGTTGTTGCAGCAACGCTCACAACGAGCCCGGATACATTAGCGCAAGCCAGCTTTACCGAAAACAGCCCATGAGGTTGCAGGAGAAGGGCTGACCATACATTTTATTGCCCGCTGATTTCATTGACGTGTTCCGCTCCCCCAGGGACTCAGCTACATTCGACCCTCGCCGCCCTCCCGCAGAGAACCTTATGGACATCACTGGCATCCCCTTCGGCACCACCGACTGGTCGACAATCGAACCCAGCGAACACAAAGGCGTCACCGGAACCGCCTACTGGCGAACCCGGCAGTTCGGGAATATCCGCGTCCGGATGGTCGAGTACACGGCGGGTTACCTGGCCGATCACTGGTGCACCAAGGGGCACATCCTGTTTTGCCTGAAGGGCGAGCTGCATACGGAGCTGGAAGATGGGCGACAGTTCGTGCTCAAGCCGGGCATGAGCTACCAGGTAGCGGACCAGGCCGAGCCCCATCGCTCTTCAACCTCGGTGGGCGCCACCTTGTTCGTGGTGGATTGAGTTTCGAAGCACTCGTCCTGGAGCTGTAGAATCAACCGCCTCATTTTTCATATCAGGAGCCTTGGCCATGCCGTCGGCAAACAAACAGCAGAAGCGAAACCAGCGCGCCAAGGCGAAAGCCAAGAAGAACCGGGTACAGCGTGCCGCTGCGCCGAACGACTTCCTGGACCCGAACGATGAGCGCATCGACCTGGAGACCGTGGACCTGTCCGAGCTGTTCCAGCTCATGCGCGACGCTGAAAAGATCAGCCAGCAAGCCATGTGCATCGCCTTCCTCGGGCACCCACTGCTGGCGCTTGTGCTGGAACAGGAAGGCGAAGAAGAAGCCATGGATTTCATTATCACCGCCCTGATCGAATACCGTCGCGCCACCACCGGCGTCGATGAACAGACTGCGCTTGACTGGGTCGAGAGCGAGCAATTCCAGGCTGATTATCTCGCGGCCTCCAGGGAACTGGTGCAACCCCAGGCCTGAGCCTCGCCCGCCCGGCGCTCTTGCGATGAGGGCGCTTGCTGGGGGGATGACATCCTTCAGCGACAGTTCCTACAAGCCAAGCTCCATCAATATGAGCCGGCGTCAAAACCGTCTTGCATGAAGCGGTTGTTTTTCCTCCACGGCAATCAGCTCCGTCCGGCATCATCAATATGAAGCCTGACGCATCATTCAGTCCGTCCCACTCCACGGCTGAACATCTTGATGACTTCGATCTCCCCACAAGACGATCCGCAATTGGCACCACTGATCGGCGAACTCGCCGAATTGATCCGCCAGGCACGCCAGAAGGTCATGCGCGCCGTTGACACCCTGCAGGTACAGACCTGCTGGCAGATCGGCCGGCATATCATCGAATTCGAACAGGAGGGCGCCGAGCGGGCGACTTACGGGGCCCGACTGTTGCCGACACTGGCGAAGGCGCTGACGGTGAAGTTCGGGAAAGGATTTGATGCATCGAACCTTCGTTACATGCGCCTCTTCTACCAGGCGTTTCCAATATGTGACGCACTGCGTCACGAATTGAGCTGGACTCATTACCGCTTGTTGCTTCGTATAGAAGATGATCATGCGCGCCACTGGTACATGAACGAAGCCGCAGTGCAGAACTGGTCAACGCGCGCCCTGGAACGCCAGATCGGCACCTTCTATTACGAACGCCTGCTGGCAAGTCGGGACAGGCCGGCGGTAGAGCAGGAGGCCAGCGCCCATATCGAGTCACTGGACCCCGGGCCCAGGGATATCGTCAGGGACCCGGTGGTGCTGGAATTTCTCGGGTTGCCCAACGCGGGCACCTTGCTGGAGACCGATCTGGAGCAGGCCTTGATCGACCAGCTACAGGATTTTCTACAAACTGCTCCTGCCCACCGAAGAAGAACTGCGCAATGAGCTGGATCGCGAACGGAGGCGGCTCGAAGAACAGCGACGACACACGATCACTTGAAGCCACGAAAGCCGGCATTGCGTGACCGTTTATTGTAAAAACCGATGTAAGCTTGATGCGCTTCGGAAATACCTACATCTTCAAGAGCTCTATCCTGCATGTCACCGGCCGCACCCTACCCCACTCTGATCCAGGCGTTGCGGACCGAAACCGCTGAACTGCACGTCGCCCTGGAAAAACGCCTGCCGTTTTTCTCCCAACAGCTGGATCTCGATCTGTATCGGCGCCTGATGGTGGCCTACTACGGCTTTTATCAGCCATTGGAACAACGACTCCATGCCCTGGCGCTGGCCGGGCTGGACCAGCCCCTGCGAGTCAAGCTCCCAGTGCTGAGGGCCGATCTCACGGCACTGGGCCTGGACGAAGCGGCTATCGAGGCGCTGCCCCTTTGCAGCGAGTTGCCCGCTATCGACTCTCGTGCCGCCGCGCTTGGGGTTTCCTATGTCCTGGAAGGCGCAACCCTGGGCGGCCAGATCCTGCGGCGCAGGGTGGCCGAGCAGCTTGGCCTCGACGCCAGCAGCGGGGCAGCATTTCTCAACGTATACGGCGAGCTGACGGGGCGGCGCTGGAAGGACTTCCTGGAGTACCTGGGCGACAGGAACCTTGGCGATGGCCAAACGCTCGAAGTCACACATGCTGCCAAAACGACATTTATCTGCTTTGAACGCTGGCTGGACAGCCAGGAGGTCCTGTTATGAACCCTGAAAACCAAGAGGCCTTCGAAGAGCTGCTGGCCAACTGCGCAGACGAACCGATTCGGTTCCCCGGCGCCATCCAGCCTCACGGCGTGCTGGTGATGCTGTCCGAACCCGACTTCGTGATCCGCCAGGTCAGTGCCAACGTATCGCAGCTGATGGGACATGATCCCGAGGCGCTGTTGGGGCAGACGCTGGACGTGCTGCTGGGGCCGGAGCAGGCAGCAGCCATCCTTGACGCCCGGCGCATCGAAGCAGGCCACGACAACGCACCGCTGGATATTCTCGTGAACCGGCACCGCTTCGACGCGCTGGTCCATCGTCACCAGGGCGTACTGATCGTCGAACTCGAGCAGCACCTGAGCGACTATCGTCCGGAAGGCGTCAGCGGCGAAGCCGATATGGGGCGCATGCTCCAGCGTCTGCACAGCGCGAAAAGCCTTCAGGCCCTCTACGAAATCAGCGTTCGGGAAATCCAGGCCATGACCGGCTATGACCGCGTGCTGATCTATCGTTTCGAGGAAGAGGGCCACGGCCAGGTGATCGCCGAGGCCAGCGCGCCATCGATGGAGCTTTACAAGGGCCTGTTCTTCCCGGCCTCGGATATCCCCGAACAGGCCCGGGAGCTGTATCGCACCAACTGGTTGCGGATCATCCCCAACGCCGATTACACGCCGGTACCGCTGGTTCCGAATCTGCGCCCCGACACCCGGGCGCCCCTGGACCTGAGCTTCGCGACCCTGCGCAGTGTCTCGCCGATCCACCGGCAATACATGAAGAACATGGGGGTGCTGTCGTCCATGAGCATCTCGCTGATGGACGGTGAACGCCTGTGGGGCCTGATCAGTTGCGGCAACCGTAAGCCCTTGCTCGTCCCCCATGAGATGCGCAAGGCCTGCCAGACCATCGGTCAGGTCCTGTCACTGCAGATCAGCGCCATGGAAGCACTGGAGCTGAGCCGTCAACGAGACGCCAAGCTCGAGGACCTCGGCATACTTGCCAAGGCCATGGCCGAGTCCAGCGATAACGTCTTCGACGGCTTGTCCCATGAGCCACAACGCTTGATGGACCTGACCGGTGCCAGCGGCGTCGCGATTATCGAGGACAACAAGCTGCATCGCCACGGCCAGTGCCCTGAACCGGAGCAGATCCGGGCGCTGCACCAGTGGATCCTCGAAAGCGGGCAACCGGTGTTTTCGCACCATCAACTGGGCAGCGTCTACGCCCCGGCCCGCGGTTACCAGGACGTGGCGAGCGGCGTGCTGGCGATTCACCTGCCCAAGCCTGTGGAAAATGGCGTGCTGTGGTTCCGGCCCGAAGTGAAGGAAACCATCCATTGGAGCGGTGACCCACAGAAACCCCTGGACCTGGAAAACAGCGAGAACGGCCTGCGCCTGCGCCCCCGGACATCCTTCGAGATCTGGAAAGTCGAAATGGCCGGCATCAGCAACAGATGGAGCCATGGCGAACTGTTCGCCGCCAACGACCTGCGGCGCTCGGCCCTGGAAAACGACCTGGCCCGGCAAGTGCTCAAGGAGCGCCAGGCCGTGCACGCTCGCGACGAGCTGGTGGCAGTGGTTTCCCACGACCTGCGCAGCCCGATGACGGTCATTTCCATGCTCTGCGGCATGATGCAGAAGTCCTTCAGTTCCGACGGTTCCCACAGTTCGAAGCGAATCGCCTCGGCCATCGACACCATGCAACAGGCCACCAGCCGCATGAACACGCTGCTGGAAGACTTGCTCGACACCTCGCGAATCGACGCCGGACGCTACACCATCAATCCCAAGCCAATGGAAGTCAGCCAGATATTCGACGACGCCTGTTCGCTGTTGACGCCGCTGGCCAGCGCCAAGGCCATCAATATCTCGTTCCATGCCGAACCCGACCTGAAGATCAAGGCCGACCCCGAACGGTTGTTCCAGGTGCTGTCCAACCTGATTGGAAACGCCATCAAGTTCACGCCGCACGAAGGCGTCATTGGCATCAGCGCGATGTCGGTGGGCAACGAGATCGTGTTCAGCGTTCGCGATTCCGGCCAAGGCATCGCGCCGGAGCAGTTACCCCACATCTTTGATCGCTATTGGACAATCAAGGAAGGCAACCCCAGCGGCACCGGTCTTGGATTGTATATTTCCAAGGGGATTGTCCAGGCCCATGGCGGTAAACTGCACGCCGAAAGCCAGCCCGGCCAAGGCAGTGAGTTCCGCTTCACTGTCCCGAAAATCGACTGAACCGGGCAACGCCCCTCCTGACAAACTGGAACCCGAAGCCCAATGGCCTCATTGAACAAGCAGCAGAAACGCGCCAAACGCGCAAAGGAAAAAGCCAAGCAGATTCGCATGAGCGGCCGCAAGGCCTCGCCCATGTACGGCGATCCTGCCTACGCCACCGCTCAGCCACCGGTCTATGTACTGGAACTGTTCGCCAAGCTGCGCGAAGCCGAGGCCATCGGTCGCGGCGAACTGCTCGACACGCTGCTGTCCTCCCTGAGTGTGATGATCGCTGAGCGACCAGGCCTGCTGGACCTGAAAAACGCCGAGAACGAAAGCATGGCGGCCACCAACCTGGCTGCCGACATGCTGGTGGACTACCGCATGTGGACCGATGACATGGACCGCGAAACGGCACAGCGCTGGCTCAGCACGCCGGAGTTCATCAAGGATTTCAGCGAAGCGCTGGACCGCTATCGCCAGTCCATGGAAGAACCGGCCGGCGAATAAACCTGTCGTCGGCTATTCGTCACTGTTCCAATGGAACACCAGCTTGCGTGGAGCGCCACTGCCGATGTTGGCGGTGTCGCGCCGCTCCTCATCGTTACGTGTCGCCACCACCGTGTATTTGCCCGGTGGCAGTTGCACGAAAACCAGAGGTCCGGCCTGATCCAGCGTCAGCAGCGTTTGCCCGGACGCATTGCCAATAGCGATGTCCACATCCGCGACATACCTGTTTTCCGGCCCGATCGCGAAGGTCACGTGCAGGTTATACCCCTGGGCCTGGCTGATGGCGCGGGCTTCATCCTCACCGATCCCACCGGACAGATAAGTGATGCCGTTCTGCTGCAACGGCTGGACCTGCACACCGGAGCTGTCGATGGGGGCGAGGTTGGTGGCGTTGAGCGCCAGGATAGGAAACAGCAGCGCCACAGCCGCAAGGGAAGACAACAGAACGCACCGGGTCAGTTTCATGGCGAAGACTCCAGGATCTGGAAAACAACTTCACACGAACACACCTTTGATCCGTAACGCCCGACGTGGTTTAGACCGATTGGAAGTAGGCCGTAGAACGTACCGCTCTCGTGGACCGTTCTTGGTACTCGACACAGCAATGAGATTCAGCGCTGCAGAACAAAAGCGCACGCCAGAAATTCCTCGCTCCTGCCCGGCCGTTCTGCCCTGATGCGGCCGGTATCCAAGCGCAACGGCAACGCTTATCCGTTAACCCTTCCAACCCCCGCCCAAAGCTGGCACCATCGCGCCTTTTTTTACGCAACTCCCCGGGCTCTTCATCGGTAAACAGGGTTCAAACGGCCGTTCGGTTGTTGATGGCGCGACAGTCTGCTGTGCCTATGCGACAACCTGCCACACATCACCGGTTTACCACCCGCAGCGCTGTTGGCTGTCATTCGGACGCATGCTAGCTTGGCCGCCTCGCCAGGAAGGCCACCAACAGCAAGGGAGCACATACCATGAGGACCGCACATGGCCCAGGCCACGCCCGCGCTTGAAATCCGCAACCTGCACAAACGCTACGGACAGCTGGAGGTGCTCAAGGGCGTCTCGCTGACCGCCCGCGACGGCGACGTGATCTCGATCCTGGGTTCGTCCGGGTCCGGCAAGTCCACGTTCCTGCGCTGCATCAACCTGCTGGAAAACCCCAACCAGGGCCAGATCCTGGTGGCCGGCGAAGAGCTCAAGCTCAAGGCCGCGAAAAACGGTGAGCTGGTGGCCGCCGACGGCAGGCAGATCAATCGCATGCGCAGCGAGATCGGTTTTGTATTTCAAAACTTTAACCTCTGGCCGCACATGAGCGTGCTCGACAACATCATCGAAGCCCCGCGCCGCGTCCTTGGCCAGAGCAAGGCCGAAGCCATCGAAGTGGCCGAGGCCCTGCTGGCCAAGGTCGGCATCGCCGACAAGCGTCACGCCTACCCCGCCGAGCTGTCCGGCGGCCAGCAGCAGCGCGCGGCCATCGCACGTACCCTGGCCATGCAGCCCAAGGTGATTCTGTTCGACGAGCCCACCTCCGCCCTTGACCCGGAAATGGTCCAGGAAGTACTTAGTGTGATCCGCGCCCTGGCCGAAGAAGGTCGCACCATGCTGCTGGTGACCCACGAAATGGGCTTCGCCCGTCAGGTTTCCAGCGAAGTGGTGTTCCTTCATCAGGGCCTGGTCGAGGAGCAAGGATCGCCACAGCAGGTCTTCGAAAACCCGCTTTCGGCGCGCTGCAAACAATTCATGTCCAGCAACCGCTAACGGAGCAGTACATATGCAGATCTACAAGAAGTTTTTCCTGGCCGCTGCCGCCGGCCTGGTGTTCTCTGCCAACGCCATGGCGGCTGAAAAGCTGCAGATGGGCATCGAAGCAGCCTACCCCCCCTTCAACAACAAGGACGCCAGCGGTCAGGTCGTAGGCTTCGACAAAGACATCGGCGATGCCCTGTGCGCCAAGATGAAAGTCGAGTGCGGCGTGGTCACCTCCGACTGGGACGGCATCATCCCGGCCCTGAACGCCAAGAAATTCGACTTCCTGATCTCTTCCCTGTCGATCACCGAAGAACGCAAGCAAGCGGTGGATTTCACCGACCCGTACTACTCCAACAAACTGCAATTCATTGCGCCCAAGAACGTTGACTTCAAGACCGACCCTGCCACTCTCAAAGGCAAGATCATCGGCGCTCAACGCGCCACCCTGGCCGGTACCTGGCTCGAAGACCTGGGCGACGACGACATCACCATCAAACTCTACGACACCCAGGAAAACGCCTATCTGGACCTGACTTCCGGTCGTGTCGACGCGATCCTGGCGGACAAGTACGTCAACTACGACTGGCTGAAGACCGATGCCGGCCGCGCCTACGAATTCAAGGGCGATCCGGTGGTGGAAAGCGACAAGATCGGCATTGCCGTGCGCAAGGGTGACAATGACCTGCGCAACCGGCTCAACGCCGCCCTGAAGGAAATCGTTGCCGACGGCACCTACAAGAAAATCAACGACAAGTACTTCCCGTTCAGCATCTATTGATCCTGACGTGCCTGGCCGGTGCCGCTCCCCGCGGCCCCGGCCCTTAGCAAAGCCTGCCGATATGAACACGTACCCATGATCATCGACCTCTACGGATTCGGCCCGGCGCTCGCCGCCGGCGCGCTGATGACCGTCAAGCTGGCGCTCTCGGCCCTGTGCCTGGGGCTGGTGCTCGGCCTGCTCGGCGCCTTGGCCAAGACTTCACCGTACAAGCCCCTGCAATGGCTTGGCGGCACCTATTCGACACTGGTCCGCGGCGTCCCGGAATTGCTCTGGGTGCTGCTGATCTACTTTGGCACCGTCAACCTGATGCGTGCCATGGGCGAGTATTTCGGCCTCCCCGATCTTGCCCTCGATGCCTTCACCGCCGGCGTCATCGCCCTTGGGCTGTGCTTCGGCGCCTATGCCACGGAAGTCTTTCGCGGCGCGATCCTGGCGATCCCCAAGGGCCACCGTGAGGCCGGCGTGGCCCTGGGCCTGTCGAAATGGCGGATTTTCACCCGGTTGATCATGCCGCAGATGTGGCGCATCGCCCTGCCCGGCCTGGGCAACCTGTTCATGATCCTGATGAAAGACACCGCCCTGGTCTCGGTGATCGGCCTGGAAGAAATCATGCGCCACACGCAAATAGGCGTGACCGTGTCCAAGCAACCGTTCACTTTCTACATGGTGGCGGCGTTCATGTACCTGGGCCTGACGATCCTCGCCATGGCCGGCATGCATGTGCTGGAACGAAGAGCGGCCCGCGGCTTTGCCAGGAGTACCCAATGAACTGGGAAGTCATCATCAAGTGGCTGCCGAAACTGGCCCAGGGCGCGACCCTGACCCTGGAGCTGGTCGCCATCGCCGTGCTCGCCGGCCTGCTGCTGGCGATTCCGCTGGGCATCGCCCGCTCTTCTCGCCTGTGGTACGTACGGGCGCTGCCCTACGCCTATATCTTCTTTTTCCGTGGCACGCCGCTGCTGGTCCAACTGTTCCTGGTCTATTACGGCCTGGCGCAATTCGATGCCGTGCGCAGCAGCGCCCTGTGGCCGTACCTGCGGGATCCGTTCTGGTGCGCCACGGCCACCATGACCCTGCACACCGCCGCTTACATCGCCGAGATCCTGCGCGGCGCGATCCAGGCCATTCCCCGTGGTGAGATCGAGGCGGCACGCGCCCTGGGCATGTCGCGGCCCAAGGCGCTGTTCTACATCATCCTGCCCCGCGCCGCGCGAATCGGCCTGCCGGCCTACAGTAACGAAGTGATCCTGATGCTCAAGGCCAGCGCCCTGGCCAGTACCGTGACCCTGCTGGAGCTCACCGGCATGGCCCGCACCATCATTGCCCGTACCTACCTGCCGGTTGAGATCTTCTTCGCGGCCGGTATGTTCTATCTGTTGATGGCGTTCGTGCTGGTGCAAGGCTTCAAGCAGCTGGAGCGCTGGTTGCGCGTCGATGCCTGCCAGGGACGCTGAAACGGTCGTCTTGACGGGCGAGGCATTACTCGCCCGCTTCAGGGCGCTGGACGCTTTTCTCATTGCGCACCAAGGGCTGTGGAAACCCCGGCCGTTCACCCATCTGCAACTACCCTGGGAAACGTCCTACCCGGAGTTAGCCCAATGGCTACGCCGACGTTCGCTGGAAGAGGCAGAAAATGACCATCACCAGCCTTGGCTGATTGAAAACGCCCCCGCACCGTTTCCCGAATGGGCGGCAGTCGCCCATGGGTTGAGCACGATCGGCCCACTGCCTGGCATGGCGCTCGAAGCGCCTGCCCATCGCCTCGACGTCGAGGTGCCCGGCCGCAAGTGGCAGCAGATCGAGGCCTTCGCCAGTCGCCTGGACTTTTCCAGCGAACCGAGCCATTGGCTCGACTGGTGCGCCGGTAAAGGCCATCTCGGCCGGCGCCTGCTGCGCGGCACACAGCGCCTGACCTGCCTGGAATATGATCCGGCCTTGGTCGCCAACGGCCAGCAACTGAGCCAGCGCCACCACCTGAGCGCCACCCATGTGCGACAAGACGTGCTGGCGCAGGACGCAGCCCAAGCGATCCACTCCGAACACACGCCTGTCGCCCTGCATGCCTGCGGCGACCTCCATGTACGGCTCATGCAACTGGCCAGCGCCGCCCATTGCAAGCAGATGGCCATCGCACCGTGCTGCTACAACCGCATCGGCGCCGAACACTACCAACCCCTGTCCGACGCAGCCAAAGGTTCTGCCTTGCAACTGTCGCTGGAAGACCTCGGCCTGCCACTGAGCGAAACCGTTACCGCCGGCGCACGGGTGCGAAGGCAACGAGACCACTCCATGGCCTGGCGCCTGGGTTTCGATCTGCTGCAACGGCAAATCCGGGGTAGCGACAGCTATCTGCCGACGCCCTCGCTTCCCACGTCCTGGCTGGAGAAAACCTTCGCCCAATACTGCACCGATCTGGCGGCCCTGAAAGACTTATCCACAATCGGCTCGCCTGACTGGGCAGCCTTGGAAGCAGCGGGCCATCAACGCCTGGCCCAGGTACGCAACCTGGAGTTGCTACGAAGCCTGTTCCGCCGTCCCCTGGAGCTGTGGCTGGTTGTGGACAGGGCTCTTTTTCTGATTCAAGAAGGCTATGAGGTTCGCCTTGGGACCTTCTGCGAAGCGACCCTGACACCTCGAAACCTGATGCTGTTGGCTGAGCGTTGCGCAGAAGCAACACCCTGTGGATAACTCTGTTGATGAAATACGCCTGGATCCAATAAATTCGCCATTTCCTGACCGATTCAAGGCTGGTCATTTTTTATTCATATGAATAAAAAACCATGAAAACAGGCATTTGCACGCAAACGCGAAAGCTGTCACAGAATTACAATATTCCTTGCGCCTGACCCTGCCCGTTGTGCATAAGCGCCCAATCAAAACGACATAACCGCCGAATCCTAGGGTGCTCTGCGCCAACAATTGCACCCACCGTGCCCGTGCAGTACAACAGTTCCACTTATCGTGACAGACACCCTGCCGACGCACTCAAGGACTGACCGTGACGTTCATCTCCTACGCACAGAACTTCGAAGACATACGCCTGTGGCGCGCCCTCCAGTCGGTGGAAAACGGCTTTTATCTCGACATCGGCGCAAACCATCCGACAGACGACTCCGTGACCCGGGCCTTTTATGACCACGGCTGGCGCGGAATCAACATCGAACCGGTGTCGACCTATTACGAAGCGCTCTGCCAACAGCGCCCCAATGACATCAACCTGCAATGCGTGGCGGGCGAAAACGCCGAAAGCCTGACCTTCTACACCATCGCCGACACCGGCCTGTCCACCGTCGAGGCCAGCGTCGCCCGGCAGCACCGAGAATCCGGCATGGATGTGCGCGAACAGACCGTCCAGTCCCGCACCCTGGCCTCGATCTGCGAGCAATACGCCCAGGACCGCCCCATCCATTTCCTGAAGATCGACGTCGAAGGCCATGAAGAAACCGTGCTGCGAGGCATGGACTTCAGCCGCTGGCGGCCGTGGATCATCCTCATCGAAACCCCATGGGCCCGCGACCAGGCCTGGGAAAGCCTGGTCACCAACACCGGCTACCAATCCATCCTCTTCGACGGAATCAACACCTATTACCTCGCCGAAGAGCACCTGGCCCTCAAACCCGCCTTCGACATCCCCCCGTGCAACCTCGACGGTTTCCAGTTCTGCAAAGGCCACAAATTCAGCCACCCCACCGGCGACACCGAACACCAACTCGCCCTCGCCCTGCAACGCGCCGAACGGGCCGAAGCCCAACTCAGAGCCATCCAGGACAGCCGCACCTGGCGAGTCCTGCACAAATTACGCAACCTCCTGCCCCGCCCATCGCCACGCCCCGCGCAAAAATAGTCAGAATTCAGGGGTTTACAGAAATCCCCCAATGGCTATAATCGTCGCCCACACGCCGGTATAGCTCAGTTGGTAGAGCAACTGACTTGTAATCAGTAGGTCCCGGGTTCGATTCCTGGTGCCGGCACCATTCAAGGTTCCATAGAGCTTTCAAAATCTCTGGAACCCCCGAAAAACCCGCCTTCTGGCGGGTTTTTTCGTTTTGGCGTTCCGTCGGATTCCGAGGGTAGCCAGCGCTAATAAGGGTAGTTTTAAGGATAGAGGTCCGTTTCGATATCGGAGACTACCCTTATGGCCCGCACCACTGCCCCGCTTACAGACACCACCTGTCGCACGGCAAAGCCCAGAGAGCGCGAATACAAGCTCTTCGACGGCGACGGTCTCTACCTGCTTGTGCAACCCAACGGCCGCAAAGGCTGGCGGCTCAGGTACGTGAAACCCGATGGCCGCGAAGGCCTGACCGCCCTCGGCAGCTATCCGGTGGTCGGGCTGGGCGACGCACGCCGCAAGCGCTTCGAGATCAAGCAGCAGCTCGCCAACGGCATAGATCCCATCCAGTACAAGCAACAAACCAAGACCCAAGCCGTGATTAACGGCCGCACCTTCGAAAGCGTTGCGCTCGACTGGCATGCGAGCATGGTGCCCAAATGGGCGCCCGGCCACGCCAAGACTGTACTCAGCCGGTTGAAGACTCACGTATTCCCTTTACTTGGTGCCAGGGCAATCGTTGAGTTGGACACCCACGATCTCATGCAACCACTGGAAGCCGTGACGAAGCGCGGCACCATCGACGTGGCGCTCAGGATCAAGAACTACCTGCAAAGCATCATGCGCGAAGCCAAACGGCTGCGACTGATTACAGCGAACCCGGCTCACGACCTCGATGGCTCGATCAAGACACCACGGGTAACTCACAGACCCGCACTACCCTTATCGCGGCTGCCAGAGCTACTGGCATGCATTGAGGACTATAGAGGTCGCCCGCTCACGCGCCTCACGGTGATGCTGTCGTTGCATGTGTTCGTACGGTCCAGCGAACTGCGCTTCGCCCGTTGGAATGAGTTCGACCTCAAACGCGGAATCTGGGAAATCCCCGACACACGCCCGGCGCTGGACGGAGTGCCGTTTTCCACAAGAGGTACGAAGATGGCCGGGGATATTCACGTTGTACCCTTATCGCCGCAGGCAGTGGCCTTGCTTGAGCAGATCCACGCGATCACCGGCAAGTTCGAGCTGGTGTTCGCGGGGGATGCCAAGCCGTGGAAACCGATGTCCGAGAACACGGTGAATGCCGCGCTCAGGACGATGGGCTACGACACCAAGGTGGATATATGCGGCCACGGGTTCCGAGCCATGGCGTGCAGTGCGCTGGTTGAGTCTGGGTTGTGGTCAGAGACGGCCATCGAAAGGCAGATGAGCCACAAAGAACGCAACAACGTGCGCGCCGCTTATACCCACAAGGCCGAGTTCCTCGAAGAGCGCCGGATGATCATGACCTGGTGGAGCCGGTTTCTGGATGCAAACCGCGAGGACCATGTGACGCCGCATGAGTTTGCCAAGCAGACGGGCGAGAACGTCACGCGCCTGCGCAGTGCCAAGAGGACCGAGTAGCCCGCCACACCACCACCTCAACTCGCTGTGAAGTTACCCACAGCACCGCATGAAGCTCCTCCGCGCGGGTCCTTTCAAACGGGGCTGCAAAGCCGCCCCGTTTGAAAGGACCATACCTAAGAAAAAAACTGCTGGCACAGCGCACGTCTGTGGAAAACCACTGATGTCCACCGGGGGATAGTTTTATCCACAGGCGCTAAATCCCTGATATCACGCTGCTTGACGAATATTGTCCACAAGCGTAGACCGGGAGTCGCAAGAGCTGTCGATGACAGCACCCAGGTGACCCGAACCTTGAAGGTCACGCCGCTCCCGCGGTGGTTCACCCGTAAGTACGATTCGCGTCCGGCAGCTCGTACGGTCACTACCCATGTGATGGATGCCAACTCAATATCGTTGCCCCTGCGGCAACCACCCTACCCATCTGCTCAGCAGCAACCTATCCGCTTGGCCATTTCGCGGGCGCATCTAACACTGCTGCAGCCCTTATCGCACTTGGCTTTGCGGCTACTCCACTCGTGACAATCGGCGTGACAAACGCCGATGTCACCAGCAACAGCGATGTAGATAATGGTGCCGCAGACCACGGAATGGACTGCACCTGACTGACAGTCAGGCATGCCCCGGTCATCGCATTGCTGGGTTCACCCGGCTCAGGATCTCGCGGCACTGGTCTCGTCAGCCAATGCAGCCTCCACCCGCCCACCGGTAACGGTGCTCAGGAGGCCAGATCATGAGATGCCCTTGCTCCCGGTCGTAAGGAGCCGCCAGTCCCGCGTAGAGGACATTCCCCACAGGTCGCAGGGGCCTTGATCCCTGATAACACTCAGCATTCTTGGCGGGATGACGTGGGGCGAGGATTGGAGAAGCGGCGTTGAGGTGATCGACATGGCATTGGTAGGTAGACGCGATGGCCGCAATTTCGGTTACGGCAGGCAATTGAGCTACGCAGGGCCGCAAGCGCTGAAAGAAATGTTCGGTGGTGGCCACTACGGCACGGTCAGGGCGCACAGTGATCGGTGGCAGGCATTCGTAAAGTGGTGCCGCTCCGAACAGGGGCCTGGTATTAATGATGCGCGGCAAATTGATCGGAAGGTATTGGCCGACTACGCGTCGTATCTGCGCGACATTGTTAAGCGCGGCGATCTCGCCGTCAGCACCGCGCAAAACCGGCTATCCAGCGTTAACAGGACCATGGCGGCGCTTCGCGGTGATCAGTACGTGAATTTACCAAGTCCGAGCAAGGCGTTGGGTATGCAGCGCACTGGGATTCGCCAGACGGTGCCGCAGGGCCAAGGCCGCGAACAAGTTAAACAGATCGTCGAGGTGCTTTGCCGCCATCATCAACTGCGGGCCGCCGCGATCGTTCTGTTGGCGCGAGCCACCGGCATGCGCTTACGTGAGGCCATCTTGGCAGACCTGCCACGGCTGAGCCGTGAGGCTGAAGACCTAGGCAGGATCAACATTCAAGATGGCACCAAAGGCGGTCGCGCTGGCGCTTCAGCGCCACGATGGATTGCGGCGGACCACCATGTTCAAGAGGCACTTGGGTTTGCACGGCAGGTGTCGCCTGCGAGTAGCCGCAACCTGATTGCGCCACACGAAAGCTACTTTGACGTTCTGCAGGACGTCGTCCGCCCGGCACGGGACATCCTGCATGCACACAACCTCAAAGGCTTCCATGAGCTACGAGCGGCGTACGCGTGTGAGCGCTATGAGCAAATTACTCTAGACCGCGCGCCTATCAACGGCGGCCAATGTTGCCAGGTAGATAGAAACCTTGATCGTGAGGCCCGCAGACAGATCAGCTATGAGCTGGGACACAGTCGGATTGACGTAGTTGCTGCGTACATTGGAGGTCGGTCATGAGTAAGTCATTCGATATGGAGTTGTTCTTGACTGGCATGCTGACCGGGTCGCACGCGACGCGACAACGCCACTTGCGGCAGGCGAATGTCATCCAAGCTGAAATTGCAAAACGCTGGCTGCAAAAAACGCCTTGGGGTTGGCAGCGAAAACATGTGGCTTGGTTCCTAGAGCACCGCATGAACCACCGCAGTGAGGCCACACGGTACTACTACCTGCTAACGGTTCGGCTGCTCGCTCGTCGTCTAGACAAATCATGGGTTTTCTATCTTTGAGCCGAAACTAAATTTATCAGTAACCTCTGTCAGCAATCGACGAGGAACAACCCATAACAAATGGCTTGCTGATGGACTAATTATAAACAACCGCAACCGATCAGATTGACGATGGACGCTCAAGTTCTCGACTTCTTAATCTTCGCGCAGCCTATACGAAATAGAAGGTACTTTCTTAACACACAAATAAACCTTAAGTACATATAGACCACTTTATGGACAATCACAACACAAGACAAAATCTGTGACCATTGAATATCGTATTAGTGAGATGGCGATCAACGCCAACTCTAGGAGGCCGCTTAAAAATGTGGTAGCATGCAAAACTTTTTGGATGCTTTTATTCGAGATTTAGAAAAGCAATGCTATGAATAAATTTAATCCTCACAATTACGCACTAGAAAATTTTTTCGATTCAATAATCGACACTATTGATCGAGAAGCGCTAGCTGAGCTGGTCAACCTTGACTCTGCTGACTCCGTACTGAGAACATTCCTGTCCATCGATGAAATGAGGGAATTTGGGAGTTTTTTCACTGGCCAAGAGCTTTCCACCTGCGCCGTGGCCGCCTTTAATGCACCCATTTCATTATATTCAATAGTTCTCGACCCAACATGTGGCACTGGAAACCTGTTGATTGAATTTTCTCGAAGGCTAGAGGTTAAAGAGTATCTATCTGAAACTCTACGCCAATGGGGAAAAGTCCTCGCAGGATTCGACATTCACGAATCCTTTATTCGAGCTACAAAACTACGCCTTGTCCTCGAAGCACTAAATCGTGGAGTCATTAAAGATTGTACGATTGATGAGGCACAATCTTTATTATCAAAAATCATAGTAAAAGATGCTATGTCCGTCACTGCTCAGGATTTGTGCAATACGACGCACTTGCTAATGAATCCTCCGTTTTCGAACTGGGACTCCCCTCGAGAGAACTATTGGAGGATAGGTAAAGTCAATGCGGCAGGCGTTGTTTTCGATCACTATCTACGTCGCGTTCCCACTAACTGCGCAGTAAGCGCGATACTCCCTGACGTTCTACGCTCAGGGAGTCGCTATCAAAACTGGCGTGATTTTGTAGAAGCAAATATTGACGGCCACGCTGAGATAGCTGGCCGCTTCAACGAAAAAACTGATATTGACGTTTTTTTAATACACGGCTTTGCCACCCCACCCCAGAACCAAACTATTATCTGGTTCCCAGAACAGTGTAAAAGCTCCACTATCTCTGAGCATTACGATGTTTGCATTGGACCACTGGTAGCATATCGCGACCCTCTTGAAGGTCCATCTTCGCCTTACGCGCACTCCAAAAATACACCTCTTTGGAGTTCAATAACCAATCTTTCAGAGACGCGAAACTTTAAAGGAAGATTGATTGAGCCACCATTCGTAGTAATTCGACGTACTTCTAGCCCCTCGGATAAATTCCGGGCATCTGCAGCAATTATAAATGAATCATTTCCCGTGGCAGTCGAAAACCATCTTATTGTCGTAAAGCCCAGATCCAATAGCTTGGAAGACTGCCACAGGTTAGTAGACGTTTTAAAGTCTAAACGCACAAATGATTTTATCAACAATAGAATCCGTTGCCGCCATCTGACGGTGGGAGTAGTCAAGGACATACCATTATGGTGACTCAATATGATTAAAAGGACCCTCGTCGATGAAAAGCCGTTTGAGTTTTCTGCTAGGGTAACTCTTCAGCTTGGTCGCGAAAGCATCTCCAGTTCGACAGTGGCATTGTCAGAGCTTATAAAAAACTCTTACGATGCGGATGCCGATCATGTGACCTTAGATTTTCACTTAAGAGAGAATTCTGTTTCAACCCTTATAATAGATGACAATGGTAGCGGGATGGATCCCGAAACATTACTAGGGCATTGGTTAAAAATCGGCACTGACAATAAGTCAGTAGTAGAACGCTCTGCTGGGAAAAGCAGGATATTAACTGGCGCGAAGGGCCTGGGCCGCCTCGGCATTGATCGTCTTTGCAAAAAGTTAGTGCTCTATAGCAAAACCAAAGAAATGACCAAAGCTATACAGCTAAACATTGACTGGAAACTTTTTGAGAAGACCAACAAATCTTTATCTGAAATAAAACATCCAATTTATGAAGTAGACCTGCCTATCACAGATAAATACGGTAGTGTTTTTTCTAATCCTGAGAGCAGTGGAACTCGGATGGTTCTCATTGGTCTCAAGGATGAATGGGATCAAAACTTCTTAGATATTCTAGAAAATGAATTGAGACTATTGACCTCTCCATTTCAAGCTGAAAATGAGTTTTCTATCAGGCTTAAAATAAGGAAGGGTGAGAGTCAAGTCGACAAGTCATTGAACTCAGAGAAATTTCTTAGCGCAGCCCGATGGAAAGTCAAAGCCACTGTTGATTCAAATGGTAACGTAGAAGCGTGCTATACAAATAACCAGCAAAAACTCGATATCTTACAGGAACCAATTGCATGGAGCTCTTGGTTAAAAAATAGCGGCTCCGCTCCTCTTTTCGGTCCAGTAAAATTCGAGTTTTACTATCTAGCTCAAGATACTGAAAACCTCAGCAAGCTCAATCTGAAGGTTAGAAACTTCAGGGAATTTATGCGCCTTAACCAAGGCGTTCGACTTTATCGAGATCATTTTCGCGTCCGTCCTTATGGTGAGCCTTCAGGCAAGGGCGACTGGCTTGACATAGGCTTGAGAAAAGTTTCCAGCCCAGGGGGGCTTTCTCAATCAGGTTGGAAAATTGGCCCAAACCAGATAGTAGGCTCAGTATTAATTTCTCGAGAAACTAATGCCATTCTCAACGACCAAGCAAACCGAGAAGGCATAGTAGAAAATAGCGCTTTCTTTCAGTTACGTACATTCCTACTGAAGGTCATTGAGACCTTTGAGACGCTTGTACAAAAAGATGCTAGTAGTGATGGAAAGCTAGACCTTTCTACTGAGCTTGCAAGAATCTTAAGCAAATCAAACGAAGACGTAGAAAATGCTATAGAGGACCTGAAAAAGACCGTTTCCTCTATAAGTCGCAAGAAAAAAAACAAGAAGAAATCACTATCCCCATCTCAACTCGTAGCTCAACGGCTAAGCCATCTTGAAATACTTAGACACAAGCAAAGTCAAGCGGAACAAGAGTATTTAGATGCATTGCGCGCAGAGAAGAAGGAACTAGAAGAACAAAAAAATACACTTTCAAATTTGGCGTCGATTGGCATTCTAACAATCAGCTTTGGGCATGAGGTCCGACAGCATTCTGGATTTGCTCTAAATGGGTCTACTCGAGCATTGGCATATTTAGAAAAACTAGACAATCCTAATGGTCTATTAGACGATCCTATAGATTACGTTCAGATTGCTAAGGACGGGGCCAAGTATGTAGACAACTTCTCAAGATTTGCCATTGAGAATATTAAGCCTGACAAGCGCACGCGGAAAAAGGTACATATCCCAAGCGTATTTAAATATGTATTCGAAATATTTTCTGTCACGCTTGATAAAATGGGAGTTTCGTCTGAGATAAACATTCACACGGACGGAGCTGCTTATGAAGCCTATGCATTTGAAATAGACTGGGAAAGTATAGTCATAAACTTTATGACCAACTCAATCTGGGCTATTGAAGCACAAAAGCAACGCCAAAAATCAACTATCCGTGTTGACCTATATGAAACTGATGGTGAAATCACAGTCATTTACTCAGACTCAGGAATTGGCTTAGAAGCCGGTACTGAGGAGTCGGTATTTGTACCGATGAATAGCGGCAAGCGAGATGGCCGTGGGAATATTATCGGAACCGGCATGGGCCTCGCTATAGTCAAGACTCATGTCGAAGATCATATGCTTGGATCTATTAGTGCGAAAGCGCATAGTGACTTAGGTGGGGCTGAGTTCACTATCAAAGTCCCTGTTAGAGGAAAAAACAAATGACAAACAAGGAAATAGTTCTTTTCATTGACGATGAAAGAATGTCAAGAACCCTGTATCGAGGCACTTTGCAAGATATTTATGGCGACGAATATGACGTGTTCGCTATAGAGCCATCCCCCACCATCTCTGATATGTTAGCTACAATTGAAAAATTCGAGAGAGTAGTTTCAATTGTTATAGATGAAAAGTTACATGTCGAAGTGGGTGCCGATTACAAGGGCTCCCAGCTTGTCACAGCTATACGGTTGCTAGACGCGAAACTTCCTTTATATATTCTAACCAGTGAAATGGGGCTAATTGAGCCTCCATTTGGCTCGGTTGAATATATAATTGACAAAAGTAGGATTGAGCAGCCTGCTTATAAGGAAGAATGCTCCATCCTAATGCGCCGCCATATTAACTCATTCAATGAAATAAAGTCTGCTAGAAATATTCGTTTTGATGAACTTCTTAAAAAATCCATAGAAGATAGTCTTACACCCGAAGAAGTAGAAGAATACAACGCTCTAGATTTTCTGCGGGTACGCCAAGTCCTGACCACAGAGGCGATAGTACCTTCTGAGGAACTAAGCAAACAAGAAAAACTGCTTGCAGAAATTGAAAAGCAATTGAAACAATTGGGTGGCGAATAACGCTATGTTTTATCCCAGACTTTCCCGCCGCAAAATCGAATATTACTACAGTAATCGCAACAAATTTTATGCCGATTACAGATCAAATTATGAAAAGATTTCTGAGGACTGCCAACAGCGATGTGTTTACTGTGACATATCAGTAACCGAGCACGGCGGCGACGAAATGCATCTAGATCATTTCCGCCCTCAAGAACACTTTGAAAAATTATCTACGCACCCGTACAACCTACACCTTTCATGCCCTAAGTGCAATGGCCTAAAGACTTCTGATTGGCCTTGCTCCAAAGAAGATGGCGCTCTGACCTTTATAGGAAAAATTGGCTACATTGATCGATTTGAGCGCCATATTGATGAATTCTTAAAGGTGGAAGACACAGGCCACATCACCGCATTAGCTGGTCCGGTGGAGTACATGATTAAAAAAATGCACTTAAACCGAAGCAGTAGGGTTAACATCAGAAGAAAGCGACTCATAGAGCATAGGAAAACACGCACATTAGAGGGCATTCTACGCCTCACTCAATCTCTGACCACAGCAGAGGTCGAAGGTCGGCTAACTAAAGAGCAGTCATTAGAGAGACGTAAACAGATAGATGCTCTCCTGCTTAGCTATTCACAGCTTTGAAAAGCGACACCTAACGCTATCAAACTATATAACAGTGAATAAGTAGATATTTCGAAAAGGATATTTTTAGGGGTAGCTGGATTTTCCTCCCCTAAAAATAACTCTTTAATACAGGCAGTTAAAGAAACATTCGACTCCTGGTGCGACCATACAAAACAAAGCCCTCGCAGACATGCGAGGGCTTTGTTGTTTCCGGGTTTTGGTAATTCCCTAAAGCCGACTTGCCGCGATCAGACCAAAAAGGCCTTACCTCCATCGACAGCCAAACGTTATCCGCATGCCTGCCCGTTACAATTCAATATCAGCGCAACGTTGACGGTCTCTCACTCCTACCCGTAATGCCCCCCAACACACCCGCCAGGCCTAGGTTGAGCCTGTCAGCAAGCTCGAATCGTGCTGTTTTTCTGGCCTGGAGAAAACTACATGAGGCCCTTCGACAAGCCGGCCCTCAGCGTAGAATCCGCCAAGACCCGCGCCTTCATTGATTCGTTGATGGGTCATGCCCGTGAACAGCAGTGGGCGAGACGTTTTGATGCGAGGACGTGAATTCAAGGACGGCGACACCGTTTGCACCGTCGGCTTGCGAGGCTCTCCGTGATCAGTTGCGCAGAAAATCCAGGATAGCCTGGCTGGTGAACTGCATTTTCTCTTCAAGGACCCAATGCCCGGTGTTTTCCAGGATCAAGGATTGCGGCTGCGAGGTAATGTGCTGCACCTGCGTGAATAACGTCTTGCCTCTGGAATGATCCCCACCGATGGTAAGCACCGGTATGTTCAGCTTGTGCTCGGCAAACGCCTGATTGTCATTGGCGTCATGCTCTACCCAGGCAGAATAAAGCTTGAATGCCGCCTCCATGCGTCCGGGTCGGGAATAATCCTTTACCAAGGCGTCCCGCACCTCGTCGGGCACCCGGGGATTGTCGTTGTATACGAACTCATCGAAGAACATGTCCAGGTAATTTCTTTCCTTACCTTCGATCATCTTTATGGCTGTGGCGCCAAAGAAGCGGAAGTGCCACTTGCTCGTAGTGCCTGTGGCAGGGTTACCGTTATAGGGAATCTCCCATCCGGGAATGCCGGGTATGAACCCGTCCATCAGCACGATATGCGTGGTTTCCTCGGGATAAAGAGCGCCATAGGCATAGGCGATAATCAACCCCATGTCATGACCGACGATATCCACCTGCTTGATACCCAGCGTCTTGATCAGCTCATGAAGATCCAGGGCCATGTTCTTTTTGTCATAGCCGCTTGCTGAGATCTCCGTTTCTCCGGCACCCCGATAATCCGGAACGATCGGGGTGTAGCCGGCGCGTAGCAGTCTCCCCATCAATGCTTCCCAATTACGCCAGCTTCCCGGAAAACCGTGGACCAGCAAGACCGGCTTCTCGCCGTTTCCGCTTACCAGATAGTGCATGCGGATGCCGTTCACGTTCGCGTATTCGCTTCTGAATTTATCGCCATTCACGACAACGCCGCGCTTTGCCAAGGCAGCGCTCGCCTGGTTGGAAGCCATCGAATCGAACAAGCAAAGCACTGACGAAATCAGCTTCTTCATACACAGACCACCTTGATAAGCCAGAGCCATACGCAATGACTCGCCGTATTCAGAAGCTCTCTTCGGCGACCAGTTTCAATTCAACTCAACCAGCAGACTACTGTCAGGAATGACAGTGCCGACCAACGGCGAACCCGATCTGCCCCGCCATTACCGCGCCACGCTCCGATTCAGGTGCAAGCCCTTTTTCAGCCAGAAGTGTCATGCAGTCTTCAGCCAATCGTTATTGCCGCCGATACCCCGAATAAGAGCATCACTTTCCCAAGGCTCCGCCGACGCTCAACTACACTTGCCCAAAATCCTCGCCTCAGGAGCAGTCGGCGATGAAAATCCGCACCAAGATCATCGGCTCGGGGTTGGTCAGTCTGATTTTTGCACTGCTGCTCGGTGGCATCGGGTTGTGGGGATATCACTCCATGACCGAAGCCCTGGTGCAGAACGAGACCAGTATCTCGGCCATGCGCAAGCACATGGAGGCGGACATGATGCACGACGCCATTCGTGCCGATGTGCTGGCTGCGTTGCTGGTGGCGCCGGGCGATGCTGGGGCGGCCAAGGAAGTCACCGAGGCGTTCGATGAGCACACGGCGCGGATGCGCAAGGTCATTGCCGAGAACGCCGAAGCGCAGCTGCCAGAGGATGTGGCGCAAGCGATCGTCGAGCTGAAACCCCAGGTGGAAACCTATATCGACAAGGCCAGGCAGGTCATCGGCAAAGCCTTGAGTGGCGCCCAGGATGGTCGTGCGTTACGGGCGGAGTTCGATCAAGCGTTTTCGGCGCTCGAAGAGCGCAACGAGGTCGTGAGTGAACTGATCGAAAACCAGGCCCACTCGTCCCGCCAGCATCAGGATCGAAGCATCCATGCCTCGGAACGCTGGTTGATCGTGACGCTGCTGGCTACCTGCGTGGCGCTGGCACTGCTGTCCTGGAGCCTGCTCAAGGCGGTGCTCACGCCGTTGAACAAGATCATTCTCAACACCCAGGCGATTTCCCAAGGGGATCTGCAGCGGTCGATGGGCGCGCATGGCAAGGACGAGCTGGGCCAATTGCAAAGTGTGATCGAACAGATGCAGGCCAACCTGCGCCAGATGATCGCCACGATCCGCAACCAGAGCGATGAACTGCACGATACCTCCCGGACCCTGGGCGATACCGCACGACAAATTGTTTCCAGCGCCGACCACCAGGCCCAGAGTGCCACCAGCATGGCGGCGAGCATGGAGCAGATGATGGCGAATATCAGCCAGATCCATGAACATGCCGACAATGCCCGGACAATTTCGGCACAGTCCGAACAACTGGCGAGCAGCGGCGGACAGGTGATTCTCGGGGTGGTGGAAGGCATGAGCCGCATCGCCGAGGTGGTGAACCAGTCCTCCGTCAAGATCACGGCCCTGGACGCTTCGTCCGAAGACATTCATTCCATCATCCAGGTGATCAAGGGCATCGCCGAGCAAACCAACCTGCTGGCCTTGAATGCCGCCATCGAGGCCGCTCGCGCGGGTGAGGCAGGCCGCGGCTTCGCGGTAGTGGCCGATGAAGTGCGTAACCTGGCGGCTCGTACAACCCAATCCACCCAGGAAATCACCGCGATGATCGAACGCATCCAGGCCAACGCCCGGGATGCGGTCGCGAACATGCAGGCTTGCGTCAGCAGTGTCGATGAAGGCGTGAACCTGGCCCAACAGGCCGGGGTCTCTATCAGCGAAATCCGCTCGGGTGCCCGGCATGCCGCCGAAGTGGTGGAGGAGATATCCCTGACCATCGCCGAGCAATCGAAGGCCAGCGATGAGATGGCCCAGCGGGTAGAGTCGATTGCCGAGCAGTCACGGGAAAATACGCGGTCGATTCACAACCTGACGCAAACGGCGGATCAGCTCAACGATGCGGCCGGCTCGATGCAGGCATCGGTGCAGCAGTTCAAGATCTGAAGGCTGGCCCGGCCTCGCCTTGGCCCAGGATGCCCTGGGCCAAAAACCGCTCACACCTGGCTCACCTCGAACACAAACGAAATCTCGCGCTTCTGGGCACTCCAGACGTACCGGATGTGTTTACCCTGCACTGGAATGGAAACCGCAGGCGGTCGAAACGCGGCGACACATTCGTGGCCGGCCAGACGAACGCTGTTGTAGAGCAGGCCCCAGGACAGGCTCTCGCGCAGTTGCCGGGCGAATACCTGGGACGGGCCGTAGGCATCGGGGTCCGGGTTGTGCAGGTGCGGGTAATCGTGGCGGATGTCGTGCAGCGGCTTCACCACCTGGTTGACGTAGGTCCGCATGGTCAATTCCAGGTCCGGTTCGTTGGTCGCCCCCAGGAATCGCGCCTGGTGATAACAGGTCTCGGCGATGGCGGCCTCCTGGCTGCTGGCGGCGTAGTAGACGCCGAAGGTGCCGTCGCTGAAGCGGCTGCTCTTGCCGATATGGGTAAACGCCGCCATCACCGGCGAGGAACCCGGCCCCGACACACGGTCTTCGGGACGCACGCGTGACAATACCCCCGCCTCCTCCATCAGCCGGTCATTGGTCAACGCCTCCAGGGCATAGGCGGTTGGCAGGTCCTCCGGATCGAGCACATCTTCGAACAGCGTGATGGGTGGGAAGCAGCTGTTGACGATCCGGTAGGCGCGCGTCCATTGCGGGTCCGCCAGTGGGGGGGTCATCAGCCGCGCACTCCATCCAGATATCGCCGCACGTCGGCAATGTCCACCACCCGTCCGGCCAGCATATAGGACAGCGCCGATTGACCATTGAATGGCGCCGCGGTGTTGGGCGTGCTGACCCATTGATAGGCACGGTCCCGGCTGTTGCTGAAGATGATGCTCAATGCCTTGTGAATACCCATGAGATAGGAGATGCGCTCCAGAGTGTCACGCGGCAAGCGTATGTTGGCCGGCAGTTGCTTGTATTTATAGAAGGTGGTGTTTCCTACCTTGCCCAGCAACGTCCGCTGTTGCTCGACGCTACAGCCCCACAGCTCCATGAGGTTGAAGAAGAACTTCAACGCGACTCGACCCGCATCCGGGGAATCCAGCTGTTGTTGTGCGTTGAGGGTGATGGAAGACGTGGCCATGGAATCAGGACTCCGTTGTTACCGGTAATGCCTAGAGAATAGTACACATACGGATATAAATTAAGTTTTAATTCGCAAACGAATAAACACGGCCGAGCGTGATTGTTTCTCAAGGCAACTTGGTGAGCATCAATTTCATCCATTACACCGGCGTTCGGATATCAGCCACGGCTTTTTCTTTCCTGGGAAATTTCTGCCGGGGCCGCAGGCAAAGCCCTCACGAGGCGAACTGAATCATTCAATAAACGCCAAACCGGCAAAAAAATTGAAATCCGCATAAGCTCCAACCATCGCCTGCCGAGCTTTTCGCGACAAAATCGCGACAACCACGGCAAGGTGCATGATGATAGCCGCATGTACTGCCTGACCCGGGCCAGGTACACAACAATAGCGAGCCCACTTAAGCAGAGGGCATTACCTCATGGATAGCAGAACCTTACGCAACCTCATGCGCATCGTGCAGACCGGCTCCCTGTCGGCGGCAGCGGAGCATTCGTGCCTCACGGTGCAGGCATTGGCGGCGCAACTGAACAAGGTAGAGGAGCAATTCGGTTTCCGATTGTTCCGGCGTTCGAACAAGGGGCTGACGTTGACGAGCCAAGGCTCGGAACTGACCCCCTTCATGAATCAGGTACTGGTGGCTACGCGACAGTTGGAAGAAAAGGTCGCGGCTCTCAAGAAGCCTCGACAACGCACACTGAAAGTGGCGCTCAACACCACCCTTCCGGCGGAATTCAACCGACGATTGATCGATAGGCTGATCGCCGTCTTTCCTCAATATCAACTGGAGTTCAGCTACGCCGAATCCATGGAGAACCTGAGCAAGCTCAAGAACGAGGAGTTTGACCTGGCGATCCTGATCGGGCCGCAGCAGAGCGGCTTTTCCAGTATCGCGATGCCGGATGTGCAGGTCCGGGTGGTGGGCGCTCATTGCGGTGACGAGGACGATCCGCTGGGGTTGCTGGGCGACAGGTTCCAGGTGCGTCCGGCACAGGAGTGCCCGTACTCCCACAGCTTCCTTCGTTTCCTCGATGCCGGCCTGGGCGAATACGGTTCGAGCCAGCGCATGGTGTATTCCTGCAGTGAAACGCTGACCTTGTCGTTGATCACACAGCTCGATGGGCTGGGACTGGTCTCCAGGGAAGCGGCGCTGCACAACGGCCTGGCGATCTTTCCGGATTTCGAAGACTTTCTCGAAGTCCGCCTGGCGGTGAACAACCCGGAGCTGTCCGACCAGGCGCTGCACGACGTGGTGGACCTGAAGCTACAGGAACGAGCCGAGCGCGATATACGCCGCCGTGCCCACCGCCACACTGAGAAACAGGTTACGGCTGAAATACGCACATAGCAGCGTCGGAATCGCGGCATAGAACTCCGGGCGATCCAGTTGTATCTGCTGATCCTTGATCAACAGCGGGGTGAGGCTGATGGCAGCGACGATCGCCACCGGCAGGTATTCGAGGGCACGGGCGACGAAGGGCGGCCAGTGCTCCGTATTGACCTGCAACGGCAAGGCGCGGGGCAGGAAGGTCACGGCCATCATCAGGACCACCACCAGGATCAGGAACGTTTGGTCAGGCATACGCCTACCCCGCAGCCAACGAACGTGGCGATGAAGACGTTGAACGGCGAACTGCCCAGCAGGCTCAGCACGCCCATGCAGACAACGGCCGCCAGGGCCGCGATCAGTTTGTTGCGGGTGTCGCACAACGAAACCAGCACGTAGAGCATCATCGCCGTCAGTGCGTAATCGAGCTGGTACTTGATCAGGTGGGCGGCGTATTGCGCGCAAACGGCGCCCAACAAGCCACCAAGCACCCATGAGGTATGGCAGAACAGGTTGAAACCGATGAGGTAGCGCACGCTGACCGGCGCCCCGCTGCCGAGCTTGACGCTGTGGAAGGCAAACGATTCGTCCGTGAGCCCGGCGGCGTAGCACCAGCGTTCGAAACGACTGAGCCCCAGCGCGCGCAGGGCCTTGGCCATGTAGACCGACATCAGCATGTGTCGCGCATTGATCAGGAACGTGGTGAGCACGATGGTGGTCAGCGACGCCCCGCTGGAAATCAACGCCAGCGCGGCGAACTGTGAGGCGCCTGCATAGACGAACAGGCACATCGCGACCGGCAGCCACAAAGGCAACCCGGCGTTGACCGCCATCAGACCGAACACAAACGAAACCGTAAAATAACCCGCCACCACCGGACTGGCTTCAGCGAAGGTGCGCGAGGCTTGTGGTTCGACCGCCAGCGGCTGGCTGGAAGTCTTGCTCATAAATCCCTCTCGAAAGTGATTTCACCCCGGGGTTCGTAGAACCCCTGGGCCGCCCAGAAACGCTTGCCGGCCAGGTTAGCATCGTCGACGAACAGGAACATGCGCAACACGCCCACCCGTTTCATGTCGGCCGATGCCGCTTCCACCAGGCGCTGGCCCAGGCCCCGGGTACGATAGCCCGGGCTGACCGCCAGGTGATTGATGGTGCCACGGGTACCGAGCCTGCCGCCAATCACCGCGCCGACCACTTCACCGCTGGCATCGATGGCCAGGTAGGCCGTGGTGGTCTCCTGGAGAATGACCCCACGCAGGAATCGAGCATCCTGCCATTCGCAGAACGATACTTCGTCGAAGCCGCGAAAGAACTGCTCCATTCTTTCCGCATCCCTGACCATGGCCCGGCGCAACATGACCTGTTGCACCGGATCTTCCATGGGTTCGAGCTGTTCAGCGAACAATGTCAAAAGCGGTCCCGGGCCGCGAGAAGGAAATCGCCAGGATCTGCCTGAACGCCATTTCATGGCTATGGACGTTTCGGGCCGGGGTCACGTAGTGACGCATGTCGCGGTCGAGGAAGAAGGTAGTGTCGAGGATGTCCTCGTAGGTGGTCGCCGCCAGTTGCTCTTCCTGGGGGCTGTACAGCCGGCTTTCCGCGCCTGCCACGTTATGGCGGCCCCAGAAGTGCACGCCGCTGAACGGGTAGCCGTCGCAGTGAATCCCTTCGGGAGTGATTTCCAGCTGCTTGCCAGGCTTGATCTCGATGCGGATCTGATGGATCTGGCACTGCCAGATTTCATCATGCAGCTCTTGTGGAAGGACGTTTTTATAAACTTCGAAGTCCGTATCGATCAGGCTGCGCATCACGGGCGAGTTGATCACTTCGTTGGAAAAATCCTGGAAGTGCCGCTCCAGTCCTCCGACATAGCTGTTGTTGGCCTTGGACTGGATGTAGGCCCGGTGTTCGAGCTGCTTGAGCTCACGGGTCTTCGGGTTGTATTCGAAGTCGCTGTAACGACGAAAACGCATGCCTGACTCGGCCTGGCCGTAATAACTGTCGGGCTCCATGTTTTCCCAGCTTTTGGTCAGCCGGACAAAGTCGCCGAAATGACCGTAGAGATTGAAGTCTCCACCGCGGACGTTAACGTATTTGTCACGTCGAAGCGCTTCGCCCACTTCCCTGTTCAGAACGATCATTTTTATCAGGTCTCCACTGCATTGAGCGGCCTAATCTAGTAGGTGCAGGATTTACGTCCATGAGAAAGAATTTGAGGCATTTCAAGCCTTGCTTGAAACGATGGGGGAAGGTCCGTCGGCACGACTTTTTATCGGGAAAAAGGTCGTTTTCAGTGGTATTTCTGGCGCCAAAAGATAAAAAACCCCCGAATTGGATTCGGGGGTCTGTTCAAACTGACTGACGCGATCTGCTATCAGAAGACGTTGATCGGGTAATCCACGAAGACCCGCAGCTCGTTACCGCTGACGTTGTACTCGCTGGACTTCTGCGAGACACGCAGCACCGAGCTGCGCAATCTTACGCTCAGGTCCTTGGCCGCACCGCTCTGGACCACGTACTTGAACTGGTTGAAGATTTCCCGCTCGGTCCCGCCTTCGCTGGTGGACGTGGTGATGTTGTCGCCGCGCACATATGCCACGTTGTAGGTCAGCCCGGGGATGCCGAAGGTGGTGAAATCCAGGCCGTAGCCCAACTGCCAGCTGCGCTCGTCCTCGGCGTTGAAGTCCGACCAGTAGGAGTTGGCCAGGTAGATCGTGTTACCGCCATCGCCCACCCGATTCTGTCCCCGCTGGTATCCGCCATAGGCATAGCCCAGGTTGCTGTCGCCGGTGCTGCGCTGATGGGCGAGGGTGAAGCTGTGCGGTCCGGTGGCGAACGTCGCGGCCAGGCTCCAGATCTTGTTGTCGTCGCCGGTGACGTTGTTCTCGCGAACGTAACTGTTATCCAGCTTGGTGCGATAGCCGTTGAAATCCAGGGTCAGGGATTGATCCTTGGCCAGCGGGAACACGTAGTTGGCATTGACGTATTGTTTCTTCAGCACGTCCTCGACATCCGAGGCATACAGGGACGCCTTGAACTGCTCGGTGAACTGATAGCTGCCGCCCAATACGTTGATCGACTTCAGGCCACCGCTGTCACGGCCTTCGGCGCTCTTGCGCGACTCGGCGGTGAAGCGCCCCGCATTCAGCTCCAGGCCCTTGATCTCCTTGGAGGTGATCAGGGTGCCGGTGTAGCTTTCCGGCAGCAGGCGCGAATTGTCGTAGCTCAGCACCGGCAGAGCCGGCATCTGGTCACCGTAGGCCAGCACCGTGTTGGAAACGCGGAATTTGACTGCCGCACCGAACTTGGACAGGTCATCCGCGGCGTTGCCACTGTCGCCCTGCTTGAAGAAGTCGATGCCTTGCGCGCCGCTACGGCCCTTGCCACCGTCCAGACGCAGCGCGTACAGGCCAAAGGCATCCACTCCCACACCGATGGTGCCCTGGGTGAAACCGGACGAGAACGTACCGATAGCGGCCTGGCCCCACTCGGCCTTGTCCTCGTTGCCGTCCTTGTAGTCGCGGTTCATGTAGGCATTGCGCAACAGCACCTTCAGGCTGCTGTCCTCAACGAACCCCTTCGATTGTGCCTGGTCGTTGGCCATGGCGTGTGTCGTGCTCAAAATCCCCAGTGCGATCAGACTGATGCGCTTGTTCAACATGATTATTTTCCTTATACGGGTTGATACGCACTGCGACCGGCAACCGAAACGGCGCTTTTTGCGCTCTTTTCTCGGACTCTTGCTCCTGGAAATAATGAAAAGGCCCGCCCACGAGCGATCGTGTCGGGCCTTTTTATTATTTAAGAGTCATGGCTGTTGGCCACAGGCGTAGGCGAATCCTATTCGCGCCGCTAACAATGTGTCAATTTCGTGAATCGTCTGTAATCAGGCGAAAAACGACTAATAACTTTCAAAAACGGAATATGCCCCAAGGGCCGCAAGAATGTTTGCGCCCAGCGGGCGTATATACAGCCCATAAAAAAAGCGCTGCCATGCCGGCCAGCGCTTTTTATTCAATCCGTCGAATTTCTATCCTTGCATCACGTCCCACAACGCCTCCAGCTCCGCCTCGCTGAACAGTCCAGCGGGGTAGCGCTCCGTGATCATCCGACGCGGATCAGGCTCTCTGATCTGACGCGTTCCATTGGACTTCAACCACTGCGCCAAGGCTTGAAGCGACTCACCATTAACGGCCAAGGGATGGCATGCGCGCTCGCTTATCATATTCATTCCAGCGCCCTCTCCTGGTTGATGAGCGGCTAATTTATCCAAGGTTTATGACAAAACAACTCAGTTCCGCTCCCCAGAACTGCCGATATGCAGATACAAGAGCTATGCCAATGTATCGATGCCGCTGGCACGAAGGGCATAAAAAAGCCCGCGCCCCAATCAGGGCGCGGGCTTGCTGAAAATGGATCCAAAAACCCCGGCGCAGAGCCGTGGGATAACTATCACCAAGCTGTTACATCGCCACTCATTTTGTGCGCGGAGCGGGCTGCTGCTGGGTAAGGCAATGGATATTCCCACCCCCCAGTAACAATTCACGCCCAGGTACCATGACCACTTCGTGCTGCGCAAACAGGTTTTGCAGGATGTCCTTCGCCGTGGCATCCAGCGGGTCGTCGAAGCTCGGGACGATAATGCCGCCGTTGACGATCAGGAAGTTCACGTAGGAACCGGCCAGCCGCACGGTCGGATTGCGCTCCTGGGAGCCTTCCACCGCATCCACGCCGGCGCATTCCTCTTCGGTGGCATAGAGAGGTCCCGGAATCGGCATCTTGTGCACTATGAACGGGCGCCCCTTGGCGTCGGTGCTGTTTTGCAGGACGTTCATCGCAGCATGGCAACGGCTGTAGTTGGGATCCTGCTCGTCGTCGGTCCAGGCGAGCAAGACTTCTCCCGGGCGAACGTAGCAGCAGAAGTTATCCACATGGCCGTCGGTCTCGTCATTGAACAGGCCGTCCGGCAGCCAGATGATCTTGTCCACCGCCAGTTGCTCCCTGAGCACCGCCTCGATTTCCTCGCGGCCCAGGTGCGGGTTGCGATTGCGGTTGAGCAGGCATTCCTCGGTGGTGATCAGGGTGCCTTCGCCATCGACGTGGATCGAGCCGCCCTCCAGCACGAACCCTTCGGTGCGGTAACGCGGACTGCGCTCGATCTCCAGGATCTTGCCGGCGACCTGCGAGTCACGGTTCCACGGCGAATACAGCCCACCGTCGAAACCGCCCCAGGCGTTGAAATCCCAATCGATGCCGCGCACTTCGCCACTGTCATTGATGACGAACGTCGGGCCGGTATCCCGGACCCAGGCGTCGTCGCTGGACATTTCCACCACACGGATATTCGGTACATCGAGGCGCGCCCGGGCGTTTTCGTACTGGGCCGCGGAGACCGCCACGGTCACTGGCTCGAAACGGGCGATGGCCTTGGCCACGGCGACATGAGCCGCCTGCGCGGGTTTGCCACCCAGGCGCCAGTTGTCTGGACGCTCGGGCCAGATCATCCAGACCTGGGTCTGGGTTGCCCACTCGGCAGGCATATGGAAACCATCCGCGCGAGGCGTGCTGTGCAAGGTTGTCATGAATCAGGACTCCAGTGAGCCGTCGAGGGTTTTGATCGCGCCGTACAGGTTCGGGCGCCGATCCCGGAATGTGCCCCAGGCACTGCGTATATGTTCCAGTTCGTCGAGGTCGAAGCTGTGCACCAGCACGCCCTCTTCGGTTTCGTTCAGTTCCTGGACCTTTTCGCCGAACGGGTTGGCGATGAAAGACGAACCATAGAACGTGATGTCGTAGCCGTCCTGTTCTTCATTGCCTATCCGGTTGCTGGCCACCAGCGGCATCACGTTTGCGCCGGCATGGCCTTGTTGCACACGCTGCCAGTGATCGCGGGACGAAATGGTCTTGTCGTGGGGCTCGCTACCGATGGCGGTAGGGTAGAACAGTATCTGCGCGCCTTGCAGCGCCATGCTGCGGGCGCATTCCGGGAACCATTGATCCCAGCAGATCCCCACGCCGATTCTGGCGTAGCGGGTATTCCACACCTTGAAGCCGGTATCGCCCGGGTTGAAATAATATTTCTCATGGTAGCCGGGGCCGTCTGGAATGTGGCTCTTGCGGTACACCCCCAGGTTCCGGCCGTCGGCATCGATGATCGCGATGCTGTTGAAGCGTGCGCGCCCGGCCCGCTCGAAGAAGCTGATGGGCAATACCACCTGCAGCTCCTTCGCCACCTTCTGGAAATGCCGGATGGCGACGTTCTCTTCTACCGTAGTCGCCAGTTGCAGGTAGTCCGGGTTCGGCTTCTGGCAGAAGTACGGCGTCTCGAACAACTCCTGGATCAGGATGATCTGCGCACCTTTGGCCGCAGCTTCGCGAACCAACCTCTCGGCGGTCTCGATATTGGCTTCGAGGTCCCAGGAACAGGCCATCTGAGTGGCGGCAACGGTAACGATACGACTCATGAATCATCTCCTGGATGATGGGCAAGGCCGGGGCTGGCTTCGATCGATGACGGAAAGTGAACCCCAGGTGCGAACAGAGGCACCGCGTCACCGGGAGACGTTATAGCCGATAAAAATCGGCTTTAGAAGCAAATTTTTTTAACAAGAACCTCAAACCGCTTATTTAAGCCGACAAATATCGATATAAAAGTTTTAGTGTTGGGTGGAGCGGGCTTGCCCGCGCAGGCAATGGACCGTCGACCCTGAAGATCGATCGGTCCGCAGCCGTCACGGGCAAGCCCTGGTGCGGGCGTCAGCCCTGTGGAATGGTCATAGATCTTCGTCCAACACTTTCGACAGCGTATCGACGAAGAAATCCACGCTCTGGCGCGTGGTAACCATCGGAGGCTTGATCTTGAGGATGTTCAGGTAATCACCGGTTGGTTGCATGAAGATACCCAGCTCCCGCAGGCGATCGCACAATGCCGCGGTTTCTTCGGTGGCCGGCTCCAGGGTGTCGCGATTGCGGATCAGCTCCAGTCCCAGGTAAAACCCCGAGCCATGGACTGCGCCCACCAAGGGATGGCGCTCGATCAAGGCTTGCAGCCGCGCCTTGAAATACCGCCCCACTTCCCGGGCGTTTTCCCAGAGCCTTTCTTCCTGCATGACATCCAGCACGGCGATACCAATCTGACAACTCACCGGGCTGCCACCGGCCGACGAGAAGAAATAGCCTTCCGCCTCCAGCGCCTCGGCGATTTCCCGCCGGGTGATCACCGCACCCAAGGGCTGGCCGTTGCCCATGCCCTTGGCCATGGTGATGATGTCCGGCACCACGCCCTGCTCTTCGAAGCCCCAGAAAAACTCGCCCATACGCCCGTAGCCGACCTGTACCTCATCGGCGATACACACCCCCCCCCGCTCGCGCACCAGCCCATAGACCTGCTTGAGGTAACCGGGCGGCAGGGCGATCCCTCCGGCATTTCCATACACAGGCTCACAGATAAAGCCCGCCAGTTGACGCTTGCGCTCGGCGATTTTCGCCAGGCTGTGTTCGACGCTGCGCAGGTAGTCCGGCGTGCTGTCCGGACCGCGGAATTCCCCGCGATAGGTGTTGGGCGCGGTCACCGGATGCACCCAGTCCGGGCGACTGCTCAGCGCCTGGGGGTTGTCGGCGATGGAGGTCGACACCGCATCGGCTGCCACCGACCAGCCGTGGTAGGCCTCCAATACGCTGAGCATGTCCCGGCCACCGCTATAGGCCCAGGCCAGGCGGATCGCCAGGTCATTGGCCTCCGTGCCGCTGTTGACCAGGAAAACCCGGTCCATGCCCGGCGGCGCCAGCGCCAGCAAGCGTTCGGAGAACTCGGTGACCGATGCATAGTGAAAACGCGAGTTGGTATTGAGCAGCGACCATTGCCGGGCGGCCACTGCCGCCATGCGCGGGTGGCCGTGTCCCAGTACCGCGACGTTGTTGAGCATGTCGAGATAGGAGCGCCCCTGCATGTCGATCAGATGGTTGCGCCAGCCACGCTCGATGCGCGGTGGATCGACGTAGTAGTGCTTCTGCGTCCGGGCAAAGCTCGCGTCGCGACGGGCCAGCAGCGTCTTGGCGTCCACTTCTGCCTCGGCATCGCACGCCAGCCCCAGCAACACCGACGGCGACGGGCACAGCGCCTGCCAGGCCGCGGCTCGGGACGGCGTGCAAAACAGCGGTGGATCCAACTGCGCGCCCCGGCATAGTTGAACCAGCAAGGGCTCGCTCACCTCCCCCAATACCTGTCCCTTGACCAGCGCGGCTCCGGAGTGCAAAGGCGAAGTAACGCCCCAGAGCCGCACGCTCAACTGCGTACCGTCCAGCTGCAGCATGCCGTCGGCGCGCTTGTGCACCACACCGGCGAACGGCGACTCCAATGGCGTGCCCCTGGGTACGTGCAATTCCACATGCAGCGGGAAAGTATCGGGTTCCTCGGCACTGTCCGGCCGGGTTCGAGACAATCGGTACTGCCCGTAGCGGCTGGCGGCCAGCCCGTGAACGGCCGCGGCCTCACCCAGCAGACGCCGGTCGATACCCGGTGCCTCCCAGTTCCCGGCCTCGAAATGCGGGCTCAGCACACCCAGGTCGATCAGGGCGAACTCACGCCCCACCAGGGTGGGCAGTAACGGCGCGAAGCCTTCACTGGCCACAGGTGGCAAAGACTGGTCGACGGCAGCCAGGATCGCTGCTTCCATCAGTTCGAACGGCACCGAGTGGGCGACCCGGAAGATCTCCCATTCATGCTCCAGGTTATCGCGACTGTAGGCATTATCCGGATCGATGCTGGCCTGTTGCTCGCCACTGAGCACCAGTATGGCGGCACGCGTCACGATCAACGGCCAAAGCGCCAACAGTTCCTCGCGCTGCAAGGGGTTGGCCGAGTGATAGGCCTGGACCGCCGGCAGGATGAAGAACGGATCGCCGTCGGCATGATGCAACAACGCCGCGCAGGTCACCGATAACTCGGTGATGCGCCAGGTACGGATCAGATCACCGAAATCGATGACCCCCTTCACCTGCCAATGACGCAGGGCATCACGCTGCCAGACCACATTGTCATCGGTGAGGTCCATGTGGATCGCCTGTACCGGCAGGCTGGCCTTGAGCGGATGCAGGCGCCGCTCGGCCTGTTGCGCGGCTTCAGCGACGAGGCTGCGCCGCGGGTCATCCTGGACGACGGGCAGCAGGTGGTCGATCAGGGCACTGGCATGGCGAGGATCCCATTGCAGGGTGCGCTCCAGGCCCGGGTGGTCAAACGACGCCAGGGCCAGGTCGACTTGCGCGCACAGGCGCCCCAGGCCGCTCACCAGCTCGGGTCCCATGTGCTTGAGCCGGGTCAGGGGCTGGCCGTCTATATATTCCAGCAAGCGGACGTGTACCGCCTGGCCGTCCACATCGAGTGTCAGCAAGTCCTGGCCGTTATTGGCGGCGATGACCTGCGGCACTTTCACGGCGCCGTTCCCGGCCAGTTGCTTGAGAGCGGCATGCTGGGCCTGGAGCTCCTGGACGGCATAGTCGCCATGACAGATCTTCAACACGAATCGTCCGCGCTCGCTGTCGACGCGCAAGTTGAGGTCCTGCTGGCTGCCAAGGGGTCGCAGGTCACCGCTGAGTCCGTAATTCGAGCGCAGCAGTACCACCGCCTGGGCGGCGCTGAGCTGTGGGCTTGGCAAACTGGCACGGTGAACCAACGTGGCGAGTGGCATGTAACGACCCCTAGGGTGGTTTGTTGAGTGCCTATCTCGCCACTGAGTCAAGGGATAAGCAACCCCTCCCTGCGGAAACCATGGCGCCGGGACGGGTCGGCGATCCCCCCCTCGACGGGTTGTCCGGTAAGAAAAGCGCCTGTGCCATCCCTTTCGCGCCCTCTGGCCCCGAGATCCCGCTTGCATCCCCCTCCTCCTGCCGACAAGCTATGCTCCATGCTTTGTCGTCTCATGGAAAAAGGCTTAACCGGATGCGCATTCTCATCACTGGCGGTGCCGGCTTCATCGGCTCGGCTCTCATACGGCATTTGATCCACGATACGGGACATCAGGTCCTGAACCTCGACAAGCTGACCTACGCAGGCAATCTTGAATCCCTGAGTAGCATCGATCATGACAGTCGTTATGAATTCGTACAGGCCGATATCGTCGACCAACCGACTGTCAGCGCGGTGCTGGAGCGGTTCAAGCCCGACGCGATCATGCACCTGGCGGCCGAGTCCCACGTGGATCGCTCCATCGATGGCCCGGCGGACTTCATCCAGACCAATATCGTAGGCACCTACAGCCTGCTGGAAGCGACCCGCGCCTACTGGCAGGCCCTGCCCGAACCCCAGAAGCGCGCGTTTCGTTTCCACCACATTTCCACCGACGAGGTCTACGGGGACCTGCATGGCGTGGACGACCTGTTCACCGAAACCACCGCCTACGCCCCCAGTTCCCCCTATTCGGCCAGCAAAGCGGCGTCCGACCACCTGGTCCGTGCCTGGCAGCGTACCTACGGGCTGCCTGTGCTGCTGACCAATTGCTCGAACAACTACGGGCCGTTCCACTTCCCCGAGAAGCTGATTCCGCTGGTGATCCTCAACGCGCTGGCAGGCAAGCAACTGCCGGTATACGGCGACGGTCAACAAGTACGGGACTGGCTGTACGTTGAAGACCACGCCAGGGCGCTGCTGAAGGTCGTCACCGAAGGTACCGTCGGCGAGACCTACAATATCGGCGGCCACAATGAGCAGAAGAACATCGATGTGGTACGCAACATCTGCGCGCTGCTGGAAGAGCTCGCGCCACATAAACCCGAAGGGGTGGAGCACTACGCCGACCTGATTACCTTCGTCAAGGATCGTCCCGGTCACGACCTGCGCTACGCCATCGATGCCGGCAAGATCGAACGGGAGCTGGGCTGGACGCCGCAGGAGACCTTCGATACCGGGTTGCGCAAGACTGTGCAGTGGTACCTGGAAAACCTGCTGTGGTGCCGACGTGTCCAGGACGGCAGCTATCAGGGCGAGCGCCTGGGCTCGCTCGACAACAAGGAATCGATTGCATGATGAAGGGCATCGTTCTGGCCGGCGGTTCCGGCACACGCCTGCACCCTATTACCCTCGGCGTGTCCAAACAGCTGTTGCCGGTTTATGACAAGCCGATGATCTACTATCCGATCTCGGTGCTGATGCTGGCAGGCATCAAGGACATCCTGGTGATTTCCACGCCGCAAGACCTGCCGCAATACCGCAACCTGCTAGGCGACGGCAGCCAGTTCGGCGTGCAGTTCAGTTATGCCGAGCAGCCTTCGCCCGATGGGCTGGCCCAGGCATTCCTGATCGGTGAGCAGTTCATCGGCAGCGACCCGGTGTGCCTGATCCTGGGCGACAACATCTTTCACGGCCAGCGCTTCAGCGAGCAGTTGCAGACCGCCGTCAACCGACAGAGCGGCGCGACCGTGTTCGGCTATTGGGTCAAGGATCCGGAGCGTTTTGGGGTGATTGACTTCAACGACGAAGGCCATGCCATTTCCATCGAAGAAAAACCGACCGTACCTAAATCCAGCTACGCGGTGACCGGCCTGTATTTCTACGATAACGACGTGATCCGGATCGCCAAGTCCATCAAACCCTCCAAGCGAGGCGAACTGGAAATCACCGACGTCAACAACGCTTACCTGCAACGCGGCGATCTGCATGTCGAGCGCTTCGGCCGGGGTTTCGCCTGGCTGGACACCGGCACCCACGACAGCTTGCTGGAGGCCTCGCAGTACGTACAGACCATCGAGCACCGACAAGGCCTGAAGGTGGCTTGCCTGGAAGAAATCGCCTACCAGCAGGGATGGGTCAGTCGCGAGCACGTTCTCGAGCGCGCCGGCTATTTCGGCAAGACCGGCTATGGCCAGTACCTGTTCAAGATCGTGGGAGAGACACGTTGAACGTCATCGCCACCCGATTGCCTGGAGTGCTGATCATCGAGCCGAAAGTCTTCGGTGACGATCGCGGTTTTTTCTATGAGAGCTTCAATGCCAGGGCGTTCGCCGATGCCACAGGCTGTGCCCTGCAGTTCGTCCAGGACAACCATTCGCGTTCGAGCCGGGGCGTATTGCGCGGCTTGCATTACCAGATCGAACAGGCCCAGGGAAAACTCGTGCGGGTCACCGCCGGAGAAGTGCTGGACGTCGCGGTGGACATCCGCCGCAGTTCGCCCACCTTCGGCCAGTGGGCCAGCGCACGTCTTTCGGCGCACAACCAGCGCCAGCTATGGATTCCGCCCGGGTTTGCCCACGGTTTTGTGGTATTGAGCGAATCGGCGGATTTCCTCTACAAGACCACCGATTACTATGCCCCCGCGGCCGAACGCTGCATTCGCTGGGACGACCCGCGACTGGCCATTGACTGGGAGCTCGAAGACACGCCGATCCTGTCGCCCAAGGACCAGAACGGCAAATCCCTGGACGAGGCCGACCTGTTCCCATGACTGCCTCCTTGCGCATCCTGATCATTGGCCGCAACGGCCAGGTGGCTCAGGCGCTTCAATCGCGCCTGGCCGGCACTGCGGAACTGATCGTGCGCGGCAGTGACCAGCTCGACCTGGCGCACCCGGACAACCTGCGGTCCGCCATCACTGCCCTGGGGCCGGACCTGATCATCAACGCCGCGGCCCATACGGCAGTCGACCAGGCCGAGAGCGAGCCGGAGCTGGCATTCGCCATCAACGCCACCGCCCCCGGGATCCTGGCTGGAACGGCGGTCTCCCTGGGCGTCCCGTTGATCCATTACTCCACCGATTATGTCTTCGATGGCCACCGGCGCGAGCCCTACACCGAGGACGACGCGACCAACCCGCTGAGCGTCTATGGACGCAGCAAACTGGCCGGCGAAGATGCGATCCGCCAGGCCGGGGGGCAGTACCTGATACTGCGCACCAGCTGGGTGTATTCCACCAGAGGTCGCAATTTCCTGCTGACCATGCAGCGCCTGCTTCAGGAAAAACCGAGCCTGCGGGTGGTGGCCGACCAGATCGGTGCACCGACCTGGGCGGCCACCATTGCCGACAGCACCGCGAAGCTCATCGAGCGCTGGCAGGCCGGACAGCCTGGCGCCTGGGGCACCTATCACCTGACGGCCCAGGGCGAGACGTCCTGGTTCGGTTTCGCCCAGGCCATCGGCGAACATCTGGCCGAGCAGCAAAAGCCCTGTGCCGTACTCGAACCCATCCCCTCCAGTGCTTACCCGACGCCGGCTCATCGGCCCCTCAACTCGCGGCTGGATTGCTCGCGACTGCTGCGGGAATGGGGAGTGAGCCAGCCAGACTGGCGAATCGCGTTGCGCCAGTGCCTTGCCGGGCAGACCTAGGCTCTGGCCGAAGAATATCTTTCAGGCAGCGCCGGCTTTGTACGTCGCTGCGCAGGCATTTTCCATTCAAGCCCGGGCATAATGCGCGTGTTCCCACAGGCGCACGTTTATGAACTCCACTCTTCCCCGCAGACCCCGTTGGCGCAGCCTGGCCCTGCTAGCGCTGTGCCTGGCACCCTTGCTGTGGCCGCTGGAGCATCTGGCTGAACGTTATTACCGCAGCGAACTGGCCGGGCAGAACCGCCAGACCCTCGATCTGTACGTCGCCAACCTGTTGGGTACGCTGCATCGCTATGAAGTGCTGCCGCAGATCCTCGGCGACCTGCCGGCCCTGCGCGCGGCACTGTCGGCTCCCGACGACAGCGTCACCCAAGGCAACGCCAACCAGCTGCTGAAGAACATCAGCGCCCAGAGCGGGGCCGAAGTGATGTACCTGATGGACCCCACCGGCAAGACGCTGGCGGCGTCGAACTGGGACAAGCATGACAGTTTCGTCGGGCGCAATTTCTCCTTCCGGCCGTATTTCATCGAAGCCATGGCCGGGCGCCTGGGACGCTTCTTCGGCCTGGGCACCACGTCGGGCAAGCGCGGTTACTTTTTCGCCGCCGCGGTACGCGACCATGAAAAAGTCATCGGCGTGCTGGTGGTCAAGGTGGATCTGGACCACACCGAAAGCCTGTGGGGCAAGACGCCGGAGCAACTGTTGGTCACCGACCACAACGGCGTGGTCATCCTGACATCTCGGCAGGAGTGGCGATTTCGCGCGACCCGCCCCCTCAGCGACGAGGAGCGCACGGCCATCAGCGCCGTACAGCCCTACCCGACCCGCGATCCCCAGCCGTTGAACCTGGATGCCAGCGCCTGGCTGACCCAGACCCAGTCCATCGAGGAGACGGGCTGGAGCGTGAGCATTCTCGCCCCTCGTACGCTGATCGACCGGCCAGTGCGCACCGTGGTCGCCACGGGCGGCGCGGCGCTTCTGGTGCTGATGCTGCTGCTCGGATTGATGATGCAGCGCCGGCGCCATTACCTGGATAGGATCGCCTTCGAAGCCAAGGCACGCCACGAACTGGAGGGCCGGGTGGCCGAGCGTACCAGCGACCTGGAAGGGTTGAACCGGCGACTGAGACAGGAAGTGCTGGAGCGTGAACATGCCCAGCAGGAGCTGGTCCGTGCCCAGGACGACCTGGTCCAGGCCGGCAAACTTTCCGCCCTGGGCACCATGTCGGCCAGTATCAGCCACGAACTCAACCAGCCCCTGGCGGCGATTCGAAGCTATGCCGAAAACGCCGAGATCCTCCTGGACCACCAGCGCACCGAGGACGCCCGGGGCAATCTCAAGCAAATCGGCGAACTGACCGGGCGCATGGCCTCGATCATCGCCCACCTGCGCGCCTTCGCCCGGCGCGACCGCCACGCTCCGGAAAGCGTCGCCCTGCAACCGGCCCTGGACGACGCCCTGGCGTTGCTTGCCAAGCGCCGCCGCAGCATGGAAGTCGAGCTGATCCGTGACCTGCCGGCCGCCACGCTGTGGGTCGAGGCCGGCGAAACCCGCTTGCGCCAGGTGCTGGGCAACCTGCTGGCCAATGCCCTGGATGCCCTGACCGAGAAAGGTCCGCCGCGCAAACTCTGGCTCAGTGCCCAGGCCACCGAAACCGGCGTCACCCTGTACATCCGCGATAACGGTCCAGGCTTCTGCATGGAAGCCCTTGGCCGCGCCAGCGAACCCTTCTACACCACCAAGACCCGTACCCAGGGCCTTGGCCTTGGGCTGGCGATCTGCGAAACCCTGATGCGCGCCTTCGGCGGTGAACTGTCGTTCGCCAACCACAAGGAAGGCGGCGCACTGATCACCCTCAAGCTGCGCGCCGGCGCGCCCGGAGTGAGCCTGCAACCATCCGAGGACCGTAGCGTATGACCATCGATAACCGGATTGAGGTGGTGCTGATCGACGACGATCCCCACCTGCGCCAGGCCCTGAGCCAGACCCTCGACCTGGCCGGGCTGAAAGTCCTGCCCCTGGGCGAGGCCAAGGACCTTGTCGAGCAATTGCCCCGTGACTGGCCGGGCGTGGTGGTCAGCGATATCCGCATGCCGGGTATCGACGGCCTCGAACTGCTCAACCTGCTGCATGCCCAGGATCCGGAATTGCCGGTGCTGCTGATCACCGGTCACGGCGACGTGCCGCTGGCGGTGCAGGCCATGCGCGCGGGCGCCTACGACTTCCTGGAGAAGCCCTTCCCCAGCGATCACTTGCTCGACAGCGTACGCCGGGCCCTGGCGCTACGCCGCCTGGTGCTGGACAACCGCAGCCTGCGCCTGGCCCTCAGTGACCGTCATGAGCTCAGCGCCCGGTTGATCGGCCAATCGACGCCGATCCTGCGCCTGCGCGAGCAGATCGGCGCCTTGGCCGCGACCCGTGCCGACGTATTGATCCTGGGTGAAACCGGTGCGGGCAAGGAAGTGGTCGCCCGTGCCTTGCATGACCTCTCGGGGCGGCGCAACGGCCCGTTCGTGGCGATCAACGCCGGAGCGCTGGCCGAATCGGTGGTGGAAAGCGAGCTGTTCGGCCACGAGCCTGGCGCTTTCACCGGGGCGCAAAAGCGCCGCATCGGCAAGTTCGAGTTCGCCAACGGCGGTACGCTGTTTCTCGATGAAATCGAAAGCATGAGCATGGACGTCCAGGTCAAGCTGTTGCGTCTGTTGCAGGAACGCGTGGTGGAACGGTTGGGAGGCAATCAACAGATCCCGTTGGACATCCGCATCATTGCCGCCACCAAGGAAGACCTGCGCCAGGCCGCCGACCAAGGGCGTTTCCGCGCCGACCTGTATTACCGCCTGAACGTCGCGCCGCTGCGCATTCCGCCGCTGCGCGAGCGGGGCGAGGATACGCTGATGCTGTTCCAGCACTTCGCCAACGAAGCCAGCGCCCGCCACGGGCTACCACCCCATGAGTTGCAACCTGCACAACGGGCGCTGTTGCTGCGTCACAGTTGGCCGGGCAACGTCCGGGAACTGCAGAACGCGGCCGAACGCTTTGCCCTGGGCCTGGAACTGGCCCTGGATAACAGCGCGCCGGACGGCACCCCGGGGGCACCGGTGGAGATCGTCAGCGGCGGCTTGAGCGAACAAGTGGAAAACTTCGAGAAGACCCTGATCGCCGCCGAACTGGCCCGCCCCCACAGCTCGGTACGCAGCCTCGCCGAAGCCCTGGGCATTCCGCGCAAGACCTTGCACGACAAGCTGCGCAAGCATGGCCTGACCTTTGGCGACAGCAGCCAGGGTGCGGCCGATGAGTCCGATTGAGTTATCGTCATCCTTCTTTCACCCAAGAGGCCTGCAATGAACCGCGACAGTCGCTACCTGGAATCGATCCTGCACCACGACATCCCGCTGACCCGGGACATGGGCCTCAAGGTGCTCGATTGGCAGGCCCGGCAACTGCGCCTGTTCCTGCCACTTGCGGCCAACGTCAACCACAAGAGCACCATGTTCGGCGGAAGCCTGTATTGCGGCGCGGTACTCGGCGGTTGGGGCTGGCTGCACCTGGCCTTGCGCGAGGAAGGCATCGAAGACGGGCATATCGTGATCCAGGAAGGGCAGATCAGCTATCCGCTGCCAGTGACGCGCGATGCGACGGTTGTCTGCGATGCGCCCGAGGAAAAAACCTGGAAACGCTTCCTGGCCACTTACCGGCGCTATGGCCGGGCGCGGCTGGCCTTGCAGACACAGGTGATGAACGTGGGAAGCGATGACACCGCGGTGCAGTTCGAAGGGCAGTACGTGTTGCACCGCTGACATTGAAAAAACACCGCAACACCTGTGACAAGGGGAGTTATCCCGTCGGGGCGCGAAGCAGCCCTGGTTTTTAGGGCGGCTGCGCAGCCCAACGGGGAGCGATCCCCTCACCCGTATGGCCGGAGGTGGCTCAGGAGCGGGCCAGTTCCAGCAATTTGCCCCGCCACGCGGCTTTCGCCGGCAGCGCCAGGAACGACGCATTGAGCAGCGACTCCCGCGGTAGATAGCAGAACACTTCGCCACTCAAGTCCAACACCTCGCCCCCCGCGCCCTCCAGCACGCCCTGGGCGGCAGCGGTGTCCCATTGGGACGTCGGCGCCAGCCGTGGATAGCAATCCGCCGCGCCTTCGGCCACCAGGCAGAACTTCAATGAACTGCCGATACTGGTCAGTTGCAGCTCTCCCAGGCTTTGGCTCAAGCCGTCCAGCAGGCGCTCCTGTTCGGGGCTGGTATGGCGGCGACTGGCGACCACGGTAAACGTTTCGCCGGGCGCCAGTGCATGACGAACCTCGATGGGCGACGGCTCGCCCCCCTTGTCACCACGCCAGGCACCGAGCCCCGAGCCGCCGACGTAGAAGCGCCCGCTGGTGGGCATCGACACCACGCCAAACACCACCTGCCCCTGCTCGATCAGTGCGATGTTGACCGTGAACTCCTCGCTGCCGGAAATGAACTCCTTGGTGCCATCCAACGGATCCACCAGCCACCAGCGCTGCCAGCCGGCGCGCAGGTCCTGGGCAATATCGGCGTCCTCCTCGGAGAGGATCGGGATCTGCGGCGCCAGCGCCGTCAGCCCGGCCACGATAACGTCGTGAGCGGCCATGTCCGCCGCGGTGACGGGCGACTCGTCGGCCTTGCGATCAACCTGCACGTTGGCTCGCCAGAAGGGCAGGATCGCCTCACCGGCCTTGAGCGCCAGCTCGATGACGGGGGCCATCAGTGGATGAGGATAATTCATGCCAGGAATGCTCCGCGCTGGGTCAGCAGGTCACGGGCCAGGTACAACGCCGCCAAGGCGCGGCCCTCCGTGAATTGCGGGTTCTGCGCCAGGGCCGCCAGCTCCCGTAGATTGACCTTGTCCACGCGCATCGGCTCGGGCTCGTCGCCCTCCAGCCGTTCCTCGTACAGATCGCTTGCCAGCACCACCTGGATCTTCTGGCTCATGTAGCCGGGCGACAAGGACAGTTCGGTCAGGTGCTCCAGTTGGCGCGCACCGAAACCGGCCTCCTCCTTGAGCTCCCGCTCGGCTGCCGCCAGCACGTCTTCCCCGGGCTCGATCAATCCCTTGGGCAGGGACAGTTCGTAGGCATCGGTACCGCCACAATACTCTTCCACCAACACCGCGTGCTCGGCATCGAGCATGGCCACGATCATCACCGCCCCATACCCGGCGCCCTTGCCCGCCAGGCGCTCATAGGTGCGCTCCACACCATTGGAAAAACGCAGTTTCAGTTCTTCCACGCAAAACAGGCGGCTGGTGGCGACGATCCGTCGATCGAGTATGGTGGGTTTCTGGCGCATAAACGGCTCCCTGGGCGATAGCGGGCTACTATACCCGGCCTATTCTGATTGTTTGTGTCGGATATCCGATTACCGCTGGAGAAGTTTTATGACCTTGTTGCCCTGGCACGAGATCGATACGGTTCTGCTGGACATGGACGGCACGCTGCTGGACCTGCATTACGACAATCATTTCTGGATGGAGCACCTGCCCCAGCGCTACGCCGAACTGCATGGCGTGAGCCGGGCCATGGCCGAAATGGAGCTGCAACCGCTGTTCGAACGCAACGCCGGACAATTGCAATGGTATTGCCTGGACTTCTGGACCGCCGAACTGAAGCTGCCGGTGCGCGAATTGAAGCTGGAGACCGCACACCTGATCGCCTTGCGACCCGACGCCGATACCTTCCTGGCGGCGATCCAGCGAGCCGGAAAGCGGGTGGTGATGATTACCAACGCTCACCGGGACTCGTTGTCCCTGAAACTGGAACGTATCGAGCTTGAGCCTTATTTCGAGCGTTTGATCAGCTCCCATGACTACGGTTTCCCGAAAGAAAATCCACAGTTCTGGGACGCACTGCAAGCCGACCTGAACTTCGATCCGGCCCGCAGCCTGTTTATCGACGACACCCTGCCGGTACTACGCAGCGCAAGGGATTTCGGCGTGGCGCACTTACTGGCCGTCAGGGAGCCGGACAGCCGCAAAGGCCCCAAGGACACGGGGGAGTTCGAGGCGCTGGAGGATTACCGGGACGTGCTTGTGGGTCTATGACGTCCGTGAAGCGAGGGGACCTGTCCCCTCGCCATGGGCGGTACTATTGCGGGATGCGCAACGTCTGCCCCGGATAGATCTTGTCCGGGTGCTTGAGCATCGGTTTATTGGCTTCGAAGATCTTGTTGTACTGGTTCGCATCGCCATACTCTCGCTTGGCGATGGCGCTGAGGGTGTCGCCTTTCTTCACCGTCACGAACCGCGCAGGCTGCTCCACGGGGCCGGTCACGGTGATCCGGTCTTCGACACTGCCGACATCTTCGATGTTGCCTACCGCCAACAGGATCTTTTCCTTTGCTTCCTGACTTTCGACTTCGCCGGTCACGATGACCCTGTCGCCTTCGATGGTCGCCTGGACGTTCGGATTACCCAACCCGACATTTTCGATGTGCGCTCTCAACTGCTCGCTGGCGTTGGCGTTGCCGGGGGTCAGCAGATCGATCAGTTTTGTGCCTGCTTCCTTTACAAAGTTGAAGATGCTCATGGTGCACGCTCCCTGGGTTTTTGTGTCCAATCGCAAAAAACTGGGCTCTTTGAAATAGGTAAAGGCCAGGCAAGGCGAAACGGGGCGAGGAAGCGGAGCGGACTGGAGTACATGAGCATTCCGATCGGACTCGCGCACGAGCCTCGTTTCAACGCGCCATGGCCGATTGCAGACCTATTTGGGACAGCCTAGTCCAAGCCAGGCGAACCGGGCTGCGGATCGACCAATGACCCGGCCTTGCGCAGGCGCTAGAATCGGGTCTTCCTGCGCCCCGGAGCGAAGATGGACATCAAGCAGCTGAAATTTCTCATTGCACTGGACGAAACCCGCCACTTCGGCCAGGCCGCCGCACGCTGTCACATCACCCAACCGACCTTGTCGATGCGCTTGCGCAGCCTTGAAGAGGAACTGGGCCTGCCACTGGTCAATCGAGGCCAGCGTTTCGAAGGCTTCACCGCACCGGGGGAACGGGTGCTGGCCTGGGCCCGCACGGTGCTGGCGGCCTATGATGGCCTGCAGGCCGAAGCGGCGGCCTGTCGTGGCAACCTGGTGGGCACCCTGCGCCTGGGCATCGTTCCGTTGTCGGACTTCGACCCGCTGTCGATGATGCAGCGCTTGCATACCGAGCATCCCAACCTGCGCTTCGAGCTGTCCTCACTGAGCTCCGAGCAGATCATCGAACAACTGGCCAATAACCGCATCGACCTGGGGATCTCCTACCTGGAACGCCTGGACAACGAGCGCTTCGAGTCCCTGAGTTTCACGCCGACCCGCATGGGCCTGTTGTACGACCAGCGTTTCTTCTACTTTGGTGAACAACCGCTGAGTTGGCAGGCGTTGATCGAACTGCCCCTGGGGATGCTCACCAGCGGCATGCATTTTCGCCAGTCCATCGACCACAGTTTCCACAGTCGAGGGCTGACGCCCAAGCCGCTGTTGCAGACCGATGCGGTGTATCAATTGTTACAAGCTGTGCACGGCGGGCTGTGCTGTGCGGTGATGCCATTGAACAGCGGCATGGACATACTGACCGAAGATTTACGCATGCAGCCCATCGAAGAGGCGCAAACCCTGGTACCGCTTGGCCTGATCATGCGCCGTGGCGCGCCTCGCTCGGCGCTGGCGGAGGCGTGTTTCGCCCTCTATCAGAAATCAGCGGCCATATCTTGATCGACGTCATCTATTGATAGATTGGTAATAGCGATTAGACGTGGCAGATTGCCGCATTTAGTCTAGCCACTATCCAAACCGTCGGTGATGCCATGAAAGCCAAGCCTCCGGTCTGCCCGGTGCCTGCGGTGGAAACACCCGCGGCCACTGCCAGCCAGAGTTACCGCTACTGCAACCTGGACCACTCCGAATCGGACAGCACAGCGCTGGCCGAGGAAGTGGCGCTGGCGATTGCCTATAACGGCATCAGCCAGGCCGTGATGCTGGTCACGCCCACCGACCTCGAGGATTTCATCGTCGGCTTCAGCCTTGGCAGCGGCATCATCGAAGACCCATCGGACATCTATGACCTGCAGCTGACCGGCGCGGGCTCCGCGCAGTACGCCCAGGTAACCATCGCCAATCGTGCCTTCTGGAACCTCAAGCAACAGCGCCGGCAACTGGCCGGTACCAGTGGCTGCGGGCTATGCGGGGTGGAAGCCGTGGAACAGGCGCTGCCGGATCTCAAGGTACTGCCTGGCGCGCCGCTGCCGCCGGCGCAATGGCTCGATGGCCTGCGCCAGCGCATCGGCCAGTTCCAGCCCCTGGGACAGCACTGCGGCGCGGTACACGCGGCGCTGTTCATGAATGACCAGGGTGAATTGCTGCTGGGCCGTGAAGACATCGGCCGCCACAATGCCCTGGACAAGCTGATCGGCGCATTGATCCGGCAACGGATCCCGGTAGCCGGTGGCCTGGCGATCGTGACCAGTCGCTGCAGCCTCGAACTGATCCAGAAGGTGCTGCGCGCCGGTATCCAGACCCTGGTCAGCCTGTCGTCGCCCACCGGGCTCGCCGTGCAATGGGCCCGACAACACAACCTCAATCTTATCCACCTGCCACAGAAAAGTGCGCCTCGGGTCTACAGCCCTGCGATGGAGAAACAAGCGTGAGCAATCATCAACAAGCCGACCAGAAACCCGTACCACGCTACAAGCCCTACAAGGGCCCGGCCGGTGGTTGGGGCGCGCTGATCAGCGTCGCTCAAGCCTGGCTGACCAGCGACAACGCGCTGAAGAACATCCGCATGATGCTCAAGACCAACCAGAACGGTGGTTTCGATTGCCCGGGCTGTGCCTGGGGCGACTCGCCGGAAAGCGGCGTGGTCAAGTTCTGCGAAAACGGCGCCAAGGCCGTGAACTGGGAGGCCACCAAGCGCCGTGTCGACGCGGCCTTCTTCGCCAGGCACAGCGTGACCTCGTTGCTGGAGCAGAGCGACTACTGGCTTGAATACCAGGGCCGGCTGACCGAGCCGATGAGCTATGACGCCCAGACCGATCGCTACAAGCCCATCAGTTGGGAAGCGGCGTTTGCCTTGATCGGCAAGCACCTGCAAGGCCTGTCCAGCCCGGACCAGGCCGAGTTCTACACCTCGGGGCGGGCCAGCAACGAAGCGGCCTATCTGTACCAGTTGTTCGTCCGTGCCTATGGCACCAACAACTTCCCCGACTGCTCGAACATGTGCCACGAGGCCAGCGGCGTAGCGCTGTCCCAGAGTGTCGGCGTGGGCAAGGGCACCGTGACCTTCGACGACTTCGAGCACGCCGACGCGATTTTCGTCTGGGGACAGAACCCCGGCACCAACCACCCGCGGATGCTGGAGCCGCTGCGCGAAGCGGTGAAGCGCGGCGCCCAGGTAGTGTGCATCAACCCGCTCAAGGAGCGCGGCCTGGAGCGTTTCCAGCATCCCCAGCACCCACTCGAAATGCTGACCAATGGCGACAAGCCGACCAACACCGCCTATTTCCGGCCAGCCCTGGGCGGTGACATGGCGATTGTGCGAGGCATGGCGAAGTTCCTGCTGCAATGGGAACGCGAAGCACAGAACACCGGCGCCCCCGCGGTGTTCGACCACGGATTCCTCAACGAGCACAGCACCAACGTGCTGGAGTATCTGGCCGTGGTCGACGATACGCCATGGGAACAGATCGTCGAGCAATCGGGCCTGACCCTGGCCGAGATCGAACAGGCGGCACGCATGTACGCCAAGGGCAAGAGTGTGATCATGTGCTGGGCCATGGGCATCACCCAGCATCGCCACTCGGTGGCCACCATCCAGGAAATCGCCAACCTGATGCTGCTGCGCGGCAACATCGGCCGGCCGGGCGCAGGCCTGTGCCCGGTTCGCGGCCACAGTAACGTCCAGGGCGACCGGACCATGGGCATCAACGAGCGCCCACCGGTGGCCTTCCTCGATTCGCTGGAACGGCGCTTCCAATTCAAGGTTCCGCGGGAGAACGGTCACAACGTCGTCGAGGCGATCCACGCCATGGCCGCCGGCCGGGCGAAGGTATTCATCGGCCTGGGGGGCAACTTCGCCCAGGCCACGCCGGACAGCCATCGCACTTTCCAGGCCCTGAGCAATTGCGACCTGACGGTGCAGATCAGCACCAAGCTCAATCGCAGCCATCTGGCCCATGGCAAGCAAGCACTGATATTGCCCTGCCTGGGCCGTACCGACATCGACCGGCAAGCCGAAGGCCCGCAAGCGGTGACCGTGGAAGATTCGTTCAGCATGGTCCATGCGTCCATGGGACAATTGGAACCGCTGTCGAACCAGATGCGCTCCGAACCCTGGATCATCGCCGGCATGGCCGCCGCCACGCTGGGCAACCGTCCGGTGGACTGGAGCTGGCTGGTGGCCGACTACAGCCGCATCCGCAACCTGATTGCCGACACCATCCCAGGATTCAAGGATTTCAACGAGAAGCTGCGCAACCCCGGCGGTTTCTACCTGGGCAACAGTGCCGGGGCGCGCCGCTGGAATACCCCTTCGGGCCGCGCCAACTTCAAGCCCAACCGCCTGCCGACCGACCTGGTGCATGAACGCACCCGTGCCACCGGCCGGCTGCCGGATTTGATCCTGCAATCCATGCGCTCCCACGACCAGTACAACACCACCATCTACGGCCTCAACGACCGCTATCGTGGCGTGAAAGGTCAGCGCGACGTGTTGTTCGTCAACGAGGCCGATATCATCCGCCTGGGCTTCAAGCCCGGACAGAAGGCCGATATCGTTTCACTCTGGGATGACGGCCATGAGCGACGGGTCAAGGGCTTTACCCTGCTGGCGTTCGATATCCCCGCTGGACAGGCCGCAGCCTATTACCCCGAAGTGAACCCGTTGGTGCCATTGGAAAGCACTGGCGATGGCAGCCACACGCCCACATCGAAATTCGTCGCGATCCGCCTGGAAGCGGCAAGCGAGGACAGCCTGATCCTGGCCAAGTCGGCCTGAGCAAAACCCGGGCACAAAAAAGGCCGCTTTACGTGTAAAGCGGCCTGTCCGAAGTAGCTAAAGACCGGCGAAAAATGCTTAAGTTCCGCCCAAAAAACAATAAGTTAGAGAATTGTGCACAAGTCGTGCTACTCGTCGGATTTCGATTGTAACCAAGCGAAGCCAGCCTCAGGATCGCGCCGTCATCCCTTTGAGGCTCCTCTATGAAGTTCTCCTCCATTCTCTTGTTGTCCCTTGGCCTGGTCAGTGGCATCGCCTCCGCTGGTGGTACTACCGAAGCAGGCGTGGGCGGCGCATTGGGCGGGGTATTGGGTTCGGTTGTCGGCCAATCCCTGGGCGGCAGCACTGGCTCGACCATTGGCGCGGCCATTGGCGGCGCAGGTGGCAGTGCGGTCGGTGCGGACAGACACAGCCGTGGCGAAGCAGCCATCGGCGGTGCGTTGGGCGCCGCTGGCGGTAACGTGGTCGGTCGTAACCTGGGCGGCACCACCGGCAGCCTGATCGGCGCAGCCGCGGGTGGTGGTGCCGGCGGCGCGCTGGGCAACTACATGGGCAAGGACGATGACGACGACCGTCATTATGACGGTCGCCGTGGTGACCGCCGCTACTACCGTGACGGCCACCCGGGTCGCGGTCATGCCTATGGGCATCGCAAGAAGCATCATCGCTACTACCGCGACTAACGGCTGACAGACTCCAGCCGTTGAAGATCGCAGCCTCCGCCCGCCGGAGGCTGCGATCTTTCGTTTCAGGCCACCAAACGTTCCAACGCCGTACGCAGCCGCCCTGGAATCGTCACCGGCAGGTTCGACGCCCGGTCCACGAACACGTGTACGAAGCGTCCCGCAGCACAAGCCTCTTCCTCCCCCGCCTTGAACACAGCCAGCTCGTATTGCACCGAGCTGTTGCCCAGCTTGCCGACTCGCAGGCCGACTTCGATCCGGTCGGGAAAGGCGATGGATGCAAAGTAATCGCAGGCCGAACTCACCACGAACCCCACCACTTCCCCGGTGTGGATATCCAGGCCGCCGACCTCGATCAGATAGGTGTTCACCGCCGTGTCGAAAAAACTGTAGTAGGTGACGTTGTTGACGTGACCGTACGCATCGTTGTCATGCCAGCGCGTGGTGATGGGATGCAGGTGCGGGTATTCGCTACGTTGGGGCATCGGTTGTCCTTTGCGGTGGTCCAGTGATCGTCGCGCGATGCGGTTACCGCTGCGCAAACCCCTTGTGCTGGGCGGCAAGCTCCCCGATCAGGCGCGCGGGCTGCCAATGATCCCCCTGCTTCGTCTCGAGTTCGAGCAGGCGCGCGTGAATATCCTCGAGCCCTTGCTCATCCGCCCAGGCCATCGGCCCACCCTTTTGCGCTGGAAAACCATAGCCGTTGAGATACACCAGGTCGATATCGTGGGCCGACTCGGCGATGCCCTCCTGCAGGATCTTCGCGCCTTCGTTGACCAGCGCCAGGAGACAACGCTCGAGAATCTCCTCGGTGCCGATCTGGCGACGCTGGAAACCCAGCTCTTCGCTGACCCGCTGCACCAGCGCATCCACTTCCACGTCATGCTCGGCCTGCCGGCTACCCGGCTCGTAGTGATAGTAACCGTTGCCGCTTTTCTGCCCGAACCGCCCCAGCTCGCACAATCGGTTATCCACCTGCACTTCGGGCGCGTCCTGGCCTTTGCCCGCCAGCTCCCGGGCGCGCCACTCCAGGTCGATCCCCACCACGTCGTACATGCGGAACGGCCCCATGGCGAAGCCGAAGCCCTGTAGCGCCGCATCGACCTGATGAGGGAACGCCCCCTCCAGCAGCATCTTGCGGGCCTCCAGCACATACGGGTGCAGCATGCGGTTGCCGATGAACCCATGGCAGTTGCCGGAGATCACACTGACCTTGCCCATGCGCTTGCCCAGGGCCAGGGCCGCGTCCAGGACCGCCCTGGAGGTCTGGGCGCCCCGTACGATCTCCAGCAGTTTCATGATGTGCGCCGGGCTGAAGAAGTGCAGGCCCAGCACCTGGGTGGGCCGCTGAGTGGCGGCCGCGATGGCGTCGATGTCCAGCGCCGAGGTGTTGCTTGCCAGGATGGCCTCGGGCTTGAGCAACGCATCCAGGTCTCGAAAGATCTTCTGCTTGAGTTCGAGGTTTTCGTAGACGGCTTCGATCACCAGGTCCACCTCACGAATCGCCGCATAGTCATCGGCCCGTGTCACCCGGGCGACCCGCGCATCGGCCTCAGCCTGTTCGAGACGTCCCTGGCGTACGTTATGGGCGTAGGTCTCGGCCACCGCAGCCAGCGCCTGCTCAAGCATCTGCGGGTTATTGTCGACCCACTGTACCGCCACGCCGGCATTGGCCAGGCACATCACGATGCCACGGCCCATGGTACCTGCACCCACTACGGCGGCGCGCTGAATATCGAAGGGTGTCTGGTTCATGTCTGTTCTCTTGTCAGCGATCCAAAGACAGCCTCCACCTTAGTCAGGCATTGAATCTTTTTGAAATTTATTCGTGTGATGGCGGGCATTCAGCGGATGGATGCGGCTTGCTGGGCACCCTGCACAAACGCGCCGGAGATCGCCACGAAGAGATACAAATCCGGGCACTCTGATGCCTCGTTCCCACGAGACCAGCACGTTAAGGTGCCTTTTCACTTCATGCATGCGCCGGGCAGGAAGCCCGGCGCCCACGACACTTTTCAAGGAACGAACCATTGTCACCCTTATCGCTCACCTTACGTGCCCTGTTCGTGATGTCAGTCCTGTCGCTGACGGGCTGCCTGACCGTCGCTGAACGCACCGACACCGATCCGGGCGTTTTCGAAACAGCGGAATATCATGCCCAGCGAGGCTTGGCGGCGGTCAAGGCTTCCGCCCTCTACGCCCGGGGCGGTACTGGCAAGGATACGGTCGTTGCCTTGATCGACTCGGGGCTCGACACCCGCCAGAAGGAATTCGAGGGCAGGCTGGCCGACCCCGGGTTCGATCATGTCGAAAACCGTCCCGGCACCCTTGACCGTATCGGTCATGGCACACAGATGGCCGGCATCCTCGCCGCCAACAAGGACGGCCAGGGCATGCACGGCATCGCATTCGACGCCCGCTTGATCCCCTTTCGTTTCGGCGACGACAACGAGCCTTTCTTCTTCGACACGCAAATTGCCCGATCCTGGCAAAGCGGCTTCGACAAAGGCGCTCGCCTGTTCAATAACGCCTGGGCCAACGCCATTCCGGCGACTGAAATCAACGAAGCCCGTTACAACCAGGTCATGCCGGACGCCCTGGCCACCGCTCGAAAGCTGGTGCAGGACGGAGCCGTCTTTGTCTTCCCGACCGGCAACGAACTCAAGCGCCAGCCCCTGGCCGAACCCGGATTGCCGGTGGCATTGCCCGAACTGGAAAAAGGCTGGATCGCGGTGGTTGCACTGAAGAACGACGGCAGTGCCATCAACGGCAAATCCAACTATTGCGGGGTCGCGGCCGCCTGGTGCATTGCCGTGCCCGGCGGCGACGTCGGCGAAGGACGCGGGCTGCTCACGGTGGGCAAGAACGGTCGCTACGTACAAACCGCGGGCACCTCGCCGGCGACCGCGATGGTCAGCGGCGCACTGGCAGCTCTGCACAGCCTGTATCCCCAGCTCAGTGCGCAACAAGTGCGCGACCATCTGCTGGCAACCGCCAACCGCACGGGCGTCTACGCCAACCAGGAAGCCTATGGCAGGGGCTTGATGGACCTCGACGCAGCCTCCCGACGCCCCCCTGAAACGATGGTTGAATGATCGAACTCCATAAGGAGACCACCATGCCGCACACATTGACCCGCCACATCGCTGTCATCACATGCCTGTTCCTGAGCGCATGCACGAAGCTTCCCGAAGAAGTACCAATGCTTGCGATCCTTGAGGCCCCGATCACAATGTCCTGGGCGGCTTCCTCCCGACTGATTTTCTGCGAGGCCCCTGGCTAGCTGACACCTGATACGGTGGACGTTTTTGACAGCATCGTCGGAAGTAGCCTACCGCTTCCGACGGTGGTCCTACGGCGCATGGGTAGGCACGGGATGATTGTCGAAGGGGAATGGGGACGGATCGAAGAAAACCAGGCAAGCGCATCAAACTGGACTTCAGACGGTGGTAAACGCCCTACACATCCCGTCCCTCCAAGCCATATTGCGGTACCTGATCGGGGCTCTCTATAGTCCCCACACGATTCCAAAATCGTACCGAAGAGGCTCAAATGCAAGTATCCAACCCGCCTTGCGAGCGGTACCAGCAGCTCCACAGCACACCGGCCATGGTCATCGACACCGAGGCCAATCTCCAGCAACTCTGCGATGCCGCCGCCCAACGTATCCGGGCATCCAGCGACCTGCTCGAAACCCTGCATTGCCTGTGCTTCAAGCACGCCGATGTGAAGGATATCCCCAGCATCGTTCACGCCCTTTACCTGTTGGTCCAGGACGGCAGCCAAATGCTCGAAGTCGTGCGGCAAAGAGTGCGTTGAGCCGGATAGTCACCAGGTCTCCTCCCCCCTTGATGAAGCCCCTGCCAGAGTCGATCTTCATCTCCCTGAACCACGGAGCAGCCGTCGAGACATTCACTTCTCCAGGCGCTGGACAAATAGCGGCCATGAAAAAGCCGCCCATGAGGGGCGGCTTTTTCATTCGCAAACCAGGCCTTACAACTGTGGACCGGCAGCCTTGATTGCATCGCTCACTTCGAACTTCTTGAAGTTCTCGATGAACAGGCCAGCCAGCGCCTTGGCAGCTTCGTCGTAGGCGGCCTTGTCGGCCCAGGTATTGCGTGGGTTCAGCAGGCCAGTCTCGACGCCTGGAACGGCCAGCGGCACGTCCAGGTTGATGATGTCCAGGTGCTCGGTTGCGGCACCCACCAGCGCGCCGCTCTGGATCGCTGCGATCACCGCGCGGGTGGTCGGGATGTTGAAGCGCTTGCCGACGCCGTAGCCACCACCGGTCCAGCCGGTGTTGACCAGATAGACCTTGGAACCGAAGCCACGGATACGCTTGATCAGCAGTTCTGCGTATTCGCCGGCCGGACGTGGGAAGAACGGTGCACCGAAGCAGGTGGAAAAGGTCGACTTGATGCCGCTGCCCGACCCCATTTCAGTCGAGCCCACCAGTGCGGTGTAGCCGGACAGGAAGTGGTAGGCCGCTTGCTCTTCGCTGAGGATCGAGACAGGCGGCAGTACGCCGGTCAGGTCGCAGGTCAGGAAGATCACGGCGTTAGGCTCACCGCCGAGGTTTTTCGCCGAACGCTTCTCGACATGCTCCAGCGGGTAGGCTGCGCGGCTGTTCTGGGTAAGGCTGCCGTCGGCGTAGTCAGCCTTCTTGGCCTCATCCAACACAACGTTTTCCAGCACGGCGCCGTGCTTGATGGCTTTCCAGATTACCGGCTCGTTCTTCTCCGACAGGTCGATGCACTTGGCATAGCAACCGCCTTCGATGTTGAACACCACGCCTTCGCCCCAACCGTGCTCGTCGTCACCGATCAGGTAACGGCTTTCATCGGCGGACAGAGTGGTCTTGCCGGTGCCGGACAGGCCGAAGAACAGGGTCACGTCACCCTCTTCGCCGATGTTGGCGGCGCAGTGCATTGGCAGCACGTCAGCGGCCGGCAGCAGGAAGTTCTGCACCGAGAACATGGCTTTTTTCATTTCACCGGCGTAGCGCATGCCGGCGATCAGGACTTTCTTCTGCGCGAAATTGAGAATGACGCAACCGTCGGAGTTGGTGCCATCACGCTCGGGCACGCATTCGAAGTTGGCGACGTTGAGGATCTGCCATTCCTGGCGACCAGCGGGGTTGTACTGGGCCGGGTTGATGAACAGGCAACGACCGAACAGGTTCTGCCAGGCAGTCTGGGTGGTCATCTTCACCGCCAGGTAGTGCTCGTCGGACGCGCCTACATGAACGTGGGAGACAAAATGCTCTTGAGCGTTGTTGAACGCTTCGACGCGAGCCCACAGGGCATCGAACTTGTCGGCAGGGAATTTGCGGTTGATCGGGCCCCAGGCGATGGCGTCCTGGGTGCTCGGCTCTTCTACGATGAAACGGTCGGCTGGCGAGCGACCGGTACGATGACCGGTACGGACAACCAGCGCGCCAGTATCGGCAAGCTCGCCTTCACCGCGATTCAGGGCTTCTTTGACCAGATCATCGACACTCAGATCGGTGTACACGGTGTTATTGGCTTGCGTCATGAGATTCCCCATCGGCCCGTGGCCGAGTGCTCCAAACGTTTTGTAGTAGGAAGTCGCGCACTACTACCCGAAAAAAGTGCGCCGGATTATGCCAGAAAAGCCCAAAAAAAGTAGGGCCCTCCCGTCAGTACGGCGTAAAACCGTCGTTTGCCAGGAGATTTACCTGAACTGAACCGTTTCAGTGACGAGTATCTGACGGCGACCCGACACCCGCTCCGGCGAACAATTGCGCAACGTCCGCCGCATCGAACAAGTACCGTTCATTACAGAACTGGCAATCGATCTCGACGGCGCCGCCATGCTCGATCACCAGCTGCTGCGCATCTTCCAGACCCAGACTGACCAGCGCATTGCCTGATCGTTCACGGGAGCAACTGCAACGGAAGCGCAACGGCAGGCTGTCGAACAGCCGAACGGCTTCTTCGTGGTAGAGGCGATGCAGGACGGTTTCGTTGTCCAGACCCAGCAGCTCATCGGCAGTCAGGGTATTGGCCAGCGTGGTGAGGTGCTCCCAATTGGCGTCACGCTCCTCCGGGTCACGAATGCGATCGGGGGGCAATTGTTGCAGCAGCAGGCCACGGGCGCGCCGTCCGTCGGCGTACAGCCAGAAACGCGTGTTGGTCTGCTGGGACATGACGAAGTAGTTGGTGAAGCACTCGGCGAGGGTGGCGCCGTCAAGATCGACGATACCCTGGTAGCGCTTGCCTTGGGTCGGGTCGACCGTCAGGGCCAGGACACCGTTGGGCATCAGGTCGGCCAGGGTGGCGTCGGGGGCGATCTGCTCGGCGTGATAGCGGGCCAGTCCACGGATCTCGCGCTCACTGGAGCACTCGATCATCAGCAAAGGCACCGGGCCTTCGGAGCGGGCCTGGAGAATCAGCAAGCCATCGAACTTCAAAGTGCCCACCAACAGTGCCGCGGCCGCCATCAGCTCACCGAGCAATTGCGCGACCGGCTCCGGATAGGCGTGCTTGGCAAGGACTTCGGCGTAACTGCGCTCCAACGCCACCAGGTCGCCTCGGGCGTCGCTGTCATCGAAGATGAAACGTTGGGTGCAATCGTTATCCGGTAAATCAGTCATGAGATCTGGTATCTGAGGTGATGGCAAAGGAATGGGCGGCATTTTATGGCCATTCCGGGTGGCTTCCAAGCAAAGCGCCGGACGGTATGCACAGCATCCACCCGATAATCCGCTGCCGACCTCTTCTATTCGCTATTGCTTCCCCGGAACTTGAACAGATCCCGGCGCTGCTTCTTGCTCGGCTTGCCATCGGTACTGACGCCCAGGGCACCGGCCTTGCGCTGCGCGGCGGCGGCCTCGCGCCTGGCGATGCTGGCTTCGGTTTCACGATACAACGCCTGCGCTTCAGGTGCTCCACGCCGCACGATCGACAAGGCCTCGACCACCACGGTCTTTTCATCGAACCCGGTGCGAATGACGTATTCGTCGCCGATGCGTGGCTCCTTGCCGGGCTTGCAGCGCTCGCCCCGGTGATGGACCTTGCCACTTTCGATCGCAGCCTTGGCCAAGGCACGGGTCTTGTAGAATCGCGCCGCCCACAACCATTTATCGAGACGGACCTTGTCGTCCTCTTCCTGTTTTTGTGCCACTGCAATTCCTCTCTCTACCGATAGTCAGAACTGTACTACCGTTTTTGTCGAGCGCACGAATCCGGCCTGACAGATAGAATGCGCGCCACGCCGGTTTGCCGGCGAAAGTTACAAGCGCAAACAGGTGCGTAGATATCTGTCGCCATTTTGTGATTATCCTGTGCGATACCGCGACTCGCGGACTCCCACGATCCGACGTACTGATCAGGTTGTTTTTATTGAAGACATTTGACCATTTGACCGTTGTCGGTCTTCGCGAGTGGGTTGCGCTCCCAGACCTGGGAGTGGCGGGCCTGCGGGCAAAAATCGACACCGGCGCCAGCACCTCCAGCCTGCACGCCACCGATATCGAGCCCTTCGAGCGCGACGGCGAGAAGTGGGTGCGTTTCACCGCGCACCTGGGCACGGTGGTGCAACTGCGCCATCGCCGCTGCGAAGCCCCGCTGGTGGCGCGCAAGACCATCAAGAGTTCCAACGGCCACGCTCAGGTGCGCTACGTGATCAGCACTACGCTGGCGTTGGGTGACCGGATCTGGCGGGTCGAATTCACCCTCGCCTGTCGTAAATCCATGCGATATCGCCTGCTGCTGGGTTCCAAGGCCCTGGTCGACGGCCAGTTGGTCGTCAACCCGGGCATCAAATACGTTCAAGACAAGCCGGTATTCCCGGTGTCCACTACCTCTGCCACAGGTGTTGCATGAAGATCGCTGTGCTGTCGCGAAATCCGCGTCTGTATTCCACTCGTCGCCTGGTTGAAGCCGGGACCGAGCGTGGCCATGAAATGGTGGTGATCGACACCCTGCGCGCCTATATGAACATCGCCAGCCACAAGCCGCAGATCCATTACCGGGGCCAACCGCTGGAAGGGTTCGATGCGGTGATCCCGCGCATTGGCGCATCGGTCACGTTCTATGGCTGCGCGGTGTTGCGACAATTCGAAATGATGGGCGTCTTCCCCCTCAACGAGTCCGTGGCCATCGCCCGCGCCCGGGACAAACTGCGCTCGCTGCAGCTGTTGTCGCGACGTGGCATCGGCCTGCCGGTGACCGGCTTTGCACACTCCCCCGACGATATTCCCGACCTCATCGCCATGGTCAACGGCGCACCGCTGGTGATCAAGGTGCTGGAGGGTACCCAGGGCATCGGCGTGGTCCTGTGTGAAACCGCGACCGCGGCCGAATCGGTAATCGAGGCGTTCATGGGCCTGAAGCAGAACATCATGGTGCAGGAGTACATCAAGGAAGCCGGCGGCGCGGACATTCGCTGCTTCGTGGTCGGCGACAAGGTCATCGCCTCGATGAAGCGTCAGGCCCGCCCCGGTGAATTCCGCTCCAACCTGCATCGGGGCGGCAGCGCCAGCCTGATCAAGATCACTCCGGAAGAACGCATGACCGCCCTGCGCGCGGCGAAAGTCATGGGCCTGGCCGTGGCAGGCGTGGACATCCTGCGCTCCAATCACGGGCCGCTGGTGATGGAGGTCAACTCCTCGCCCGGGCTGGAAGGCATCGAAACCACCACAGGCAAGAACGTGGCGGGAATCATCATCGAGCATCTGGAAAAGAATGGCGGGCCGAACATGACCCGGACAAAGGGCAAGGGCTGAAGAGCCGCTGCAAGCTGCAAGCGTACACCGCTTCCAACTTGCAGCTTGAAACTCGCGGCTTGTGGCTGTCTCTACACTGCATCCCTGGGCAGCATCAAGCCCAACGGCAACCGCACCCGCGCTTCCAGCCCGCCACCGACGCGATTGCGCAGCTCGACGTTGCCGCCGTGCATCGAGGCGATACGCTTGACGATGGCCAGGCCCAGGCCCGTGCCCTTCCCGCCTCGGGCGCGGTCGCCACGGGTGAAGGGGTTGAAGATGGCTTCCAGCTCCGACGGATCGATGCCCGCGCCACGGTCCATGACACTCAGTACGACATACGGCGCGCTGGTGTCACCGGACACATAGGCCGCCACTTCGACACCGGTGCCAGCATGGTTCAAGGCGTTACCGATCAGGTTGTTCAACAGACGCTTCATCGATACCCGGCGTAGCGGGAACGGCTGGATTGGTTCCAGCCGCAGATGCACTTTTTCATCGTTCTGGTTGTAGGGCGCGACCACTTCCCGGACCAGTTCGCTGAGGTCCACTTCCTCCACGGACTCGTCACGGCCATCGCGAATGAATGCCAGGAACTGGTCGAGGATCGCGTCCATGTCCTCGATGTCACGGACCATTTCGTTGGTCAGGTCGGTATGTTCGCCCATCAGCTCCAGCGACAGGCGCAGCCGGGTCAGTGGCGTGCGCAGGTCGTGGGAAACACCGGCGAGCATCAGTTCGCGCTCGCGTCCGGCCTGCTCGACATCTTCGGCCATCTGGTTGAAGGCACGGTAGACCTCGGTCATTTCGCTGGGCGTGTCACTGATGGGCAGGCGCACGCTACGCCCCTGGCCCAGTTGGCGAGCCGCGTAGACCAGCCGCTTCAACGGCTGGTTGAGCTGGCTGACGAAGATCCACGCCGACGCCGTCGACAACAGGCCGATGGCGAGGAACCAGCCAAGCACGTTCCAGATCTTCTGCCCCCGTAGCGGATGAGGGTACAGCGGGACCTTAAGCCAGCCGTCCCCCAGGCTCGGCGCACGCACCCAGAGCGCCGGAGGCGAATGCATGCGCAGTCGAACCTCGGTATCGGCCCCCAGTTCGGCCTGCATCTGCCGCTGATAGATCTCGCTGTAGGGCCAGTGCTGCTCCCCCTCCGGCACACCGGCCCCCACCACCCGGATCAACGTCGCCGCCTCGGCGATCTTGGCCCGGTTGGTTTCGTCGGCGGCCCAGTAGGCCCGCAGGGTCAGGGCAACGCCGTGGCTGTATTGCCGATCCACCAGCACGTCTTCGTTCATCAGCAGGTAGACCAGCGTCAGCGCCTTGGAAAAAAGCACGACGATCAGCACCAGCCAGAGGGTGCGGGAGAAGAAACTCTGGGGGAACCAAACGGGGGTTTTCATGGATAACCGCTACACACTTGCAGGAGCGAGGGATGCTCGCACACTGAGGGACTGCGAGTCGCCTGGAAGAAGCCTTCAACCAGCCAACCCGCTCCTACAAATCGCCGATCACTTGCTGGCGGCACCATCCGGTACGAAGACATAACCCACGCCCCAGACGGTCTGGATATAACGCGGCTTGGAAGGATCGGGTTCGATCATCCGGCGCAGGCGGGAAATCTGCACGTCGATGGAACGCTCCAGCGCATCCCACTCACGGCCACGGGCCAGGTTCATCAGCTTGTCGCGTGTCAGCGGCTGGCGTGCGTTCATGACCAGGGCCTTGAGCACCGCGAACTCGCCGGTGGTGAGCATGTGGATTTCATTGCCGCGCTTGAGCTCGCGGGTGGCCAGGGACAGTTCATAGTCACCGAAGGTCACGCTCTCGTCTTCGCTGCCCGGGGCGCCGGGTACCGGGGCCGACTGGCGACGCAGGACCGCCTTGACCCGTGCCATCAGCTCGTCCGGGTTGAACGGCTTGGCCAGGTAGTCATCGGCCCCCAGCTCCAGGCCCTTGATACGGCTCAGCTCGTCACCCTTGGCGGTGAGCATGATGATCGGGATCTGGTTGTTGGCGCCACGCAGGCGACGACAGGCAGTCAGGCCGTCCTCGCCAGGGAGCATCAGGTCGAGGACCACCAGGTTGAAGACCTCGCGGGCCAGCAGCCGGTCCATCTGTTCGGTGTTCGGTACGGTACGGGCGCGGTAGCCCTTGCTGACGAAAAAACGCTCCAGCAGGCTGCTCAGCCCAGGATCGTCGTCAACGATCAGAATTTTTTCGCCTTCAGCAGTTTGTGCAGTGCTGCTCATAGGAAGCTCCTTTGATCTCGGCGCGCATTATGGCCTAGCTGCCGTTATACGCACCGTGTGCATTGTTAGCAGATTTTTCCTCTATCTCCACAATTACGGGTATCGAGCCTACAGACCGCGACGCCCCCGAAAGACGGAACGCTGGTTATAATGCGCGGCCTTTTGTGCCAGCAAATGTCGGATCGTATTCCCGGCATGATTTCCCAGGCCAGGCAGCACTTTTTGAATTTCGCGGGTCAACAGACAGCCTTTTGACCCAGGCAGCGGCGCATGCCAGGCCGCTCAACCAGTCTCGCCGAGCCCTGTCTACGCGGTGGCGGGCCTGATTTCACAATTTGTCAGGTGGTTTTATGGACAGCATCAACAGCCGCATCGCCGAGGAGCTCGGCGTACGCCCACAACAGGTCGAAGCGGCCGTCGCGCTACTCGATGAAGGCTCCACGGTGCCTTTTATCGCCCGTTACCGGAAAGAGGTGACCGGCAGCCTCGATGACACTCAATTGCGTCATCTGGAAGAACGCCTGCGTTATCTGCGCGAACTCGACGAACGGCGCGTCAGCATCCTGGCCAGCATCCAGGAACAGGGCAAGCTGACCCCGGCACTGGAGCGCGATATCAAGCTGGCCGACACCAAGACCCGTCTCGAAGACCTGTACCTGCCCTACAAGCAAAAACGCCGCACCAAGGGCCAGATCGCCCTGGAAGCCGGCCTTGGCGAACTGGCCGACGGCCTTTTCAACGACCCGACCCTGACCCCGGAAACCGAGGCCGCGCGCTTCGTCGATGCCGAAAAAGGCGTGGCCGACGTAAAGGCCGCGCTGGAAGGTGCCAAGTACATCCTCATGGAGCGCTTCGCCGAAGACGCCAACCTGCTGGAAAAACTGCGCAACTTCCTTAAACAGGAAGCGATCCTCAGTGCACGTATCATTGCCGGCAAGGAAGAGGAAGGCGCGAAGTTCCGCGATTACTTCGAACACGACGAACCGCTCAAGAGCGTACCGTCCCACCGGGCCCTGGCGATCTTCCGCGGCCGCAACGAAGGCATCCTCAGCTCCGCGCTGAAAGTCGGCGATGAGTTGCCCGGAACGATGCACCCTTGCGAAGGCATGATCGGCCAGCAGTTCGGCATCCAGAACCAGAACCGCGCCGCCGACAAGTGGCTCGCCGAAGTGGTGCGCTGGACGTGGAAGGTCAAGCTCTACACCCATCTGGAAACCGACCTGCTGGGCGAACTGCGCGACAACGCCGAGACCGAGGCGATCAACGTATTCGCCCACAACCTGCATGACCTGCTGCTGGCTGCGCCGGCCGGTCCTCGCGCCACCCTGGGCCTGGACCCGGGCCTGCGCACCGGTTGCAAGGTGGCGGTGGTGGACTCCACCGGCAAGCTGCTGGACCACGCCACGGTCTACCCTCACGTGCCACACAACAAGTGGGACCAGACCCTCGCGGTGCTCGCCGCCCTGTGCGCCAAGCACTCCGTGGACCTGATCGCCATCGGCAATGGCACCGCCAGCCGGGAGACCGACAAGCTGGCCGCCGAGCTGATCAAGAAGTATCCCGCCATGAAGCTGACCAAGGTCATGGTCTCCGAAGCCGGCGCTTCCGTTTACTCGGCCTCGGAACTGGCGGCCAAGGAGTTCCCGGACCTGGACGTGTCGATCCGTGGCGCGGTCTCCATCGCCCGCCGTTTGCAGGACCCGCTGGCGGAACTGGTGAAGATCGATCCGAAATCCATCGGTGTCGGCCAATACCAGCACGACGTGTCCCAGTTGAAACTGGCGCGCGGCCTGGATGCCGTGGTGGAAGACTGCGTGAACGCCGTGGGCGTGGACGTGAACACCGCGTCGGTGGCACTGCTGGCGCGTATCTCGGGCCTGAACGCCACGCTGGCGCAGAACATCGTGACCCATCGCGACGAGCATGGCGCCTTCAAGACCCGCGCCGCCTTGAAAAAGGTCCCGCGCCTGGGCGAGAAGACCTTCGAACAGGCCGCGGGCTTCCTGCGCGTCATGAACGGTGACAACCCGCTGGATTCGTCGGCCGTCCACCCCGAGGCCTACCCGCTGGTGCAACGTATCGCCGCCCAGACCGACCGCGACATCCGCTCGCTGATCGGCGACGCCGCGTTCCTGAAGCGCCTGGATCCGAAGAAATTCACCGATGAGACCTTCGGCCTGCCAACCGTGACCGACATTCTCCAGGAACTGGAGAAACCGGGCCGCGACCCGCGTCCCGAGTTCAAGACCGCCGAATTCCAGGAAGGCGTCGAAGACCTCAAGGACCTGCAGCCGGGCATGATTCTCGAAGGCGTGGTCACCAATGTCACCAACTTCGGTGCTTTCGTCGACATCGGCGTGCATCAGGACGGTCTGGTGCATATCTCGGCACTGTCGGAGAAATTCATCAAGGATCCGCGCGAAGCGGTGAAGGCCGGCGACGTGGTGAAGGTGAAAGTTATGGAAGTCGACATTCCGCGCAAACGCGTCGGCCTGTCGATGCGCATGAGCGACACGCCCGGCGAGAAAGTCGACGGTGCCCGGGGAGCCCGTCCCGGCTCGACACCGCGTCAACCGCAGCACTCCGCGCCACGCAAGGAAACCGCCACGGCGGCCCCGGCGAACAATGCCATGGCCTCGCTGTTCGCCAACGCCAAGCAGTTGAAGAAACGCTGATGGACGCGCCGGCCGGGTTGGTGGAGAGCGCATTCTTCAAGTTACTCGGCTGCCGCTTGCAGAGCCTGGGAGACGGGGTGGCGCAAGTCGCCCTGGGCCTTGAGCCGCCGTTGCGCAACCGCGGCGGCAAGCTGCACGGCGGCGCACTGTTCAGCCTGGTGGACATTGCCATGGGCCTGGCCTGCTCCAGTGTCCATGGCTTCGACCAGCAGAGCGCGACCATCGAGTGCAAGATCAATTACATTCGCGCCGTGTCCGACGGCGAGGTGCTGTGCACGGCCCGGGTGATCCATCCCGGCCGACGCACGCTGGTGGTCGAGGCCGACGTGATGCAAGGCGAAAAACTGGTCGCAAAAGCGCAAGGCACGTTCGCTGTCCTATAGCTCCCTGTCATCGACTTGGGTTAATTTCGACGCCATGAAATGCTGTGTCGGGCCTTCCTGTGGAAGCGAGCTTGTCCGCGATAGCGGAGGGTCAGTCAAGATCAACGTTGCTGATCCACCGCCATCGCGCGCAGGCTCGCTCCCACAGTGGGGTTGCGGTGGCTAGCTTTTTGGCACGAAAACCAGGCGATAACGCCAGTTTTGACCTCACCCTTGTAGAGCGCCTTGCCCACCCCCATATTGGGGCGACTGACGCGTGAAGGAATTCAACTTGAGCGACCTCTTAAACCGCCGCCTGGCCCTGCTCGGCGAGCGCGCCAACCTCTCCCTGCTCGAGCAGTGCCTGCACGGTATCGAACGTGAATGCCTGCGTGTCACGCGCGACGGGCGCCTGGCGCTGACGCCGCACCCTGATGCCCTGGGTTCGGCACTGACCAATGAACAGATCACCACCGACTATTCCGAGTCGCTGCTGGAGTTCATCACGCCAGCCCTGGCGGACCCGGTCGATACCCTGGACAGCCTCGACAGCATCCACCGGTTCGTCTACAGCAAGCTCGGCGACGAATACCTGTGGAGCCCGTCGATGCCGTGCCCGCTGCCCGCGGAAGAAGAAATCCCGATCGCCTACTACGGCACCTCGAACATCGGCCGGCTGAAATACGTCTACCGCCAGGGCCTGGCCCTGCGCTACGGCAAGACCATGCAGTGCATCGCGGGGATCCATTACAACTTCTCCCTGCCGGAAAAGCTCTGGCCGCTGCTGCGCCAGGCCGAGGCTGCCGAAATGAGTGATCGCGACTTCCAGTCGTCGGCCTATATCGCGCTGATCCGCAATTTCCGCCGCTACAGTTGGCTGCTGATGTACCTGTTCGGCGCTTCGCCGGCCCTGGACGCCGGCTTCCTGCGTGGCCGCCCGCACCAGTTGGAGCAACTGGACACGGACACCCTGTACCTGCCCTACGCCACCAGCCTGCGCATGAGCGACCTGGGTTACCAGAGCAACGCCCAGGCCGGCCTGACGCCGTGCTACAACGATCTGGCGAGCTACACCGACAGCCTGCGCAAGGCAGTGGCCACACCCTATGCGCCCTATGTCGAGATCGGCACTCACCGTGACGGTGAATGGATCCAGCTCAACACCAACATCCTGCAGATCGAAAACGAGTACTACTCCAACATCCGCCCCAAACGCGTGACCTATACCGGCGAGCGTCCGATCCAGGCGTTGATGGCCCGCGGTATCCAGTACGTGGAAGTACGCTGCCTGGACATCAACCCGTTCCTGCCCATGGGCATCGATGTCACCGAGTCGCGGTTCCTCGATGCATTCCTGCTGTATTGCGCCCTCAACGACAGCCCGCTGTTCGAAAACAACGAATGCGGCAACGCCACGAGCAACTTCCTGAGGGTCGTCAAGGAAGGCCGCAAGCCAGGCCTGCAACTGCAGCGCCAGGGCCAATCGGTGGACATGCAGGCCTGGGCCCTCGAACTGTTGGAAAAGATCTCGCCGCTGGCCTCGCTCCTCGACCAGAGCCAGGGTGGCGAAGCCCATCGCCAGGCGCTGGATATGCAACTGGCGAAGGTGCGGGATCCGTCCCTGACACCTTCCGCCCAGATATTGGCGGCCATGGCGCAGAACCAGGAAAGTTTTGCCCAGTTCTCCCTGCGCCAGAGCAAGGCCCACGCCGAGTTCTTCCGCGCCGCACCCCTGCCTTCGTCCGAGCAACAGGCGTTCGAAGAGGCTGCCCGCCAGTCCCTGGCCCAGCAAGCCGAGCTGGAGCAGAACGAGGTGGGAGACTTCGATGTATTCGTAGGCTCGTACCAGGCCAGCATCCTGGCGATCAGCAACTGACCCTCCATGCATCATTCCCATGTCCTACATGGGAATGATCTTGTGGCGAGGGGATTTATCCCCGTTGGCTACAAGCAGCCCTCGACGTTCACCTCGGTGTCTCAGTCGGCTCGCATACGACTGAACTGGGGTTGCTTCGCAACTCGGCAGGGATAAATCCCCTCGCCACAAAAGCGGTAGGCAACGCCCACTTCTTTACCTCTTGTAAATGTTTTCGAAAATAAGCTAGTTCCAAAAAGTTATTTATTTCTTGATTCTTATATCATTTAGTCTCCTCGAACACCGACCGTCCGGCCGCCTGTTTGAGGAGCTTTCCCATGGCATTGCGTTTCCCCCGTATTCTTTTCGCGGCCGTCTCCCTGGCCGCCACCAGCCTCTTTGCCCAGGCGGCCGACCTGACCGTCGCCTACCAGACCACCGTCGATCCGGCCAAGGTTGCCCAGGCAGACGGCACCTACGAGAAAGCCACCCAGGCCAGGATCGACTGGCGCAAATTCGACAATGGCGCCGATGTCATTGCCGCCATCGCTTCCGGTGATGTCCAGATCGGCTACCTGGGTTCCAGCCCACTGACGGCGGCGGTGTCCCGCCAGGTACCGGTAGAAACCTTCCTTATCGCCACGCAGATCGGCGCGGCCGAAGCCTTGGTGGTGCGTGATGGCGCCGGCATCAGCACTGCGCAGGATCTGGTCGGCAAGAAGATCGCCGTGCCGTTCGTGTCCACCGGCCATTACAGCCTACTCGCCGCCCTGAAACACTGGAACATCGACCCCTCGAAAGTCACCATCCTGAACCTCGCGCCACCGGCCATCATCGCTGCCTGGAAGCGCGGCGACATCGATGCCACCTACGTCTGGGACCCGGCCCTGGGCGTGGCCAAGGAAAACGGCAAGGTGCTGATCACTTCCGCCGAACTGGCCAGGTTCGGCGCGCCGACCTTCGACGCCTGGATCGTGCGCAAGGACTTCGCCAGGCAGCATCCCGAGATCGTGACCGCCTTCGCCAAGGTCACCCTGGATGCCTACTCCCAGTACCGCAAGGACCCACAAGCCTGGCTGGCCGACACGTCCAACGTCGATAAGCTGGTGAAGCTCTCCGGCGCCAAGGCCAGCGACATCCCGCTCCTGCTGCAAGGCAACGTATTCCCACTGGCGGCCGACCAGGTCGTGAGCCTCGGCGCACCGACTACCCAGGCCATCGCCAAGACCGCCGCGTTCCTCAAGGAGCAAGGCAAGGTGGAGGCTGTGCTGCCGGACTACACGCCCTTCGTCAGCGCCAAATACATTCCTCATTGATCCGCCAGCAAAGGAGTCATCGCGATGGCCTTGCTACAACTGGAGCGCATCAGCGCACAGTACCCCGGCGCGGCGGAACCGGTACTGGCGGACATATCGCTGGACCTGGGACCGCAACAGCTGCTGGTTGCCCTCGGCCCGTCCGGCAGTGGCAAGACGTCACTGCTGAACCTGATCGCCGGTTTCGTCGAGCCCAGCGCCGGGCAGATCACCCTGGACGGCGTGCCGGTCTCGGGGCCGGGAGCCGAACGCGGCGTGGTGTTCCAGGATGACGCCTTGTTGCCCTGGCAAGACGTACTGGCCAACGTCGGGTTCGGCCTGGAACTGGCCGGTGTCGCCAAGGCAGAGCGCGAAGCCCGCGCTCGCGAAATGCTCGCCCTGGTAGACCTGGCCGGTTTCGAACGACGCCGTATCTGGCAACTTTCCGGGGGGCAGAAACAACGCGTCGGCCTGGCCCGTGCGCTGGCGGCCGATCCTCGCCTGCTGCTGATGGACGAACCCTTCGGCGCGCTGGATGCCTTTACCCGCGAGCAGATGCAGGAACTGCTACTGCAAGTCTGGCAGCGCGCTGCCAAACCCGTGTTCCTGATTACCCATGACATCGAAGAAGCGGTCTTTCTCGCCACCGACCTGATTCTGCTGGCACCCAACCCCGGGCAGATCGTCGAGCGCCTGAGCCTCGATTTCGGACGGCGCTATGGAGCCGGGGAATCGGCGCGGTCGATCAAGTCCGATCCGCGCTTTATCGAAACCCGGGAGCACGTCCTCGCCAAGGTGTTTTCCCAACGCAGCGCCGTCCGGCCACAGGAGCGCGCATGAGCAGCTATGAAATTCCAGCCGTGATCAGCCGCCCTGCGCCCCAGGCCTCGTCCAGGGGTTCAAGGCCTCGCTTGAGCACGCGATGGATCAGCGGCCTGACCCTGGCAGCGTTGCTGCTGCTCTGGTGGGCGGTCACCGCCAGCGGACTGATCGAGCCTCTGTTTCTGCCACCGCCTTGCGCCGTGCTGCAAAAAGGCTGGCTACTGGTGACCAGCGGCTACATGGACGCCACGCTCTGGCAACACCTGGGGGCAAGCCTTGGGCGGATCGGCCTGGGCCTGCTGTTGGCAGTGCTCACGGCGGTGCCGGTGGGCATCGCCATCGGCACCAGCCGCGCGGCACGCGGCGTACTGGACCCGTTGATCGAGTTCTACCGGCCGATTCCGCCCCTGGCTTACCTGCCATTGATCGTGATCTGGTGCGGCATCGGTGAGCTGTCGAAAGTGCTGTTGATCTACCTGGCGATCTTCGCCCCGATTGCCATCGCCACCGCCACGGGGGTTCGCACCGTCGACCCGGCGAAGATACGCGCAGCGCAGTCCCTGGGCGCTACGCGCACCCAATTGCTCCGCCATGTGATCGTGCCCAGTGCCCTGCCGGACATTCTCACCGGCGTCCGCATCGGCCTGGGCGTGGGCTGGTCCACCCTGGTGGCCGCCGAACTGATCGCCGCCACCAGCGGCCTGGGGTTCATGGTGCAGTCGGCGGCGCAGTTCCTGGTGACCGATGTGGTGGTCCTGGGAATCCTGGTGATCGCGCTGATCGCCTTCACCATGGAGATGAGCCTGCGCGCCCTGCAACGCAAGCTGGTGCCGTGGCACGGCCAGACCCATTGACGCCCATTGACCACGCTGACCATTCGGCGCCCGGAACGAGACCCTGCAATGAATAGCCCGACCATCACCCCTTTGAGCACCGCCCTCGGCGCGCAGATCAGCGGGATCGACATCAGCCAGCCCCTGGGCCCGCAGCACCGCGAGATCATCGGCCAGGCACTGCTGGAGCACCAGGTGCTGTTCTTTCGCGACCAACCGATCGAACCGCCACAACAGGCACGGTTCGCCGCGTATTTCGGCGACCTGCACATCCATCCGATCTACCCCAACGTGCCGACGCAGCCCGAAGTGCTGGTGCTCGACACGGCCGTCACCGATGTTCGCGACAATGCCATCTGGCACACCGACGTGACCTTCCTGCCGACACCCGCCATGGGCGCGGTGCTCAGTGCCAAGCTGCTGCCGCCGTTCGGCGGCGATACGTTATGGGCCAGCGGTATCGCGGCCTACGAAGCCTTGTCGACACCTTTGAAGCGCTTGCTGGAAGGGCTCACGGCGACCCACGATTTCACCCGTTCGTTTCCCCTGGAACGCTTTGGCAACACTGCGCAAGACCTGGCCCGCTGGGAACAGGCACGGCGCAGGAATCCACCGCTCTCGCACCCGGTGATCCGCACTCACCCGGTGAGCGGGCGGCGCTCGTTGTTCGTCAATGAAGGTTTCACCACGCGCATCAACGAACTGTCGGAGACCGAAAGCGAGGTGATCCTGAAACTGTTGTTCGCCCACGCCACACGGCCCGAATTTACCCTTCGCTGGCGCTGGCAGGTCAACGACGTGGCTTTCTGGGACAACCGTGTGACCCAGCATTTCGCTGTGGATGACTACCGTCCGGCCCGGCGTGTGATGCACCGGGCGACGGTGTTGGGGGATGTGCCGTTTTTTCGCTGAACAGCGACGCAATCGCCTTTGTGGCGAGGGGATTTACCCCGCTGGGCCGCGTAGCGGCCCTCAAACCTGCATGCACGATCTCAAAGGCAGGCCGTGCTCAGCTGTCCCTGGGGCTGCTTCGCATCCAGCGGGGATAAATCCCTTCGCCACAGGGGTGTATGTTCGCCGTACTGGAAGGGTTACTCGGCTGACGATGGCTTTTCCCAAAGATTGATCCCGCCTTCCTGGGCAAACCGATCGATCTCGGCCAGTTCTTCGGCGCTGAAGTTCAGGTTCTGCAAGGCACCGGCATTCTCGATGATCTGCTCCGGCCGGCTGGCGCCGATCAGGGCGGAGGTCACCCGCGCGTCCCGCAGGGTCCAGGCCAGGGCCATCTGCGCCAGGCTCTGGCCGCGCCGCTGGGCGATCTCGTTGAGGGCGCGCACATGGGCGATGTTCTCTTCCGATAAATGCGAGGCCTGCAACGAACCGCCACCCGGACGGTTGACCCGCGCGTCCGCCGGAATGCCCTTGAGGTATTTGTCGGTCAACAGCCCCTGGGCCAGGGGCGTAAAGGCAATCACACCGGTGCCGAGCTCGTCGGTGGCATCCAGCAGGTCTTTCTCTACCCAGCGATTGAGCAGGTTGTAGGCCGGTTGATGGATCAGCAGCGGGACTTTCCACTCTTTGAGCAGCGCAGCCATTTCCCGGGTCTTCACGCCGGAATACGAAGAGATGCCGACATACAATGCCTTGCCCTGTTGCACCGCGGTGGCCAGTGCACTGGCGGTTTCTTCCAGCGGTGTGTCGGGGTCGAAGCGGTGGGAATAAAAGATGTCCACATAATCCAGCCCCAGGCGCTGCAGGCTCTGGTCAAGGCTCGCCAGCACGTACTTGCGAGAGCCACCACCCTGCCCATAGGGTCCGGGCCACATGTCCCAACCGGCCTTGCTGGAGATGATCAGCTCATCGCGGTAGTGCTTGAAATCTTCGCGCAGCAACCGTCCGAAATTGATTTCGGCACTGCCGTAGGGCGGGCCGTAGTTGTTCGCCAGGTCGAAATGGTTGATACCCAGGTCGAACGCCGTACGCAACAACGCCCGTTGGGTGTCGATAGGCGTGCTGTCGCCGAAGTTGTGCCACAACCCCAGTGACAATGCCGGCAGCACCAGGCCACTGCGGCCGACGCGACGATATGGCATGGACTCATAGCGGTTTTCGGCGGCGATGTAGGTCATCGAAAGGCTCTCTATTCGGACGAAGGGTTCGGAAGGTGGGTACGGATGGCAGAAGCCGATATTGCACAGACGTATCGATCAGCTTGAAAGTTCGCATGGTTGTGGAAGCAGTGCCAGGAAAACCAGAGCACGTTACCGCGCCTGGGCAAACACCTCGGCCAGCCAATCCACAAACACCCGCACCCTGGGTGACAGGTGACGGTTGTGAGGATAAAGCACCGACACCGGCATGGGCGGCGGTGGGGTCGCGGGGAGAATTTCCTGGACCAGCCCCTGCTCGAGCTGGGTTTGCATCCGATAGCGCGGGCATTGGATCAGGCCCAAGCCGGCAATGGCCGAGGCCGCGTAGATTTCGGCGCCGAACACCGAAAGCGCGCCATCGATGGCTACCTCCTTGAGCTCACCCTCGACCATGAACTGGAACGGGTACAGTTTGCCGGTGGTGCGCGACAGGTAGTTCACCGCCCGGTGCCGACTCAAGTCGTCCAGGTTTTTCGGCTCGCCGTACTGGCGCAAGTAGGCGGGGCTGGCGCAGGTGATCTGCCGCAGGCTGGCGACGCGGCGACCGATCAACGACGAGTCCCCCAGCGTGCCCGCCCGCAACACGCAATCGACACCCTCGGCGATCAGGTCGACGAAACGATCGGCCTCGCTGATGGACAGCTCGATGTCAGGGTAGCGGGCCATGAACTGCGGCAGCGCCGGGATCACGAAACTCCGGGCCAGGGTTCCATGCAGGTCCACCCGCAGCTTGCCCTTGGGCGCCACGCTGCGAAAGGCCAGCTCGGCCTCCTCCAGCTCCGCCAGCAACTGCACGCAGCGAGGGTAATAGGCTTCGCCATCGAGGGTCGGCCGCACCTTGCGGGTACTGCGCTCCATCAGGCGCACACCTAGCCAGGCTTCGAACTGATTGAGGGTATGGGTCAGCGTCGCGCGGGGCAGGTTCAGGTCTTCGGCGGCCAGGGTAAAGCTGCTGCGCTCATAGATGCGCACGAATACCCGCATGGCCTTGACTTGATCCATGGTGTTTTTCCAAGCCTTGATTGTTGGTCATTCTTGAACAGTTACGGCAACTCTCCTGCATTTATCGCCGAGAGTAAACATGTGAATCTTCCTCTCATCCACTTCTATCGAGGAACGCAGCCATGATCCGACAGACATCCAAGGTGGCCATTGTGACCGGAGCTTCCCGGGGAATCGGTGCGCAAGTCGCCAGGCAACTGGCTGAAGACGGATTCGCCGTCGCCATCAACTACGCCAACAATGCCATCGAAGCCTCGAAGCTGGTGGTGCAGCTGCGCCAGGCAGGTCACCAGGCCCTCGCGATCAAGGCCGATGTGTCATGCGCCGCCGATGTCCGGCGGATGTTCGATGAGACCGAAACACACCTGGGCAAGGTCGACCTGCTGGTCAATAACGCCGGTATCCTGCAGGTCTTGCCGCTGGCACAGCACAGCGACGAACTGTTCGAGCAGACCTTCGCCATCAATACCCGAGGCACCTTCAACACGCTTCGCGAAGCCGCGACCCGCCTGAACGATGGCGGTCGGATCGTGAATTTTTCCAGCAGCACCGTGGGCCTCAATCTGCCCGGTTACTCGGTGTACATCGCCAGCAAGGCCGCCGTGGAGTCCCTGACCCAGGTGTTCGCCAAGGAGCTGCGGGGCCGGCAGATCACGGTCAATGCCATCGCTCCCGGCCCGGTCGCCACCGAGCTGTTCATGCACGGCAAGAGCGAGGAGCAGATCCAGCACTACGCCAAGATGCCGCCCCTGGAGCGACTCGGCCAGCCGGAAGACATCGCCCGTATCGTCTCCTTCCTGGCGAGCCCCGCCGCCGACTGGGTCAACGGGCAGGTGCTGCGCGCCAACGGCGGCCTGGTGTGAGGCCCGGCAATCAACGCACCAGGTGCAGGAACTGCATGTGCCGTTCGTACTGGTCGAGGATGTCGTTGATCACCTGTTCCTTGGAATAGCCCACCAGATCGTAGTCCTGGCTGCCTTCGCTCAGGTGCACTTCGGCACGGTAGTAGCGCCGGTTGTTGAGTTCCTTGGAACCCATGCCGCCCCGGGCGAAGGAGGGTGTGAAGTAGCCACGCATCTGCACCTGGTAGATGAACGGATGCTGCTCGCCATGGCCGATTTCCAGGCTGACGCAGTCATTGGCCAGGTCTGGAGGGGTCAGCACGGTCAGGCCTTTTTCGGCGAACACCGCTTTCACCTCCTCGACGGCCGGACGCACCGTGCTGTCGAGGAAACGGTAGACCTCATCGCGGGACGGGAAATGCACAGCCTGGCTCAAGCGTTGCCGCCAACCGCCCTTGCCCCGGCGTGAGCCCGACACCGGCGCCAGGGAATGCATCTGGGCGATCTTTTTCTGGGACTCGAGGAAAAACGCCTTGTGCAGGCCCCACATCATCAACAGCAGAATCAGGGAGAAAGGCAATGACGTGAGCACCACCGCCGATTTAAGGGCATCGATACTGCCGGAAAACAACAGCGCACTGGTCACCAGGGCGGTCATCGCCCCCCAGAACACCCGCAGCCATTTCGGCCCGTCTTCATCGGGGTTGCCCCCCTTGGCCGAGAGCGTCGAAAGCACCACGGTACCGGAGTCGGCGGACGTGACGAAGAACACGAAGCTGATAAACACCGTGACCGCGATGACCGTCTTGCTCCACGGGTAGGTTTCCAGCAGCAGGTAAAGGCTCATCGAGGGGTTTTCCAGGGCCGACATGCCCAGGGCACTCATGCCGTGGTTGAGCACCTGGTCGATGGCGCTGTTGCCGAAGATCGACATCCACGCCAGGGTGAAGCCCAAGGGAATCAGCAGAACACCGAAGACGAACTCACGAATGGTGCGGCCGCGGGAAATCCGTGCGATGAACAGCCCCACGAAGGGTGACCACGCAATCCACCAGGCCCAGTAGAACACCGTCCAGCCCCCCAGCCAGTCGCTGGGCTCGTCATAGGCGTAGAGGTCGAAACTCTTCATCGGCAAGGCGCCAAGGTAATCGCCCACATTCTGGATCAAGGTATTGAGCAGGTGCTGGGTGGGTCCGGCGAAGAGCACGAACAACAGCAGGGCGCAGGCCAGCAGCATGTTGATGTCGGACATGACGCGCACGCCCTTGTCGACACCGGCCACCGCCACAATGATCGCCGCGCCCATCATCAGCACGATCAGGCCGACCTGGATCCATTGGGTGTGGGCGATGCCGAACAGGTAGTCGAGCCCGGAATTGAGATGCAGCACACCGAAGCCCATGTCCGCGCCAAGGCCGAACACGGTGGCAATGATGCCGAAGCCATCCACGGCGTAGCCGATGGGCCCATTGATGCGTTTGCCGATCAGCGGGTACAGCGCCGAACGCAGGGCCAGCGGCAGGTTGTGGCGGTAGGCGAAATACGCCAGGGCCATGCCGACGAATGCGAAGACGCCCCAACCATGCAGGCCCCAGTGCAGGAACAGGATCTGCATGGCCTGGCGCGCCGCCTGGGCGGTACCGGCCTCGCCCTGAGGCGGCTGCACCATGTGCGTCAGCGGCTCGGAAACGCAGAAGAAGAACAACGTGATGCTGATGCCGGCGGCGAACAGCATGCCGGCCCATGACAGATAACTGAATTCGGGTTCGTCGTGGTCGGCACCGAGCTTGATCTTGCCGTAGCCGGACAAGGCGGTGACCACCACGAAGACCAGATACAGGGTCATCGCCAACAAGTAATACCAGCCGACCGTGTTGGCCGCCCAGTTCTGCGCCGCCAGGAGCCAGGCGCCGGCCTGGGTGGGTATGGCAATCACCACCAGGCCAAACAGCAGGATAAAGGTCGCGGCGAAGTAAAAGACCGGCGGGTTCATGCGGACCAGGCCGCTGGGTGGAAGGGACGAGGCACTCATGAACGAAGCACCCCGGACAGCGAAAGGATGGCAGTGGAATACGGACTCGGCAAAGGCAAGCCTCCTGTTGTGAGCGGGCAGCAAACCGACGGTTTAACTTGAATGAACGTTCAAGTTAAACATGAATAGGCAGCTAAGGACTAATCGCAGGGCTCAACGGCATCCTTCCTACGCTAGCCTACGGGAGGGTATGACGTTGCCTGGCGAGCATTCGTTCAGTGCTCAAAAGACATGTGCCTACTGCCAAACACAACTCCCTGTGGGAGCGAGCTGGCTCGCGATGGCGGTCTGTCAGTCAATACAGAGGCCCACTGAACCACCGCTATCGCGAGCCAGCTCGCTCACACAGGTTTTTCGGCGCTCGCAAATCATTCGAGTCCCCAATTCCGCGCCGGTTTACTTGAGAACAAATGATTGCCGGTTGCCCCTGAATATCGGCGTGCCTATAGTCCAGACATCGCCTACAACCAGTACGGACTCATGATCAAAGAACAGCTGTCTCGCTTTAACCGTCTCGACCTGCTCAGCCATCCGACACCGCTGGAAAAACTCGACCGCCTCTCCACCTGGCTCGGACGGGACGTCTATATCAAGCGCGACGACCTGACGCCCCTGGCCCTGGGCGGCAACAAGCTGCGCAAGCTCGAATACCTGGCCGCCGATGCCTTGGCCCAAGGTGCCGACACCCTCATTACCGGCGGCGCGATCCAGTCCAACCATGTGCGTCAGACCGCTGCGTTGGCGGCCAGGCTGGGCCTGGGTTGCGTCGCGCTGTTGGAAAACCCCATCGACAGCCAGGACAGCAATTACCTGGGCAACGGCAACCGGCTGCTGCTGGAGCTGTTCGACGCCAAGGTGGAACTGGTGGATAACCTGGACAACGCCGACGAGCAACTGCAGGCCCTGGCTGCCCGCCTGCGCAGCAATGGCAAGAAGCCGTACCTGGTTCCGATAGGCGGATCCAATGCCTTGGGTGCGCTGGGCTATGTGCGCGCGGGCCTGGAACTGGCCGAGCAGATCAAGGACACCGGTCTGACGTTCGCCGCCGTGGTACTGGCCTCGGGCAGCGCCGGCACCCACAGCGGCCTGGCCCTGGCCTTGAGCCAGGCCCTGCCGGAGCTCCCCGTGGTCGGCGTGACGGTTTCGCGCAGCGAAGAGGATCAGTTCCCCAAGGTCCAGGGGCTCGCCGAAGGCGTCGCCCAACTGCTCGATGTGGCGCTTCCGGAGGCCTTCAAGGTAAACCTCTGGGACGAGTATTTCGCCCCTCGCTACGGTGAGCCGAATGCCGGCACATTGGCGGCGATCAAGTTGCTGGCCAGCCAGGAAGGCCTCTTGCTGGACCCGGTCTATACCGGCAAGGCCATGGCCGGCCTGCTCGACGGCATTGGCCGCGACCGTTTCGACGACGGCCCTATCATCTTCCTGCACACCGGTGGCGCACCGGCGTTGTTTGCCTATGACGCAGTGTTCTGAAGATATGGAAACCCTCAATGGGAGCGAGCTTGCTCGCGATGAGGGTGTGTCAGTTGATTGGAACTGGGCTGATCCACTGCGCTGGCGAACAAGCTCGCTCTCACCGGGATAAATTCCAAACAGGCATATAGGGTTGATTTAATATTATTTTCCAATCTATAAAAGCCAACTTATAGTCTCGCCGCAGGCGCATTTGCCGCGAGACGCCCAGGTTGCTTTGAGGCAGGATGTGGCAACCTTCTCGAATCGCGGCTACGCCTTATCTCAGCCAAAATATCTGTTCATAAGAAAACACAGGGGCTTGTCATGAATTTTTCCGCATTACGTCGCAACCTGTTGGTGGGTTCGCTGGGCCTGGCATTGAGCGCCGGGCTGCTGGGGCAAGCGGTTGCCGGTGAGCAACTGCAGAAAATCAAGGATGCCGGTGAAATCAAGATCGGCCTGGAAGGCACTTATCCACCGTTCAGCTTCGTTGATGACAGCGGCAAACTGACCGGCTTCGAAGTGGAGTTTTCCGAAGCGCTGGCCAAGGAACTGGGCGTGAAGGTCAAGCTGCAGACGACTCCATGGGCCGGCATCCTCGCGGCGCTGGAGTCCAAGCGGCTGGACGCTGTGGTCAACCAGGTAACCATCTCCGAGGAACGCAAGAAAAAATACGACTTCTCCGAGCCTTACACCGTTTCCGGGATTCAAGCGCTGGTACTGACCAAGAAAGCCGACGAGCTGAACATCAAGAAGGCCGCTGACCTGGACGGTAAAAAAGTCGGCGTGGGCCTGGGCACCAATTACGAGCAGTGGGTAAAAGCTGAAGTACCCGGCGCCCAGGTCAAAACCTACGATGACGACCCCACCAAGTTCCAGGACCTGCGCGTCGGCCGTATCGATACCATCCTGATCGACCGTCTGGCCGCATTGGAATACGCCAAGAAAGCCAAGGACACCACCGTCACCAGCGAAGCCTTCTCCCGCCAGGAAGCCGGTATCGCCCTGCGCAAAGGCGAGCCTGAACTGTTGGCTGCCGTGAACAAGGCCATCGAGAAACTGCGCGCCGACGGTACGCTGAAGAAGCTCTCTGAAAAATACTTCAGCGCTGACGTCACGAAATAATGGAAGCAGCTCTTCAACTCGCACTGGACTCCGCGCCCTTTTTGCTCAAGGGCGCGTATTACACGGTCATCCTCAGCCTGGGTGGCATGTTTTTCGGCCTGCTGCTGGGGTTCGGCCTGGCGCTGATGCGCCTGTCGCGCTTCAAGCTGGTGAACTGGATCGCCCGCATCTACGTGTCGTTCTTTCGTGGCACGCCGTTGCTGGTGCAGTTGTTCGTGATCTATTACGGGTTGCCGCAACTGGGCATCGAGCTGGATCCGCTGCCCGCAGCCCTGATCGGTTTCTCGCTGAACATGGCTGCCTATGCGTGTGAAATCCTGCGGGCCGCCATCAGCTCCATCGAGCGCGGCCAGTGGGAAGCGGCGGCGAGCATCGGTATGACCCGCGCGCAGACCCTGCGCCGGGCCATCCTGCCCCAAGCCGCACGCACGGCCCTGCCTCCGCTGGGCAACAGCTTCATTTCCCTGGTCAAGGACACCGCGCTGGCGGCGACCATCCAGGTTCCGGAGCTGTTCCGCCAGGCGCAGTTGATCACCGCGCGAACCTTCGAAATCTTCACCATGTACCTTGCCGCCGCGCTGATCTATTGGGTTCTGGCCAGTGTGCTCTCGCACCTGCAGAACGTCCTGGAAGCCCGGGTAAATCGGCATGACCAGGAGTCCTGAGCCATGATTGTCGTGGAAAAACTGACAAAGCAGTTCAAGGGTCAGGTGGTACTCAACGGCATCGACCTGAAGATCGAAGAAGGCGAGGTGGTTGCGATCATCGGCCCCAGCGGCTCCGGCAAGACGACCTTCCTGCGCTGCCTGAACTTCCTCGAGGAGCCCAGCAGTGGTCGGATCAAGGTCGGCGACATTGAAATCGACGGCAGCCGTCCATTGAACCAGCAACAGGGCCTGGTGCGGCGATTGCGCCAGCAGGTGGGCTTCGTGTTCCAGAACTTCAACCTGTTCCCGCATCGCACGGCCCTGGAGAACGTCACCGAGGGTCCGATTGTGGTCAAGAAGGTTCCTCGTGCCGACGCCGAAGCCCTGGGTCGCAGACTCCTGGCCAAGGTCGGCCTGGCGGGCAAGGAAGACGCTTATCCGCGCCGGCTCTCCGGTGGACAGCAGCAGCGAGTGGCCATTGCCCGGGCACTGGCGATGGAGCCGCAAGTGATTCTGTTCGACGAGCCGACCTCGGCCCTCGATCCGGAACTGGTGGGCGAAGTATTGGCGACCATTCGCGGCCTGGCCGAAGAAAAACGCACCATGGTCATCGTGACCCACGAAATGGGCTTCGCCCGGGACGTGGCGAACCGCGTGGTATTTTTCGACAAGGGCGTGATCGTGGAACAAGGCGAAGCCAAGGCCCTGTTCGCCGCTCCGAAGGAAGAACGGACGCGCCAGTTCCTGAGCAAGTTTCTTGCTGACGGGCGCATCGCCCAATAATCCATCGAAACTCGTCGTTACTTCCAGGGATGGAAGTTCGATCCAATGACTGACAAGCAAACCCCGCCCTTGCCTGCAACGCAAAAAGTTGCAACTTAGCCTTGCCACACCGGTTATAAGCTGCGCGCCAACTATCTATATTTCGCCACGACTTCCCGCGATCTACTTCCTCAATCCGTGACCTTCCTCATGCCTAGGCCTGCGCCATCCCCGAGGAAAAGGCAACTTCGCTCCGCTTATTGCTGCCATCGTCGCGTAGGATATTTCTGAAGCCTCACATAATTAATTAATGGATAAACACCTCTATTGACACGACAACTATCGGACCTTTATCTAGAACCCAACAGGCGCTGGACATTATTTAATTCTTTGCGGCAATGGAACCGAAGGGACCGGTCGTGACCGCAATAAAAATTATGTCGTGATCAGAAAAGCCTTTGATTTTTCCGAAACGGATTTCGTTTAGCAGGTATCAAGGAGAACACCATGACATGTACGTCGAATCTTCCCGAACTGGCCGCGCCCTCCCTGGCCAATGCCAACCGTGCCGGTATCAACCTCGCCAGCGCTGCTCGCCTGGAGGTCGCCATCGCTGCTTCTCCCGGCATGGATGCCGGTGACTTGATCGAATTGTTCTGGGACAACTGCTACGTTGGCTCCCGCCTGCTGGCCGAAGCCGACCTGCACGACTGTGTCAGGTTGCGAGTGCCGGAGAGCTTCATCGTCAATGGAACCTCACAGGTCCACTACCGCGTCATGCGGGTCGGGCGCGGGCCGGCGCTGTCGGCAACGCTGCGGGTCCAGGCCAAGCTCGATTGTCCCGGGGGTCAGCCTTCGGCCCTGAGTGGCGATGAGAACCAGGGGCTGGCGCCGGTACGCATACCGGGCACCATCCGACGCCAGGGCGTGAACCCGAGCCAGATCAAGCGCGGCGTCCCGCTGACCATCGAACCCTACCTGAACATGGCCGCCGACGATGCGATTACCCTGCGCTGGGGCGATGTGCGCATGGACCTGCCCCGGGTCAAGCCAGGCGAGGTAGGTCAGCCGATCAACATCTGGGTGCCGCCCCACATCATCCTCGAAGCGGGAGAAGACCTGCGCCTGGAGGTCACCTACTGCATCCTCGACCGGGTAGGCAACAATTCCCATTGGGCGCCACCCCGCACGTTGAAGATCGGTTGCACCAGTCTCTATCCGAAGCAAGCGCCGACGGAACCTCTCCGGGCCGCTGAACCGCGCCGCCACAGACCCTGATCCCCCGACTGGCGAGGGAAGTATCTGCACAAGGTTATGTAGCACCCCGACCAGGGCGGCTATGGGGCCACGAGATAAACCCTCGCCAGGACGACTTGGCGAATCCACTCTATTGATATCCCTAAAAGTTATTTCAGAAATAATTTACGCACGTTTAGGGTATATGAACCGGACCACCGGACATTCTTTTCCGCCGCATTCATCGCGGCGTTTTCCTGAAATGTGAGGTGGGTATGGTACGGAACACAATCACCCCGGTGCAGAACGCCAAGGCACTGCCAGCCGCCACGGAGCGGCTGTGATGTCTGACCTGGCGCAAGCAAAGGTCCAGAGCGATCTGGACGTCGCACCACTGCTGTTGCCTGCACAAGTGCTGCGCAACGATGCCGAGGCCATCAAGGCCGCCCATGATCTGGCCCAGGTCGCTCGCCAGCAGGCCGCGCGGCGCGATCAACAGCGCAAGCTGCCCTGGTCGGAAATCGAACAGTTCACCCGCAGCGGGCTGGGCAGTATTTCCATCCCCCGCGAGTATGGTGGCCCGCAAGTCTCCTTCGTCACCCTTGCCGACGTTTTCGCGATCATCTCTGCGGCTGACCCGGCCCTGGGACAGATTCCACAGAACCAGTTCGGTGTGCTCCAACTGATCCTCGGCACCGGCACGCCACGGCAAAAGGAAATCCTCCTGCAGAGCGTCCTCGAAGGCTGGCGCATTGGCAACGCCGGGCCGGAACGCGGTACGCGCAATACCCTGGAACTCAAGGCCCGGATTACCGCCGACGGCGATGGCTTTGTCATCAATGGCCAGAAGTTCTATTCCACCGGCGCGCTGTTTGCCCACTGGGTGGCGGTCAAGGCACTGGATGACGAAGGCCGGCAGGTATTGGCGTTCGTGCGGCGCGGCACACCCGGCCTGCGGATCGTCGACGACTGGTCGGGTTTCGGCCAGCGCACCACGGCCAGCGGGACCGTGCTGCTGAACAACGTACGGGTGGATGCCGAGTTGGTGCTCGATAACTGGCGCATCAACGAAACCCCGAACATACAAGGCGCGATCTCGCAGCTGATCCAGGCGGCCATTGACGTCGGCATCGCCCGTGGCGCCATCGACGATGCCATTGCATTCGTGCGTGAACGGTCGCGTCCCTGGATCGATGCCAAGGTCGAGCGGGCCAGCGACGATCCGTATGTCATCGCCGACATCGGCAAGTTGAAGATCGACCTGCACGCCGCCGAAGCCCTGCTGCGCAAGGCCGGCCAGGTCCTGGACCAGGTCAGCGCCGCGCCCATCACCACGCCACTGGCCGCCCGCGCTTCGATCGCCGTGGCCGAAGCCAAGGTGCTGAGCACCGAAATCGCCCTGCAAGCCAGCGAAAAGCTGTTCGAGCTGGCCGGCAGCCGCGCCACCCTCGCCGAATTCAACCTCGATCGTCACTGGCGCAACGCGCGCGTCCACACCCTGCATGACCCGGTGCGCTGGAAATACCACGCGATAGGCGCCTACCACCTGAACGGCACATTGCCGGCCCGGCATTCCTGGATCTGACGACCCGACTTCTGGAGTTACGCACATGACGCTTTCCCAACACGTCGCGGTGATCACCAGCGACGAACAAGCCCTGATCGTCGCCAGCGACCTGGCCGAAGATTTCAAGCGCGACAGCGCCTTGCGCGACCGCGAGCGCCGCCTGCCCTACCCTGAACTGGAGGCGTTTTCCCGCTCCGGCCTGTGGGGCATCAGCGTACCCCGGGAATATGGCGGCGCCGGTGTTTCCAGTGTCACGCTGGCCAGGGTGGTGGCCCTGATCGCACGGGCAGATGGCTCACTGGGGCAGATTCCGCAAAACCATTTCTACGCGGTGGAAGTCCTGCGGGTGAACGGCAGCGAAGCGCAGAAACGCCGCCTCTACGCCGAAGTGCTGGCCGGGCAGCGGTTCGGCAACGCCTTGGCGGAACTCGGAACCCGGACTGCCCACGACCGCACCACCCAACTGCGCCGCGACGGCGGCGGTTATCGCATCAACGGGCGCAAGTTCTACGCCACGGGAGCGATCTACGCTCAGCGCATCCCCACGTCGGTGGTGGATGAAAACGGCGTGCAGCAGTTGGCGTTCGTCCCGCGGGACAGCAAGGGGCTGTCGGTCATCGACGACTGGAGCGGCTTCGGCCAGCGCACCACCGGCAGCGGTTCGGTGGTGTTCGAAGATGTCTGGGTCGAGGCCGAGGACATCGTGCCGTTCCAGAGCGCCTTCGAGCGCCCCACGCCGGTCGGTCCACTGGCGCAGATCCTCCACGCCGCGATCGATACCGGCATCGCCCGCGCCGCTTACGAAGACGCCTTGCATTTTGTCCGCAGCAAGACCCGGCCGTGGATCGATGCCACCAGCGATATCGCCACCGAAGATCCACTCACCCTCAAGAGCTTCGGCCAGTTGGGCAGCCGCCTGCATGCCGCCGAGGCGTTGCTGGAGCGCGCTGGCGAGTTTCTCGACCGGGCCCAGGCCGACCCTCATGCCGAAACGGTCGCCGCGGCCTCGATTGCCGTGGCTGAAGCCCGGGCCATCAGCACCGAGGTTTCCCTGGCCATCGGTAGCACATTGTTCGAGCTGGCCGGCAGCCAGGCAACCCTGGTCGAACACGGCCTGGATCGTCACTGGCGCAACGCCCGGGTGCACACCCTCCACGACCCGGTGCGCTGGAAATATCACGCCGTGGGCAATTTCTACCTCAACGATGAGAAACCGCCGCTGCGAGGAACCATCTGATGGCGCAGGGCAAGAAGAAGATCCTGCTCAATGCGTTCAACATGAACTGCATCGGGCACATCAACCATGGCTTGTGGACTCACCCTCAGGACACGTCGACCCAGTACAACACCCTCGAATACTGGACCGGCCTGGCACAACTGCTGGAGCGCGGGTTGTTCGACGGCTTGTTCATCGCCGATGTGGTGGGCGTCTACGACGTCTACCAGCAATCGGTGGAGGTCACCCTCAAGGAGTCGATCCAGCTGCCGGTGAACGATCCCCTGCTGCTGGTCTCGGCGATGGCGGCTGCCACCCGCCACCTGGGGTTCGGCCTCACCGCCAACCTGACCTATGAGCCGCCGTACCTGTTCGCCCGGCGCATGAGCACCCTCGACCATCTGAGTCGCGGCCGGGTCGGCTGGAACATCGTCACCGGCTACCTGGACAGCGCCGCCCGGGCCATGGGCCTGGCCGCCCAGGTCGAACATGACCGCCGCTACGACCAGGCCGATGAATACCTGCAAGTGCTCTACAAGCTCTGGGAAGGCAGTTGGGAAAACGACGCGGTGCTCAACGACCGGCAGCGGCGGATCTACGCCCAACCGGAAAAAGTGCACAAGGTCCGGCACCAGGGCGAGTTCTACCAGGTCGAGGGCTATCACCTGTGCGAACCGTCGCCCCAGCGCACGCCAGTGTTGTTCCAGGCCGGCAGTTCGGAGCGCGGCCTGGCGTTCGCCGGGCGGCATGCCGAGTGTGTCTTCATCAGTGGCCAGGACAAGGCCGCGACCAGGAAGCAGGTGGACAAGGTACGCGCCAGCGCCGTCCAGGCCGGGCGCAATCCCGAGGACATCAAGGTGTTCATGGGCTTGAACGTGATTGTCGGCGAGACCGAAGCGGCAGCCTGGGCCAAACATGCCCAGTACCTGGGCTACGCCAGTGCCGAGGCCGGGGTCGCACATTTTTCCGCGTCGACCGGCATCGATTTTTCCCGGTATGAACTGGACGAGCCGATCCAGTACGTGAAGAGCAACGCCATCCAGTCCGCCACCCGGATCCTGCAGGCCAACGACTGGACCCGGCGCAAGCTCCTGGAGCAACACGCCCTGGGGGGACGCTACATCACCGTGGTCGGTTCGCCCGGGCAGGTGGCCGACGAGCTGGAATCCTGGGTCGCCGAGGCCGGTCTGGATGGCTTCAACCTGACCCGCATCGTGACGCCCCAGAGCTATGTGGATTTCATCGACCTTGTGATTCCCGAGCTGCAGCGACGCGGGTCGTACAAGACCGAATACGACGACGGCACCCTTCGGGAAAAACTGTTCCGCACGGGGGCGCATTTGCCCGAACGACACACCGGTTCGACCTACCGACACTGACCCGTTCGGACCGAGAACAGGGTGGACCACGAAAGTACACACTTCACCATAAATGACTGGAATTACCGACATGACCATGCAACGCCTGACCCTGCCAGTCAAAGCACTGGCCCTGGCCCTCGGCCTGTTCAGCTCGGCGCTGTTCGCCGCCGACGCACCGTTGAAGATCGGCACCACCGCTGCGTTCGCCATTCCCCTGGAAGCTGCCGTGGAGGAGGCCGGCAAGCAGGGCCTGAAGGTCGAGCTGGTGGAGTTCAGCGACTGGATCGCGCCCAACGTCAGCCTGGCCTCCGGCGATATCGACGTGAATTATTTCCAGCACATTCCGTTCCTGGAAAACGCCAAGGCCGCCGCCGGTTTTGACCTGGTGCCGTTCGCCCCGGGCATCATCAACAACGTCGGTCTTTATTCGAAGCGCTTCAACAGCTTCGACGAACTGCCCGAAGGCGCAAGCGTCGCCATCGCCAACGACCCGATCAACAGCGGCCGCGGCTTGCAATTGCTGGCCAAGGCCGGGCTGATCACCCTCAAGCCGGGCGTGGGCTACAAGGCCACCGAAGAAGACATCGTGGCCAATCCGAAGAAACTCCGGATCCTGCAAGTCGAGGCCGTGCAACTGGTGCGGGCCTATGAAGACGCCGACCTGGTGCAGGGCTACCCCGCCTACATCCGCCTGGCGAACACCTTCGACGCCACTTCCGCCCTGCTGTTCGACGGACTCGACCACAAGGAATACGTCATCCAGTTCGTGATCCAGCCCAAGAGCAAGGACGACCCACGGCTGATCAAGTTCGTCGACATCTACCAACATTCGCCCGCCGTGCGCGCAGCCCTGGACAAAGCCCATGGCAAGCTCTACCAGGCCGGCTGGGAAGGTTGACCATGAATGCCATCAATGCTCGACTCAGGCTTGAACCCCCCCCTCTCCAGAGCGCCGAACACACCGAGCTGCATCCGCAATTGAACCGCGCCCATGTGCGCTTCATCGGCGTAGGCAAGACCTACAGCGGCAGCCAAGGGCCGGTGGCCGCGCTGCAGGGCATCGACCTGGCGATCCAGCGCGGCGAAGTGTTCGGCATCATCGGCCGCAGCGGGGCCGGCAAGTCTTCGCTGATCCGCACGATCAATCGCCTCGAACAGCCCACCAGCGGTCGCGTGCTGATCGATCAGGTGGACATCGGCGGATTCGATGAGGACCAGTTGGTAGCGCTGCGTCGACGTGTCGGCATGATCTTCCAGCACTTCAACCTGATGTCGGCCAAGACCGTATGGCAGAACGTCGAGCTGCCCCTCAAGGTGGCCGGCGTGCCCAAGGCGCAGCGCCAGCGCAAAGTCCATGAACTGCTGGAGCTGGTGGGCCTGCAAGGCAAGCACAAGGCCTACCCGGCGCAGCTGTCGGGTGGCCAGAAACAGCGGGTAGGCATCGCCAGGGCCCTGGTGCACGATCCGCAGATCCTGCTTTGCGACGAGGCCACCTCGGCCCTGGACCCGCAGACCACCCAGTCGATCCTGGCCCTGCTGCGCCAGATCAATCGACGGCTGGGCCTGACCATCGTGCTGATCACTCATGAGATGGCGGTGATCCGGGAGGTCTGCGACCGCGTGGTGGTGCTCGATCAAGGTCGAATCGTCGAACAGGGACCGGTCTGGGAAGTATTCGGCAACCCGCGACATGAAGTCAGCCGGACACTGCTGGCCCCATTGCAACAGGCCCTGCCAGACGAACTGCAAGGCCGCCTGCAAGCGCAACCGGCGTCGGCGGATGCCGCTGCGGTGCTGCGCCTGCAATTCACCGGCACGGGGCATGACGAACCGGACCTCGCCGCCTTGTTCAGCGCCTTGGGCGGACGGGTGCGATTGCTCCAGGGCGGCATCGAACGGATCCAGGGGCACGGTCTCGGACAATTGCTGCTGGCGGTAAGCGGCTCGGCGTGGAATGTCGAGCAATTGCGCGAGCGGGCCGGCCGGTGGGCACAGCGAGTGGAGGTGTTGGGTTATGTGGTTTGATCGGTTATTGCAGGGTCTGGTCGATACGTTCCTGATGGTGGGCGTGTCGTCGCTGATCGCGCTACTGGCGGGCATTCCGCTGGCGGTGATCCTGGTCACCAGCGGCAAGGGCGGGATCTACGAAGCGCCGGCGCTGAACCGCGCCCTCGGTGCGTTCGTGAACCTGTTCCGCTCGATCCCCTTCCTGATCCTGATGGTGGCACTGATCCCGTTCACCCGGTGGGTCGTCGGCACCACTTACGGCGTATGGGCCGCCGTGGTGCCACTGACCATCGCCGCCACGCCGTTCTTCGCCCGCATCGCGGAAGTCAGCCTTCGGGAAGTGGACCACGGCCTGATCGAGGCCGCCCAGGCCATGGGTTGCCGGCGCAGGCATATCGTCTGGCATGTATTGCTGCCCGAAGCGCTGCCAGGCATCGTCGCGGGGTTCACCATTACCCTGGTGACCATGATCAACTCCTCGGCCATGGCCGGAGCGATCGGTGCCGGCGGCCTGGGCGACATCGCCTACCGTTACGGCTACCAGCGTTTCGACAGCCAGGTCATGCTCACGGTCATCGTGCTGCTGGTGATGCTGGTGGCGCTGATCCAACTGAGCGGGGATCGACTGGCGCGGCGGCTGAACAAGCGCTGAGTCAAATGAGGGCGCAACCTGCAGGAACGCGGCTCCTGCAGGTGACGCGCTCATGATGCGGTATAGTCGGCCCCTGATCCCAATCAAGCCAGTGGCCATGAAACACACACCCGACGACCTGCGCGCCATCACCACCACGACCCTGGGCCACTACACTGCCGTGGCCGAAAGCTTCCGCGAAGGGACCCGTGACCACGACGTCAGCCAGAACATCGATGCGCTGCTGCGGCATATCCAGGGCCCGGCCCCCTTCCACATTCTCGATTTCGGCTGCGGCCCCGGTCGTGACCTGCAGACGTTCACGCGCATGGGCCATGTCGCGATCGGCCTCGATGGTTCACCGGCATTCGCCCGTATGGCGCGCCAGGACAGTGGCTGCGAAGTGTGGCAACAGGACTTCCTGGAACTCGACCTGCCGGACGAGCGCTTCGACGGGATCTTCGCCAACGCCGTCCTGTTCCATATTCCCGTCCAGGAACTGCCCCGGGTGCTCAAGCAGTTGCGCGCCACGCTCAAGCCCGGCGGCGTGCTGTTCAGCTCCAACCCACGGGGTGAAAACCAGGAAGGCTGGAACGGCCAGCGTTTCGGCGCCTACCATGACCTCGCGGCCTGGCGCGCCTTGCTCACGGAGGCGGGCTTCGTGGAGCTGGAGCACTACTACCGGCCGGCGGGGTTGCCACGGGAACAACAGCCTTGGTTGGCGAGTGTCTGGCGCAGGCCTGCTTAGAATTGGAGGACGCCATCGCGAGCAAGCTCGCTCCCACACTCGACCCGTCGTGAACTCATGATCGGTGAGCACCGCAGCTCCAGTTTGGGAGCGAGCTTGCTCGCGATAGCGGTCCAACGGTCAATGAAGCTTGATGGTTTAGCCTCATCGCCTGGAAGCTTCACTCCTGTTTTTTCAACCACTTCTGCGACAGCTGCTCCAGCCTCCCGTCCTCCTTGATACGCGTCAACGCGTTGTCCAGGCTGGCCTTGAATGCCGGATTGCCCTTCTGGAACGGAATCACCAGGCTTGGCGCCGGCTCGTTCTTTTCCTCCGGCTGGAACGACTGCGCCATCACCAAGGGACGTTGCTCCGGCTCCTTGCTCGCCAACAATCGAGCATCCGGTTGACTGTACGTGGCGCTGGTATCGAAACGTTCTGCCAGTTCCGGGGTCAGTGCTATGTGGTTGATGGCGACATCGTATTTGCCACTTTCCACGCCGCTCAAGAGGTCTGCGGCATCGGTCACCACGAAATCGGCACGGACATCGAGTTCACCGGCCAGCATCTGGCCCAGCTCCACTTCAAAACCGGTGAGCTTGCCGTCTTCCTTGAAGTTGAAAGGGGCCGTGTCGGCTTCGAGGGCAATGCGCAGTTCACCGCGGTCGTTGATATCGTCGATCAGTTCGGCATGGGCCAAGGGGCTCAAAAGGGGTAGCAGGCAAATCAGGCCAGGCAGAAAGCGCATGGTCGCTCCTTTGAATTTGTACAAGCGACGCTCGTTCAGGCTCGCTTTGTTATGGTTGTCGCAGGCTTCGACAACGAATGGTCATGAAGTTGTCATGGCCAGGCGGATTTCATGGAAAAACTGGAGAAGAAAATGAAAAGCTTTATGTCACGTGCAGTGTTGACTGGCCTGTTGTTGGGGACTTCGATGCTGGCTGTAGCGGCGACCCCCGCTCCAAAAGGCGCGCAAGTATTCATCGTTTCCCCGGAAGACGGCGCCACCGTTCCCCAGGAGTTCAAGGTCAAGTTCGGGGTAAAGGGCATTGCCCTGGCCCCAGCCGGTGATGTGACAAAGAACACCGGGCACCACCATCTGTTGGTCGATGTGGACAAACTGCCCGCCGCGGGTGCGCCGATCCCCACCGACGCCAACCACATGCACTTCGGCAAGGCACAGACCGAAGCCACCATCAAGCTGGCCCCGGGCAAACATACCTTGCAGCTGGAACTGGGCGATACCGGTCATATCCCGTTCGAACCCCCGATCGTATCCAAGAAAATCACGGTGAACGTGAAGTAACACGAGAACTGCTGCCACGGCATGCCTGGTGCCAGGCAAAAAAAACGGGAGCCCCTTGCAAGGCTCCCGTTTTTTATCGCAGGCCAATCTCCAGCTTGCAGCTCAGCCGCCTCAGAACAGCACGCGGCAGCGGATGGTGCCGTTGACGTGTTGCAGCTTCTCCTGGGCCAGGTCCGAGTATTCGGCATCGACGTCGATCACGACGTAGCCGACTTTCTCGTTGGTCTGCAGGAACTGACCGGAAATGTTGATGCCGTTTTCGGCGAAGACCTTGTTGATCTCGCTCATCACGCCCGGGATGTTCTCGTGGATGTGCAGCAGGCGGTGCTTGCCAGGGTGTGCCGGCAGGGCCACTTCCGGGAAGTTGACCGACGACACCGAAGTACCGTTGTCGCTGTACTTGACCAGTTTTTCCGCCACTTCCAGACCGATGTTGGCCTGGGCCTCGGCAGTGGAACCACCGATGTGCGGGGTCAGGATCACGTTGTCCAGGCCACGCAGCGGGCTTTCGAAGATATCGTCGTTGGAGCGGGGCTCCACCGGGAACACGTCGATGGCGGCGCCGATCAGGTGCTTGTCCTTGATCGCCTCGGCCAGGGCCTCGAGCTTGACCACGGTGCCACGCGCGGCGTTGATCAGGATGCCGCCCTTCTTGATCGCACGGATTTCCTTCTCGCCGATCATCCACTGGGTCGCCGGGGTTTCCGGAACGTGCAGGGTGACGATGTCGGACATACCCAGCAACTCGTGAAGGTCATTGACCTGGGTGGCATTGCCCAACGGCAGCTTGGTCACGGTGTCGTAGAAGAACACCTGCATGCCCAGGCCTTCGGCCAGGACAGACAGTTGGGTGCCGATCGAGCCATAGCCGACGATACCCAGCTTCTTGCCGCGGATCTCGAAGGAGTTGGCGGCACTCTTGATCCAGCCGCCACGGTGGCAGGAAGCGTTTTTCTCGGGGATACCGCGCAGCAGCAGGATCGCTTCGGCCAGCACCAGCTCGGCGACGGAACGGGTGTTGGAGTACGGTGCGTTGAACACCGCGATACCGCGCTCGCGGGCCGCGTCGAGGTCAACCTGGTTGGTGCCGATGCAGAAGCAGCCGACCGCTACCAGTTTCTTGGCGTGGTCGAAGATCTCTTCGGTCAATTGGGTACGGGAGCGAATGCCGATGAAGTGAGCATCGGCGATCTTTTCCTTGAGCTGGGCTTCCGGCAGAGAACTGGTGATGTACTCGATGCTGGTGTAGCCCGCCGACTTGAGGACGTCGACAGCCGATTGGTGGACGCCTTCGAGAAGAAGGAACTTGATCTTGCTCTTATCGAGAGAAGTCTTGCTCATCTGCGTAAACCTGTGTCCCGGAGAAAAATGGCAGGGAATCGGACAGCGCATGCTGGCCCGACGGCATGACCGCCGTCGCCGCAGTACAGCCGTTGGGCACTACGCTGCGGGGTCGGTATGCTAGCATATGCACCCCGCTAAACACTCATTCCTGCGACGTGAAGCGTTCTCAGGATGACCATGAATTGTTCGAGAGTTCTGTCGATGACCAATCCTTCCCGGATAGATGAACTGAAGACCTTGGTTGAACCTGGCAAGGTCTTGACCGACGCCGACTCCCTGAACGCTTATGGCAAGGACTGGACCAAACACTTCGCCCCCGCCCCCACCGCCATCGTCTTCCCCAAGACGATCGAGCAGGTCCAGGCCATCGTCCGCTGGGCCAACGAGCACAAGGTCGCCCTGGTACCGTCGGGCGGACGCACCGGGCTCTCGGCCGCAGCCGTGGCGGCCAACGGTGAAGTGGTGGTGTCTTTCGACTACATGAACCAGATCCTCGACGTGAACCTCACCGATCGCACTGCGGTGTGCCAGCCGGGCGTGGTCACCGAACAGTTGCAGAACAAGGCCGAAGAGCACGGCCTGTATTATCCAGTGGATTTCGCATCGGCCGGATCCAGCCAGATTGGCGGCAATATCGGCACCAATGCCGGCGGTATCAAGGTCATTCGCTATGGCATGACCCGCAACTGGGTCGCGGGCCTGAAAGTCGTCACCGGCAAGGGCGACCTGCTGGAACTGAACAAGGACCTGATCAAGAACGCCACCGGCTATGACCTGCGGCAGTTGTTCATCGGTGCCGAGGGCACCCTCGGTTTCGTGGTCGAAGCCACCATGCGCCTGGACCGGGCGCCGAAGAACCTCACGGCGATGGTACTCGGCACCCCGGACTTCGACTCGATCATGCCGGTGCTCCACGCATTCCAGGGCAAGCTCGACCTGACCGCATTCGAATTCTTCTCCGACAAGGCCCTGGCCAAGGTCCTGGGCCGGGGCGACGTACCGGCGCCGTTCGAGACCGAATGCCCGTTCTACGCCTTGCTGGAATTCGAAGCCACTACCGAAGACGTCGCCAATCACGCCCTGGAAACCTTCGAGCACTGTGTGGAACAGGGCTGGGTACTGGACGGCGTGATGAGCCAGAGCGAAACCCAGCTGCAGAACCTGTGGAAACTGCGCGAGTACATCTCCGAAACCATTTCCCACTGGACACCCTACAAGAACGATATCTCGGTGACCGTCTCGAAGGTGCCGGGATTCCTGCGGGAAATAGATGCGATCGTCGGCGAACACTATCCAGATTTCGAAATCGTCTGGTTCGGTCACATTGGCGACGGTAACCTGCACCTGAACATCCTCAAGCCGGAAAACCTCGAGAAGGATGAATTCTTCGCCAAATGCGCCACCGTGAACAAATGGGTCTTTGAAACGGTGGAGAAGTACAACGGCTCGATTTCCGCGGAACACGGCGTAGGCATGACCAAGCGTGACTACCTGACCTACAGCCGCTCACCGGTCGAGATCGAATACATGAAAGCCGTCAAGGCAGCGTTCGATCCGAACGGCATCATGAACCCGGGCAAGATCTTCGCTGTTTGAATCAACGAACCAGGAGTCGGTAATGAGCTATCAGCACCAGTATGTCGACGGCACCCGCATTCATTTCCCGGTAGGGAAAGTGGTGTGCATTGGCCGTAACTATGCCGAACACGCCAAGGAGCTGGACAACCCGGTCCCTACGGAACCCCTGCTGTTCATCAAGCCGGGCAGTTGCGTGGTGCCACTGGAAGGCGGCTTCAGCATCCCTGTCGAACGCGGCTCGGTGCACTACGAAGCGGAAATCGCCGTGCTGATCGGCAAGCCATTGTCCACCCGGCCGAGCGTCGAGGAAGTACTGGACGCCATCTCCGGCTTCGCCCCTGCCCTGGACCTGACCCTTCGGGACAAGCAGGCCGAGCTCAAGGCCAAGGGCCTGCCATGGGAAATCGCCAAATCCTTCGACGGCGCGGCGGTGATCGCCCCGTTCGTGTCCAACGCCACCTTCGCCGACCTGACCGACATTCCCGTGCGCCTGACCATCAATGGTCAAGTGCGCCAGGATGGCAACAGCAGCATGATGCTCAACCCCATCGTGCCGATGATCCAGCACATGGCCGGCTGCTTCTCGCTGCAGGCCGGCGACGTGATCCTCACCGGCACCCCGGCGGGCGTCGGCCCGTTGAACGTGGGTGACGAGCTGGTGCTGGAGTTGCCGGGCGCTTGCCGCTTCGAAAGCAGCGTCCGCTGAGAGCCATTCGACTGGCAGGGCTGGCTCGCCAGCGCCCTGCAGAAGGTCGTTTCTTCCAATCTGAAGCCGACTCAACGCTTCAGCAGCGCATCCTCGAAACATATGCCGCCACCTGCTCGACCACGGCTATTGCATCAGCGTAATCCGGCTCGTCGTTGCTGTTATCGAAGCTTCCTGCATCGTCCATGTTCTGGATCAATACGCCATCGCGACGAGGCATGACCAGGAAGTCCTGCGCCCGCAGCCCATACCTGACTTCGGGTTGCGGTACCAGGCGCACTGTCTGTCCACGCACAGGAATTATCGTGTGGTCGTTGAACAACAGCTTCGCGCCATACCCTGTCGCGTTGATCAACGTGTCTTCGGGCAACACCAGGAGTTCATCCGGATGGGTAAACTCCTGGATTTTTATCTGGCCTCCCGCGTCCAGGAAATCAGTCATCAGCGAGCTGGCGTAAGACGTGATGTTGAACATCAAGCTCGTCCATCCACGCGCGTAAGGCGCAGGAAACGGATGGCTTCCAGGTGGCAGCTCCACTTGAGGGGGCAAGAACTTCCTGGCGAACTCCGCATATTCGGGCTCCCGGGCATCTTTTGTTCGCGCCGGCTTTTCCTCGGACGAGAATGGAACATCGGACAACCTGTAGCCATTGACCCACTCGATCGAGCTGCCTGGCAGTTGCGCCACACGTTGGAATTGGCTGAATGAAGCATCCGCCATCTCGTTCCAGCGCGACGCCCAAGCCGGGCCATGCTGGACGTCGCAGAACCGGGAATCGGGCGACCATATTCCCGTGGCGCCCATGGACGGTACCCCGGGAGGAAGGGCCTTGGCATAGATGCAGACAGATAGACCCGCTTGCTGGGCCAATAGCGCAGAGGTCAGGCCAAGCGGGCCGCAACCGATGACGCCGAGAGCGCGAAGCGTTTCTCGGCCGGCCGAGGCGGCGTATGCCAGGCGTAGCGCCTGCATGCTCGATCCCCAGCTCAGTGACCAGCCACAACCGCCATGGCCATAGTTATGAACGATGAGTTTCGACCCCAGCTGTTGCGCCTCGATACGCGGCCCGGCATGACGGAAAGGCCGTGCACAAGCGTATACTCCGGCTATCCGGCCCAGGTGCGCGTTGATCGGCCTGAGCTCTTCACAAGCTGGGGGAGCGGCGGGAAAGAGCGGTCGGGGCCCCTGTGTCTGAAGCTGCCTGCAGCTCAGCAGTATTGAAGTTGAAGCCAGAGCCAACGTCCCACCCAGAACAAATCGGCGTCGATTCACACATCATCCCTGTTTTTGATCGATATTGATGGTGCCTGGATCGGCAGGCTAGGTTAGCTGCTCCCCTCACTCAACGACTTTTGAATTGCATGATGTGTAGCCAGGGGCGCTCCGCACATCCCTTGACCATCAGGTTGAGGCGTCCGCGACAAACGCTGCCATCGCGCACTGATCGTCTGACGAAACACCATGGGCAAAACCGCTGGCGAAAAAAAACACACTGACGAACGGCTGGATCACAAGGCATTGCCGCCATTTACCGTTTTTTTCACATCCTATCTGGATAATTCCTGGGCTTGCGGCGTCTGAGCCGGTCCCAATCGTGGTATTACCCTCAGCCTGAATTCTGGAATACACCTCTCGATGGCCACCCCACCAATGCCCGCCCTTAAAGTTGCCCGCCGCCCGCGCTTTCTCACCGGCTGGTATGTCTGGCCTTTGCTGGCCGCCGTCGCGTATGGCCTGGCATTCGCGATGCATTGGGACGATCGCGGCATGTTGTGGCTGTCGGAACATTTCAAGAGTCCGGCCCAGCGCCAGGACAGCATCTGGCTACCCGACTACCGCGCGGTGATCGATGCCAAGCCATTGCCGGGCATGGAGAAGGACGAAGCGTCCGACCTGACCTATAACCCGCAGACCAAGACCCTGTTCGCCGTCATGGGCAAGAACCCGTTCCTGGTGGAGCTGACGCTGCAGGGTGAGGTGTTGCGCAAGATGCCACTGGTGGGCTGGAACAATCCCGAAGGTGTGTCATTCATGGGCAATGGACTGCTGGCCATTACCGATGAGCGCTCGCATTCGCTGTCGATCGTCCAGGTCGATGCGAATACGCGCGAGCTGAACATCGCCGACTTTCCCCAGTACGACCTCGGCCCATCGGAAAACCAGAACAAGGGATTCGAGGCGGTGGCCTGGGACCCACGCAACCAGCAACTGGTACTGGGCGAGGAACGTCCAGCGGCGTTATTCATCTGGAAAAGCAACGGCAGCCAGTTGCTCAAGGGCGATAAACAGATCCATGCCAGCGATGAACTGGACCTGCGCAACCTGTCGGCCCTGGCGATAGACCCGCGCACTGGCCATACGCTGGTGCTGTCGTCCGACTCGCATTTGTTGCTGGAGCTGGATGAGAAAGGCCAGCAGGTCAGCTTCATGACCCTGCTGGGCGGTTTCAACGGGCTGAAGGATACGGTCCCTCGCGCCGAGGGCGTGACCCTGGATGAGGCCGGCAATCTGTACATGGTCAGCGAGCCGAACCTGTTCTATCGTTTCGAGAAATAAGCTGATCGGCCAGCTCTGTAAGGTAATTCGTCCTTCGCTGTAGGGTGTGGCACACCGCCATTAAGCTTCAGTTCAGGCAGGCGTGATATTTCAACCCCCTGTTCTTATCCGAGCCCACCCTCATGCGCCGACTTGCCCGTCCCAAGCCCTTGATTCTGATGCTGCTGGCGATCGCCCTGATCGTCCTGATCGCAGCGGGTCAATACCTGCGTCTGTTCGAGCGCGCCTGGTTCAACCTCAACACTTTCTGGCAGCCCACCAGCGAGCAAGCCATCGGCCTCGACCAATACCGCGTCACCCTGGAAGCACAGGTGATCGAAGGGCTGGATGACGATGTCTCGGCACTGACGTTCGATCCGGTCCGCAAGAGCCTGTTCACGGTTACCAACAACAACGCCGAGCTGATCGAACTGTCCCTGGACGGCAAGATCCTGCGGCGCATGGCGCTGATCGGTTTCGGCGACCCGGAGGCGGTGGAGTTCATCAGCGAAAACACCTACGTCATCAGTGACGAGCGCCAGCAGCGCCTGATCAAGATCCACCTGGACGAAGACACCCGGTTCCTCGATGCCGCCGATGCGGAGCAGATGACCCTTGGCGTGCACATGAGCGGTAACAAGGGATTCGAAGGACTGGCTTATGACTCGGTGGGCAAGCGGCTGTTCGTGGCGAAGGAACGCGACCCGATGCTGATTTATGAAGTCCAGGGGTTCCCTCATCACAAACCAGAAAAGTCCTACGCAGTTCACGTCATCAATAACCCCAAGCGCGATGCCGGGCTGTTCGTGCGCGATCTCTCGAGCCTGCAATACGATGAGCGCAGCGGCCATTTGCTGGCGCTGTCCGATGAGTCGCGACTGATCATCGAGCTGGATATCGACGGTCGCCCGCTGAGCACGCTGTCCTTGAGCAAGGGTCGCCAGGGCCTGCAAAAGACCGTGCCCCAGGCCGAGGGCGTTGCCATGGACGACGACGGCAACCTCTATGTGGTGAGCGAGCCGAACCTGTTCTACGTGTTCAAGAAGCCGCAGCCCGATTGACAGGAATCGAAATGCTGTGGCGAAGGGATTAGCGAAACGTCGCATCTCCCCTCGTCACGACAGCGCCAGTCACACCATCGGATCAGGCCTTGAGGGTCTTCACACCTTCCGGCGTTCCCAGCAACAGCACATCCGCCGGCCGCGCGGCGAACAGACCGTTGGTGACGACGCCGACGATGGCGTTGATCTGGCGCTCAAGCTCAACCGGCTGGGTGATCTGCAGGTTGTGGACATCCAGGATGATGTTGCCGTTATCGGTCAGCACACCCTCGCGATACACCGGATCGCCACCGAGCTTGACCAGTTGGCGGGCCACATGGCTGCGGGCCATCGGGATGACTTCCACTGGCAACGGAAATGCGCCGAGCACCGGCACCAGCTTGCTGGCATCGGCGATGCAGATGAAGGTCCTGGCCACGGCCGCGACGATTTTCTCGCGCGTCAGCGCCGCGCCGCCACCCTTGATCAGGTTCAGGTGCGCGTCGCTTTCGTCGGCGCCATCGACGTAGAACTCCAGGTCGCTCACCGTATTGAGCTCATACACCGGGATCCCGTGGCCCTTGAGCCGCGCGGCGGTGGCTTCGGAGCTGGCGACCGCGCCGTCGAACGCGCCCTTGTGCCGGGCCAGCGCATCGATGAAGCAATTGGCCGTGGAGCCGGTGCCGACCCCGATGATGCTCTTGTCATCCAGCTGCGGGAGGATGAGGTCGACAGCGGCCTGGGCCACGGCCTGTTTGAGTTGATCCTGGGTCATGCGGGCTCCGGAAACGGGCAGGGAGTAGAGAGGGGCGCGAGTATAACCCAACAAAACCTCGGGATTCGTGTGGTCGCCCGGCCAAAAGCCGGGTTAGACTCCTTGGCCCTGCCCAACCCGCCCAGTGATGCTTTCCGATGCTCGAACAGTACGTCAAAAAGATCCTCAACTCGCGCGTCTACGACGTGGCCGTGGAAACCCCGCTGCAGAACGCCCGCCAGCTCTCCGAACGGCTGGGCAACAGCATCTGGCTCAAGCGCGAAGACCTGCAACCGGTGTTCTCGTTCAAGATTCGCGGGGCCTACAACAAGCTGACCCAACTCAGCGACGAGGAACGCGCCCGCGGCGTGGTCACGGCTTCGGCGGGCAACCATGCCCAAGGCCTGGCCCTGGCAGCCAAGGTACTGGGCGTGAAGGCCACCATCGTGATGCCCAAGACCACGCCGGAAATCAAGGTCGAAGGCGTGCGCTCCCGTGGCGGCCGGGTGGTGCTGCATGGCGACTCGTTCCCCGAGGCCCTGGCCTATTCGTTGAAACTGGTCGATGAAAAAGGCTACGTCTACATTCATCCTTATGACGATCCCCACACCATTGCCGGGCAGGGCACCGTGGCCATGGAGATCCTGCGCCAGCACCCGGCGCCCCTGGATGCGATATTCGTCCCGGTGGGGGGTGGCGGGTTGATCGCCGGTATCGCGGCCTACGTGAAATACCTGCGGCCGGACATCAGGATCATCGGCGTCGAGCCGGACGATTCCAACTGCCTGCAGGCCGCCATGGCTGCCGGCGAACGCGTGGTACTGCCCAGCGTCGGACTGTTTGCCGACGGTGTCGCCGTGGCGCAGATCGGCCAGCACACCTTCGATATCTGCAAGCATCACGTGGACGAAGTGATCACCGTCAGCACCGACGAGATCTGTGCCGCCATCAAGGATATCTATGACGATACCCGCTCGATCACCGAGCCGGCCGGGGCGCTGGGCGTAGCGGGAATCAAGAAGTACGTCGAATCGCGCGGCATCAGCGGGCAGACCCTGATCGCCATCGAATCCGGCGCCAACATCAACTTCGATCGCCTGCGCCACGTGGCCGAGCGCGCCGAGCTGGGCGAAGGCCGGGAGGCGATCATCGCGGTCACCATTCCCGAGCAACCGGGCAGCTTCAAGGCATTCTGCGAAGCCATCGGCAAGCGCCAGATCACCGAATTCAACTACCGCTACAACACCGGCAGCGAAGCGCACATTTTCGTCGGCGTGCAGACGCATCCGGAAAACGATCCGCGCAGCGCCCTGATCGCCAGTCTGACCGAGCAAGGCTTCCCGGTACTGGACCTCACCGACAACGAATTGGCCAAGTTGCACATCCGCCATATGGTGGGCGGGCACGCGGCCCATGTCATCGACGAAATGGTACTGCGCTTCGAGTTTCCGGAGCGACCGGGCGCGCTGTTCAACTTCCTCAACAAACTGGGCGGGCGCTGGAACATCTCGATGTTCCACTACCGCAACCATGGCGCAGCGGATGGCCGGGTCGTCGCAGGGCTGCAAGTGCCTCATGACGAACGTCATCTGGTCCCTGCCGCCCTGGAGGCGATCGGCTATCCATTCTGGGACGAGAGCGACAACCCGGCCTATCAGCTGTTTCTCGGCTGAAGGGCTACGCTCAAAGGCAAGCCATAAGGAAGCGAACGATGGAAACGTTAACCGCTCTCAAGGTCGCCCATGTCCTGGCGACGGTGTTGTTACTGGCCGGTGCGGCGGGGCTGGCCATCTGGGTCTGGCGTGCTCGCCGTGGCGGTGATGCGACGGCGCACACCCGCACGCTGCAAAGACCGCTGGTGTTCATCTGGCTGTTGATGGGCCTGGCGCTGGCGAGCATGCCGTTCACCGGCTGGTGGATGGTGCATCAGGTGGGATGGCCGCTGGGGCAGACTTGGTTGCTGGCTTCCAGCGTGCTGTACACCGCGGCGACACTGGCCGGGTTCTGGCTGTTGGTGCGGTTGAACAGGTTGCGCACGCTGCCGGCGGCGGGCAATGGCAAATTCACCCTGGCCCTGGCGCTGTTCAGCGTCGTCTGTTTTATCGCCATTGCGGGGTTGATGGGAGCCAAGCCGGTTTAAGGTCTTGGACCGTGTCGCTTTCATCGCGAGCCAGCTCGCTCCCACAGAGGTTGCATGATCGACGCAAATCCCCTGTGGGAGCGAGCTGGCTCGCGATAGCCATTTTCAGCCGCGCAGCGAAATCACCGGCCAGCCACGCTTCTCGGCCTCGGCCCTGAGGTTCGGGTCCGGATCCACCGCCACCGGATTCGTGACTACCTCCAGCAGCGGCAAGTCATTCATCGAATCGCTATAGAAATAGCTGTTCTGCAGGGAATGCCCGGTTTCTTCCAGCCAACGGTTGAGGCGCGTCACCTTGCCCTCGCGAAAGCAGGGTATGTCAGTGCTGCGCCCGCTGTAGCGGCCGTCGATCATTTCACATTCGGTGGCGATCAGGGTCTCGACTCCCAGGCGCTCGGCAATCGGCGCGGTGACGAAACGGTTGGTGGCGGTGATGATCACCAGCTTGTCGCCGGCTGCACGGTGCTTTTCCAGCAATTCGATGGCCTGTGGCAATACGATCGGCTCGATGCAGTCGCGCATGTAGTCGAGATGCCATTGTGCCAGCACCTCCATTTCCGTGCGCCCGAGGATCTCCAGGCAGAAATTCAGGTACTCGGCGTTGTCGAGCTTGCCGGCCAGGTAATCCTGATAGAACGCATCATTGCGCGCCTTGTACGTCACGGCATCCAGGAAGCCGCGTTCACACAGGTAATCGCCCCAGGCGTGGTCGCTGTCGCCGCCCAGCAGCGTGTTGTCCAAGTCGAATAAAGCCAGCCGCATTGCAGTTACTCGCTGAAAATTCTGAAGAAAGGTGCCCAGAATACGGACTTTTCACAAGAGTGCACATAAGCTAGGCGACGTGTGTGGTCTGGCTCGTTGCTGCTTTCACAACCTTTGTGGAACAATGCGGCGACATGCGTTTGCGAGGTTGTTGCCGTGATCGATCCCGATGGTTTCCGACCCAATGTGGGGATCATTCTTACGAATGATGCAGGGCAGGTGCTATGGGCTCGCCGTATCAATCAAGACGCCTGGCAGTTTCCTCAAGGTGGAATCAACCCCCAGGAGACGCCGGAAGAAGCCTTGTACCGCGAGTTGAACGAAGAAGTGGGGCTGGAGCGTGAAGATGTCGAAATTCTCGCCTGCACCCGTGGCTGGTTGCGCTATCGTTTGCCGCAACGCCTGGTCAGGACGCACAGCCAGCCGCTGTGCATCGGCCAGAAACAGAAATGGTTTCTCCTGCGCCTGCTCTCCAACGAGCAGCGGGTGCGGATGGATTTGACCGGTAAACCGGAGTTCGATGGCTGGCGCTGGGTCAGTTATTGGTATCCGTTGGGCCAGGTGGTGACATTCAAGCGCGAGGTGTACCGACGCGCCCTCAAAGAGCTTGCCCCGCGCCTGCTGACGCGCGACTGACGACGGAGTTCGACCCCGAGCCATGCTCAATACGCTGCGCAAGATCGTCCAGGAAGTCAACGCCGCCAAGGATCTCAAAGCGGCGTTGGGGATTATTGTGTTGCGCGTCAAAGAGGCCATGGGCAGCCAGGTCTGCTCGGTCTATCTGCTGGACCCCGAGACCAACCGTTTCGTGCTGATGGCCACCGAGGGCTTGAACAAGCGCTCCATCGGCAAGGTCAGCATGGCGCCCAACGAAGGTCTGGTCGGCCTGGTCGGCACGCGCGAAGAGCCCCTGAACCTCGAAAACGCCGCGGACCACCCGCGCTATCGCTACTTCGCCGAAACCGGCGAGGAGCGCTACGCCTCGTTCCTCGGGGCACCGATCATTCACCACCGCCGTGTCGTCGGCGTACTGGTCATCCAGCAAAAGGAGCGTCGCCAGTTCGACGAAGGCGAAGAAGCCTTCCTCGTGACCATGAGCGCGCAGCTGGCCGGGGTTATCGCCCATGCCGAGGCCACCGGTTCGATCAGCGGCCTGGGACGCCAGGGCAAGGGCATCCAGGAAGCCAAGTTCGTCGGCGTGCCGGGCTCGCCGGGCGCGGCGGTGGGTACCGCGGTGGTCATGCTGCCGCCTGCCGACCTCGACGTCGTGCCGGACAAGGCCATCAGTGACATCAAGGCCGAACTGGCGCTGTTCAAGACTGCCATCGAAGGCGTGCGGGCCGACATGCGGGCCCTCTCGGCCAAGCTGGCGACTCAGCTGCGTCCGGAAGAGCGCGCGCTGTTCGACGTCTACCTGATGATGCTCGACGACGCCTCGCTGGGCAGCGAGGTGACCACGGTCATCAAGACCGGCCAATGGGCCCAGGGCGCGTTGCGCCAGGTGGTGACCGACCACGTCAACCGTTTCGAACTGATGGACGACGCCTACCTGCGTGAGCGCGCTTCCGACGTCAAGGACCTCGGCCGCCGGTTGCTCGCCTACCTGCAGCAGGAACGCCAGCAGACCCTGGTCTACCCGGACAACACCATCCTGGTCAGCGAAGAGCTGACCCCGGCCATGCTCGGCGAGGTGCCCGAGGGCAAGCTGGCGGGGCTGGTGTCGGTATTGGGCTCGGGCAACTCCCACGTGGCGATCCTGGCCCGTGCCATGGGCATCCCGACGGTGATGGGCCTGGTGGACCTGCCGTATTCCAAGGTCGACGGCATCCAGATGATCGTCGATGGCTACCACGGCGAGGTCTACACCAACCCCAGCGAAGTGCTGCGCAAGCAGTTCTCCGATGTGGTGGAGGAAGAAAAGCAACTGTCCCTGGGCCTGGATGCGCTGCGGGACCTGCCTTGCGTGACGCTCGACGGCCATCGCATGCCGCTGTGGGTCAACACCGGCCTGCTGGCCGACGTGGCCCGGGCGCAGAAGCGCGGCGCCGAGGGTGTGGGCCTGTACCGCACCGAAGTCCCCTTCATGATCAACCAGCGCTTCCCCAGCGAAAAGGAACAACTGGCGATCTACCGTGAACAGCTGGCCGCATTCCACCCGCAACCGGTGACCATGCGCAGCCTGGACATCGGCGGCGACAAGTCCCTGTCCTACTTCCCCATCAAGGAAGACAACCCGTTCCTGGGCTGGCGCGGCATCCGCGTGACCCTCGACCACCCGGAGATCTTCCTGGTCCAGGCCCGCGCCATGCTCAAGGCCAGCGAAGGCCTGAACAACCTGCGCATCCTGTTGCCGATGATCTCCGGCACCCATGAACTGGAAGAAGCCCTGCACCTGATCCACCGGGCCTGGGGCGAAGTCCGCGACGAAGGCACCGATGTGCCGATGCCTCCGGTCGGCGTGATGATCGAGATCCCGGCGGCGGTGTACCAGACCAAGGAGCTGGCGCGGCAGGTGGACTTCCTGTCGGTGGGCTCCAACGACCTGACCCAGTACCTGCTGGCGGTGGACCGCAACAACCCGCGGGTAGCCGACCTTTACGACTATCTGCATCCGGCCGTGCTGCAGGCCCTGCAGAACGTGGTGCGCGACGCCCATGCCGAAGGCAAGCCGGTGAGCATCTGCGGTGAAATGGCCGGGGATCCGGCGGCAGCGGTGCTGCTCATGGCGATGGGTTTCGACAGCCTGTCGATGAACGCCACCAACCTGCCAAAAGTGAAATGGATGCTGCGCCAGATCAACCTCAGCAAGGCCCAGGAACTGCTGGCGGAAGTGATGACCATCGACAATCCGCAAGTAATTCACAGCTCCTTGCAACTGGCGCTGAAGAATCTTGGGCTGGCGCGGATGATCAATCCGGCTTCGAACAAGACCCTCTGATCCTGCGGCGCTCCTGTCGCGAGCAGGCTCGCTCCCACAGTGATCTCGGTTGTTCACAGCGTTTGTGTTCACTGACGATCTACTGTGGGAGCGAGCTTGCTCGCGATGAGGCCAGCAGTGACACGGCAAACTAGACTCTGTACGAAACAGTCTTGAGAAGAAGGTCAGGCAGTGTTCAACGCAGCATGAACGAGTATCAAGGCTTTTCGTACAGAGCCTAGACCTTGAGCTCCACCTCCCCCAGATGCCCCCCATGCGGCCCGAAACTGCGCTCGACCAGGTGTCGGGTTCCATCGGCATGGACAATCAACGCCGTGCTCGCTCGCGTCCCGTAGGCGGGGCTGGCAATGAACACACTGGACAGCAACGTCTCGGTCGCCAGCCCCACGCCCGTGTCGGGCAAGTCAGCCACCGGTGCGGGCTGCGGGTCGTTCAGCAGAGCCAGCAATGACTCGGGCCGCGGATCGTCCAACACCTCGGCCAGCGCGGCGCGGGCCTTGAGCAACTTGGGCCAGGGCGTGTTCAGCCCGGCGTTCGACAAGCCATAGACCCCCTCGGCCAAGCGTTGTGGCCGGGCATCGCGAGCATTGTGATGCCACAGCTCGGAGCCGTCGCCGAGCAACAGGTTGAACCCGCCATATTCGCCAGCGCGAGGGACGATTTCGCTGAAGTATTCGGCAATCGAGAGATGCCCGGTCAGGAACCGCGCCACCAGTTCACCCCGCGACTTGAACGCCGGCATCTGGCCCGGGTCGCGGATATTGGTCAGGGCCGCGAAACGGCCACCGGCAGCCACGCCGAGCCAGGTGCCTCCAGCCTCCAGGTCACGGCCAGCATGGACCTGCGGCGCGTCAGGCCACTGGGCCAGGGGCAAGGTCGGCCGGGCGTAGAACTCGTCGCGGTTGGCCGCCACGATCAGCGGCTGGGCATGCCCAGGTCGCCAGGCAAATACGATCAAGCACATCAGGTTGTCCCGTTAAAAAATGAACCGAACACTCCGCTTTCGTGGATCACTTTACCCACACAATCGGCCGGCATCCATCGCCTTCAGTGGAGCCGGGGGCCACGGATCCGTTACCATGCCGCTCTTGTTTGGGGGATGGGCGGGGAGACGCCGGTGGAATTTGTGCTCTATCTGCTGCTCGGCGCCTGCGCCGGCGTGCTGGCCGGGCTGTTCGGCGTGGGTGGCGGGATCATCATAGTCCCGGTACTGGTGTTCAGTTTCACCTTGCAGGGCTTCGATCCGCAGGTGTTGACGCACCTGGCCGTCGGTACATCCCTGGCGTCGATCATCTTCACCTCGGTCAATGCCGTGCGTGAGCACCAGCGCAAAGGCGCGGTGCGCTGGCCGATCTTCGCCTGGATGACCGTCGGGATCCTGATGGGCGCCGGTTTCGGCGCGATCACCGCCGAGGCGATTGCCGGCCCGCACCTGCAGAAAATCATCGGCGTGTTCGCCCTGGTCGTCGCCGCGCAGTTGGGCCTGGATCTCAAGCCCAAGGCCAGCCGTACGGTACCGGGCAAGGCCGGGCTGACCCTGGCAGGCACCGTGATCGGCTGGGCTTCGGCGATCTTCGGCATTGGCGGCGGCTCGCTGACCGTCCCTTTCCTGACCTGGCGCAGCGTGCCGATGCAGCAGGCGGTCGCGACATCATCGGCGTGCGGCTTGCCGATCGCCCTGGCCAGCGCATTGAGTTTCATGATTCTTGGCTGGCAAGATCCCTTGTTGCCGGCCCATAGTCTGGGCTTTGTCTACCTGCCGGCCTTACTGGGCATCGCCCTGACCAGCATGGTTTTCGCCCGTATCGGCGCGCGCCTGGCCCACCGCCTGTCGCCGCGCCTGCTCAAGCGAATGTTCGCCGCCTTGCTGTTCTGCGTGGGGCTGAGTTTCCTGTTCTGACGCAATACTGGCTTAATCCCGGGATGCCAGCCTCCCCCGGGCATTTTTGACGTTTACGAGGAATATCCATGCTGCCTTACCCGCAGATCGATCCGGTGGCCCTGGCCATCGGTCCGCTGAAAATCCACTGGTACGGCCTGATGTACCTGATCGGCATCGGCGGCGCCTGGCTGCTGGCATCGCGTCGGCTGAACCGTTTCGATCCCACCTGGAACAAGGAAAAACTGTCCGACCTGGTGTTCTGGTTGTCCATGGGTGTGATCGTCGGCGGACGCCTGGGCTACGTGCTGTTCTACGACCTGAGTGCCTACCTGGCCAACCCGACGTTGATCTTCGAGGTCTGGAAAGGCGGCATGTCGTTCCACGGCGGCTTCATCGGCGTGATGCTGGCAGCGCTCTGGTTCGGCAAGCGCAACAATAAATCGTTCTTCGAACTGATGGATTTCGTCGCCCCCATGGTGCCCATCGGCCTGGGCGCCGGGCGCATCGGCAACTTCATCAACGCCGAATTGTGGGGCAAGCCAACCGACGTCCCGTGGGCGATGATTTTCCCGCCGTTCAGCGACCCGGCGCAGTTGCCGCGCCACCCGTCGCAGCTTTATCAGTTCGCCCTCGAAGGCGTGGCACTATTCCTCATTCTCTGGCTGTTCTCGCGCAAGCCGCGGCCGACCATGGCGGTGTCGGGCATGTTTGCCCTGTTCTATGGCATCTTCCGCTTTATCGTTGAATTCGTCCGCGTACCGGATGCCCAGCTCGGCTACCTGGCGTGGAACTGGCTGACCATGGGCCAGGTGCTGTGCCTGCCGATGATCATCGGCGGACTGGTGCTGATCTGGCTGGCTTATCGCCGGGCGCCGGCTGCGGCCGCCAAGGTTTAAATTCGAATGCCGGAGCGCCGCTCCGGACTCAAGGACACAGGTAACACATGAAGCAATATCTCGATCTGGTGGCCGATGTCATCGAGCATGGCACCCGGCAAGCCAACCGCACGGGAGTGAACACCATCAGCCTCCCCGGCGCCATGCTGCGCTATGACCTGAAGGACGGTTTCCCGGCCATCACCACCCGCAAGCTGGCCTTCAAGTCGGCCATCGGCGAGATGTGCGGCTTCTTGCGCGGCGTGAACAACGCCGCCGAATTCCGCGCCCTGGGCTGCAAGGTCTGGGACCAGAACGCCAACGAAAATACCCAGTGGCTGGCCAACCCGTTCCGCCAGGGCGAAGACGACCTGGGCGAGATCTACGGCGTGCAATGGCGCAAGTGGCCGGCCTACAAGCAGATCCCCCTGAGCAACCCGGCGGCCATCGAGCAGACCCTGGCCCAGGGCTACCGGCGGATCGCCGAGGGTGAGGAGAACGGCCTGGCTTACGTGGTGCTGTACAAGGCCATCGACCAGGTGCGCCAGTGCGTCGACACCATCATCAAGGACCCGGGCAGCCGGCGTATCCTGTTCCATGGCTGGAACTGTGCGCAGCTCGATGAAATGGCCTTGCCGCCGTGCCACCTGCTGTACCAGTTCCACCCGAATGTCGAGACGAAGGAAATCTCCCTGACCCTCTACATCCGCTCCAACGACCTGGGCCTGGGCACGCCGTTCAACCTCACCGAGGGGGCCGCGCTGTTGAGCCTGATCGGCCGCCTGACCGGCTACACGCCACGCTGGTTCACCTACTTCATCGGTGACGCCCACGTCTACGAAAACCATCTGGACATGCTCAAGGAACAGCTCAAGCGCGAGCCGTTCCCGATGCCGAGACTGGTGATTTCCGAGCGGGTGCCGGAGTTTGCCAAGACTGGCGTTTACCAGCCTGAGTGGCTCGAACTGGTGGAGCCCGGCGATTTCTCCCTGGAAGGCTACCAGCACCATGCGCCGATGACAGCGCCGATGGCGGTCTGAGCAACGCCACCATCCCTTGCGGGAGCGAGCCTGCTCGCGATGAGGCCCTTACATTCAACCTATAGGTTGACTGCCAAGCCGCTATCGCGAGCAAGGCTCAATGCCCATGACTCCTGCCTACATGTGAATGCTCCACTTCCGGCGCCACCGCACCACTCACTTCCAGGCGCTGCAGGATCCCGCATTGATCCGGGTCCGGCCCTTCGCCGCAGCGATGGCGCAGGTCGATCAGTTGTGCCTGCAGCGCCAGCAGGCCATCGATACGGGCCCTGACGTGGAGGATGTGTTCATCGATCAATGCATTGACGCTTTCGCACTGGTCCTGGGGACTGTCGCGCAGGGCCAGGAGGCTGCGGATTTCCTCCAGGGTCATGTCCAGGGTGCGGCAGTTGCGAATGAACGTCAGCCGCTCGGCATGGGCCTGGGTGTAGACCCGGTAGTTTCCGTCGCTACGGGCAGGCTCAGGCAGCAAGCCTTCGCGTTCGTAATAGCGGATGGTTTCCACCTGGCAGTCGGTCATCTTCGCCAGCTCTCCGATTTTCATCCCATGCCTCCCGAATAGATGCTTGACCCTATAGTGGCTACAGGGTCTTTACTGTGCAACAGGCACTTTTCACGGACGTAACCGATGAGCGACTCCCTTCACACCCATAAGCCTGTTCACAAATCCGGCCACGGCCATGCCCATGGGCATTCCTGCTGCGCCTCGAAAGCGGCGCCGTCGGTGGTCGACCTCGGCAAAGCGCCGACAGACGGCGCGCGGCTGAGCAGTTTTCGCATCGAAGCCATGGATTGCCCGACGGAGCAGACGCTGATCCAGAACAAGCTGGGCAAGCTCGAGGGCGTGCAGCGACTGGAATTCAACCTGATCAATCGCATCCTGGGCGTGACCCACGCCCTGCCCAGCGATGCGCCGATCATCGAGGCGATCCGATCCCTGGGCATGCAGGCCGAACCACTCGCTGCAGGCCAGGACACCCCCACCCACACCCCACCCTCCCCAGCCAAGCCTTGGTGGCCGCTGGCCCTGTCCGGCCTCACCGCCCTGGGCGCCGAGGTGATTCACTTCACCAGTGCCGCGCCGAACTGGGTGGTCGCCCTGGTGGCGCTGGTGTCGATCCTCAGCGGCGGCCTGGGCACGTACAAGAAGGGCTGGATCGCCCTGAAGAACCGCAACCTGAACATCAATGCCCTGATGAGCATTGCCGTGACCGGCGCGGTGTTGATCGGGCAATGGCCGGAGGCGGCCATGGTGATGTTCCTGTTCACCGTGGCCGAGCTGATCGAGGCCAAGTCCCTGGACCGGGCACGCAACGCCATCAGTGGCCTGATGCAGATGGCCCCCGAACAGGCCACCGTGCAGCAGGTCGATGGCAGCTGGAAGGTGCAGGAGGTCAAGGCGATCGCCCTGGGTGCCCGCGTGCGAGTCCGCCCCGGTGAACGCGTGGGCCTGGACGGTGAAGTGGTGGCCGGCCGGTCCACCATCGACCAGGCGCCCATCACCGGGGAAAGCCTGCCGGTGGAAAAAACCGTCGGCGACAACGTGTTCGCCGGCACCATCAACCAGGCCGGCGAGCTGGAATACACCGTGACCGCGGCGGCCGAACACTCCACCCTGGCGCGAATCATTCACGCCGTGGAGCAGGCCCAAGGCTCACGGGCACCGACCCAGCGCTTCGTCGATCGCTTCTCGAAAATCTACACCCCGTCGGTGTTTGCCCTGGCGGTGGCGGTGGCGGTCATCCCGCCGCTGTTCATGGGCGCGACGTGGTTCGACTGGATCTATCGGGCGCTGGTGCTGCTGGTAGTGGCCTGCCCTTGCGCACTGGTGATCTCCACCCCGGTGAGTATCGTCAGCGGTCTCGCCGCCGCGGCGCGCAAAGGCATCCTGATCAAGGGCGGCGTGTACCTGGAAGGTGGTTACAAGCTGGATTACCTGGCGCTGGACAAGACCGGCACGATCACTCACGGCAAGCCGGTGCAGACCGACTATGTGGCGCTGGACCCAACGCTGCAGGCCAGCGCCCCGGCCCTGGCCGCGAGCCTTGCCGCTCGCTCCGATCACCCCGTATCACGGGCCATCGCCAGCGCGGTTGTGGATAAGCAGGCATCGCCACAGTCTGTGGATAACTTCGCCGCGTTGCCGGGACGAGGTGTTCGAGGCGACATCGATGGCCGGACCTATCACTTGGGCAATCATCGCCTGGTGGAAGACCTTGGCCTGTGCTCTCCCGAGCTGGAAGAAACACTCTTCGCCCTGGAAAAACAAGGCAAGTCCGTGGTGCTGCTACTGGACGACACAGGCCCCCTGGCGTTGTTCGCCGTGGCCGACACCGTCAAGGACTCCAGCCGCGACGCGATCCGGCAGTTGCACGAACTGGGGATCAAGACCCTGATGCTCACCGGCGACAATGCCCATACCGCCGAGGCGATTGCCGGGCAAGTGGGCATGGACCGGGCCCAGGGCGACTTGTTGCCGGAGGACAAGCTCAAGGCCATCGAGGCGTTGTACGCCCAGGGTCACCGGGTCGGCATGGTGGGCGATGGCATCAACGATGCCCCGGCCCTGGCCCGGGCCGAGATCGGCTTCGCCATGGCGGCGGCCGGTACCGACACTGCCATCGAAACGGCCGATGTCGCCCTGATGGACGACGACCTGCGCAAGATCCCGGCGTTCATCCGCCTGTCGCGGCAAACCTCCGCCATCCTGAAGCAGAACATTGCCCTGGCGCTGGTGGTCAAGGCGATCTTCCTGGGGGTGACCTTCACTGGCTACGCCACCCTGTGGATGGCGGTATTCGCCGACATGGGGGTGAGTCTGCTGGTGGTGTTCAATGGGTTGCGATTGTTGCGTAAATAAAGAACGCGGGCGCTGATTTTGCGGTCCGGCCCATCACACGTTTCGCTAGACCCCCTCACCACAGGATGGATCTCATCACCACAGGTCAACTCCCCTTATGCCGGATCAACTCCCCTCACCGAGGGATCTGCCCCGGTCTCCGTCACGCTTGGGCTCGCGGATCTTGTACCAGGCGACATACAGCGCCGGCAGGAACAGCAACGTCAGCAAGGTGGCGATGATGATCCCGCCGATCATCGCGTAGGCCATCGGCCCCCAGAACACTTCCCGGGCGATGGGGATCATGCCCAGGCTTGCCGCGGCCGCCGTGAGCAGGATCGGTCGGCGTCGGTGTTCCGTGGCCTCCACCACGGCGTCCCAGGGCGTGTAGCCGGCCCGCTCATACTCGTCGATCTGGGTGACCAGGATCACCGAGTTGCGGATGATGATGCCGATCAGCGCCAGAATGCCCAGGATCGCCACGAAGCCCATGGGCGTGCCCGTGGGCACCAGCGCCAGCACCACGCCGATCAGGCCGAGGGGCGCGACGCTGGCCACCAGGAACAGCTTCTGCACGCTGTGCAGCTGGATCATCAGGAACGTCGCCATCAGGAACAGCATCAGCGGCACCACGCTGGCGATCGGACCCTGGGCCTTGCTGCTCTCCTCCACCGTACCGCCGGTGGCGACCTTGTAGCCCACAGGCAGGCCGGCGGCGAAGCGGTCGATGTCCGGCTGCAATTGCTTGACCAGGTCGGTGGGCTGGATTTCGTCGCGCACGGCGGCCTTGATGGTAATGGTCGGCTTGCGATCACGCCGCCAGACCAAGGGCTGCTCCAGCTCATAGCGCACCGTGGCGAACGCCAGCAACGGGATCGAAGTACCGCTGGGCGTGACGATCTGCAGGTTCTGCAGGGTTTCCGGAGACCCACGCTCGGCGTCTTCGGCACGTCCGACCACGTTGATCAGGTAGATGTCGTCGTTGACCTGGGTCACGGGCGAGCCGCTGACGATACTGTTCATCAACCGGGCCACGTCCTCGGAAGATAGCCCCAACTGCCGCGCCTTGTCCTGGGCGATGTCGATGCGCAGGACCTTGCCCGGCTCGTTCCAGTCGTAAATGATTTCTCCGATATGGGAGTTCTTGTCCAGCTCGGTGGCCAGCTCGATGGCGTGCTTGCGCACCTGGTCGATGTCCTTGCCGCTGACCCGGTACTGGATCGGCCGGCCCACCGGTGGGCCCATTTCCAGGGACTGCACATAGCTGCCAATGCCGACGAAATCCTCGCGCAGGCGTTTGTGCAGGCGTTCGGTCAGGGCCGTGCGCGACTCCAGGCCCTTGCTCACGATCACCAACTGCGCGTAGTACGGGTTCTGCAGTTGCTGGTCCAGCGGCAGGTAGAAACGGATCGCGCCCTCGCCGATATAGGTACTCCAGCGCGCGATGTCCGGGTCGCCCTTGAGGGTCGCTTCCAGGCGATCGACGGCCTTGCGGGTTTCCTCCATCGAGGCGTTCTGCGGCAGGTTGAGGTCCACCAGGATTTCGGGGCGGTCCGAAGACGGAAAGAACTGGTTCTGCACGAAACGCATGCAGAACACTGCCAGCACGAACAGCAGCACGGTGATGCCGATGGCCCACCAGCGATTGCGCATCGCCCACAGCAGGCCGCCATTGAACGCCCGACCGATCCGCCCCGGCTCGGCGCTGTGGGGCTTCACGTTGGTGCTGAGGATATGCACGCCGATCACCGGGGCGAACAGCACCGCGACGATCCAGGACACCAGCATCGCCACGGCGATCACCGCGAACAGGGTAAAGGTGTACTCCCCAGCGGAGCTGGCGTTCAGGCCGATGGGCACGAAGCCGGCCACGGTCACCAGGGTACCGGTGAGCATCGGGAACGCGGTGGAGGTGTAGGCGAAGGTCGCGGCCTGCTCCTTGGTTTCGCCCTTTTCCAGGCGCGTCACCATCATCTCCACGGTGATCATCGCATCGTCCACCAACAGGCCGAGGGCAATGATCAACGCACCGAGGGAGATCCGCTGCATGGTGATGCCGCTGTATTCCATGAACAGGAAGACCATCGCCAACACCAATGGAATCGAGCAGGCCACCACCAGTCCGGCGCGGATGCCCAGGCTGATGAAGCTGACGACCAGCACGATCACCACCGCCTCGAACAAGGCGCTGGTGAAGCCGCCGACCGCCTCTTCCACCACCTCGGCCTGGTCCGACACCGTGTGGACTTCGACGCCCACCGGCAGGTCGGCGGTCAGCTCGTTCATTCGCGCATGCAGCGCCTTGCCGAAGTCCTGGATGTTGCCGCCCTTTTTCATGGCAATGGCCAGGCCGATGGCCGGCGTACCGTTGAAACGGAACATCGGCGTGGCAGGGTCGACGTAACCGCGACTGATATCGGCGATGTCGGCCAGCCGATAGAAACGATCGTTGAGCCGCAGGTTGACGTTGGCCAGGTCCTTCTCCGACTGGAACTGCCCGGATGTACGCACGGAGATCCGCTCGGGGCCGGCATCGATCACCCCGGCCGGCGTCACGGCGTTCTGGGATTGCAGGCTCTGCACCACCTGGCGCTGGTCGATGCCCAGGGCGGCGAGCTTGCGGGTGGAGAAGTTCAGGTACAGCACTTCGTCCTGCTCGCCGATCATTTCCACCTTGCCCAGGCCGGGGACATCGCGGACCTCGGCGCGCACCTGCTCGACGTAGTCGCGCAATTGGCGCATCGACAGGCCGTCGCCGGTAAAGGCATAGACCGACCCGTACACATCGCCGAACTCATCGTTGAAACCCGGGCCTTGCAGGCCTTGAGGGAAGTCGCCGCGAATATCGTTGATCTTCTTGCGTACCTGGTACCAGATCTCGGGGATGTCCTTGGCGCTGGTGGTGTCGAGCAGGTACACGAAGACCGTCGACTCACCCGGACGTGTGTAGCTTTTGACGTAGTCGAGGGAGTCGAGCTCTTCGAGTTTTTTTTCGATGCGGTCGGTGACCTGCCTGAGCGTTTCCTCCTGGGTCGCGCCGGGCCAGCGCGTCTGGATGATCATGGTCTTGATGGTGAACGAAGGATCCTCCTCGCGCCCCAGGTTCATGTACGAGAACACGCCCATCAGCAGCGCGACGAACATCAGGTACCAGACAAACGACTGATGCCGCAGGGCCCATTCGGAAAGATTGAAAGGCCCTTTCATCGTGCGTCCTCGTCGAGTTTCACTTTCTGCCCCGGTTGGAGGCTGTTCACACCGGCGCTGACCACGCGGTCGCCGGCCTTGATGCCATTGGCCACCAGCACCGCATCCGCCGAACGTTCGAGAATGCGCACGTCACGGGGAGAAACGGTCTGGCTTTGCGGGTCGACCAGCCAGATCCGTGCCTTGCCGTCGACCTCTTGCAGCGCGCTGAGCGGCAGCTCGATGCGCGGCTCGATGGCCGAGCTCAACGTCACGCCGATGGCCGTGCCCAGGCGCAGGCCCGGCGGCGTATCGGCCAGCGTCAGGCGGGCGCGACGGGTACGGGTAGCACTCTGGGCCTGGGGTTCGATCTCGCGTACGGTCGCGGTGGTGCGGGTGGCCGGGTCCAGTTGCGCAGACACTTCGAACACCACGTCCGGGGGCAGGCGCTCGGCCAGTCCGGCCGGCAGGTCGATCACCGCTTCCTTGATGTCCGGGCGCGCCAGGGTCACCACTTGCTGGCCGGCGGTGACCACTTGCCCGGCCTCGGCATGCCAGGCGGTGACAACCGCGTCGTGGTCGGTGCGCAGCTCGCTGTAGTTGAGCTGGTCACGGGCTTGTTCCACCGCAGCCCGGGCTTGCTCAAGGGATGCTCCGGTGGTCTTCAGGTCGGTCTGGGCGATGTCCAGCTGCGCCTGGGCACCGACACCGCGATCGAACAGCTGTTGCTGGCGACGGGCATTGGCCTGGGCATTGATGTATTGCGCCTCGATCCGCGCCAGGTCGCCCTGGGCGGCCCGCAACTGGTTCTGTTGGTCGGTGGGGTCGAGGGTGGCCAGCAGATCGCCTTTCTTCACCTCGGCGCCGACATCGACATTGCGGCGAGCGATACGCCCGGCTACGCGAAACCCCACATTGCTTTCGTAACGTGCCTGGATATTGCCGGCGAACCGCCCCAGGGCCTGCTGGTCCAGGGCCCGCACTTCGATGGACAGTACCGGGCGCACGGGCTCGGGCGGCGCTTCCTCCTTCGAACAGGCTGCCAGCGCCAGGCCGGCCAGGACCATCCACAAGCGCTTCATGGTTGGGCTCCTGTGGTTTTCTGTTCGGTGGGATGTTCAGCAATTTCAACATGCACGCCGGGGTGCAACAACTGGCCTCCCGCCGTGATGACTTTCTCGCCTCCCTTGAGCCCATCGCTGACGATCACCTTGCCGGTCAGGTAGCGGCCAACGGTGACGGTTCGCAATTGGGCCTTGCCTTCGTCGTCCACCAGCCATACGGCGGGCTCGCTGAGGTTCTTGGTCAAGGCCGACCACGGCAGCTCCACGGCGGTCTTGCCGGCGGACTTGGCGGTGGCGCTGACCACCGATCCCAGGCGCATGCCTTCGGGCAGGCTATCGAGGGCGACCTTGACCTGCACGGTACCGGTCTCGGCGGACACCGCGGGCGTGATCTCGCGCACCTTGCCGGAGGTCTGGATGGCCGGGTTGTCCAACAGGCTGATCACGATGGCCGGATCCGCGGACGGCTCGCTGAGCAGGGATTCGTAGATGTTGAACACCGCATCGCGCTCACCGTCCCGGGCGAGGCTGAAGATCGGCTCCGTGGCCTGCACCACCTGGCCAACCTCCGCCTGGCGCGCCGTGATGATGCCCGGCGCCTCGGCGATCAGCGCGGTATAGCTCAGTTGTTCGCGGGCATTGGCGAGCTGGGCCTGGGCGGCGCTCAATGCACTCTGGCTGCTGCGCAGTTGCGCCTGGGCCGCGTCATATTCGCTCTGGCTGGTGTAGCCCTTGGGCAAGAGTTTCTGCTGGCGCGTGAACGCTGCCGCGCTCTGCTTGACCCGCGCCTGCTCGGCGGCCACCTGGGCCTCGGCGGAATCGACATTGGTCTGCAAGTCCCGGGGGTCGAGCCGCGCCAGCACCTGCCGGGCCGAGACTCGATCGCCCACATCGACCTTGCGCTCGATGATCTTGCCGCTCACGCGAAACGACAGGTCAGTCTGCACGCGAGCCTGGACATCGCCGGTCAGGGTCACCGAAGCCGCGTATTCGCTGGGCGTGGCTTGCTGCACGAAAACCCGCGGCAGCGCTTTCTCCACGGCCTTTTCCTCACCGCATCCCGCCAACAACGCACATAAACCCAAGCCAACAACCAGTTCGATTCGGGGACCAGCCATGCAGACTCCTTTGCGTTGTACGGACGTGCCAGTGACGATACGACTGTGAGCTTAGAGCAGGGTTCAGTGCTTGCAACAGAATCACAATGCACACGCCGATCAGGCAAACTGCCCTTTTTGCACAGGCAACGGCAAGCCAAGCGAGTCGGCGCCTGCAAGTCCAGCCAGCAGGACAACCTCTCATGCTCAAGACCCTTGCGGTGGCCAACTACCGATCCATCAATGAACTGGTCATTCCCCTCGGCCGCCTGAACCTGATCACCGGCCCCAACGGCAGCGGAAAATCCAACCTGTACCGCGCCCTGCGGCTGTTGGCGGAAACGGCCCAAGGCGGGGTCGTCAACGCCCTGGCCCGTGAAGGCGGACTGGATTCGACCTTCTGGGCCGGGCCGGAGCACATCAGCCGACGCATGCGCAACGGCGAGGTACCCGTCCAGGGCAACGTGCGCCAGGCCAGAAAACGCCTGCGCCTGGGATTCGCCGCCGAAGATTTCTCCTATTCGATCGCCCTGGGCCTGCCGGAACCCAGTCTTTCCGCGTTTTCGCTGGATCCGCAGATCAAGCGCGAAACCATCTGGGCCGGGCCGGTCTTTCGTCCCGCCAGCCTGCTGGTGGACCGCAACGGGCCGATGGTGCGCGCCCGAGAGGGTCGCTCATGGGATGTCCTGGCCCAGCACACCCCCACCTTCGACAGCCTGTTCGACCAGGTGGGCAGCCTGCGTACGTCCCCGGAGGTCTTGCAGATGCGCGAGTTCATCCGTCGCTGGCGCTTCTACGATCATTTTCGCAGCGACGCCGAGGCCCCGGTGCGCCAGCCGCAACTGGGCACCCGCACGCCGGTGCTGCACCACGACGGCCGCGACCTGGCGGCCGCCCTGCAGACCATCCTTGAAATCGGCGACTTCCAGGCGCTGCATGCCGCCATCGGCGATGCATTTCCCGGCGCCCGCCTGGACATCGAAAAACTCCAGGGCGGACGTTTCGCCATCGCATTCCAGCAGCATGGCCTGCTGCGTCCGCTATCCGCCGCCGAGCTGTCGGACGGCACCCTGCGCTATCTGCTGCTGGTGGCCGCCCTGCTCACGCCGCGACCGCCCTCGCTGATGGTGCTCAACGAGCCGGAAACCAGCCTGCACCCGGACCTGTTGCCTGCCTTGGCGCGGTTGATCATCCGGGCTTCGGCCAATTGCCAGGTCTGGGTCGTATCCCACGCCACGCGCCTGATCGCCGCCTTGCAGCAGGACGATGATTGCAATTGCATCATGCTGGAGAAAGACCTGGGCCAGACCGGCGTAGTGGGCCAGGGCATGCTGGATGCCCCCGCGTGGAACTGGCCGGATTGACTGACGGTATTTGCAGAGGCCGAGTAAGAAGGCTATTTTCCTTTGCGCTGTAGGAAGGGTCTAATTTTCCAGCAACCTCTCCAAGGAACCGCAGCTCAAGGCCAGACTCCATGGCTTCCATCACAAGGACGATAAAAAATGGCTGACGTGAAAGCCCCGCAACCCCTCGACCCACAAGATATCGTCAAGCTGCTGGTGGCCCTGCGCCGGGCATTGAAGGCACGACCTGCGTAACGCAATGGCAGGCAATAAAAAACGCCGACGCTGGCCAAGCCGTCGGCGTTGAAAGTTTCAAGCACGCGTTGCTCGATCAGAACGCCGGCAGTACCGCACCGCTGTATTTCTGCTCGATGAAAGCCTTCACTTGCGGGCTGGTCAGGGCCTTGGCCAGCTTCTGCATGGCGGCGCTGTCCTTGTTGTCCGGGCGAGCCACCAGGAAGTTCACATAGGGCGAATCCGAACCTTCGATCACCAGGGCATCCTTGGCCGGGTTGAGACCCGCTTCCAGCGCATAGTTGGTGTTGATCATGTCCAGGTCCACCTGGTCCAGCACCCGCGGCAGCATGGCCGACTCCAGTTCCTTGAACTTGAAGTTGTGCGGGTTCCTGGCGATGTCCTTGGGCGTGGCCAGGGCGTTTTTCGGATCCTTGAGTTCGATCAGTCCAGCCTTCTGCAGCAGGATCAGGGCACGGCCGCTGTTGCTGCCTTCGTTGGGGATGGCGATGGTCGCGCCATCCTTGAGCTCGGCCAGGCTCTTGACCTTCTTCGAGTACCCGCCAAACGGTTCGACGTGTACGCCGATCACGGTCACCAGGTTGGTGCCCTTGCCCTCGTTGAAGCTCTTGAGGTACGGCAAGGTCTGGAAGTAGTTGGCGTCCAGACGCTTCTGATCGACCTGTACGTTGGGCTGGACGTAGTCGGTAAAGACCTTGATCTGCAGGTCCACGCCTTCCTTGGCCAGGGCTGGCTTGATCAGCTCGAGGATTTCAGCGTGGGGCACCGGCGTCGCCGCCACCACCAGTTTTTCCGCCGCCTGGGCCAGGCCCGAAGCCAGGGCTGCCGCCAATGCGGTGAACAACAGAACCTTTTTCATGCAGTGTCCTTATCGAATATCACTGTCGTCATGGACGACGGCCAACGTTGGGTGCCAGCGAAGTGCTATCGCTGGCGTGGTACGGAAGATACCGATATTTTTTATGCCTTAACAATATCTTTTATCTAAATGTATATATCGATAATTCATATATGAATAACCCTTTCGCGTGCCCTTCATGCGAATCGGATTTGCGCGCTTCGCTCCCTGATGTCTCCGTAGATATCGTCAGGTGCCTCGCCATGCCGGGGACCACTGGATCTTTCCCCTGCCAACCCCAGAAACCCTTGGGCTTTTTCGATGTACTTGTCCCTGTCGATGACGTAGGTGCCCCCCTTGAGCGGGTAATGGGCATAACTGGTCACGTCCTTGGCGGTCAGCACATCTCGAAGGTCGTTTTGCAAGGCAACGAGGTTGCGCCGCCCGCCGCCTCTGACCAGAGGGCTCGCCGCCCTGGCGTAGCCACCGATGCGTGTCCCGCGCAAGGCGTTGCTGCGGCCCAGCGTCACGGCGTCACCGAGGGACTCGACCGTATTGCGCAGGGCCACCGATGTCCCTCTGCCCAGCAGCTTCCCTGTCAGGGAAGCGCCGCCGGACACGACGCCCAAGGCCAGGCTGGCATAGCTCAGCACCTGGGTCGCGACGGCGTCCGGAGCCGCCTCCTCCAGCACGATGGACGCGATCGAGGCCGTACCTGACACCACCTCCAGCGTCAAGGCCGTTGCCGCCGAAAACGAGATGCCTATCAAGGGCGCGGATGCCCCCAGGGTCGCCAGGGTGAACGCAACGGAGGCGATGGCGAAAGCAGCGGTAATGCCAATCTTGATCCAGCCCCAGGTAGAGATATGGCCGGTGGGATCGCTCAGATTGATGGGGTCGCCCAGGCAATAGGCATAAGGATTGAGACCTCCCCCATCGAACGGACTCCAGTCGTCTGGCCGGTGAAATCGCATCAGTACCGGATCGTAGGCCCGATAGCCGTTGCCCAGCAGATAACAGCCGGTCAGCGGATCCTGCGGCTCGCCACCGAGACCGAACAGACTGCCCGGTCCCTCTGCCGCCGCGCGTTGCCCATAGGGCGAATAGTCATGCCGGAGACTGTCGCCGCCGGAAAGAGCCTGCAGGACATTGCCACAACCATCCGTCCTGTACAGCACCGTTTCCTGGCCCTGGGACAACGCCAGCAGCTGCCGCTCTTCATGCATGAAGCTGCGGCTATCCTGCCCCGCGACTTCGCTGCACAACTGCTCGTCGCGGTAGAAGCGCCGACAGGGCTTGTGTCCTGCCAGCTCAACGGCATGAAGGCGGTCAGAGGCATCGTACCGATAACGCGCCAATATCGACTTCGAGTCAGCCGAAGCCACACTTTCCAACCGCCCCAGTTCGTCGTAGATCAACTGATGCCCACGGCAATCGTTGAGCAGATTGCCGTCGGCGTCGTAGCGAAAGGTCGAATCGGCGGATGCATAGTCGGGGTGACTGTGGCTGACGCCGCTGAGTTGGGTTTTATCGACCAGGTCATACCGATACGTTGCCGTGTTCACGCCGCCTGGGAAATGCGTGACGACCTGGCGGATGTTGTCCAGCGCGTCATAGGTGAAGTCCTGCGAGACGATGGCCTTGCCCTGGGCATCCACTGGCGCCTGCGGTCCTTGGCAGGCGTAACGCGTCAATCGACCCCGCAGGTCATAGGCAAACGTCTCGACACGCACGGCTGCGTTGGACTTGAGCGTACGCTGGCTGAGCCTGTCGCCCGGGCCGAACGACTGGCTCACCTCGACGACATCATTTCCCTGGGAGGAGCGCCGGAGGATTTCGCGACCAAATTCGTCGTAGTCCAGTTCGGTGACCAGCGAAAGGCCCGATCGGGGATCGGTGACGGTGATGCACTTGACTTGCTCCCGGGCGTCGTAGGAGTACGTTGCACTGATGCGCTCCTGAACAGGGAGAGCAGCAGGGCCTTGGGTGATGCCCACCAGGCGTCCGGTCGGATCATAGAGGCAGGTGCGAACCGTGCCGCTGACGTCCGTGTAGCCAATCGGCTTGCCCATCAGCGAACAGGTTTGCCCGCTGTCGAACCGGTCGAGGGCCGTGACCCACGATTCCCGGCTGAGACGGCCGGAGGGACAATACTCCATGCGCCGCTGTACCAACGAGTTGGCCGATTCCTGGAGCAAACCTGTACGGGGGTCGAACCGATGGCTGGCAGCGACGGACGCCTGGCTGCCGGAGCGACTGGTGACGTCATCGGCGAGCAACGGATCGAGGGTGAACCGCAAGGTTTTTCCAGACGCGGTGCTCTTTTGCGTGGGGTTCCTGCCGGAACCCTCGTAGACCATCCGTTCGGTACGACCACCCGCCTGGTTGTGGGTCACGCGCATCAGCCCGTCGTAGGTGCGGGTTCCCAGTGCATAGCCGTTGGCGCTGATCTGTGTGGGGTAGTCCCCCTGGCTCTGGGCGGCATATTTCTTCTCGACCAGGGTACCGTCGGGCAAGGTGGTATTCAGCACGCGGCCGGCCAGATCGTAGGTGTAGCAGGTCACCCCTCCGTCGGCGGCTGTCTGCTGGATGCACCGTCTCAGGCCATCGTATTCGTAAAGGGTCACCTCTCCCACGACGCCGGAACGGTCCACGCGCTCGACCCGCGATGGCTTTTCCAGGGCGTTAATGAAGGTACGGGTCTTGCCGCCGCCCTCCTTCCACTCGGTACGGGTGCGCGCCACCGGATCGATCTCGTCATGAGTGACTTCGCGCCCGCGGCGGATGGTGCGGTTCTGATGGCCCCACTCGTCATATTCGTAGTGGGTGTCGAGGGTTTTCGGCTCGCCGTCGAACCAGTCGGTCTGTGCATCCGCCTGCAGGCGTCCCAGGCCATCGTAACTGGCCTCGTAGATCACGCGCATGGGTGCGCCGGGCATGTCGACGTCCTGCTTCTCGACCTTCACGGTACGACCCAGCCCGTCGCTGCGGGTGACGGTCAGGACGCCGCGGGCATCCTTGACGGTGACGCTGGCAAGGCCATCATCGGAGGCAGCACCGGCCTGGTAGGTGAACTGGCGCGACGCCGCATGGCCCGTGTCGGGCATCACGGTTTCACGGGTCAGTTGCCCCAGTGAGTCATATTCCATGCTGACGGTATTGCCCCCGCAATCGCAGGTCTTGACCAGCCACCCGCACACATCATGCCACTCCTGCCTCAGGTGGCTCAGCCCTTCGGCGCGGAAGGTCTGGTCGGTGCGAACGTTTTCGTCTTCATGCCGGTACGCATAGTGATGCTTGCGGCGCACGCCGCCTACGGTTTCTACCTTGCTTTGCAGACGTCCATGAAAGGCGTCCTTGACGTTGTTCACATACTTCAATCGACACGCCACCCGAGGCTCGGCGACGCCCTCCTCGCAGAGCGTCTCGCTGGCGAGCCGGACACAGCGGTGACCCGCCAGCAGCGACGGCAATTGGCTGTAGGTGTAGCGCACCACGGTGGTCGGCGCTGCGGCGAACTCGGCCGAGGCGATGATCCACTTCTGTTTCAGAAAACAAGGCACGCCTATGGGGCTGGCAGGGCAATCCGCGCTCCCTTGCGCCGGAAAATACTCATAGACTTCCCGTACGCCACCCGGGCTGGTTTTTTCCAGCAGATTGCCATGTTCGTCGTAGGAGGTATGGGTGGTCTCGACCCGACTTTTTACGGGAGTCGCGCGAGTATCGAAGAAGCTGTCGCGCACGATGCGCTGCATCTGGAACTGCGCAGGCTGATCCCTGAAAGCCCGATTGGGCACATCGTAGTATACGATTTCCCGCAACTGCATCTTGCTGCCACTGATCGTCCGTTGGGAAATCATCGAGTGGAAGCGATTGTAGGTACGTATGACCCGGGAAGACTCACGCGGCCCGCCTTTACCAGGGGCCATCTGAATCTGGGTGCAGGAGTATTCGTAATGACCGCTGACGTCATACAGCACATCACGCTCGGCAGACCAGCGTACCCCCGCGCCATGCCCTAGGAAATTACTCACGGAATATTCATACAAGGTGATGATCGCTGGCTGGCCCCCGCCAGGGGCCATGATGGATTGAGATACAACAGGCAGGTAGGGCACCGGTGCCCCGGCGGGAAGCCTGTGACCCTCGGCCTGGTACCGAAGCGTCTGCCGGGCCCCGCTTGGCTGGCTGATTTCGGTCATCAGCAGAAAACCATTGATACGCGCGTAGTCGAAGGTCCAGGTCAATGGAAGTTTTTCGGCAGTGATCAGCCTGATGTGTTGGAGCGTTCCGTTGCGCAGGACAAACAGGTACTGGAGTTTCCTTGAAGGTACGTCCGGCCACAGGGTGATGGTCGTTGCCGTCGACCTGGCTCGGGCGTAGTCGACTTTCAGGATGCGGCGATCCTGCCGGTAAACCGCCACCAGTTGCAGGCGGCCCGCGACAGGACGGTACTCGTAAAGCGTTTCCTTGCCCTCGGGGCTGTACTCCCGTGCAAGCAGCCATTCGTGGAATGTCGCACCGGGGCGCGACAGCACGTCGACTCTTCCATCGATGTACTCGATGAAAAGTTCATTGCCTTGCATCGTGACGCGCAAGTTATCGAGTTTCTTATCCTGGAAAGCCACCTGGTTTCCATCGGTGTAGAGCTGGTAGGTTTCTCCGCTCGTCAGCGTCAACTTTCGTCGGCGCTGGTCATAACTGCAGGTGCGCAAGGCCCAACCGGCGCCGAAACCCAGGTCCTGATCATTGAAGCAATCGTATGCCAGGGTCGCTGATACGCTAGATCCGACGGCGGCGTCATCCGGCGCCGCGTCCAGCGCCACGCTGCAATTGCAGCTACCCGTGCGCGGGTCCACGCCCGAACGAACAAAACTGTCGAACTTGAAGGCCGCCGAGGTCAACTGACCTTGGAGGGGTGAAGAGGTATTCATCGGTTCTTCCTTGAACGAAATGACTTTAGATTCTGGTCACGCGAACCGTCAGCGGATCATCAGACATCTCCACGCGTAAAGCATGAGGATTTCCGTACATGTCGGTCAGTTCCAGCGAAGTGCTCTTGAGAGAGCTTCTCACCCAGACCGGTCCGAGCTTCCCGTAGGCCAGAACCAATGCGACACGCCCGTTTTCGCTATGATGCCTTCCCATTGCATCCGGCCGCTCCCAAGGCACTTGAGCATTTGTATGTATAGGTCGACCATTCCCGTAGCCAATAAGGTAGTAACCCGAATAGCGCTTATCCGAACTTCCCATTCGCAATTGATAGTTCATCCAAAAACCGTCATAGAACCTCATTAGCTGTTGATCAACTACCAGATCCAACATCAGAACCTCGACCTTCTCGATATCTCCCTTCGCGCTGTAGTAGTCGAATTTGGTTCGACTAATCGAATACTGCTCGGACCTATAGACCGCCGGTTGAAGTGGGACCAACGTAAGCGTGCCCAACTCATCCTGCTTTCTGGATAGAAAGGTTTCGCCGTCTGCCCGGGTGATGCGCAACTGCAGTTCGATCGGTTTATCGGAGCTGGACGTAACGTAGAAATCCTTGGTATAGACAAACTCCCCAGACGGTACCGAGCCCCGCACGGGCAGGTTGGGAGGAAGCTGGCGGAAGCGGGCATCCTGCTGGTCGGTGTATTTCCATGCGCCGACATCACCACGATTCCTGTCCTTGATGAGCTCGGACCCTGTATGCCCATCAACCAGGACAATGGAATCGATTTCAGACTGGGTCAGGGGAAGGCTGCTGGCCAGCCAACTCTGAACCTGGACAAATACCCTTACCATCAATTGTTGATTACCGTTGCTATATAACTGGTTGCCCCCCGTCACGGAAAAAACTCCAAAATTCTCCAACCTGTGCCATCCCGATGGTTGCGTCGCGACAGGCGTATTGGTTTCGTACTTCATTTAAATCCTCATCACTCAAGTTAATTGATTCACGACCAGCACAACTCGACTGACCGCGTTGCTTTCGCCCATTCAATTAACAATTTCGAGGCATCTGCAATCAAGCGCTAAAACCACACAAATTATTTGTACAAGACACTTAAAATTCGCACATACAAAAGCAATATCTGAAAAGACGGATTTAATGCTCACATAACAAAAACCCCGACAACTCGAAAGTCGTCAGGGCAAAATATCCGGAAACTTTTTTATATGCTAAAACCGAGACCTGCAAAACACTCCAATCAATCGCCCGTTTACCCCGCTCGATAAACTTGTAGCTCTTTATCTAGTCCTTATTGAACATGCGTTAAACGCGGCAGATTAAGATGCTCCGGCAGGATGTAATCGCCTACGCTCACCAGCAATGCGAAATGAATGACGTTCTCCAGCTCCCGGGTATTGCCCGGCCAGCTGTGCTGTTCCAGCGCACGCTGTGCCGCTTCGCTGATCAGTGGCACCGCCAGGCCGAGGCGTTGGCTGTAGATGCCCAGGAAGTATTCGGCCAGAGACAGGATATCGCCCACCCGTTCGCGCAAGGGCGGCAACTCGAGCCGGCCCTCACCGAGGTAGTGATACAACCGGTCATGAAATTTCCCGGCGGCCACCGCCTGCGCCAGATCGATGCTGGTGGCCGCCACCAAGCGCACGTCCACGGGGCTGGGCTGGTGGGCGCCGACGCGGGTGACTTCGTGATTTTCCAGGGCAGCCAGCAACTTGACCTGGATCGGCAGCGGCAGGTCCCCAATCTCATCCAGGTACAGCGTGCCGCCATTGGCCGAGCCGAACCAACCGGCCCGGCTGCTGGCTGAACCGCTATGGTTGCCGGCGGCGTAACCGAACAATTCGGCATCGGCATAGGTCGGGCTGATGGCGCCGCAATTGACCGAGACGAACAACCCACCGCGATTGCTCTCGCGATGGATGTGACGGGCCAGCAATTCCTTGCCGGTGCCGGTTTCACCGCGAATCAGCACCGCGACCGAGCGCGGTGCCAGCGCTTCCAGCTCCTGGCGCAACTGTCGCGACCGTGGATCGACAAACACCAGCGCCTTGGCGCGGATGCTCAGGGGGCTTTTTTCCGCATCGGGAAAGGTCAGCAACGACTGACCGAAATGTTCATGCGAACTCATGACGACTCCCACCCTGCACCGCCGGTAAGACGCAAGGGCACTGACAAAAGGTGATTCAGGCGCGACGCAGTGCGTGATGCTGCATTCGGCTTTGCAGGCGATAGAGATACGCGAACCCCTGCTCCCAACGCTGGTGGCCGGACTTCACATTGATATGCCCCGCCCCGGCCAGGATTCCGGCCTCGGCGCCCCAGTGGCGCGCCAGCTCCAAGGCACGCGGCGCGCTCACCGCCTCGTCGTTGTCGGAACCGACTACCTGGCTTGGGAACGGCAACAGTCCGCGGGGAATCGGCGCGAAATTGCGCAATGCCGGCGCGCAGCTCGGGCGCTCCACATCCGCCGGTGCCACCAGCAATGCACCACGCACCTGCCGCAGCAATTGCAACGGCGCAGTGGCGGCCCAATGGGCAACGGTGATGCAACCCAGGCTGTGGGCGATGAGGATCACCGGTGTGCTATCGGCGGCAATGGCCTCGGCCAGGGCGGCGACCCAGTCTTCGCGCCGCGGTGTCAGCCAGTCGGCCTGCTCGACCCGGGCACTGTTGGGCAAGCTGTTGTGCCAGTGAGTCTGCCAATGATTTTCCGGCGATCCTTGCCAGCCTGGCACGATCAGGTAGCGAATCGATTCGTTGCGCATGGGTGCTCTCCTGCGTGTCTGTTCACGGAGGAGTATAGGGAGGAGTGTTATATAAGCTAAGGAATAAGAAGCTATTTATTAATTCTATTTTGAAATAACGCACGCGCTCAGCCACGCCAACCTAAGCCGGCCAGAGGGCCAACACGCCGCATCATTCGTTTCGTCCTTTGCGCAGAAACACATCCAGTTGATCCACCACCACCGCCCAATCCGCGTCTTCGAGGATTTCGTCCCGCAGCAGCTGCCGCTGGCCCTCGCTCCAGAAAAAGGCGTCCGCCAGATGCAGGCCAGGCTTGAGGGGCGAATGGCTGGCGATGAATTTATCGATGCTCTCGGCATCATCCGGCAGGCCCAGTTGCTTGAACAGCGCCGGAAGGGTGTGGATCGGGTTTTCCATGGGGGCTCCTGGCGTAGGCGGATGGCTGGGTTTCTACAGTCTAGGCGCTGTACGAAAAGCCTTGATACTCGTTCATGTTGCGTTGAAAACGTGCCTCACGTTTCAAGACTTTCCGTACAGAGTCTAGCCCGTTGCATCACCGTCGAACTGATCAAAATTCATTCAGCCCCCGGCTCGACTAGACTCAAGGTAACGTCACCACGCATGCAATGCGGAGGTTCCAGTGAACATTCGCGGCTTGACGGTCGCACTGCTACTGACCCTGGGCGGTCCGGCCCTCGCAAGCGAAGGCTTTACGCTAGCCGCTGCCGACACCTTGGGTTTCTGGCTGATTGCCCTGGGCGTGGGATTGCTGATCGCCGAGGCAGCCTTGCCCAACTACGGCGTCGCCGGGCTGGGCGGCATCATTTTGTGTGTCGTCGGCGCAATCATCCTGACCGATACCCATGTGCCTGCTCCCTTGATGATCGGACTGGGCCTGGCCAGCGGCTTGTTGCTGGTCGCCCTGCTGATTCGCGCCTTGAAAACCCGGCCGCGCCGGGCCGTCAGCGGCGATGCCGCCTTGTTGGGGAGCGTCACCACGATCACCGGGCTCCAGGCCGGCAACCCTCACCATGGCTGGGTCTGGCTGGAAGGCGAGCGCTGGCAGGTGGCATGCGCGACACCGATGCGAGCTGGGCAAGCCGTGCGGGTGACCGCCCGCAAGGGCCTGTTGCTGGAAGTGGCCCCCGCTGATTCACAAGGAGCATGAGATGGGTATGCAAATCGGTTTTGCACTACTGCTGCTGATACTGATCGCACTGGCGGCGTCGACATTCCGGATCCTGCGTGAGTATGAACGCGCGGTGGTGTTCCAGCTCGGGCGCTTCTGGCAGGTCAAGGGACCGGGGCTGATCCTGCTGATCCCGGTGGTACAGCAGATGATTCGTGTCGACCTGCGCACCATCGTGCTCGACGTACCGCCCCAGGACGTGATCACCCGCGACAACGTCTCGGTGAAGGTCAATGCGGTGTTGTATTTCCGCGTCCTCGACCCGCAGAAGGCAATCATCCAGGTGGAAAACTACCTCATGGCCACCAGTCAATTGGCGCAGACCACCCTGCGCGCCGTCCTCGGCAAGCACGACCTGGACCAGCTGCTGGCCGAACGCGAGCAATTGAACGGCGACATCCAGCAAGTGCTGGACGCCCAGACCGATGCCTGGGGCATCAAGGTGGCGAACGTCGAGATCAAGCATGTGGACCTCAACGAATCGATGATCCGCGCCATCGCCCGGCAGGCCGAGGCCGAACGGGAGCGACGAGCCAAGGTGATCCACGCCGAAGGCGAACTGCAGGCGTCGGAGAAGCTCATGCAGGCCGCTGAAATGCTCGGGCGCCAGCCAGGCGCCATGCAACTGCGCTACATGCAGACGCTCAGTTCCATTGCCGGAGACAAAAGCTCCACCATCGTTTTTCCGTTGCCCATCGAATTGCTCAAGGGAATGGCGGATTTGTCGCCGACCAAACCCTGATCAGTCTGTCCGTTGGCTGCGCAGCGCTTCCAGGGCTTCATACGGCCCATGGGCCCATTGCAGCACACGTTCACGCAGCATCGGCGAAGCCTCCCGGCGCTTGTCCTCGCTGTCGCCGGTAAATGCCTGCACCGGCTGCTTGGCATGCCGCCCCGCCGCGCTGAACGCTTGCCGGGACTGGGCCTCATCGAGGCAAAAAAGCGTCGCCAGCCTGCCCGCCATCGCCTCGGGCAGCTCGCTGTAGTTGACCGGTCTGCCGGAAAAGGCCTGGCAATGCTCCAGCCCCGCTTGCAATAGCCGTCCCAGCCGACGCGAAACGAAGTCCTCGGAGCCTGCGAAGGGCCGCCCATCGTCCAGCACGCTGGCGCCGATCATCCCCGGGACCATGTGCATGCCGGGACGACGCAGATGGGAGACGGCGATCTCCACGGGATCGCGGTACACGAACAGCCAAGGCGTATCGGCGAAGCACTGGCGCAACAACGGCAACTCACCGATATTCCAGGCGTCGAGCTTGATCACCAGGCGTCGCTCGACACCTCGGCGGCGTTGTCCATAAGCCGAAAGCAGCCCCTTGAGTGCCGCACAGCGTTCGGTGTGGGGCAAGTCGCTACGCAGCAGGCTGTCCAGGGGCGGCGCTTCGCAGATGACGATATGGTCGTCCAGTTGCGCCAGCATCTGGCTGATCAAAGTCGAGCCACAGCGCGAGGCATGGAAAATGAACACGTCGGGTTCAAGGCCAGGGCTTTGCCGTTGCCAATGCTCAAGGCTGCCCAAGGGCGTCTGGCGACGAAACGCCTGGTTGAAGGGCAGGCGCAGGGCATCTTCCACCGCGTCGCCGAAAAACGGTTGCGACAACCGTCGGTCACCGAACCAGCACCAATCGACCCGCCACTGCCCGCCCTCCTGCCACACGCGGATCGGCAGCCAACCCTCCAGGTTCAAGCCTTCCATTGCTCACTCCATTGGCGACGTCCGTCGCGCATGGCCGTGCGCAGTTCCTCGCGAGTGAAATGCAGCCCCTGCCGGGCCCCCGCCTCCAAGGCGCAGTCGATGAAGGCCTCCACCTCCTGCAGGCCCTGCAAGGTACGGGCGAGTTGGGGATCGGCTTCCACTTGCCGTTGAAAACGCATGAAATCGCTCTGCCCGCCGCGAGCGGCCGGCGTGGTGGGCAGCCCTTCGCATATCAGCTGTTCCAGCCAGGGGCCAGGCCGGCAGTCGAGTACCAGATGAACGCGTGGCAGCGTATCTCGATTGTCGACGCGATGGGGTCGTGACAAATCGAGATACCAGCACTCACCGGCGGTCATGGGGATACGTTGTCCATCCAGCCAGAAGTCCACTTCAGGCGGACTGAGCAACGGCACGTGCAGGCGCAGGTCGCCGTCCGGCCCACCCAGATCGTAGTCACGGTGTTCATGGATCTGTGCGCCGGGCCCCAGGCGCAACAGCCGGGCCGCGGCGATGTCCAGGGGCCAGTCACGCAACGCCTCCTGCCAGCGTCCATCCCTTGACCAAGGCAGGCGACACAAGGGCTGGCCACGGCCGGGCGCCAGTTCGGTCAGGGCATCGGCCGCTGAAATCAGCGCCACGCCGCTCCAGTCACCCTTGTAATAGGCGCTGTTGAAATGCCCCTGCCAGCGCTCTTCCTCAATGGCCGCCAACGCTTGCAACAGCAAGGGCAGGTTCACGGCCACCGGCAGCCGGGAAAAAGCCGGGCGCGCCATGACGCTACCTGTCAGTGCGCTGCCGCCGTCCTTGGCACCGTGATATCGCCCTGGGCCCAGGCCGCTTCACGGTTGGCCAGCGCCGTGGCGATCGACTGCACCTGGGTCGACTGTACTTCGTCAGGCAACGGGTCGAGACCGGCACTGGCGAAGATCTGGCCATAGGCGTTGCGCAGATCGGCATAGGACAGGTCCCGCCGCAGATCGGCCTGCAAGGTGTTGAGCTCACCCTGGATCAGGTCCAGCTCGCCGATGCCGGCGGCCTGATGACGGCTGCGCAACTGCCCGACGATTTGTCCATCGATATCCGACAGTTGCTGGTTGGTCTTGAACTGACGCAGTGCATCGCGGTAGTTGGCATTGGCGACATACAGTTGCGCCAGCACGGCGATCGACATGGCCTGACGCCGCGCCGCCGCCACTTCTTCACCGGCCTTGGCCACATCGATGGCCGCCGGGGCGGAGATCACATTGAACAGGTTCCAGGTGACCTTCACGCCATAGTCTGCCCAGCCCTGCTCCACCAGAAACGAGTTGCTGTCGTAGTGCCCGCCCGCGGAGAACTCCAGCCCCGGCAACAGGCGCAGCATGGCCTTGCGGGTCTCGGCAGCGGTAATGCGCGTCTGGTAATCCTGCTCGCGCAGTTCAGGACGGCTGGCCAGGGCTTCCTGTTCCAGCCGGGCCATGTCGACCTTGAGTTCGGGGATCTCGTACTGATCCGGAGTTGCCAGGGTCAGTTCGGTGCCCAGCGGCAGATTGATCAGGGTCGCCAGTTCGGTCTTGGCCAGGGACAACGCCCGCCGTTGTTCTTCGAGCTGGCGAGTCGCCTGGATCAGCGAACGCTGGTACCCCAGGGCCTGCACCGGGTCACCGATGCGCTGTTCGCTCATGCTCTGGCTGTTGTTGCGCGCAGCCTCCACCCGAGCCATCAGGCTGTCGATCTGCTTGAGCAGGCGCTCGGCAGCCATGGCGCGCCAATAGGCCGAACGCACGTCCTGGACGATGGTGTTGATCACCTTGCGCCGGCGCTCCTGCACGATCAGGCGCTGGTCGCCGGCCTGCTTGGCGCTGATGTAGCTGACGCCAAAATCGAGCACGTTCCAGACCATGGTGAGGTCGGCCACTTCGCGATCGCGGTCCTGGGAAGTCGACGGCTCCAGGGACTGGGTACCGGTCTCCACGCTCTGGCTGCTGGAGGCGTTGACGTTATTGCGCCCTACGTAGCCGGCGTCCAGGGCCATGCGCGGCAGCATGTCGAAACTGGCCAGGTCCAGCTGTCGCTTGGCCAGGGCTTCCTCCATGACCTTCAATCGGCCTTCCAGGTTGTACTTCACCGCCCGGGCCATGGCCTGGTGCAAGGTCAACGGGCCGTTGAGAGGCTCCTGATCCTTGTACATATTCTGCCGATCGGTCCTGGCGCGTTCCTCGCTGACACTGCGATCGATCGGCTCGCTGGTCACCGCACACCCGCTGACCACCAATGCCAGCAGACTCATACCGAATAACTTCTGACTTCTATTCATTCCCTGGATTGCCCCTGGCTGCCGCTCATTTTTTTAAGTTGTTCAGGCCGGTACCTGGCTGATGCCGACCTGTTGCAAAGCCTTCGCCAGGCTGTCGACCTGACGCTGTTCAGTGTCTTTGATCTGCTGCAGCTGCTGACCCAGGGTCGGAGCGCCAAATACCCCTCGCACGCCCTGGGACACATCACCGCCCTGCATGGAGCGGTCGTCGAAGGCGTCCATCGACTCGCCTTCGGCCCCCGAATCCTGGTTGAACAGGCTCGACAGGGTGCTGCTGCCAAAGACTCCGCCATCCCCTCCGCCAAAACCGAGGAAGCCCTGGCCCGAACCGTCACCCGTAGCATCGTTGCCGAAGACCTGGGCGATGTAGCTTGGCGCCAGCGCCCCACGGTTGATGAAGATATCGCCGATGGGCCGCAGGCCGCCGCCCACGTCCCGTTGTTCGAACAAAGGCGGGAAGCCCAGCGGCGAACCCAGGTCCCCCGTTGGCGGTGTGAAGACTATCGGCTGCAACGGCACCTCGGAGACCGGGATGACCGTCACGGGATCCGTCGTCAGGAATTCCGGCGGCGGCTTCACGTCGTTGGGCACCACGGTGTCGATGGCATAGTTGTTGGACACCGCCACGCTGGATCCGGCGTTACCCGCCAGGTCGGTGACGTTGCTGGTGTCCAGGGCGATGAAGTTGCTCGGATCGGTCAGGTTCACCGTCGGGGTGAACGTCGCGGTCCAGGTCCTGCCACCGTCGGTGGTGGTCAGGTTGCTCAGTTCACCGTTGGTGACGCTGAGGTCCGACAGGTCGAAATCGGTCACCGCCTCGCTGAAGGTGAAGGTCACCTGGGTAGTCTGGCCAACACCCAGGCTCGGGTTGGCAACGACGATGGTCGCGGTCGGCCGGGTGGCGTCGAGTGCGTAGTTGCCGGAGATGGCAATGCCAACCCCCGCGTTGCCAGCGACATCCTGCACGGTGCTGGCGTCCAGCAGGATCAGGTTGGTGGTGTCGCTGACACCCGCCGTCGGCGTCAGGGTCGCGGTCCAGGTCAGGCCGCCATCGCTGCTGGCCAGGTTGGACAGCACACCGTTGGCGACGCTGAGGTCCGACAGATCGAACCCGGTCACCGCCTCGGTGAAGCTGATGGTCACGGTGGTGGTCTGGCCGATGCCCAGGGTGCTGTCGCTCACCACGATGGTCGCGCCCGGACGCACGGTGTCGATCGCATAGTTATTGGAGTCCACCACGCCAGCACCACTGTTGCCCGACACGTTGGTCACGCCGCTGGTGTCCAGGCTGATGAGGTTGCTGGTGTCGCTGACATTGGTGCCCGGCGTGAAGGTGGCCGTCCAGGTCACGCCGCCGTCGGTCGATGACACGTTGCTCAAGGTGCCGTTGCTCACGCTCAGGTCGCTGTTGTCGAAACCGCTCACCGCCTCCGAGAACGTGATGGTCACCAACGACGTCTCCCCGGCCTTGAGGGCATTGTCAGCCACGACGACCGTAGCGGTAGGCAGTCGGGTCTCGACTGCATAGTTGGCCGAATTGGTCGTACCGGCCCCGGCGTTGCCGGCGGCGTCGCTCACCCCGCTGTTGTCCAGGGTGATGAGGTTGGTGGCATCGCTCACACCCACCGTCGGTGTGAAGGTAGCCGTCCAGGTCAGACCGCCGTCGCTGCTGCTGACGGCACTCAGGGTACCGTTGGCAACGCTCAGGTCGTCATTGCTCAAGCCCGTCACCGCCTCACTGAAGGTGATAGTCACCTGGGCGGTTTCCCCGGGCCTCAGCGTCGAGTCGCTCAGCACGACAGTGGCCGTGGGGCGAAGGCTGTCGACACTGTAGCTGTTGGAATTGGTCGTGCCGCTGCCGACGTTGCCCGCCAGGTCGGCAATGCCGCCATTGGCGAGGGTGATGATGTTGCTGGTGTCGGTGACCCCGTTGGTGGGTGTGAAGGTGGCGGTCCAGGTAATGCCGCCATCGCTGGTGCTCAGCCCGGTGAGCGTGCCGTTGGCGACTGTCAGGTCGGCGCTGGTGAAGCCGGCCACCGCCTCGCTGAAGGTGATGGTCACCAGCGAGGTTTCGCCAGCGGCGATGGCCGTGTCGGCCACCACGATGGTCGCGGTGGGACGCACGGTATCGACCGCATAGTTGTTGGAGTCGGTGGTGCCCACGCCGGCGTTGTTCGCGCCATTGCGCACCCCGGTGTTGTCCAGGGTGATGACGTTGCTGGTATCGGAGATACCGACACTCGGGGTGAATGTCGCCGTCCAGGTAACGCCTCCATCGATGGACGAGACATTGCTCAGCGTCCCGTTGCGGATCGTCAGGTCGCTGTTGTCGAACCCATTCACCGCTTCATTGAAGGTGATGGTCACCGTCGTGGTTTCACCGATGCTCAGCGACGAGTCGGCGATGACCACGGTCGCCGTCGGCACGTTGGTGTCGACCTGGTAGTTGTTCGAATTGGTGGTACCGGTACCGGTGTTGCCCGCCGCGTCGCTGACGCCGGTATTGGCCAGTACGATGACGTTGCTGGCGTCGACGACCCCGAGGGCGGGCGTGAAGGTGGCGGTCCAGGTGATGCCGCCGTCGCTGCTGCTGACCGCGCTCAGGGTACCGTTGGTCACGGTCAGGTCCGAATTGTCGAAGCCGCTTACCGCCTCGCTGAAGGTGATGGTCACCAGCGAGGTTTCGCCGACACTCAGCGAGGTGTCCGCAACCACGATGGTGGCGGTGGGACGCAGCGTATCGACGACGTAGTTGTTGGAATCGGTGCTGCCGCTGCCGGCGTTGCCCGCCACGTCCGTGACGCCGGAGTTGCCCAAGGTAATCAGGTTGCTGGCGTCGGAAACACCGACCGACGGTGTGAAAGTGGCGGTATAGGTGATGTTGTCGCTGGTGCTCAGCCCGCTCAGGCTGCCGTTGGCAACGGTCAGGTCCGCCAGGGTGAAACCGGTCACCGCCTCGCTGAACGTGATGGTGACCACCGAGGTTTCGCCCGCGCCCAGGGTGTTGTCGGCCACCACGATGCTTGCGGTGGGTCGCTGGGTGTCGATGGCGTAGTTGTTGGAGTCGGTGGTTCCGCTGCCGGCGTTGCCCGCCGCATCGCTCACACCGGTGTTGTCCAGGGTGATGAGGTTGGAGGTGTCCGTGATGTTGGTCGCCGGCGTGAAGGTCGCGGTCCAGGTAATGCCGCCATCGCCGCTGCTCAAGCCGATGAGCGTGCCGTTGGTGACCGTCAGGTCGGCGGCGGTGAAGCCGGTCACGGCTTCGTTGAAGGTGATGGTCACCAGGGAGGTTTCGCCGATCCTCAAGGCGTTGTCGGCCACGACGATGGTAGCGGTCGGACGCTGGGTGTCGACGGCATAGTTGTTGGAGCTGGTGGTACCGGTGCCGGCGTTGCCTGCCAGGTCCAGCACCCCGGTATTGGCCAGCACGACCAGGTTGGTCGCGTCGCTGATACTGGAGCTCGGCGTCAGGGTAGCGGTCCAGGTGATGCCGCCATCGCTGCTGCTCAGGCCACTCAGGGAGCCGTTGGCAACGGTCAGGTCCGCCAGGGTGAAACCGGTCACGGCCTCGCTGAAGGTGATGGTCACCAGGGACGTTTCGCCGGCGCTCAGCGCCGTATCGGCCACCACGATGGTAGCCGTCGGGCGCAGCGTATCGATCGCATAGTTGTTGGAATCGGTCGTGCCGGTATTCACGTTTCCGGACAGGTCGGCAATGCTGCCACTGTTCAACGAGACCAGGTTAGTGGTGTCGCTGATGCTGGCGCTCGGGGTCAATGTCCCGGTCCAGGTGATGCCGCCATCGCTGCTGCTCAGGCCGGTTATCGTGCCGTTGGCGACGGTCAGGTCGGCGGTGGTGAAGCCGGTCACGGCCTCGCTGAAGGTAATGGTCACCAGGGAAGTTTCACCGACGCTCAGCGCTGTATCCGTCACCACGATAGTGGCGGTTGGACGGGCGGTGTCGATGGCATAGTTGTTCGAGTTGGTCGTTCCCGTACCCGCGTTGCCGGACAGGTCGGCAACGCCGGTATTGTCCAGGGTCACCAGGTTGCTGGTGTCGGTGACGCTGGCGTCCGGGGTCAGGGTGGCCGTCCAGGTGATACCGCCGTCGGCACTGCTCAGGCCGGTGAGCGTGCCGTTGGCGACCGTCAGGTCGGCCGTGGTGAGACCGGTTACCGCTTCGCTGAAGGTGATGGTCACCAGGGAGGTTTCACCGGCCCTGAGTGCGGTGTCGGACACCACGATGGAAGCGGTGGGAAGCACGGTGTCGTTGACCGCGTAGTTGTTCGAATCGGTGGTGCCCACGCCGGCGTTGCCGGCCAGGTCCGAGACCCCGGTGTTGTTCAGGGTGATGAGGTTGGTGGTATCGGTGATGTTGCTGGCCGCGGTCAGGGTGCCGGTCCAGGTGACACCGCCGTCGCCGCTGGTCAGCGTACCGATGGTGCCGTTCTGCACCGTCAGGTCCGAGGCGCTCAGGCCCGTCACGGCTTCGGAGAAGGTGATGGTCACCAGCGACGTGGCGCCGGAGTTCAAGCTGGTGTTAGCGACCACGATGGTCGCGGTAGGTGGGGTTTCGTCCGGTACATAGTTGGTATTGATGGTACCGCCGTCGCCATAGACATTGGCCACCGACGCCGGAGTGACACCGGCCGTGCCGGCACTCGTCCCGCCAATGCCGCTGCCGCCGGCGTTGCCGCTCATCGCCGCGAAGTTGGCAGCGGTGATCAGCACCGCCCCCCTGTTCCAGATCGCGCCGACACCGACGCCGCCCGCGCCGCCCGCCTGGGTGTAGCCCCCGCCGGCACCACCACCGCCACCACCGCCGCCTGCGCCGACGTTGTTGGAGATGACCGAGTTGCCGATGATCCGCAGGGTCGCGCCGGTGTCGTTGTAGATACCGCCGACCGCGCCACCGCCGGCACCGCCGATGTCGTTATAACCGTCGCCGCCGCCACCACCACCAATGGACAACCCGGCGCTGGAGGCCGAGCCACCGGCAGAACCGGTGCTGTAGCCGGGATAGGCAGCGCCGCCGGCACCGCCGGTAGAAGAGCCGCCACGGCCGCCGATATTGAAGAAGCCACCACCGGCACCGCCCTGGTTGGTCGAGCCAAGGGAGCCCGAGGAATTGAGCGTATCGCCACCGCGACCGCCGATCCCTCCGCCGACCGCGCCGCCGCCACCGCCGCCGCCACCGGCGTATTCCGGCGTCACACCGCCACCGCCACCGCCGCCTGCCGCCACGTTGGCAGTGACCGTGACGTTACGCAGGGTCAAGGTGCCGGCGTTGTAGATCCCGCCGCCCTTGGCCACCAGCGCATCGTCGCCGCCATTACCACCATTGCCCGAGACGATGCCACGGGTAATCACCAGGCCGTCGAGGGTGGCCGTGGTACCAGACGTCACGCTGATGACCTGGGTACGGAACTGGCCATCCAGGGTGACATCGGCAACGTTGTCATTGTTGAGGTCGCCATCGATGGTGACGTTCCTGTTCACCACCAGTACCTGGGTCAGGGCGACGGTCATGCTGCTGTTGAAGGTGACGATGTCGCCGTTCTGCGCAGAACCCAAGGCCGCGCGCAAGGAGCCCACGCCGGAATTGGCGTTGTTGGTGGCGGTCCAGGTGGCCAGGCCCCACTGGTATTCGCTCATGGCCTTGGCCGACAGCACATTGGCGCTTTCGATGTTGCCGGTGGCGATTTCCAGGTCCCAGTCACCGCCCAGGCCCGTGCGGTCGTTGGATGCCGCCACGTCGCGGCCGGTCAACTGCGCCAGGGAATCCACCAGGCTCAGGCCGCGATCACCTTCGGCGGTGTAGCAGCCATAGATCAGGATATCGCCGCCAACATTCATGTCCTGGCCGATCTGCGCCAGCACTTCGCTGCGGGCCTGGACGTTATCCGCCGACAGGTAGCTGTTGCCCAGCCACAAGTCCCCGGCATTACCGTGGGCGATGATCTGCACCGAGCTGATGCCCTGGTGGGTGTCCAGGTAATCGGCGATCTGTTGCAGGCCATCCTTGCCGGCATCCAGCTGCACCACCTGGGTGCCGGGCGCCACGCCTTGCAGCAGGTTGGCGGCATCCTTGACCCGAGAATCGACAAACACCACTGACTTGCCCGGAACGGCGGCCTGGGTGGCATCCACCTGGCCCTGGGGCGCATGGCTGCTATCGGCCGACTGGTCGGCGGTGGGCGTCTTGGCGGCTTCGGCCGTGGGCTGGGCGTCCGGCTGCGCCGCGTCGGCCACGGTGGCGGCCACCGCGCCGTCGAACAGCATTCGCGGCTCCAGGGACATGATCATTGGCGATGCCAGGGCCTGTGCACCCTCGGTTACCCGCGATTTACCTTTGCTCCACCACATGACGATCACCTGGACTCGAACTTCTTGAATACGCGAATGAAGAAAACCGCGATCAGCTGATCGCGGCGTCGGTTTTCACACGAATGACATTGGCAGCGCTGGCGGACCCGTCGCGCCAGAACGACAACTCGGCATACTTTTCAAACAGATCCGGCGGCAGCAGCGTACGCCGGGCCTGCGGCGCGACCCTGGGCTTGACCTTGTGCAGCCCGGCCACGCCCAGGGCCTGGTCGAAGGCCGGCGCGTCGTAGGTCAAGTGGTTGAAATCGTGCTCGAACCACGGCTCGCCGATGAATTCGTAGACCAGCCGCATCACCCGCTCGGGGGCCTGGCTCAGCAGGTCGTAATCGACGATCAGCAGCGATTCGGCGTTTTCCCCGTAATAGGCTTCCTTGAGCGCTGTCCAGGCAAACCCCACCAGGCGATTACGCTGGGCCAGGGTTTCGCAGCGGCTGTAGACGGTGTTGCGCTCGTCATCGTCGTTGAACAGCTTGGTGTTCTCGAACGGGTTGGCGCGATAGAGCCGCTCCAGGCTGTCGAGAATCCAGGCGACATTGCGCACGCACGCGATGGTCTTGGCCTGAGGGAAAAGATCCTGCAGGGCCGGCAGCCGGGCGCACCAATGGCGGTTGGTATCGAAGATGACAGGCTTGTCGGCCTTGTCGGCGTAGTACGAGTCGAACAGTCCACGCAACAGACGCCGACGCTGCTCGGTGTCGATCACCGAACCAAACTCACTGCCAGCGCTGCATTGCTGCAGGACGCCACTGAACAGTGAACCGACGGGACTGGTCATGCCGGCATGAAAACGCGGATTCTGCAGCAGAATCGCGGAGAGGAGGGTCGAGCCCGAGCGTGGCAGGCCGGAGATAAAGTGAAACTGCGACAAATCCCTTCACCATTTGTAGTCCCTTTGTAGCGCAAAGCGTAGCCGAGGAAACAAATGCCGCCTAGTAGTACTTTGATATCAAATTCACCTGAAACCGTAAAAAAGATGGACGGTAGGGAACGCTGGCAAACCTGAATCGTTTAAGCCGCACGGCCGCTTTTTTCAGCGCCTTGCTCCGGCAGAACGAAACATCCCCGTCTACGCTCAGCCGTGCGTGACCAGGCCTGGAAGTGAGGAGTCGGACTGATCGCATCTTACTCGTCGTATCCGCCAGGTACCGCCAGACCAATAACCTGAGGGATGAGGATTTTATGGAAGTATTCATGGGCACCATCCAGCCGTTCGCCTTTAATTTCGCCCCCCGTGGCTGGGCGCTGTGCAACGGGCAGACCATCGGCATCGCGCAAAACTCGGCGCTGTTTTCCTTGCTTGGCGTGACTTACGGGGGCAACGGCCAGACCACCTTCATGCTGCCCAACCTGCAAGGGCGCATGCTCATGGGCATGGGCAACGGCCTGGGCCTGACTCCCCGTGTGATCGGTGAGGTCTCCGGCACCGAAAACGTCACCCCGACGCTGAACAACCTGCCTGCCCACACCCACGCACTCACCGGCCTTACCGCCTCGACCACCCTGCAACTGGCGAACCCGGCCAGCAATCCGGTAAACACACCCACGGCCACCAACTCATTCATCGGCACCTCGGGTACAGGGCCAGGTTCGGCGGCGATCTATTCCGACCAGATAGGCGCCTCGCCGGTGCCGCTGCAGGGCGTGAGCACGACCGTCAGCGGTACGGTTTCTCCCGCCGGGGCCGGCTTGCCCCTGCCGATCATGAACCCATTCCTGGCGATCAACTTCAGCATCGCCCTCGAAGGTATCTTCCCGTCCCGCAACTGACGACCCACCGGAGGGCCACGGCCCTCCGGCCTTGTGGAGTGACGACATGCTGCAAAAGGTTCATAGCCACCATTTCCAGCCGCTGCTGGGCCAGACCCGAAGTCTGGTCCTGCCGGACGGCAGTCGCTTGCCGGTGCGGATCGAACATCTGCAAGAAACACCCCGGGCCAGGATGCCGAACGCCGAACGGATGCCGTTCAACGTGGAACTCAACAGTCTGGAAAGCACCGAGTTCGTGGATGGACTCTGTGACCTGGAGATGCCCGGGCTGGGCACGCTCGAAGGGGTGTTCGTGTCGAGGGTACCCGCTGCAGGTCGGGATCCGACGGTGGGCTACTTCCACATCGCATTCAACTGAACGAGGCTGATGCCCTGCGGGAGCGAACATGCCCGCGATGGCGGAGGGTCAGTTTGCATCCATGTCCAACGGCCCACCCTCATCACCGGCAGGCTCGCCCCCGCAGTCGACAGCAACTGCTCAGCTGCCTTTCGGATACCAGACCAAACGCTCTGCCGCCAGGTTGCTTTCCTGGACTTCGAAACCCAGTGCCAGGTAATGCCGACGGGCGTGGGGATTATTGGTCCAGACCACCGTCGCCACGGGACAGCGGATCTGTTGCGCGGCTTTCTGCACCCCCTGCAGCACCGCACGACCGTAACCCTGGCCGCGAGCCTGGGGGATGAAAGCCAGGTACAGCACTCGGATCTCGTTGGGCCCGAAATCGGTGCTCAAGGCGCCGATGGCGGTACCGAGCTTTTCCACCACGTAATGCATGGCATCGGGGAAATGCTCTCCCAGCCCCTGCTCCTGTACCTGGTACTGCTGGGCGATCACCTGCTGCACCTGCTCGGCCTCGCCATCGATCCACTGCAGGTCCGGTCGCGCCGCCTGGTACAACGCCTGTAGAAACGGCCCATCGCTGACCCGCGACGGCCGTACCACCAGTCCTTCTGCCGCTACTGACTCCATGCCCGCTCCTTTCAAGACTTTTCGCACAGCCCCTAGAATCCACTTTCCCTGACCCCCAGCGCCGCCAACCGACGCCAGGCCGCACCCAGCACCGACTCGCCTTGCCCCTGCAACACCGCCACTCCGCGCAGGGGTTGTACCGGTGCGCTCGTATCCTCGATGGCACTCATGCGTACGCCGTATTGCGCCTGCACCGGCTCGGCCCGCTGTTGCGAGTCTCGCCGCACGGCGATCGGTCCGTGATGGTCGGACGTCAAAGCCTGTTGTTCGACCCAGGCCGCACCGTTGGTGTCGATTTCATCCAGGCGCACGGCAATCGACCCATGCATTGGATCGTCGGCGATGAACCGCCCCGTGGCGCCACTCTCGACCCGCCAGAGCTCGGCTTCGGTCAGGTATCCGCGCAATCGAGAATCGGTCTGCACCACTCGCGCCAGCGCCTGGGTGGGCGCCAGCCAGCGGCCCACCGTCAATTGCGGCAGTAGATCGCGGACCTGGCCGGCATGGGGCGCCCGCAACGACAGGCGCTCACGCTGAGCGACCAGGCCCCGGTATTCGGCCACCGCCTCGGCCAGTTGCTGCTCGACGATGCCGGCATCGGCGGCGGTTTCGCTGCGCCCGGCCTGGCGGCGCATCTGCAGTTGCTGGATTTCGATTTCCCGACGCACGATGGTCAGGCGCGAGGCCATGTCGGGCGACTCCAGCTCAATCAGGACATCGCCTTGGGCAACCGTCTGGCCATCGCGCACATTCACTTGCCTGACCCGCGCCGCAACCGGGGCATGCAACGCACTGGTGCGACCGGCCTCCAGCATGGCCGGCACTTCCACGGCGCTGCGCCATGGCAACAACAGCAGCAGGACCACCCCCGCCAACACCAGGCCGGTCAGCAGCACCCGTGGACCATGGGCCTGTTCGCGACGGCTCCACCATTGTCGCCATTCATTCACGATGGGCATAAAAATGAACCACACCAATTCCACCATCATCAGGAAAATGCCCAGCACCTTGAAGAACAGGTGATAGACCGCCAGGGCGATACCCAGGAACAACGCCGCCCGCCACAACCAGGCGCCGTACCCCCACACCAGCAAGCGACGACGCATCTTCGGCGACCAGGGTTCCGGCGCCGACGCTCCGTAACCGAACAAGGCTTCGCGCAGACGCCAGCGGCACAGGGCGAACGCACGGCCCTGGAGGTTATCCACAGCCCAGAAATCACTGAGCAGGAAATAACCGTCGAAACGCATGAACGGGTTCAGGTTGATGAGAAGCGTGGTGATCCAGGTGGCACTGGCCAGCATGAACGCCGCCGTACGCGCCGGCCCGTCGGGCAACAGCGACCAGGCCAGCAATGCGATGCACGCCAGTAACAACTCCGCCAGGACCCCGCCGGCACCGATCAGCAAGCGGGCCCGGCGGTCATTGATCCGCCAGGCATCGCTGACGTCGGTATAGAACATCGGCAGCAGCACCATGAATGCCACGCCCATGCTTTGCACGCGACACCCGGCTCGCTTGGCCATGAAGGCATGGCCGAACTCATGGCACAGCTTGGCGAACAACAACGCTACGCCGAATGCCAGCGCACCACCGAGGCTGAACAGATGCGGGAAGGTCGCCACGAACCGCTGCCAGTCCCGCGAGACCAGGAAAATGCCCAGCCCCAGGGTCAGGGGCAGGCCATAACGCAGCAAGCCAGGACCGAATCGCGCGAGCCACGGCCAGGCCCGATTGAGAAAGGCATCCGGGCGCCACAGTGGGATGCGGAAAAACAGGTACTGATGCAGCAGGATCTGCCAGAGGCTCTGGCGCTGGGCGACCTGCTTGAACAGGTAGCTGTCGCGCTGTTGCGGATCCATCGCACTGATCAGGTCGTGCCCGCGCAGAAAACCCAGCAGTTGCTCCAGCGACTCCTGGGTAAGCGGCAGGCCCGGCTCCCGATTCGCCGCGTGCAGCACCTGCTCCGGATCGCCCAGGGACCAATGCCGCAACATGCGCATCGCTGCCGCGCCGAGCTTGAAATAACGACCGCGCACCGGATCGGCCAAGGTCCATTGAGGGGACCCGTCCGGGTCCGGAGCCGCCGGGGACAGCTGCAGGTCCGGCCGCAGGCTCGGCAGGCTCGGCAGGCTCATGCTACAGGCCTACGCTCTGGCGCAGGCCGGCCAGGGGCCGCCGCAACAGGTACAGCGCCAGGGGCGCGCGGTCACCGAAGATCTTCGCCGTGCCCCGCAGGCCGATACGCGGCGCCGTCGCATCGAAACGCGCATCCAGGCGATACGCCAGTTGCCCGGCGGCGGTGGGTTGCGCTTCGTACGCCGAGCGTTCCAGCCAGGCCAGGTGCCGCTGCAACGGATCGCTGTCGAGAAACAGCGCCACCTGCGCACCGGGGGTCAATTCAATCGCATCGCCCACCGCCAGTTCGATACGCAACTCGGCCTGGTTCGGGTCGGCAATCTCCATCAACCGCTCACCGGTCTGCACGGGCTTGCCAAGCCAGCGCTCGGCATCGGGAAAGACCGCAATGCCGTCACGTCCGGCACGCACTTCGCTGCGCTTGAGCAACTCGACCGCATAGTTGCGCTCGGCGCGTTTCTGTTCGACGCGGGCGGCCAGCAGATCGATCTTGGAGCTCGATTCGGCATCGGCGAATGAGCGTTGGGAATTGGCCTTGAGCTCTGCCTCGGCCACGCCCAGGGCACGCTCGGCCACATCGGCCTGGGCCTTGAGGCTGGTGCTTTCAAAGCGCAGCAGCAACTCGCCGTTCTTGACGGTCTGGTTGGGCTTGACCAGGAACTCGGCGATCACGCCATCCAGCGGCGCCGCCACCACCTGTCCACCCAGAGGCACCACCTCGGCCGGCGCCAATACCGACTGGCGCACCGGAATCAGCAACCCCAGCAACAGCACCGCCGCCAATGCGACCTGGCGCTTGCGCGTCCAACGCAGGCGCCAGGGTTTGCGCGGTTGCAACGCGAGCCAGGCATGGCTGTAGGTATCGCCCAGCTGGGACAGCAATACCTGTTCGGGGGGAGTCCATGGCAGGTCACGGGCCAGCCACAATCCGCCGAAGACCTGGCCCTGATGATCGATCAATGGCAACCAGAACACCTGTCCGGCCGACAGGCTTGCCCAGTCCGCCCGGACGGCTTCGCTCACCCCATCGGCGGCGATCACCCGGGACTGGTCCAGCAGGCCCTGCTTGAACAACTGCGCCACCGCCTGCTCGACAAACGCCACGAACGGCGCGTTGGGCTCCACGGCGCTGACACCCGTCACCGCCTGCACCTTGCCCGCGATCAATAGCGCGGCATGACGAAACCCGAACAGCGCCTGGCCATCGTTGACCAGGCTGTAGCTCAATTGCGCCGCAGTACGCGCGGCTCGCGTCTGGCGCTCCAGGTCGAGAAAGCGGGCGAACACCTGCTCGGCGCTGCCCATCATCGGCGCGTTCACTTGAGCTCCGCGAAACGCGCCGTGCCGCTCATGCCGGACAACAGCCCGCTGGCATCGGGCAGGCTGGCCACCAGCAGCAAGGTCTGGCTGCCCTCGTCGATGCGCGCCCCCAGGCGCTTGACCGTCGCTTGCAGCGGCTGGCCGGTTTCATCGGGAACGAAGGTGAACGACTGGCCAGGCTTGAGCCTGCCCATCCAGCGCGACGGAATCAGCAGATGGATTTCCAGGGTGCGGTTGTCGACCACATCCAGCAACGGCGCACCGGCCGCCACGCTTTCGTAACGCTGCACCTTGCGCGACACCACCTGGCCATCGAACGGCGCGATCACGCTGCAGCGCTTGACCTGGACCTGATACACCTGGGACTGCGCCTGAGCCTCGCTGACCCGGGCTTCAGCCCGCGACACTTCGAAACGCCCCACCGATTTCAGCGCCGCCAGTTGCCGGTTATGCGCCAGTTCCTCACTGGCTCCCCGGCTCGCCGCCTGGGCCGCATTGAGCTGGGCCTGATAGGCCGAACAATCGAAACGCGCCAGGGTATCGCCCTTCTTGAACGACTCACCCTCACTGAACGGCAGTTCGACAATACGCCCGGCCAGTTCGCTGGCCAGTACCGCCTGGTCCCGCGCCCGAAGCACCCCCCGCGCCTCGCTGCCACCCGGTGCACTCGCGGTGACGTTGTTCTCCAGCAGCGGATCGTCCGCTGCAGGCGTCTGCGCCTGGACGCCACACGCTACGAAGGCCAATCCCATTACCCAACTACCCAAACGCAACATAACCGCTACTCCCTGACGGATGGGCGGAGTCTACGACAGCAGTGGGAAGCGTCAAGGGAATCGCGGCAGGAGGTTTGAAATCTCTCGTATCAAAAAGGCCACGACTAGAGACAGAAGATTCCCAATTTGTATCTGATATTGGCCGGTAATAAATCCTACGAAAACAAAGGGAGATCCGTTCATTCAAATCGGCAATAGACGATGGCTTGTCCAAGTTTCTACGCAGAGACACCTCCGAAGGACAGCAACCGCAATACGTCCTGACAAATTGGTTCAAGAAAATATTGACCCTTCGCCGTAACACCACACAAAACTCAGTCAGCCGGTCAATGGGCCTTTCCATTCGGGGTTGACGCTAGGTCTTGCTCAGGACTAGGATTTGCCCACTGCTCAACCTCGTACGCAGAGATTAAGTTCTCTGGCCGTTGGGGTGAAAACACCGGCTTCGGCCGGTTTTTTCGTTTCTGGGGGTTGAGTTTGTGCGTACCGCTTTTTTCGTTGATGGCTATAACGTCTTTTATGGATTGCTCGCCGGCACAGCCTACAAATGGCTGAACCTGGCGCAGCTACTGGCTCACATAGCCCGGATCGAGAACCCTCGAAGCTCACTTGCCTCCGTCGATTACTTCACTTCCTCTGTCAAGCCGGAACTGGCGACGCGTGGAATCGCCTCCAAGGAGGCGCAAGATGCCTATATTCGTGCTTTAAGGGCAAACAGGGTCAACGTTCATTACGGACGCCATCAACTCGAACGCGCTAATGCCCCCCGTTTTATCAGTAGAAAGGTCAGTGCCTCACGCCAGGATACGGTCGCTATCTGGAAGCTTGAAGAGAAGGAAACGGACGTCCATATAGCAATCAGCATGTATCGAACCGCTTCAAGGCAAGAAACGTTGCCGTGGGAAAAACGAATCGAGCAACTGGTGCTGGTTTCCGGCGATACCGATATGGCTCCGGCGCTCAGCGCCATCCGAGACGATTTTCCGCATTTGCGAATCGGCGTGATACTTCCCTACCGGACCGGCTCCAAACGGCTCGCGCCAGGCTCCCTGAAACAATACGCCCACTGGATGCGCCGGGTCGTCACCTGCGACGAGCTCCAATCCCATCAATTTCCCAATCGGGTTCCCACCCACAAGGCCCCCGCCGTCAAGCCGGATTATTGGTAGCGACACTCGCCGCCGGATACACCGATTCCCAACCACCGCCCAGCGCCTTGTACAACCCCACCATGGCCAGGGAAACGCCAGTTGAGCTTTCCACCAGTTGTTCCTGGGTGGCCAGCAACGCGCCTTGCACCGTGAGGACGGTGACAAAGTCCACCACGCCTTCCACGTATTGTTGTTGTGCGGTACGCAGGGCGATCCGGTTCTGGCGCACGGCTTCGGCCAGGCTGTCGCGGCGCAGTTGACTGGCGTTGTAGGCGCTCAGTTGATCGTCGATTTCATGCCAGGCCTTGAGCACGGTCTGCTGATAGGCGATCGCCGCTTCCTGTTGCTGGGCCTCACGCAGTTCAAGCATGCCCCGCAGGCGACCACCATCGAACAGCGGCAGGCTGAACTGCGGGCCGATGCCGAATGCTCGCGAACCCCACGAGCCGAAATCGCCGAGTTGCAAAGCCTGGGAGCCCACGTTGCCCGATAAGGTAATACGCGGATAGAAGTCGCCCTTGGCCACGCCGATGCTGGCCGTGGCCGCGTGCAGCCGGGCTTCGGCCTGGCGGATGTCCGGGCGACGCTCGGCGAGTTGGGACGGCAGGCCAATGGCGACCTGCCGAGGCGCCTGGGGCATGGGGGCGTCGGCTGACAGTTCGGCCTGCAATGCCTGCGGTGGCTGCCCCAGCAACAGGCTCAACGCATTGACCAGCTGTGACTGACGCTGCTGCAGGGCAGGCAAGCGCGCCTCGATGGTCGCGACCTGGGCCGCCGCTTCAGCCACATCCAGGTCCGTGGCAACGCCATCGGCCAGGCGCAGCTGCGTAAGTTCCAGGCTGTGGCGCGCCACCCCGAGGTTCTGCTCGGTGACGGCACGGGTGCTTTGCACGCCGCGCAACTGCAGATAGTCCTGGGCGGTCTCGGCGAGCACCGCCAGCAAGACTGCGCGACGGTCATTCTCCGCAACTTCCAGGTTCGCCTGCGCCGCTTCGGCTTCACGGCGCACCCGGCCCCACAGGTCCAGCTCCCATGACGCGGAAAACCCTGCTTCCCACAAGTTATACGCCGAATCACCGTCATTGCCCGAGGGGTCATTCAGCCCCTGCCCGCTGTTGCGCTTGCGGCCATAACCTGCGGTGGCGGCACTGTTCGGGTATTGCGCCGAGGTGATCACCTGACGGGCGGCGCGGCTCTGTTGCAAGCGACTGCCAGCCAGCTTGAGATCAAGGTTTTCGGCCACGGCGCGACGGGTCAGCGCGGACAGGGTCGGGTCGTTGAAGACCTCCCACCAGCGTTCGTTCATCTGCGCGGGCACCGCCTGGCTGGCGGCCGCGTTGACGGGTTTCGACCATTGGGCCATTTGCAGCGCCTCGGGGCGCTGGAAATCCGGACCGACGCTGCAGGCAGACAGCGCAGCCGCCAGCACGACCAGCATGCACCGATGACGCGGCGTGGGGGTGCTCGCCTTCATCGCTGCGTCACCTCACGCCCTTCGTTCGTCGTACTGGCCGTATCGATATTCGCCTCGACCGACATCCCCACCCGCAACCGCTCGGCCAAGGGCTGGCCCGGGTCCAGGACAATCTTCACGGGTATGCGCTGCACGACCTTGGTGAAATTACCGGTGGCATTGTCCGGCTTGACCGAAGCGAAGGTCACACCGGTCGCCGGGGCGATGCTCTGCACGCGTCCCTGCAGCGTTTCACCGCCGAAGCTGTCGACCCGCACGTCCACACGCTGGCCCGGCCGGACATTGGCGAGTTGGGTTTCCTGGAAATTGCCCACCACATAGGCCTGGGCCAGCGGCACCACCGCCAGCAGCTTGCTGCCTGGGGTCACATACGCACCGACCCGAACCGCCCGCTCACCCACCATGCCATCCTGGGGCGCGACGATGCGGGTATAGGACAGCTCGAAACTGGCGATTTCCAGGGCAGCCAGCGCCCGCTTCAACCCACCTTCGGCGGCGTCACGCCGGGCGGTGAGAACTTCCACCTGCTTACGCTCGGCCGCCAGCACCGCCGTGGCATTGGCCAGCCGAGCCGTGGCCTGGTCGATCCGGGTCTGGGCCTGCTGGGCGTTCTGCACAGTACCGGCACCCACGCCCGCCAGATGCTGGTAACGGTTGCGTTCATGCTCGGCAAAGGCCATTTGCGCCTTGGCGGCGACCACCGAGGCCTGGGCCTGGGCGATCACCGAGGCCTGGCGCTCCAGGGTCGCCCGGGCATTGTCCAACTCGGCGCGGGCAACCTGGGTCTGGGCGTCGGCGGCCTGGGCCGCGGCACGCAGGTCACGGTCGTCGATCAGCGCAAGCAATTGCCCGGCCTTGACCTGCTCGTTGTCTTCCACCAGCACTTGCTTGATGAATCCCGCCACGCGCGGCACCACCAGGGTGTAGTCCGCCGAAACGAACGCGTCGTTGGTGCTCTGCTGCGCGGGCTTGCCAGGCGTCAGCAGGTAGATCAGCGCACCGAGCGCCACAGTCGCCGCAACGGCGAGCGCAACCGGTTTCTTGCCTTGAATTGTCATGAGGACCTCGGTTCAGCGTGGCGCGCGAGGCGGGTAGATCCGCGTCGGCAGCCAGAAAACAAGCAGGATCAGGACGAGCGCGACGCCCGCCATGCACAGATACAGATCGGAGGAAGTCAGCACCACAGCCTGCTGGTGCAGGCGATGGGCGAGCCCGGCGGAATTGGCGTCCATCAGGGGTGAATTGCCGAGACTGTCCACCAGCATCGTGGAATGGAAATGCAGGCGCGATGTGGTCAGCGCGTCCAGCACGCCGGTGGCGATCACCGCGGCCAGGCCCTTCACCGTATTGAACCAGGCCGAGGCGAACGGCCCCTCCATCGGCGAAATGCTGCCGGTCGAGAGCATCAACAACGGCAGCACCGCCATCGGCTGACCGAAAATCTGCAACAGTTGCCAGCCATAGAAATCGTCGCGGATCCAGGCCGAGGTCAACTGCGACCCGCCGATGCAGGACAGCGCCAGCATGCCCAGGCCGATCCCCAGCACCCAACGGCAATCGACCCAGCGCACATTGCACAACGCCGCCACCAGCGGCAGCGCCAGCAATTGCGGCAAAGCCATCAGCAGCATGACGGGCGCGGTCTGCGCCGGTCGATAACCCTGGACCTGGGCCAGGTAGCTGGACGGAATGATGATCACCGCCAGCAATACCACCAACACACCGGCCAGCGTCACCAGGGCAAACGTCAGGTTGCGTATGCCCAGCATCTGCAACTTGAAGAACGGCACCGGCTGCGACCATTCGTTGAGCATGACCAGCACCAGCAACCCCAACCCGCCCCCCAGCAAGGTGCAGATCAGGTTCGATTCGAACCAATCGAGCCGGTTGCCTTGCAGCACGCCGATCACCAACATGCAGATCGCCGGAAAACCCAGCAGCAGGCCACGCCAGTTGAACTGCCTGAGGCGCTCCAGGCGCGACGGGTCCTGGGGCAGGCCGTAGGCCACCGCCACCATGGCGACCAGGCAAGGCACGATGATTTGCCAGAACGTCCATTGCCAGCCGAAAAATTCGGTCCACAGGCCGGCCAGGGGCGTGCCCAGTCCGGGACCGAACGTGGCGGTCAGGGCATAGCCGGCCAGGCCATAGAGCTTCACACCGGGCGGCAGGAAACGCAGGGCGACGGTCATCAGCATCGGCGGCAATGCACCGCCCGCCAGGCCCTGCAACGTGCGCAGCACCAACAGGCTTTCATAGTCCGGCGCGAAGGGGCACAGCACGCCCAGGAGAGCGAACAGGCCGATGGCCCACAGGGTGAAGCGGCGCAGTGAAAAAGTCACCGAACACCACGGGGCGAACGCCATGGCCGCCACCGACGTGGCGGCGTAGCACGCCACCAGCCAGGTGCCCTCGTCGTACCCGATGGCCATCGCCCCACGGATATCGGCCAGGGCGACCTTGGTCACCATTTCATTCAGGCCCGAGACCAGCACCGCCAGCAGTACACCCACCAGGCCGATGACGATTCGCGGGCCGAACGCCGACGGCACGGCTGGCGCCGCGGGTATCGCCGTGGTCGTGAGGGATGTCATGAAGCGTGGGCACTCTGGAATGAAATTGCGAAGCAGTTTAAAAAGTGCGATGACTGACAAAAAGTGACTTATCGGAAACTTATAAGTGCACCGGACGCAACCATCAGACGCCTCGCCCCCGAAGGTCCCTTTGCTCAGCACAACACCGCCCAGACCGGCCCGCACGCAGGCCCGTCACGGGCTAGGCAGGCTGCGCCTCCAGCCAGGTTTCCTCGCAACAGGCCTTGAGGGTTTCCCGAAGCCAACGGTGGGCGGGGTCGTTGTCGTAGCGAGGATGCCAGGCCTGGGTGAGCATCAGGGTGGGCAACGGAATCGGCAGGGTAAACGAACGCAGGCGCAGGCCCAGGCGCTTGATGCTCAGCAGGGCTTCCTTGGGCACCGGCAGGATCAGGTCGGAATCGGGCAAGGCGAACATCGCGGCATGGAAACTCGGCGCGATGACCGCCACCCGGCGTTCCAGGCCCAAGGCATTGAGCGCCGTGTCGATAGGCCCCCGGGCGATACCGCGCCGGGACATGCTGATATGGGAAAAGCCGGCGAATCGTTCGGCCGTGATCTCGCCGTCGAGCAGTGGATGATCTTCACGCACCAGGCCGACGAAGTGCGTGGAAAACAGGTTCTGCACTTTCACCTCAGGCATGACTGGCCGGGTGTTGCTGATGTTCAGGTCGATGCGACCTTCGCGCAGGGCTTCGTCGTCGCCATCGCCTTCGGGCACATAGCGCAACTCGCAATGGGGCGCCTGACGCTCGAGGGTATCGAACAGCCTGCCGCCATATACACCGACGAAGAAGTCATTGGCCCGGATGCTGAAGCGCCGCCGCAGGGTGCCCAGGTCCACGGCATCGGCCGAGCGAAACACCAGGGCCGCCTGCTCCACCACGTCGCGCACCTGCTCACGCAACGCCAGCGCCTTGGGCGTGGGCACCAGGCCCCGGCCGGCGCGCACCAGGATCGGGTCGCCGATGGCCTCGCGGATCCGCGTCAGGGTACGGCTCATGGCGGCGGGGCTGAGGTTCATCCGCCGCGCGGCCCCGACCACACTGCCCTCATCGAGCAAGGCATCGAGGGCGACCAACAGGTTCATGTCCGGAAGCTGCATTCTGCGCACTCACATCTGACGGGAGTTGAGCCAGACGCAATGCTAGCAGAACCAGGCTTCGCCGGCTCTTTCGCTGCACCTCGTCAGCCAATCGCTCAGGTTCGACGCTGCATGGGCACAACTGGTCCTAGGAGATTTCCCTCAAGTTGTAGCGATATCGGTGAACTTGTCCGGCTTGGAGCCCATCGCTAGTCTGGGTTTGTCACTGAAAAAACGGTGACACGGACGTGCAAGTCCGGGTAAAAGACGTCGCACATCGCTATCAGTCTTGATCAAAGCTTCTTTATGGCGGTTGTGCGTGGGAGATTTTTTCGCAAGGAGAAATCTGCCGGGGTTCCGTCTGCCCGGTCTTGCACACCTACGTACAACTGCCACCTCATTTGCGTGCAAGCGAAAGAGTGTCAGTTCCAACAGCACAGACGGAGCTACACGACATGTTCAAAGTGACACCTAACCCGCCAGAAGATCCTGGCTTCCTCTCCGACAACGCCGCGAAAACCAAAAAACTCGACGAAGCCGCCGAGCGCGCCCTCGACTACTACCTCAATCCCAAAACGGCCGAAGAAGCCGCGGGCAAAACCCAAGCCGCCCACCTTTTCATGGTCGCCCCGCACATCGACACCGAAACCCTGCTGGCCAATGCCTCCGAAGACCTGCTGTCCATCAGCGCCATCGCCGCCAATCTGGCGGATGACGTTGAAGGCAGTCGCCGCAGCGTCGTCCTGGCGATCAGCCGCATGGCCGAGGGGGTGCATCTGTTGGTGGAGCGGGCGATGGATCGGCTTGAAGCGCAGCCGTCGTGACGTTCCTGCGGTGAATTGAGGGCCGCTATCGCGAGCCCAGGCACGCCAGATACCTGTGGCGAGGCAGTTTGCTCCGCAGGCCAGGGGAGCAGGTTGCCTCGCCACAGGGTTTATCCACCCACCGATCAACGCTGCATCCCCCAGCGCTTCACCGTCACCCGCTCCAGGCTGTCGAACACCAGGTTCTCCACCAGCAGGCCGATCAGAATCACCACCGCCAACCCGGCAAACACCTTATCGGTGTACAGCTCGTTGCGGTTCTGGAAGATGTACCAACCCAGGCCGCCCTTGCCGCTGGTGGCGCCAAATACCAGTTCGGCGGCGATCAGGGTGCGCCAGGCGAAGGCCCAGCCGATTTTCAGCCCGGCGAGGATCGATGGCAGCGCCGCCGGGATCAGGATGTACAGCACGAAACGCAGGCCCTTGAGCCCGTAGTTGCGCCCGGCCATGCGCAGCGTGTCGGACACGCCGAGAAACCCCGCGTACATGTTCAAGGCCAGGGCCCACAGCACCGAATGCACCAGCACGAAAATCAGGCTGTTCTGCCCCAGGCCGAACCACAGCAAGGCCAATGGCAACAGGGCGATGGCGGGCAGCGGGTTGAACATCGAGGTCAGGGTGCTGAGCAGATCGCGCCCCAGTTGTGTCGACACCGCCAGCGTGGTCAGGCCGAACGCCAGGACGATGCCCAGCAGGTAGCCCTTGATCAGCACTACCAGGGAAAGCCACACCTTGCTCAACAGCTCGCCGCTGAGCAGACCGTCGTACAGCGCGTCGGCGGTTTGCAGGAAGCCTGGCAGCAGCAGGTCGTTGCTCTGATAACGGGCCACACCCTCCCACACCACCGCCAGCAGCAACAGGATCAGGCTTTTACGCAGCCAGCCCTGCTGCCAGAGCCGCTGCCCCAAGGGCAACTCCCGTTCCAGCGGCACGTGGGTCAACGGCTGCAGATCGATTTCGTACTCTTCGCGCGCAGGCGCTGAATGGCTCATGCAAAGCTCCTCAATAGGCGATACGGATGTCGGCGAAATCCAGGTCACGTTCGATCTGTACCGCCGGGCCGTCGTTGAACAACACCCCATGGATACGCCGCGCCGTATGCTGGAGCGCTTCGCCGCCGAGGCTGTGCAAGCCATATTGATGGCTGTGAACCTCCGCCCGCACCCGTCCCGGATGCGGTGACAGCAAGAGGATGCGATTGCCCACCACCAGGGCCTCTTCAATGGAGTGGGTGACGAACAGCAGCGTGAAGCGCACCTCTTCCCAGAGCAGCAGCAGTTCTTCCTGCATCTTGCGGCGGGTCAGGGCATCGAGGGCGGCGAAGGGCTCGTCCATCAACAGGATCTTCGGCTGCATCGCCAGCGCCCGGGCAATGGCAACCCGGGCCTTCATACCGCCGGACAAGGTGTGGGGGTAGGCATCGGCAAACGCTGCCAAACCGACCTTGTCCAGATAATGCAGGGCCCGCTCCTCGGCCTCACGACGCTTCAGGGTGCCTGACGCCAACAGCGCGAACATCACGTTCTGCTTGACGGTTTTCCACGGCGGCAGCTGATCGAACTCCTGGAACACCACGATCCGGTCCGGCCCCGGCGCGCTGACGGTTTGGCCCTGCAAGCGAATCTCGCCTTCGCACGGCGCGATGAAACCGCCAACGGCCTTGAGCAAGGTGGACTTGCCGCAGCCGGACGGCCCGAGCAGGACAAACCGGTCCCCCGGATCGACTTCGAAACTCACTTGATGGGTGGCCCGCACCACGCGCTGCGGGGTGCGATATTCCAGGCTGACGTTGTCCACCGACAACAGTGCTGTGCCAGTGGAAACGGGAGTGCTGGCCGCGTGGCCTTGCAACAACGCGTTCATGGCTATCAGCTCCCCTGCAGCGGCTTGGCGTCCTGGAAGAAGTAGTCTTCCCACGACGCGGGCTTGTTCTTGATCGCACCGACACGGAACAGGAATTCGGCCAGCGGATAGGTATTCTTCGGATTGACGGTGAATTCGATCTGCGGGTTGTCGATGATCTTCAGCAAGGCCGCCCGGTCGATCTTGGCCTTGGTCACCCTCAGGTACGTATCCGCCGCCGCGCCCTTGTCCTTCTGGGCAAACTCCGCCGCCTCGGTCAGCGCCTGGACGAATGCCCGATAGGTTTTCGGATTTTCATCACGGAATTTTTCGGTGGCGAACAGCACCGTGGGCGAATTCGGCCCAAGTACGTCATAGGAATTGAGCACCACATGGACGCCAGGGTTTTGCAGGGCCTGGTCCTGGAACGGCGGGTTGGAAAAATGCCCGGTCAACTCCGTGCCGCCGGCAATCAGCGCCGCCGTTGCGTCCGGGTGCGGCACCGCCAGGGTGTATTTGTCGAGGCGGTTGAATTCCTTGTCGCCCCATTGCTTCGCGGCGGCGTACTGCAGGATCCGCGACTGCACCGACACCCCCACCGCAGGGACCGCGATGCGGTCTTGCTCGGTGAAGTCGGCGATGGTCTTGACCTTGGGATTGTTGCTCAACAGGTAATAGGGAAAGTTGCCCAGGGAAGCCACGGCCTTGACGTTCTGCTTGCCACGGGTGCGGTCCCAGATGGTCAGCAGAGGCCCGAGGCCGGCTCCGGCAATGTCGATGGAACCCGACAACAACGCGTCATTGACTGCCGCGCCGCCGGACAACTGGGTCCAGTCGACCTTGATGTCGATCCCTTGCTGCTTGCCATACTTCTCGATCAGTTGCTGATCGCGAACCACGTTCAGCAGCAAGTAAACGATCCCGAACTGTTCGGCGATCCGAATCTCGCCCTCGGCATGGGCTCGGGCGGGGGAGACCAGGCTGGCGGCCAGCAAACTGAACCCCAGGCCGATGGCTGCGGCCAGCGGTGCGAAAGCGATACGTTTGGACATGATGATTCTCCAGCTTCTTTGCGCCAGGCGCAGCCGATCAGAAAGGGGCGTCGCCCTGGATGGTGGTGCGATACAGCTTGCGGCGCAGATGACTGGGGCAACCGGCGGCCAGGTGGATCAGCGAGCGGTTGTCCCAGAACACCAGGTCGTGGGGCTGCCATTGATGGCGATAGACGTTTTGCGGCAGCACGCTATGGGCATACAGCTCGGCCAGCAGCGCCTTGCTCTCATCCTCCGGCAAACCGACGATGCGGGTGGTGAAGCCTTCGCTGACGAACAGCGCCTTGCGCCCGGTTTCCGGGTGGGTACGGACGATGGGATGCACGACTTCGGCGACCTGGGCCAGTTGCTCCGGTGTCAGCGAGGGCCGCCAGTTGCCTTCGAATCTGGTTTCGCTGTAGCGCGCCGTGTAGGAGTGCGCCGCCGAGCGTCCTTGCACTGCCTTGCGCAACGCCTCGGGCAGGCCTTCCCAGGCCTTGTGCATATCCGCGAACAGTGTGTCGCCGCCTTCGCTTGGCAGCTCCTGGGCGTGCAGCATCGAGCCCAGGCTGGGGAGCGCTTTATAGGAGAGGTCCGAATGCCAGAATTTGCCGGCATCCCCGAGGCCGATGGATTGGCCGTTTTCGATGATGTTGGAAACGATGAGGATTTCCGGATGCCCGGCCAGGAGGAACTGCTTGAGCACATGGATCTGCAGCACGCCAAACCGACGGCTGAAAGCGATGTGTTGTTCGGGGGTGATGTGCTGGTCGCGAAACACCACCACATGATGGTCCAGGTGGGCACGATGGATACGGGCAAAGTCCTGGTCGTTGATCGGCCGGGACAGGTCCAGCCCGATGATTTCGGCGCCGACGGCTTCGATGAATGGACGAATTTCGAAGGTCTGCGACGCGATGCTCGCGGCGACTGGTGTAGGGGAATCCGAAGAATAGGAAACGGCTGGCATACATCACTCCCACGCACGGCGCGCTCGAACAGGCGCGCACTCGATCAAAACTCACGGCGTTACCGTGTTGGTTTGTGTCGTGCGGCGCGCCGATTGGTCGGCAGGTACGCAGGTGGATGACTTTAAAGCTATAAGAATTTAAATTTAAATACCGTTAATGAATAACGATATGGCTTAGAGTTTTCACTGCCCTGCCTGTGGCGAGGGGATGAGTTCCTCGCCACACAGATAGCGCCGGCCCGAGTCATTGGGTTTCTACCGCTCGTGCAGCGCCTCGGACCGGGCCTTGATAATCGGCTTGAGCAGGTAGCTGAGCACGGTTTTCTTGCCGGTGATGATGTCCACCGAAGCCACCATCCCAGGGATGATCAGCAAGGGTTTTTCAGGTGTGCCCAGGTGGCTGCGTTCGGTGCGCAGCTTGATGATGTAGTAGGTGGTTTTCTTGTCTTCATCGGTGATGGTGTCGGCGCCGATCTGCTCCAGCTTGGCTTTCAGCCCACCGTAGATGGTGTAGTCGTACGCGGTGAATTTCACGGTGGCGTCCTGGCCCGGATGCAGGAAGGCAATGTCCTGGGGACGGATTTTCGCTTCCACCAGAATGGTGTCGTCCAGCGGCACGATCTCCACCAGGTCGCTGCCGGGCTGGATGACCCCGCCGATGGTGTTCACCAGCATTTTGTTGACGATACCCCGCACCGGCGAGGTGACCAGGGTGCGGCTCACCCGGTCTTCCAGGGCCTTGCCGGTGGCCTGGGCCTTGTTCAGGTCGGTGCGCGCCTCGTTGAGCTGGGTCAGGGCTTCGCTACGGAATTTGCCGCGAGTCTCGTCGATCTTGCGCTGCACTTCCTTGATCGCCGATTCGGCACGGGGAATCGCCAGCGTCGTGGCGTCCAGTTGTCCACGGGTTTCGACTTCGGCGCGCTTGAGTCGCAGCACTTCCACCGGCGACACCGCACCCTGGGCCACCAGCGGCTCGGACATGTTGATTTCCTGGCGCTGCAAGGCCAGGGCGGAACGGTACTGCGCCTGCTTGGAAATGAACTCGCGCAATTCCTGCTGGCGCTGGACCAACTGTTCCTGCAAACCGCCAATTTCATCGTGCAATTGCTGGCGCCGACTGATGTACAGCGATTCCTCGCTGGCGGCCTGGCCCGGCACGGCCTTGAGCACGTCGGGCGGGAAGTTCAGCGGCCGATCGTCGACCTCGGCGCTCAGGCGCTCGACCCGCAACAGCATGGACAGCCGATCGGCCTCGGTTTCGCCCACGTTGGAGACGAACCGCGTGTCATCCAGGCGAATCAGAGGCGCACCGGCCTCGACGATCTGACCTTCCTTGACGAACAGCTCGGCGACGATACCGCCTTCCAGGTTCTGGATTTTCTGGATCTTGGACGACGGGATCGCCTTGCCGTCGCCTTTGGTCACTTCGTCGACCACGGCGAAGTTGGCCCACAGCACCAGGAACACGAAGAAGCCGATGATGCCCCAGATCGTCAGACGCACCACCCGCGGGGCGTCCTCGATCAGGGCCTTGTTCACTTCCGGCAGGGGCTGGCCGTGCAGCGAGGCGGAGCCTTTGAAATAGCGGCCCACGGAATCCTTGAAACCTGACTTAAGCAACACTGATCTGCCCCTTCTTCAACGCTTCCATCACGGCAGCTTTCGGGCCGTCGGCCAGGATCTGGCCGCGGTCGACCACCAGCAGGCGATCCACCAGCGACAGCAGGGATGCCCGGTGCGTCACCAGCAGCACCGTCTTGTTTTCCACCACGGCGGCCAGGCGCTGTTTCAAGCGTTCTTCGCCGGTGTTGTCCATGGCACTGGTGGGTTCGTCCAGCAGCAGGATGGGAGGGTTGAGCAGCAGCGCGCGAGCCAGGGCGACGTTCTGGCGCTGGCCACCGGAGAGGTTCTGGCCGCGCTCACCCACTTGCAGTTCATAGCCCTGTGGATGCAGGCGTGCGAACTCGTGCACACCCGCCAGCTCGGCGGCCTGGAGCACCAGTTCGTCCTCGACGTAACGGGCGCCGGACGTCAGGTTGTCCCGCAGGGTACCGGCCAGCAGCTGGATATCCTGGGGCACGTAGCCGACGTTGTAGCGCAACTCGCTGACATCGATCTGGCGAATGTCCACGCCGTCCACCAGCAGAGCGCCGTCGTCCGGCTGGTAAAGGCCCACGAGCAACTTGGCCAGGGAGCTCTTGCCCGAGCCGCTGCGACCGATGATGCCGATTTTCTCGCCGGGCTTGATCACCAGGTTGATGTTCTTCAGCGCGGCGTTCTGCTGGTTGGGGTAGGTGAAATTCAACTGGCGGCATTCGATGGCCCCCTGCAGGACCTTGCGGCTGAGCGGACGCTCGTCGAAGTTGCGCTCCTGGGGCAGTTCCATCATCTGGTCGACGGATGTCATGGTCACCCGCGCCTGCTGGTAGCGGGTCAGCAGGCCCGACAGCGAAGCCAACGGACTGAGTGCGCGACCGCTGAGCATGTAGCAGGCGACCAGCCCACCCATGCTCAGGTTGCCGGCGATGATCAGGTAGACGCCGAAGACGATCATGACCACGCCGGCCAGTTGCTGGATCAGCAAGGTGATATTCATCGCCAGCCCGGACAGCATCTTCACGCGCAGCTCGAGGCGACTGAGGGTACCGATGGTCTGCTCCCACTGGTACTGGCGCTCGCTCTCGGCGTTGTTGACCTTCACCGCATCCAGGCCGGCCAGGGTTTCGATCAGACTGGACTGCCGCTCGGCGCCCAGGGCCATGGTCCGCTCCATGGTCGCCACCAGGGGCTTCTGCAAGGCGTAGCCGATCAACAGGGCCAGCGGGAACGCCACGACCGGAATCCACACCAGGTGTCCACCGATGATCGCGATGACCATCAGGATCAACAGGGTGAACGGCAGGTCGATCAGGCTGGTGAGGGTCAGCGACGCGAGGAAGTCCCGCAGGCTCTGGAACTCGTGGATGTTCTGGGCGAAGCTGCCGACCCGTGCCGGGCGGTATTTCATCGCCATGCCGACGATGCGCTCGAACAGCGTTGCCGAAATGATCAGGTCGGTTTTCTTGCCGGCCAGGTCCAGGCACAGGCTGCGCAGCATTTTCAGGATCAGGTCGAACACGTAGGCGCCGGTGATACCGATAGCCAGTACCCACAGGGTCGCCTCGGCCTGGTTCGGCACCACCCGGTCATAGACGTTCATGACGAACAACGGCGCCGCCATGGCGATGATGTTGATCAGCAGGCTGGCGGCGATGGCATCGGCATACAGCCAGCGGGAACGCTTGAGGGTGTCGCGGAACCACGAACGCGCCCGAGGGATGAGGGTGCCGTGGTTCACGTCAAATTTATGTTGGGGTTGGGCAAAGAAGACCTTGCCGCTGTAGTCGTCGGCCAGCAGTTCACGGCTGACCGCCACTTCGCCACCGTCGCTTTCGCTGAGCAGCAGTCGCGCCTGGTCATCCTCCGTCCAGCCCAGCAGCACGGCGCTGCGCCCTTCCTTGAGCAGCAGGAGCGCCGGCATGGCAATGGTCGGGATCTGTTCGAGCCGGCGCTGCAGCACCCGGCCCTGCAAACCGGCACGGGCCGCCGCACGCGACAATAATTCGACGCTCAACCGCTGCTTGGGCAACGGCAGGCCGGTGGTGAGCATCGCCGCGCTGGCGGGTTTCTGATGCAGCATGCAGAGCGCCAACAATCCGTCCAGCAAGGGGTCGTCATGCAGCGCGCGTGGATCGTGGATGAGTTCGACTCGACTGACTTCTGATTCCACGCTGGGCACTCTTTACTGATCGAAACGGAAAGGAAGACTCAATTCATCCCAGGCAACTGAACCTTGGGTTTCATGTCGGTTTGCACAACCGATGCCAACGGCGCGACCACCCCCTGACTTTTCAGCAACTGGCCCATGGTGGCCTTGATGCGGTACTGGGTGAACAGCTGGACGTTCTTGATCTCTGCCAACCGGCGCGAGGCGCTGAACAGCTCGTTTTCGCTGTCCAGCAGATCGAGCAGGGTCCGCTCGCCGAGGCTGAACTGCTTCTGGTAGGCAGTGCGCACGGCCGTGCTGCGGTCCACGTATTGCTGGGCGATCGGCACCTGGGCGTTGGCATTGTTCAGCGCGTTCCAGGCCAGGCCCAACTCTTCATTCAGTTGGCGCAGCGCGTTGTTGCGGATATCCAGGGCCTGGTTGGACAGATAGGACTTGGACTCCAGGTCCGCCTTGTTGCTGCCGCCGGCGTACAGGTTGAAGCGCATGCGCAGCATGGCCTGCCACTCGTTGTTATGGCCGTTCTGGCCGTCCAGGTCATTGTCGGCGGTGCGGCCCAGTTCGGCGTCGAAGCGTGGGTAGAAGCTCGACTTGGCGGCTTCGTACTGCTTCTCGGCAGCGGCGATATCCGCTTCGGCGGAACGCAGCACCGGGCTGTTTTCCAGCATCTGGGCACGGGCTTCGGTCAGGTCGGCCGGCAACAGCGCCAGAAAGTCGGCAGGGCGCTCCAGCTGGTCCGGCAGTTGGCCCACGGCGCTGAGGTAGTTGGTCTCGGCATCCGCCAGGTTGGTCTGTTCGGTGATCAGGTTGTTGCGAGCCTGGGCCATGCGCGCTTCGGCCTGGTCCAGGTCGGCACCGCTGCCCACGCCACGGGAGGTGCGCAATTTGATCTGGTCGAAGATCCGCTCGTGGCTCTTGAGGTTTTCCTCGGCCAGGCGCACGAACTCGCGACGGGTCAGCACATCCAGGTAGACCTGGGCCACGGTCAACCCGGTGCGCTCGGAAGCGTCCAGCAGGGAATAGGCACGGGAGTTGACGTTGGCTTGTTGACGCCCCACTTCGCTGGACGTCGCAAAACCGTCAAAAACCATTTGCGTCAGGCGCAGGCTCGACTCACTGCGGTTGAGCGTTTCCCAATGATTGGAGCTGCCGGAGCGGGTCGTGACGCTGTCGGTACCTTCACGGCCATAACCGGCTGCCAGGTCCACCCGAGGCAGGTAACCGCCCTTGGCCGCCTTGAGCTGGTAGTCCGCCGCAAGCCGACTATTAACACCGGCCTGGATTTCAGGATGGACATCCAGCGCCTGTTGCATGGCCTGCGGCAAGGTTTGTGCTTGTACGAAACTGGCGGCGAGGGCGAAAGGTAAAGCCTTGAGCAGATGCGAACGCATGGTTGGAAATTTCCCGAAACTCTTGTCGTGGATCACAGCGAAACGTGGCGCTGCATCGGATGATGGCAACCGGAATGACCGTATGTCGGAAAGTTCGAAACAGGTACTGAATCTTGCACCGAAAGAACAGGCCGCCGCTTAAATATCAATGTGACATTACTGGATTGATTGTTTAGGATGGCCCGCAGAAGGTCAATAGTTTGGCATGAACAAATAAAATGAAAAAACAAGCCAAGATATTGACGATTTAACGCGTCAAAATATTTCTTCTACTGAATCGAAAAAACGTCCAGACCACTTCAGCCACAAGCTGCCGGGTCCATGGAAGTCTACACAGCGTGGCACCCGGAGAGTCTTCAATGAGCAGTGTTGTTGCCGTCGTCAAAAGCATTGTTGGTCAGGTTTTCGCCGTATCCCCCGAGGGCATCCGGCGTGTACTCATTGAAGGTGATCGCCTGTACACCGGCGACCAGTTGGGCACAGGCCCTGCCGGGGCCGTCACATTGGACCTGGCCGACGGCCGCACCCTGGACCTGGGCCGCGACACTCAGTGGAGCGCCAATGCGCCGGATTCCTCCACCGACCTGGCTCAAGCCACAGCCCAGGCCGCGCCTTCTGTAGAAGAGTTGCAACAAGCCATCGCCGCAGGTGTCGACCCCACGACTGCCCTCGAAGCGACCGCGGCCGGCGCCGGCGAAGCGAGCGCTGGCGGCAGTGCCGGCGGCAGTCACAGCTTCGTGGTGCTGGATGCCACGGCTGGCAGCGTCGACCCAACCGTAGGCTTCCCGACCGAAGGCTTGAGCGCTGCCGCCGCCGCGGACAATGACACCACCGGTATCGACACCAGCGCTGACACCACCGCCAATACACTGCTCGATTCGACCCTGACCCTCAGCGCCACGCCGACCTTGACCGAAGCCGGCGGCGTACTGGTCTACACCGCGACCGTTACCCAGGCTCCGCAGACCGACCTGACCATCACGCTCTCCAACGGCTCGGTCATCATCATCGCCGCCGGCCAGACCACCGGTAGCGTCAACGTTCCACTGGCGCCCAATGACACCGTCTACAACGACCCCAGCCAGATCAGCGTAACCGTCACCGGCACCACCGGCGGCAGCGGCATCGCCGTGACCCTGCCGACCACCCCGGCCGTGACCCAGATCACCGACACGGTCGACACCACCACGGTGACATTGACCGCAGGCAATACCGTTACCGAAGGCGGCCAGATCACCTATACCGCTACGCTGACCAACCCGGCCCAAACACCAGTCACCGTCACTTTGAGCAACGGCGC
>NZ_FMUL01000026.1:0-38967 GCF_900101215.1 Pseudomonas sp. NFACC32-1
ATCGCCACCGCCGGTTGCGTGGCACTGTGGGGCTACCTGCTGTACCAGGGCGTGATCGACCCGCTGGGTGGCATCAACACCCTGTGGCCGCTGTTCGGCATCTCCAACCAGATGCTGGCGGGGATCGCCCTGATGCTCGGTACCGTGGTGCTGATCAAGATGAAGCGCCAGCGCTACGTCTGGGTCACGCTGCTGCCGGCGACGTGGCTGCTGATCTGCACCACCACCGCGGGCCTGATCAAGCTGTTCGACGCCAACCCGGCGATCGGCTTCCTGGCCCTGGCGCGCAAGTACAACGATGCCCTGGCCGCCGGCCAGGTCCTGGCCCCGGCCAAGAGCGTGGAGCAGATGCAGCACGTGGTGTTCAACGCCTACACCAACGCCACGCTGACGGTGCTGTTCCTGTTCGTGGTCTTCAGCATCCTGTTCTACGCGCTCAAGGTCGGCATCGCCGCCTGGGGCACGAAAGAGCGCACGGACAAAGAAGCGCCATTCCAGGCCCTGCCGGACGCGTAACCAGAGGATTGCAACGATGTTCAATGACTTGAGTCGCCTCGGTAAATACCTCGGTCAGGCCGCCCGCCTGATGGTCGGCATGCCCGACTACGACAACTACGTCGAGCACATGCAAACCAAGCACCCGGACAAGCCGCTGATGGACTACGAGGCGTTCTTCCGCGAACGCCAGGAAGCCCGCTACGGCGGCAAGGCCGGGCCCAAGTGCTGTTGAACCGCTGATTGCCGGCGGATGATGCAACCCTTGTGGGAGCGAGCCTGCTCGCGATGGCAGTGGGTCGGCTGACGATGATGTCGCTGATCCACCGCTTCGTGAGCAGACTTCCCCCCAACATCAGTCGTTTCCGGGGGAGGGGGGCGTGTAAGCGCACCTTCACTCCGCCAGCAACACCGCCGCATCGAAGCCCACGCGCAAGTTGCCCCAGTGACGACCGCCAAAGAAGAACGGGACGTCGATCTCGGTCATGATTTCCCCGGTATCGCGCAGGTAGGTCTGCAGCAGGAAGCGCTGGACGTTGCCTGCCGCACGCAGGCCAATGGGGTCGTTGAAGATTCGCTTGTTGCGGCACACCGGCAGATCCACCGCCCGGTCGCCGGTCGGTGGCTTCGAAACCCAGCTGTTGTTCACCGGGCAATACCCCTTGCTGTCGACAATGAACGAAACCTTGCCCCCCGGCGTGCTGCGGGTGAGGGTGTCGCAGGCTTCCTGGCAGACCTGGGCGAAGCGTTCGGTGTAGCGGGTCATGTACTGCTTGGGATCGGTGCCCGGGATCAGCTGGTAACTCTGGTCGAACAGATCGAGCCCCTCGTCCAGCAGTGCCTGCAGGCGGACCTGAAGGGTGTCCCGGCATTCGCTGGCCCGGGTGATGGCGGCGTCCAGCTTGCCATGGCCGAGCACGAAGCGGCCCAGCAACGCCTGCACCCGCTCGGCCACGCCGGACAGGTCGCGGGTGGCGGTCGCCGAATGCTGCATGCGCTGATCGATGGACTGGCTGTCGGCGTGGATCTGGGTGACTCGCTCGTTGATGCCGGTGTTGGCATCGGCGAACTGCTGGATATGCTCGGCGATGTCCGCCAGCTTGCCATTGGTGGACTCGAAGTCGCCGATCATGCTTTCGAAATGGCCGGAGGCGCGCTCCACGACTTTCTGGGTTTCCCGGGCGCTGTGGCTGATCTGGGTGGTCTGTTGATGGGTGGAGCTGACTTCTTCCAGCATGGCGTCGATGTTGCGGGAGATATCGTCGGTGGCCCGGCTGACGTTCTGCGCCAGGGTCCGCACCTCATCGGCCACCACGGCGAAGCCTCGGCCGCTTTCGCCGGCCCGGGCGGCTTCGATGGCGGCGTTGAGCGCCAGCAGGTTGGTCTGGGCGGAGATCTGCTGGATCAACCCGACGATGGACTTGATGCTCGAGGAGCGCTGGTTCAAGGCGTTCACCAGCGTGGCGAACTCGTTGAGGCTGCTGGAGATTTCGCTGATGTTGCCGGTCACTTCGAGCAACTCGGCGTAGGAGTCGCGGGCCATGCTCAGGTTCTGGGCGGTGGTGCTGGAGATGCCCTGGGTCTGGCGCGAGACTTCCTCGATGCGGCCAACGGCGCTGTTGCTCTGGTCCATCACTTCCTTGGCGAAGCGTGCCTGGTGGGTAGCGCTGTCACTGGAATCGCTGATGTTCTTGAGCGAACGCGCCGATTCCACGGCGATGTGTACGGTCAGGGCCTGGACGTTGCTGATGATTTCCCGCTGCTTGGCCAGGAAACGGTTGCACGTGCCTGCCAGTACGCGGATTTCGTCGTGGGTCACCAGGGGCAAGTCCTTGGACAGGTCGCCTTCACCGTTGGCGATTTCCTCCAGGGCCTTGGTCATGGCTGTGACCGGGCGCACGATGAGATGGCGGAAGTACCAGACCATGAAGCTGATCATGCCCGCCGTCAGTAACGTACCGAACAGCAGCGCGTGGGTCAGGCTGTCGAGTCGCCCCTCGATCTGTCCCAGCAAGGCGGCGTCCAATTGGGCATTGCGCAACTGCAGCACGATGTCCGCACGGGCGCTGAGGGCGACCCAGTACAGCAACCCGCTGACCACGACCAGTAGAAAAAGGCTCGACAGCTTTTTAGTGAGGGTATCGAAAAAACGCATTTCGATAGACTCGTACAAGTCCTTTAACGTCTGCATACCGTCGCTCCTGGGCGGAAAAATCTTTTAATGGAATACATTCGACCGAAAGCGCCAAAGCTTTAGGCGGTGAAGGGCTATTTGATATCACTCTGCAAAAGTCGGCCCGATTCATAGGGTTGGAAGGCGATGGGTTTGATGGAAAAGATTTACTGGGAATTATTCTCAAAGTATATTCGCTCTCATTAACGTCCCCTCCCATGAGTGCCCTTTCTTGAAGCGTTCCATCCCTTTCGCCAACCGCAGCGCATTCTTCAAGCGTGTGCTGCCCACGCTGTCCTGCTGCCTCATCGCCAGCCCCTTGTGGGCGCAGGATTCCCTTGAGCTGCCCACCACGGATATCCAGGGCACCCGCATCACTCAGGAGGAGGGTTACACGGCATCGCAAGCCAGCACGGCGAGCAAGAGCGATGTACCGATCAAGGAAGAGGCGCAGTCCATCAATGTCGTCACCCAGCAGACCCTGGATGACTATCAGGTGCGCTCGCTGAACGATGCGATGAAATTCGTCAGCGGTGTCAGCCAGGGCAACACCCTGGGCGGCTCGCGGGACTCACTGGTCAAGCGCGGCTTTGGTACCAACGACGATGGCTCGATCCTGCGCGATGGCGTGCGCTCGAACCTGGGGCACAATTTCAGCGCCACCACCGAGCGGGTCGAGGTGCTCAAGGGGCCGGCCTCGTTGCTGTATGGCGCGCTGGAGCCGGGCGGCCTGATCAACGTGATCAGCAAGAAGCCCGAATATACCCAGGGCACCACGCTGAGCGGCTCGGGCTACAGCGAAGGCGGCGGCACCATGGCCCTGGATACCACCGGGCCGTTGGGAGACACAGGGTTGGCGTATCGCTTGATTGCCGAGCGCAAACATGAAGATTACTGGCGCAACTACGGGGTCAACGAGAGCACTCTGGTCGCGCCTTCGCTGGCCTGGACGGGTGAGCGGGCTTCGTTGAATTTGAGTTATGAGTACAACGAATATTCCAATCCGTTTGACCGGGGCACAGTGTTCCGCAATGGACATCCGGTGGACATCGATTATGACAAGCGCCTGGACGAGCCCTGGGCCAAAAGCGTGGGCATTCGCGAGACAGCGACGGCGCGTTTCGAGTATGAGCTGAGCGAGGCGTGGAAAACCCGCGTGACGTATGGCTGGAACAATGATCGGTACAGCCTTTCGATTGCGCAGCCGAGCCAACTGACTGGCAATATCCTGCGCAGGGCTGCCAATGGCGCGCACTACGATGATGAGACCCGTTACGCGAGTTGGGATTTCATTGGTAAGCAGGAGCTGTTCGGCCAACGCCATGACCTGCTGGTGGGGGTCGATAATCAGGTATCCGATCAGTATCGCGGCAAGACCTATCGTGGGGTCGCGCAAGGCGGATTCGACATCACAGCCCCTGTCTACGGTGGGCTGGCAGAGCCGGGCAGAATCAATGCGGCACAAAGTAATCTGAGCAACCAACTGACATCCAGCTCCATCTATCTCAAGGACAACTGGCATCTGGATGATCGTTGGATCCTGGTGTTTGGTGGTCGCTACCAGCATTACGATCAATACACTACACAAGGACTGGTTCCTGCTTCGCCGGTTCGCGACGATAACGGCGACGCTTTCGTGCCATTCCTGGGCGTGGTCTACAAGGCATCCGAGACCCTTTCGCTGTATGGCAACTATAGCCGTTCATTCAAGCCCAACGACGTGGTCGACAAGGACAGTCGTACCTTCAAGCCAGAGGAGGGGCGCAGCTATGAAATTGGCGCCAAGTACGATCCGTTGCCGGGCTTGAACATCAATCTCGCCCTGTTCGACATTGTTAAGAAGAACGTAGTGACTACTGTCGACGAAGTCTCCGAAGCCGCCGGAAAAGTCGGCTCCCAAGGCCTGGAACTCGACATCACCGGTCGCCTTTCCGAGCGCTGGGAGCTGATCGGCACCTACGCCTACACCCACACGGAAATCCTCGACGATCCGAAAAACGAAGGTCATCGTCTCGCCGACGCGCCGAAACACACCGCCAGCCTGTACCTGACCCATCATCTCAATGTCCCCGCCGAATTCGGCGCCTGGCACGCCGGGGGCGGTGCGCGCTACGTCGGTGAACGAGCCGCCAATAACGACAACGGTTTCTGGCTCAGCAGTTACACCGTGGCCGACGCCTTCCTGCGCTGGGAGTCGCCGGTCCTGGGCTACAAGACCTCGTTGCAGCTGAACGTGGACAACCTGTTCGACAAGCAGTACTACCCGTCCTCCACCGGCAGCGAGCTGCAGGTCAACGTCGGCGAGCCTCGTACCGCACGCCTGAGCGCCAGCGTGACATTCTGATCGCGCTGCGCTGAAACCGAAAAGCCCGGGTTTTGTCCCGGGCTTTTTCATGGTGTCGCAGGCTAAGCCGGGGTGCCGCCGACGGGGGGCTTCGCCGCGTCCTGCCTGACGCCTGACCTGAGGGCGTGGCGAAGCTTCAGCGCCGGTCGCTCCACCAGGTAATAGGACACGCCGCTCAATGCGAACGACAGCACCAGTACCGCCGTGATGATCAGCGCGTTGTACTCCACCGGCCAGAACGCCCGCAGTACGTACATCACCACGAAGTGGTTGAGGAACACCCCGTAGCTGATATTGCCCAGCAGTTCGTCCAGCCGATGAGGCTTGTGCCTGGCGAGCAGGAATACTGCCGGCAGGCCGAGGGCGATGCCGAGGGTGACTTCCGCGTTGAAAGGACGGCGGGGAATGAACCCCATGGCAATGCCCAGGCACATCAACCCAGCCACAGCCGCGGTCATCGACGCGATCCACAGGCCCTTGGCTTGGGCCCGGTACAGGTAGCTGCCACAGAGGAAAATGAACAGCACGCCCGGGAGCAACCGGTAGCCGTATATATCCGTGTCGAGGTAGCCCAGCGAGGCAACCAGGAAGATCGCCACGGACGCCGCGAATGCGATGCCCCGCGCCCTGTAGCGGATCAGGAACGGGATCAGCAGGTAGAAACACATTTCCATGCCCAGGGACCAGGCCGGCGGCAGGATCTGCGGCACGGTGATGCCGAACATATAGAAACCCAGCGGTACGATCGGCAGGCTGGTGGCGACGTTTTCCAGGGTCAGGGCCGCGGCCTGGGGTGTGCCGGGCAACAGGAAATGAATCACCACGCAGGACAGGGCGAAGTAAAGCAGGAACTGAGGGTACAACCTCAACAGCCGGTCGATGTAGAACAGGCCAATCTGCCCATCGCTGCCGTAGTTGCGTTCGATCAGGGAGGTCATCACGAAGCCGCTGATGATCAGGAAGGAAATCACGGCCACCACGCCGGGATTGAAGCCCATGAACGTCACGCCCATATGAGACATCGCCACCAGCATTGCCAGCAGCAACCGAAAGACCCCCACGTGCATCATCCTTAATCAGAGTTGATCCGTTTGCGCGATACGTTATTGGGCTTTGCGGGCAGTTGACAGCCGTTTGCGCGACGGCGGCGGGCCAGTGGGGACAATTGTCACTTTTGACACACATGGGCTTGGTTCGATTGCCGGCTTGCAGGGAGGCCGAAATCGCCAGTGGGTAGTAATTTCCCCGTTTCAGGGCATCAAGCGCCCTTCATCCGTTTCGCTGCACCGATTCGACCCGTTTGCGATGTCCTGGTCAGGCGCCGTGCAGGGCTTTGCAGCCTTATCAGGTGCTTTTCGCCGCTCAAACGAATAAAAATTTCACGGTTACGCCATTTTGCGCCGGTTTTTCCAGCGAAAGCGCCTAACCTCGAGCTTGGGCACAGCCTTTGCTACGGCTTGAGTCAGTGGCCACCGAACCGGGGGCTTCCATGGAACAGACACCCACAGAACAGAGGAGAGGGGCACTACGCAGAGTTGAAGGGGGCGCACGTCTTCCAGACGCAAAGGCCAGATCAGCGACCGACATCCATGAGGTGCTCATAGAACCAGGGCTCATCAAACAAGGCTCACCCAAACAGGCAAGGCCGCACTATTGGAATGACGCAGTGATAAGAAATGCCGTGTAGAACGCGGCTGGGAGTTGGCTATGCCCCGAGCTTTTTTCAATGAAATGTATGACGCCAAGGGTGACTGCCGCCCGCATTACCAAGCCTTCGCACGCTGGTTGGCGGACACGCCGACCGAGCTGCTCGAGCAACGCCGGCGCGAAGCCGACCTGCTGTTCCATCGCGCCGGGATCACCTTCACGCTGTATGGGGACGAGCAGGGTACCGAGCGGTTGATACCGTTCGACATCATTCCGCGCAGCATCAAGGCCAGTGAATGGCAGACGGTCGAGCGCGGCTGCATCCAGCGGGTCCAGGCCCTGAACATGTTCCTGGCCGACATCTATCACGACCAGCGCATTCTCAAGGAGGGCATCATCCCGGCCGAGCAGGTGCTGGCCAACGAGGGTTACCAGATCGCGATGCAGGGCCTGAACCTGCACCGGGGCATCTATGCCCATATCGCCGGTGTCGACCTGGTGCGTGACGGCGATGGCAGCTACTACGTGCTGGAAGACAACCTGCGCACCCCCAGCGGCGTGAGCTACATGCTCGAAGACCGCAAGATGATGATGCGCCTGTTCCCCGAACTGTTCGCGGCCCAGCGCGTGGCCCCCATCGATCATTACCCGAACCTGCTGCTCGACACCCTCAAGAGCTCCAGCCCGCTGGACAACCCCACCGCCGTGGTCCTGACCCCCGGCCGTTTCAACAGTGCCTATTTCGAACACGCGTTCCTGGCCCGGGAAATGGGGGTGGAACTGGTGGAAGGGGCCGACCTGTTCGTGCGCGACGACCATGTCTACATGCGCACCACGGCAGGTCCCCAACAGGTGGACGTGATTTACCGTCGTCTCGACGATGCGTTCCTCGATCCGCTGTCGTTCAACCCCGACTCCATGCTGGGCGTGCCCGGGCTGATCGCCGTGTACCGCGCCGGCAATGTGGTGCTGGCGAATGCCGTCGGCACCGGCGTGGCCGACGACAAGTCGATCTACCCCTACGTGGACGAGATGATCCGCTTCTACCTCACCGAAGAACCCATCCTCAAGAACGTGCCCACCTGGCAGTGCCGCAAGCCCCAGGACCTGTCCCATGTGCTGGCCAACCTGCCCGACCTGGTGGTCAAGGAAACCCAGGGCTCCGGCGGCTACGGCATGCTGGTGGGGCCGGCGGCGACCGCGGCGCAGATCGAAGACTTCCGCGCCCGCCTCAAGGCCCGGCCGCAAGACTACATCGCCCAACCGACCCTGAGCCTGTCCACGTGCCCGACCTTTGTCGAGAACGGCATCGCCCCGCGTCATATCGACCTGCGTCCGTTCGTGCTGTCGGGCAAGGAGACGCGCCTGGTGCCCGGGGGGCTGACCCGCGTGGCGCTTCGCGAGGGCTCGCTGGTGGTGAACTCGTCCCAGGGTGGCGGTACCAAGGACACCTGGGTAGTGGAGGATTAAGACATGCTTTCAAGAACCGCTTCGGACCTCTACTGGATGTCCCGCTACCTGGAGCGCGCCGAGAACCTGGCGCGCATGCTGGAGGTCAGCTACTCGCTGTCGCTGATGCCCCAGGCCGGGCGTAGCGACGGGCACGCCGAGCTGGCGATGTCATTGCTGGCCGCCGGTACGCTGGACGACTACAACGCTCGTTATGGGGCGCTCGACAGCGAACACATGCTGCATTTCTTCGCCCTGGACGACACCAACCCCGGCAGCATCTACAGCTGCCTGCGGGCGGCGCGGACCAATGCCCACGCCGTGCGCGGACGCATCACCGCCGACATGTGGGAAAACATCAACGCCACCTGGCTGGAAATGCGCAACATCGCCGGCAATGGCCTGGGACGCTACGGCATCAGTCATTTCTGCGAATGGGTCAAGGAACGCTCGCACCTGTTCCGTGGGGCGACGTCGGGCACCATCATGCGCAACGATGCCTACTGTTTCATTCGCCTGGGCACCTTCATCGAGCGGGCGGACAACACCCTGCGGTTGCTGGACGCCCGCTACGAAATGTATGGCGAGGAGTCGGAGGAGGTCAGCGACAAATCGGCGCGCGGCTACTACCAGTGGAGCGCGTTGCTGCGGGCCCTGTCTTCCTTCGAGGCGTTCAACGAGATCTACCGCAATGCGCCGAATGCCGAGCAGGTCTCGGAAATGTTGCTGCTGCGCGCCGATGTACCGCGCTCGTTGCTCGCCTGCATCGAGGAACTCGACCACATCCTGGCCAGCCTGCCGGGCAACAATGGGCGCCCGGCCCAGCGCCTGGCCGCGGAGCTGCACGCACGCCTGCGTTATTCCGGGATCGACGAGATCCTGGCCTCGGGCCTGCATCTGTGGCTGACCGACCTTATCGACCAGATCCGCCACCTGGGCCAGACCGTCCACGAATCCTATCTGGAGGTCGTATGAAACTTTCCATACGCCATGACACCACCTACCGCTACACCGACGAGGTGTGCACCAGCATCCAGTTCCTGCGCCTGACGCCCAAGGACAGCCAGCGCCAGCGCATCCTGCAATGGCACCTGGAGTTGCCGCGCCTGGTGCGCAGCCAGCTCGACCCGTACGGCAACATCCTGCATGTGATGACCATGGACGAGCCCCACGGCGCCTTGGTGCTCACGGCCTACGGTGAGGTGCAGATCCACCAGGCGGTGGAGGTGGAGCCGGATGACCAGTCGCCATTGCCGTTCCTGCGTACCAGCCGTCTCACCCAGGCGGACGACGCCCTCGGTGCCTTCGCCGAGGAACAATGCGCGGGCCGACGCGATCGTGCCGCCTTGACCGCCCTGATGGACGGCCTGGTGGCCCGCATGCCCTACAGTCCGGGTACGACCGCGGTCAACAGCACGGCCGCCGAGGCGTTTGCCGGCGGCTCGGGTGTCTGCCAGGACCATACCCACGCCTTTCTGGCGTGCGCCCGCAGCCTGGGGATTCCGGCACGGTATGTCTCGGGCTACCTGTGCACCGAGGATGAAAGTCACCTGGCGAGCCACGCCTGGGCCGAAGCCTGGCTGGGCGATGGCTGGTACAGCTTCGATGTGACCAACCGCCTGACCCGCCCGGACCGGCACCTGAAGCTGGCGGTCGGCCTGGACTACCTCGATGCCTGCCCGGTGCGGGGCATGCGTCGTGGAGGCGGGGCGGAGCAGATGCAGGCCCGGGTGCAGGTGAGCTCCATGGTCCAGGTCCAACATTAAGTGCTGTTCGAAAAGCCCTGATACTCGGTGATGCGGCGTCGAAAACCGCCTCGGAATGCTCGTTTACGCCAGTGAATCCAGCTTCCCAGGCGGTTTTTGCCTGGCCTGACCTTTGTCTCCGAGGACTTTTCAAATGGCGGCTGGGGAGCCGGGCGGGGAGACCTGCCCGGGCATTGCAGCCTAACCGACCCCGCGCAGGTGCTCCATGGCCCATACGGCGGCCTCGACCCGCGAGCGCAGGCCGAGCTTGTGCAAGAGGTTCTTGACGTGGACCTTCACCGTGCCTTCGGTGATGCCCAGCTTGTGGCCGATGACCTTGTTGCTGTAGCCGGCCGCGATGGTCTTGAGCACCTGGCGTTCGCGCTCGGTCAGGTCCACGTCGGCCTGGCGGGGCGGGGAGCGCAGGGCCTGGGCCATGACACGAGTCAGCCCGGGACTGATCACCAGGGCGCCCTTGAGCGCATCGCGGATGTACTGCACCAGCAGCTCGGGCTCCATGTCCTTGAGCAGGTAGCCGTTGGCGTCCAGGCGCAGGGCATCGCGGATGTCGTCCTCGGCATCGGACACGGTGAACAGCAACACCTTGCCGCTGTAGTTCATGGCGCGCAGCCGACGCAGGGTTTCGATGCCGTTCATCTGCGGCATGTTGTTGTCCAGCAGCACCAGGTCGGGCTTGAGCGGTTCGATCAAACACAGGGCTTCTTCGCCATGGCTGGCTTCGCCGACGATCTGCAGGTCGTCTTCGAGTTCGAGCATCTGGCGAATCCCGCGACGCATCATCGGATGGTCGTCGACCAGTAGCAGGGTGTGGCGCAGGGGGGCGTTCATGTGACGGTGCCTTCGGTGTGTTGGCCCAGGAATTCCGGCTGGAAGCACACCTGGATACGGGTGCCCTGGGGTGTCCGGGAGAGGATCTGCAGCTGGCCGCGCAGGCTGCGGGCCCGTTCGTTCATGATGTTCAGGCCATGGTGTTCGCGCTGGTCCACTTCGCCGCTGAAACCACGGCCATCGTCTTCGACCGACAATTGCACCGTCTCGCCTTCCTGGCGCAACTGCAGCCAGGCATTCTCGGCGTGGGCGTGGCGCAGGCAGTTGGACAAGGCTTCACGGGTAATCTGCAGGATATGGATCTGTTCGCTGGCCGACAGCTCGAAAGCCAGTGTGTCGATGAACAGATGGACCTGGAAGTCCCCGCGGCTGGAGAACTCCGCGGCGGTGTCCTTGAGCTCTTCCACCAGGCCGTCGTCGTGGATCTGCAGGCGAAACGTGGTCAGCAATTCCCGTAGCTGGCGATAGGCGTTGTTGAGTCCTTCGCGCAGCTCGCCGGTCACCGCTTCCAGGGTTTGCACCGGTTCGCCACGACGCATCAGGGTCTGCATGCGGCTGACCTGCAGTTTCATGTACGACAGGGCCTGGGCCAGGGAGTCATGCAGCTCCCGGGCAATGATGGTGCGTTCGTCCAGCAGCAACAGGCGATGGTCCTGCTCGCGCTGGCGCTTGAGGGACAGTGACGTGCCGATCACGTTGGCCAGGGCCTGGATCAGTTCGGTCTCCCAGGGTTGCGCCGTATGGCCGTCGACGAAATGCGCCTTGAGCTCGCCCAGTTCGTTGCCCTGGTTGCTGATGCTGAAGGTCTGTGGCCGGGCACCATGATGCTTCTGACAGGTGGCACAGTCACTGCTGGCACAGACCTCGCGGTTGTTGGCGCCATGAATCGCCAGCAGTTGCCGCGCGGGGGCCTGCAGTTGCCCTTGCAGGCAGAGCGACAGGCGCAGGCCCGGCAGCCGCTGCTGGAAACGACCGATCAGCTCATCCAGGCCCTGGGCATTGGCCTGGCGCGTGGCGAGGCTGCGGCTGCTCTGGTACAGCAGTTCCAGGGCGGCATTGGCGTGTTGCAGGTTCAGGGTTTTCTGGCGGACCTGTTCTTCCAGGGTCCGGTGGGACTGCTCGATGGTTTCGGCCATGGTGTTGAAGCTGGTCGCCAGTTGGCCCAGTTCATCCTCGGACTGGTGATTGACCCGGACCTGGAATTCACCACGGCGAAAACGCTGGGTCGCCTCCACCAGTTCCTGCAACGGCGTGACCACGCTGTATTGCAGTTCGTACAAGCCGATCAGCAGGATGATCATGGTGCTGAACAGCGCCATGCCCTGGATCGTCTGTTGCCAGCCCTGTTTGTGCTCGCTCTGGCGTTGCAGCAGGGTGACGAACTGGTCCAGCTGCGCGACGAAGGAATCCGCGCTGGCCTGCAAGAGCGCCGAGTCGCCGCGCTCGACGGCGGGGCGCAGGGTCTCGTCCCAGCGTTGCAGAAGGTCACGATAGCTCTGGTTCAGGGCAGTTGTCGGGCCGTCCTCCAGCACGGCGCGAAGGGAAGGGCTATTGAGGCGTTGCTGCAGGCTGTCGACGATGGCCGGGATGGCGGCGGTGTCGCCCGCCGCCAGTTTCCAGCTCAGGTGGTAGGTCTCCATGCGCACCGAGCCGGCGGTGTTGATCGCTGCCGCATCGCCCTGGCTGAACCAGGCGATCAATCCGGCGCTCAGGGAACTGGCCAGGGCAAGGATGGCAATCAGGATGACTGCTACCGCGGCGCGCGCGGGCAGGGAGCTGCGCAGCCAGCCCATCATTGCGGCTGGCCCTGGCGCAACAGCGGTAAAACGAGCATAGGGTGCCTCGGATCGAGGGTGTTGCAGCCGATCCCGGGCGCACTACCTCTAAAGAGTTGTTGGCCGTTCCGTTTCCATAAAAGCTTCGGCCAATTCGTTCAAGCTATTGATAAACAAAGGGTTCTATCAATTTCAGGGACTACCTCCTTGGAGGTAGGTGGGCCAAGCATAGGCCCATACCCCCGGGAGGCTCTTTGACTCACGTCAAGTTTTTGCGGGTAGGCATCACTAGTCTGCGCTCATCGAACTGATGGGAGCATCGTGATGCGAGCGCAAGTGCAACAAGGGTTGGTACTGGGGATGAGTACCCTGGCCTTCACCGTGTGCTTCATGGTCTGGATGATGTTCGCGGTGCTCGGCGTTCCCATCAAGGAAATGCTGGCCCTCAACGAAACCCAGTTTGGCCTGCTGGCCGCCACGCCGGTACTGACCGGTTCGCTGGTGCGCCTGCCCCTGGGGCTGCTCACCGACCGTTTCGGCGGGCGCATCGTGTTCTTCCTGCTGATGCTGTCCTGCGTACTGCCGTTGTACCTGATCACCCTGGCCACGGCCTTCTGGCAGTTCCTGGTCCTGGGGCTGTTCGTCGGCCTGGCCGGCGGTTCGTTTTCGGTGGGCATCGCCTACGTCGCCAAGTGGTTCGACAAACAGAACCAGGGCTTTGCCATGGGCGTCTTCGGTGCCGGCAACGCCGGTGCGGCGGTGACCAAGTTCCTTGCGCCGGCCTTGATCGCCCTGGGCTCCTGGCACCTGGTGCCGAAGGTGTTCAGCGCGATCCTGTTCCTCACCGCGCTGTCGTTCTGGTTCCTCACCGCCGAGAAAAAAGAGCACCGCAGCGCCAACGGCGCCAGCCTGCGCGAACAGCTCAAGGCCCTGAAAGAGCCGGCCGTGTGGCGCTACTGCCAGTACTACTCGATCGTGTTCGGCGGCTATGTGGCCCTGGCGCTGTGGATGACCAAATACTACGTGCAGGAATACGGTTTCAGCCTGCAGAGCGCGGCGCTGCTGGCGGCGTGCTTTTCGCTGCCCGGTGGTGTGCTGCGCGCCGTCGGTGGCTGGATGTCCGACCGCTGGGGTGCCCAGAGTGTGACCTGGTGGGTGTTGTGGGTCAGCTGGATCTGTCTGTTCCTGCTGTCCTATCCCCAGACCCAGCTGCAAGTGCAGACCGTCAACGGCATCGTCGACTTCCACATCGGCCTCAACGCCACCCTGTTCACCGTGCTGCTGTTCGTGATGGGCATCGCCTTCGCGTTCGGCAAGGCCTCGGTCTTCAAGTACATCGCCAACGACTACCCGAAAAACATGGGCGCGGTGTCCGGCATCGTCGGCCTGGCCGGCGGCCTGGGCGGCTTCGTGCTGCCGATCATGTTCGGCGCCCTGGTGGACCTCACCGGCGTGCGCTCGTCCTGCTTCATGTTGCTGTACGGCGTGGTCTGGGTCTCCCTCATCTGGATGTACTTCAGCGAAATGCGCAAGCGCCCGCTGCTGGGCAAGCGTCAGCCCGCCAGCCAACCCCCGTTTTCCAGCATTGCCCAAGGAGAAGAACATGTCCGTTCTGCAAACGCCTGACAAAGGCCCGGTCATCCATGACTGGCGCCCGGAAGACCCCGCCTTCTGGGGCAGCAGTGGCAAACAGACCGCACGGCGCAACTTGTGGATCTCGATCCCGGCGCTGCTGCTGGCCTTCGCCGTGTGGATGGTCTGGAGCACGGTGATCGTGCGCCTGAACGCCATCGGCTTCAGTTTCAGCACCGACCAGCTGTTCTGGCTGGCGGCGCTGCCGGGGCTGTCCGGTGCCACCTTGCGCATCTTCTATTCGTTCATGGTGCCGATCTTCGGCGGTCGGCGCTGGACCGCTCTGAGCACTGCATCGCTGCTGGTGCCGGCGCTGTGGATGGGCTTCGCGGTACAGGATCCGGGCACGCCCTACAGCGTCTTCGTGCTGATCGCATTGCTCTGCGGTTTTGGCGGCGGCAACTTCGCCTCCAGCATGTCTAACATCAGCTTCTTCTATCCCAAGTCCCAGCAGGGCACCGCCCTGGGCCTGAACGCCGGGCTGGGCAACCTGGGCGTCTCGGTGATGCAGTTCTGCGTGCCGCTGGTGATCTCCTTCGGGGTGTTCGGCTTCATGGGCGGCCAACCCCAGGTATTGGCTGACGGCAGCTCGCTGTGGCTGCAGAACGCCGGTTTCATCTGGGTGCCGTTCATCCTGGCCGTGACCCTGATTGCCTGGTTCGGCATGAACGATTTGTCCAGCGCCCGGGCCTCGTTCAGCGAACAAGCGGTGATCTTCAAGCGCAAGCACAACTGGCTGATGTGCTGGCTGTACCTGGCGACCTTCGGCTCGTTCATTGGCTTCTCCGCCGCGTTCCCGCTGCTGATCAAGACTTCGTTCCCGGAAGTCATCGCCCTGAAATTCGCCTTCCTCGGCCCCCTGGTGGGCGCCCTGGTGCGGCCGCTGGGTGGTTGGCTGGCGGACAAGCTCGGCGGTGCGAAGGTCACCCTGTGGAACTTCGTGCTGATGATCGCGATGGTGTTCGGCGTCATGCACTTTCTGCCCCAAGGTGGCCAGGGCGGCAACTTCTACGGCTTCCTGGGCCTGTTCATGTTGCTGTTCATCACCACTGGCGTGGGCAACGGTTCCACGTTCCGCATGATCCCGGTGATCTTCCGCACCCTGCATGAAAAAGCCGCCCTGGGGAAAAAGCCCGAGGTGCGCGAGCAAGCGCTCAAGAACGCCGGCAAGGAGTCGGCCGCGGTGCTGGGCTTCAGCTCGGCCATGGGCGCCTTCGGTGCGTTCTTCATTCCTAAATCATTCGGCACTTCGATGGCCCTGACGGGCGGCCCGGAGATGGCCTTCTACATGTTCGTCGGCTTCTACCTGAGCTGCATCGTGGTGACCTGGTGGTGGTATGCCCGCAAGGGCGCCGCGACACCTTGCTAAGCCGAACCTAAACCTGCCTGGGCGGGGCGCAGACCCCGCGGAGCAAGCCTGAGAGGAAGACACTGTGAGTCATTTACTGGATCAACTGCGGTTCTTCAACCGCAAGCAAGGCGAGTTTTCCGACGGTCACGGCGAGACCCGCAAGGAGTCCCGCGACTGGGAAAACGTCTACCGTTCCCGCTGGCAGTACGACAAGATCGTGCGTTCGACCCATGGAGTGAACTGCACCGGCTCGTGCTCGTGGAAAATCTACGTCAAGAACGGCCTGATCACCTGGGAAACCCAGCAGACCGACTACCCGCGCACCCGCAACGACCTGCCCAACCACGAACCTCGCGGTTGCCCTCGCGGCGCGAGCTACAGCTGGTACATCTACAGCGCCAACCGGCTCAAGTACCCGAAGATCCGCAAGCCGTTGCTCAAGCTGTGGCGCGAAGCCCGGCAGACCCTGCCGCCGGTGGAGGCCTGGGCCAGCATCGTCGAGAACAAGGCCAAGGCCGACGCCTATAAAAGCAAGCGCGGCATGGGCGGCTTCATCCGCTCCAACTGGGAAGAAGTCAACGAGATCATCGCCGCCGCCAACGTCTACACCGTCAAGACCCATGGCCCTGACCGGGTGGTGGGTTTCTCGCCGATCCCGGCCATGTCCATGGTCAGCTACGCCGCCGGCTCGCGCTATCTTTCGCTGATCGGTGGCGTGTGCCTGAGCTTCTATGACTGGTATTGCGACCTGCCGCCCGCTTCGCCGATGGTCTGGGGCGAGCAGACCGACGTGCCGGAATCGGCCGACTGGTACAACTCCAACTACATCATCGCCTGGGGCTCCAACGTCCCGCAGACCCGTACCCCTGATGCCCACTTCTTCACCGAGGTGCGCTACAAGGGCACCAAGACCGTGGCGATCACCCCGGACTACTCGGAAGTCGCCAAGCTCACCGACCTGTGGCTCAACCCCAAGCAGGGCACCGACGCCGCCCTGGCCCAGGCCTTCAACCATGTGATCTTCAAAGAATTCCACCTGGACAAGCCCAGCGCCTATTTCACCGAATACGCCAAGCGCTACACCGACCTGCCGGTACTGGTGATGCTCAAGCCGATGCTTGGCGCTGCACCAGGCGCGGGCTACCAGCCGGACCGTTTCCTGCGGGCCAGCGACCTGACCGACAACCTCGGCCAGGACAACAACCCGCAATGGAAAACCATCGCCCTGGATGCCAACGGCGAGCTGGTTTCCCCCCAGGGTTCCATCGGCTATCGCTGGGGCGAGAAGGGCAAGTGGAACATCCTGCCCCGTGAAGGCGGCGAGGGGCGTGAAATCGACCTCAAGCTGAGCCTGATCGGCGGTGACGTCGCCGAGGTGGCGTTCCCGTACTTCGCCGGCGAAGCCCAGGAGTACTTCCAGCACGTGGCCGGTGATGCGGTGCAGTTCCGTAGGGTGCCGGTGCACAGCGTGGTGCTGGCCGATGGCAGCGTGGCGAAAGTCGCCACTGTATTCGACCTGTCGGCGGCCAACCTGGCCATCGACCGTGGCCTGGGGGGCGCCAACGTCGCCAAGGACTACGACGACGCCTCGGTACCCGGTACGCCAGCCTGGCAGGAGCAGATCACTGGTGTGAGCCGCGAGAAGGCGATCCAGATCGCCCGCGAGTTCGCCGACAACGCCGACAAGACCCGTGGCCGCTCGATGATCATCGTCGGGGCGGCGATGAACCACTGGTATCACATGGACATGAACTACCGCGGGCTGATCAACATGCTCATGCTCTGCGGTTGCATCGGCCAGACCGGCGGCGGCTGGGCCCACTACGTCGGCCAGGAAAAGCTGCGTCCGCAATGCGGCTGGCTGCCCCTGGCCTTCGGCCTGGACTGGAACCGTCCGCCCCGGCAGATGAACGGCACCAGCTTCTTCTATGGCCATAGCTCGCAATGGCGCCACGAGAAGATGAGCATGCACGACGTGCTTTCGCCCCTGGCCGACAAGTCGCAGTTCCCCGAGCACGCCCTGGACTACAACATCCGCGCCGAACGGGCCGGCTGGTTGCCCAGCGCGCCGCAACTCAACACCAACCCGCTGCACATCTGCCGCGATGCCGCCGCCGCGGGCCTGGAACCCAAGGATTATGTGGTCAAGTCGCTGCAGGACGGCTCCCTGCGCTTTGCCTGCGAGCAACCGGACAGCCCGGTGAACTTCCCGCGCAACATGTTCATCTGGCGGTCCAACCTGCTGGGCTCCTCGGGCAAGGGCCACGAGTACATGCTCAAGTACCTGCTGGGCACCAAGAACGGCGTGATGAACGAAGACATCGGCCAGGTCGGTGACTGCAAGCCCACTGAAGCCGAATGGGTCGACGAGGGTGCCATTGGCAAGCTCGACCTGGTGACCACCCTGGACTTCCGCATGTCCTCGACCTGCGTGTATTCCGACATCGTCTTGCCGACCGCTACCTGGTACGAAAAAGACGACATGAACACCTCGGACATGCACCCGTTCATCCACCCGCTGTCCGCCGCCATCGATCCGGCCTGGGAATCGCGCTCGGACTGGGAAATCTACAAGGGCATCGCCAAAGCGTTTTCCGCCATGGCCGTCGGACACCTGGGCGTGGAAAAAGACCTGGTGACCGTACCGTTGATGCACGACAGCGTTGGCGAACTGGCCCAGCCATTTGGCGGGACCGACTGGAAAAGCGCCGGTGTGGCGCCGGTACCGGGCAAGAACGCACCGAACCTGCAAGTGGTGGAGCGCGACTACCCCAACATCTACAAGCAATTCACCTCCCTGGGCCCGATGCTGGAAAAACTCGGCAACGGCGGCAAGGGCATCAACTGGAACACCGACGCCGAGGTGAAATTCCTCGGCGAGCTCAATCATCATGAAGTGGACGCCGGTATCAGCCAAGGGCGGCCGAAGATCGACAGCGCCATCGACGCCGCCGAAGTGATCCTGTCCCTGGCTCCGGAAACCAACGGCCATGTGGCGGTGAAAGCCTGGGCGGCGCTGTCGGAATTCACCGGCATCGACCACAGCCACCTGGCCGTCTCCAAGGAGCATGAGGCCATTCGCTTCCGCGACATCCAGGCCCAGCCGCGCAAGATCATTTCCAGCCCGACCTGGTCCGGCCTGGAAGACGACCATGTGAGCTACAACGCCGGCTACACCAACGTCCACGAGTCGATTCCATGGCGCACCATCACCGGTCGCCAGCAGTTCTACCAGGATCACCCCTGGATGCAGGCGTTCGGCGAGCAGCTGATGAGCTATCGGCCTCCGGTCAACACCCGCACCATCGCCGGCGTGAAGGGCAAGCGCGGCAATGGCGAGACCGAGATCGTCCTGAACTGGATCACCCCGCACCAGAAATGGGGCATCCACAGCACCTACAGCGACAACCTGCTGATGCTGACCTTGAGCCGTGGCGGGCCGATTGTCTGGCTTTCGGAAATCGACGCCAGGCGCGCCGGCATCGAGGACAACGACTGGATCGAATGCTTCAACGCCAACGGCGCGCTGACCGCCCGGGCGGTGGTCAGCCAGCGGGTCAAGGAGGGCATGGTGATGATGTACCACGCTCAGGAACGGATCGTGAACGTGCCAGGTTCCGAAACCACCAAGACCCGCGGTGGCCACCACAACTCGGTGACCCGCGTGGTGCTCAAGCCCACCCACATGATCGGTGGCTACGCCCAGCAGGCCTATGGCTTCAACTATTACGGCACGGTCGGTTGCAACCGCGACGAATTCGTCGTGGTGCGCAAGATGGCCAAGGTCGATTGGCTCGACGGTTCCAGTGGCGATGATCTGCCGCGTCCACTGCCAACCGATATCGAGGAGAACTGAGATGAAGATTCGCTCACAAATCGGCATGGTCCTGAACCTGGACAAATGCATCGGCTGTCACACTTGCTCCATCACCTGCAAGAACGTCTGGACCAGCCGCGAAGGGATGGAATACGCCTGGTTCAACAACGTCGAGTCCAAGCCGGGCATCGGCTACCCGAAGGAATGGGAGAACCAGGACAAGTGGAAGGGCGGCTGGGTCCGCAACGCCGACGGTTCGATCAACCCGCGCATCGGCGGCAAGTTCCGTGTGCTGGCGAACATCTTCGCCAACCCGGACCTGCCCAGCCTGGACGATTACTACGAGCCGTTCGATTTCGACTACCAGCACCTGCACACCGCGCCACTGGGCGAACATCAACCCACCGCACGGCCGCGTTCGGTGGTGTCCGGCAAGCGCATGGAAAAGATCGAGTGGGGCCCGAACTGGGAGGAGATCCTCGGTACCGAATTCGCCAAGCGGCGCAAGGACAAGAACTTCGACAAGGTCCAGGCGGACATCTACGGCGAGTACGAAAACACCTTCATGATGTACTTGCCGCGCCTGTGCGAGCACTGCCTGAACCCGGCGTGCGCGGCATCCTGCCCGAGCGGGGCGATCTACAAGCGCGAGGAAGACGGCATCGTCCTGATCGACCAGGAGAAGTGCCGCGGCTGGCGCATGTGCATCAGCGGCTGCCCTTACAAGAAGATCTACTTCAACTGGAAGAGCGGCAAGTCGGAAAAATGCATCTTCTGCTACCCGCGCATCGAGGCGGGGATGCCGACGGTGTGCGCCGAAACCTGCGTCGGCCGGATCCGTTACCTCGGCGTGCTGCTGTACGACGCCGACCGCATCAGCGAAGTGGCAAGCACCGCCGATGAGAAGGACCTGTACGAGAAGCAACTGGAGATTTTCCTCGACCCCAACGACCCGGCGGTGATCCGCCAGGCCCTGGCCGATGGTGTGCCGCAGTCGGTGATCGACTCGGCCCAGCGTTCGCCGGTCTACAAGATGGCCGTGGACTGGAAGCTCGCGCTCCCGCTGCACCCGGAATACCGCACCTTGCCGATGGTCTGGTACGTGCCGCCACTGTCGCCGATCCAGAACGCTGCGGCCGCCGGTACCGTGGGCATGAACGGGGTGATCCCGGACGTCGACAGCCTGCGCATCCCATTGCGTTACCTGGCCAACATGCTCACCGCCGGTGACGAAAAGCCGGTCAGGCATGCCCTCAAGCGCCTGCTGGCAATGCGCGCCTACAAGCGTTCCCAGCAGGTCGATGGCGTACAGGACCTGCAAGTGCTGGCCGACGTCGGCCTGAGCGTGAACCAGGTGGAGGAGATGTACCGCTACCTGGCCATCGCCAACTACGAGGATCGTTTCGTCGTGCCCAGCGCCCACCGCGAAGACGCCATGAGCGACGCATTCGCCGAGCGCTCCGGTTGCGGCTTCAGCTTCGGCAGCGGTTGCAGCGGCAGTTCCGATACCAACATGTTCGGCGGCAAGAAGGCCAACCGCCGGGATGTGATCAAGACCGTGCAGTTGTGGGAGGAATGAACATGCGCATTCTCAAGGTGATTTCGCTGCTCCTCGACTACCCGACCGAAACCCTGGTGGCCGCCCATGACGAACTCGAACAGGCGATTCTCCAGGCCCGGGAAATCAGTCCCGCCCAGCGTGCCGGGCTGTTCGAGCTGCTGGAGCTGATCTGCAGCCAGGATCTGATGGACGGCCAGGAACACTACGGGGCGCTGTTCGGTCGCGGCCGTTCGCTGTCGCTGCTGTTGTTCGAACATGTCCACGGTGAGTCCCGCGACCGCGGCCAGGCCATGGTGGACATGATGGCCCAGTACGAAGAAGCCGGCTTCGCCATCGGCGTCAAGGAGCTGCCCGACTACATCCCCCTGTACCTGGAGTTTCTGTCCACCCGCGAAGACATCGAGGCCCGTGAAGGGTTGGCGGACGTGGCGCACTTGCTGGCCTTGCTGGCGGCGCGCCTGGACGAGCGGGAAAGCGCCTACGCCAGCTGTTTCCGGGCCCTGTTGCAGATTGCCGGGGCCGAACCCCAGACGGCGGTCGCCGGGCTGGCAGAGCAGGTGAAAGCCGAGCCACGGGACGACTCCCTCGAAGCCCTGGACAGGGTCTGGGAAGAAGAGGCGGTGGATTTCATGAAGGCCGAGCAGCAGGAGCGTTGCAGTTCGCTGCCGAGCGCGCCGGGCAAGATCCGGGAAGAAGGTCCGGTGCCGTTGCACTGGGTGGATTTTCAGCATGAAGGGCGGGCCGCAGCGCCAGCCGGGGAGGTGGGCAATGTCTAAATGGGATCTGTTGCTGTTCGGGGTCTATCCCTATGTGGCCCTGGCGGTCTGCCTGATCGGCAGTTGGGCACGGTTCGACCTGTCCCAGTACACCTGGAAGGCCGGCTCCAGCCAGATGCTGAGCAACCGCGGCATGCGCGTGGCGAGCAACCTGTTCCACATTGGCGTGCTGTTCGTGCTGGCCGGCCACTTCGTTGGTCTGCTGACGCCCTCGGCGATCTACCACCATGTGTTGAGCACCGAGAACAAGCAGTTGCTGGCGATGGTTTCCGGCGGTTTCTTCGGCGTGCTGGGGCTGATCGGCCTGCTGATGCTGCTCAACCGCCGCTTGACCGACCCGCGCGTGCGTGCCACGTCCAACACTTCGGACATCCTGGTGTTGGTGGTGCTGCTGGTGCAACTGGTATTGGGCTTGATGACCATCGTGGCGTCCACTGCCCATATGGACGGCTCGGTGATGGTGATGCTGGCCGACTGGGCCCAGAACACCGTGCTGCTGCGTCCGGTGGAGGCGGCCACCGCCATGGCACCGGTGGGCCTGGTCTACAAGCTCCATGTGCTGTTGGGCCTGACCCTGTTCGTGCTGTTTCCGTTCACCCGTCTGGTCCACATCGTCAGTGCGCCGGTCTGGTACCTGGGACGTCGTTATCAAATCGTTCGGCAGAAGTTCTGAGGAGAAGATCATGGCCAGTGGATGCGGATGTGGCGGTGGTAGCGGTAGCGGTGGTTGCGGCTCCTCGGCAAAAGTGCCGCCGGTGGTCGATGTGGACCCCGTCGGGGCGGCGCAGTTCGAGCCGGCCCAGGCTGGGCCGGTGGCGGTAGATGAAGCGCCGCAGTTGATTGCCAGCAGTGAACAGCAATGGCCGATCATCAGCGTCAACGGGGTGTCCATCACCCCGCAGGCGATGGCCCAGGAGCTGCAATATCACCCGGCTGACAGTCGCGAGGAGGCGGTCTACCAGGCGGCACGGGCCCTGGTGATTCGCCAATTGCTCCAGCAGCGCATCGCCGAGCTGGGCCTGGCGTTGCAGGTCGCTGCCGGTGAAAACGAAGAAGAGGCAGCCACGCGGCTGTTGCTCGAACGTGAGGTGCAGGTGCCGCAATGTGACGAGGCCACCTGCCGGCATTACTACGAAAGCAACCGGGCGCGTTTCCACAGCGCGCCGTTGCTGGCGGTGCGACACATCCTGCTCGAATGCGCGCCGGATGACGCCGAGGCCCGCAGCCTGGCCCATGCCCAGGCCGAGTTGCTGCTCCAGCGGCTGGACCAGTTTCCCGGCAGCTTCGCCGAGTTGGCGCTGAAGTATTCGGCGTGCCCGTCCAAGGAGCAGGGCGGGTCGTTGGGGCAGATCAGCAAGGGTCAGACCGTGCCCGAGTTGGAGCGTCAGTTGTTCACGCTGCCGGCGGGCCTGGCAGGCAAGCCGCTGGAAAGTCGCTATGGCTGGCACGTGATCAGCATCGACCAGCGCATCGAAGGCCAGCCGCTGCCTTACGAAGCCGTGGCGACCGCCATCCGCACCCAGCTGGAGCAGGGCGTGTGGCAAAAGGCGCTGGTGCAGTACCTGCAGACCCTGGTCGGTGCGGCGGACATCCGTGGCATCCATCTCCAGGGCGCCGACTCGCCGTTGGTGCAGTGAACACCGGGCCAACCAGGGGGTATCCATGAACGCCGTGTTGCAGGACGGATTTGGGCGCCAGATCGATTATCTGCGGATGTCGGTGACTGATCGTTGTGATTTTCGCTGTGTGTACTGCATGGCGAAAAACATGACCTTCCTGCCGCGCCAGCAGGTACTGACGCTGGAAGAGATACATCGGCTGGCGCGCTTGTTCGTCGGGCTGGGGGTGAAGAAAATCCGCCTGACCGGCGGCGAGCCGCTGATCCGTCCCGGCATCGTCGGCTTGTGTCGCGACATCGCCGCACTGCCCGGCCTGCGGGAGTTGGTGATGACCAGCAATGGCTCGCAACTGGCGCGACTGGCCCGGCCGTTGGTGGAGGCCGGAGTCAAGCGCCTGAACATCAGCCTCGACAGCCTCGACGGTGAGCGTTTTCGGGCGATCACCCGTAACGGCAACCTCGATCAAGTGCTGGCAGGGATTGAAGCGGCGAAGGTCGGCGGGTTTGAGCGGATCAAGCTCAACTGCGTGGTCATGAAAGGCCGCAACTTCGATGAAGTCCCTGCGTTGGCGCAGTACGCCATCGACCAACACATCGATATCAGCTTCATCGAAGAAATGCCGTTGGGGGAGGTCGGGCGTTCCCGGGGCGAGTCGTTCTGTTCCAGCGATGAGGTCCGGGCCGAGATCGCTCGCCATCACCGGCTGCTGGACAGCACCGAAAACAGCGGCGGCCCGGCGCGTTATGTGCGTTTGGAACAGCATCCGGACACCCGGATCGGTTTCATTTCCCCCAACACCCACAACTTCTGCGCCAGTTGCAACCGGGTGCGCATGACCGTCGAAGGGCGCTTGCTGTTGTGTCTGGGACAGGAAAACTCCCTGGACCTGCGCGGCTTGCTGCGCCGGTATCCGCTGGACGACCAACCGGTCATCCAGGCGGTGCGACAGGCGTTGCGCGGCAAGCCATTGCGGCATGATTTCAACCCCGGTGCAGAAGTGCAGATCGTACGGTTCATGAACATGACTGGAGGCTAAGGGCCTGCACAAACCCCGTGGCGCGGGAGCTTGCTCCCGCTGGGGGGCGCAGCAGGCCTGTTCTTGGTCTCACGGTCGTACCCCGATCCAATTGTGGGAGCGAGTTTGCTCGCGATGACGGCGGCCCATTGAACATCGATCTCAACTGACCCACCGCTATCGCGAGCAAGCGCGCTCCCACAGGGATAAGGGGGCTGCCAAAATGACCTTTCAAGCCTGATGGATAGTCGCCCCGGATTCTTGATATCGATCAATTGCAACTCGATCGTTTGGCCGTAATCTACTGCATATTGTGTTTTTATAAAGAAAAAATCCTATATGTAGTGTCTGGAGCCAAAATGCAAAGTATGTTGATCGCTGTGGGCTGTAACCGCTTGCACAAGCGCGATGGCAGCGTGGTTGCCTTTGACGCGGACAAGATCCGCCAGGCGCTGATCGCCGCCGGCAAGGCCACGGGCGAATATGCCGAGGCCGAGGCCGAGGGGCTGCTGCAGGCGGTGCTGGCCCGGTTGGAAGGACAGACACGGTTGAACGTCGAGCAGATCCAGGACCGTGTCGAACGCGTTCTGATGGACGCCGGGTATTTCCTGTCCATGCGCGCCTACATCGTCTATCGCGAACAACACGGACGCCTGCGTCGGGATCGTCGCACCCTGGTGGAAGTCGCCACCTCGATGAACGAATACCTGGACCGCGAGGACTGGCGTGTGCAGGCCAACGCCAACCAGGGTTACTCCCTCGGCGGGCTGATCCTCAACGTATCGGGCAAGGTCACCGCCAACTACTGGCTCGACGAGGTCTACAGCCAGGCCATCGGCGAGGCCCACCGCGAGGCCGACCTGCATATCCACGACCTGGACATGCTCGCCGGCTACTGTGCCGGCTGGTCCTTGCGCACGTTGTTGCATGAAGGCCTCAACGGTGTGCCGGGACGGGTCGAGGCCGGGCCTCCCAGGCATCTGAGCAGTGCCCTGGGGCAGATGGTGAATTTCCTCGGGACCTTGCAGAACGAATGGGCCGGGGCCCAGGCCTTCAGTTCCTTCGACACGTACCTGGCGCCTTATGTGCGCAAGGACAGGCTCGGCTACGACGAGGTCCGCCAGGCGTTGCAAGAGTTCATCTACAACCTCAACGTCCCGTCGCGCTGGGGCACACAGACGCCGTTCACCAACCTCACGTTCGACTGGGTCTGCCCGCAGGACCTGCGCGAGCAGATCCCGGTGATCGGCGGTGAGGAAATGCCGTTCGCCTATGGCGACCTGCAACAGGAAATGGACCTGCTCAACCGGGCCTACATCGAAGTGATGCAGGCCGGCGACGCGAAAGGACGGGTGTTCACTTTCCCGATTCCCACCTACAACATCACCCATGACTTCCCGTGGGATAGCGAGAACGCCGACAGACTGTTCGAAATGACCGCCCGCTACGGCTTGCCGTATTTCCAGAACTTCCTCAATTCGGACATGCAACCCAACCAGGTGCGGTCGATGTGCTGCCGCCTGCAACTGGATGTGCGCGAACTGCTCAAGCGCGGCGGCGGCCTGTTCGGCTCGGCGGAGCAGACCGGTTCCCTTGGCGTGGTGACGATCAATTGCGCGCGCCTGGGCTACCTCTACAAGGGCAACACCAGTGCGTTGCTGCAACGCCTCGATACCTTGATGGAACTGGCCAAGGAGAGCCTGGAGGTCAAGCGCAAGGTCATCCAGCATCACATGGATGCCGGTTTGTATCCCTACACCAAGCGCTACCTGGGCACCTTGCGCAATCATTTCTCCACCATCGGGGTGAATGGCCTGCACGAAATGCTGCGCAACTTCACCGATGACCAGCAGGGCCTGCACACCGAGCAGGGCCGGGCTTTCGCGCTCAGGCTGCTGGATCACGTACGGGCCACGCTGCTGCGTTTCCAGGAGGAAACCGGCCACCTCTACAACCTGGAGGCCACGCCCGCCGAAGGCACCACCTACCGTTTCGCCAAGGAAGACCTCAAGCGCTACCCCGGCATCCTGCAGGCCGGCAGTCCGGTCGCGCCTTACTACACCAACTCCTCGCAACTGCCGGTGGGCTTCACCGACGATCCGTTCGAAGCCCTGGAGCTGCAGGACGAACTGCAATGCAAGTACACCGGCGGCACCGTGCTGCACCTGTACATGGCCGAACAGATTTCTTCCGCCCAGGCCTGCAAGCAACTGGTGCGCAAGGCCCTGGGGCGATTCCGGCTGCCGTACCTGACCGTCACGCCGACGTTCTCCATCTGCCCGGTGCACGGCTACCTGGCGGGCGAACACGAGTTCTGCCCCAAATGCGACGAGGCCTTGCTGCTGCAACAACAGCGCCAGGGCAGCGTTCACTGATCCGATCCATCGACCGCAAGGAGCTACATCCATGACTGCATCACAGACCGTTCCACAGGCACAGCGCCAACGCTGCGAAGTCTGGACCCGAGTGATGGGCTATCACCGCCCGGTGGCGGCGTTCAACCCAGGCAAACAGTCCGAGCACCGCGAGCGGGTGCACTTCACCGAAAGCGCGGCCGGGCGTCCATGAGTCGAGTGCTGCGGGTCGGGGGCATGGTGCCCCTGACCACCCTCGATTATCCGGGCCAACTGGCTTGCGTCCTGTTCTGCCAGGGGTGTGCCTGGCGTTGTCGCTATTGCCATAACCCGCAACTGATCCCCCCGCGCGGCAGCGAGGAGGTGGACTGGTGCCGGGTACTGGCATTCCTGCAGCGTCGCCAGGACCTGCTCGATGCCGTGGTCTTCAGCGGTGGCGAGCCGACTCTGCAGGACGGCCTGGCCCTGGCCATGGAAGAAGTGCGGCAGATGGGGTTTCGCGTCGGCCTGCACAGCGCCGGTATCAAGCCGGCGGCTTTCGCCAAGGTGGTGGGCCTGGCCGACTGGGTGGGTTTCGACATCAAGGCCCTGCCCGAGGACGCGCTGGATGTCACCCGGGTCGAGGGAAGCGGTGCCGCCAACTGGCGCAGCCTCGACCACTTGCTGGCCAGTGGCGTGGATTACGAATGCCGCACCACCGTGCATTGGCACCTGTTCGATCCCGATCGACTGTTGACCCTGGCCCGGCGCCTGAGCGAGCAGGGCGTCAAGCGTTTCGCCGTGCAACTGGTGCGCACCGCCCGAATGCTCGACCCCCATCTTTCCAGCGTTTCGGCACAAGCCTTGCAGCCCGAGCTGTGGGGAGCCCTTCGCGAGTTGTTCCCCTCGTTCGTGTTGCGCAGTTGACACTGCCACGCTGAGGCTCATCGGCCCGGCCTGACCGGGCATTTTCTCAAGGTTTTCAAATGCGCTGCCGGATGGCAGGTAGTTGAACAGGGAGCATTTGATATGACCAGACTCACCACTGCCCAACGTATCGTCATCGGCTTTGCCATCGCGCCCCTGGCGTTGATCGCCCTGGCGTTCTACGCCTTGCACGACCTGGCGACACTGCGTGACCAGGCCGAGCAGATTGTCCGCCAGGACTGGCCCAGGATCGATCCGATCATGGTGATTGCCACGGGCGTGCGCGATAACGCCCGCAACACCCGGGACCTGTTGATCGACAAGGACAACGCCCAGGTCCAACAGTCCATCGATGCCACCCGGCAACGCATCACCCAGGCCTTTGCCACGCTGGAACCGCTGTTGGTCCAGCCCGAAGGCAAGGCCGCATACGCTGAACTGAAAAAGCGCCGCGAAGCCTACGTGGCGGCGTTCGTCCAGGTGCAGACGCTGATCCGCCAGGGCGCAAGGGACGAGGCGATGACGCAGCTGCGCCAAGGGGTGATCCCGGCGGAGCTGGAGGTGTACAAGAGCCTGGAAGGGCTGATGGCGATGCAGGGCAAGCTGTTCGCCGAGCGCGAGCGCCTGGCCCAGGAACGCTACAGCGATGCACGACGCAACATGCTCGCCCTGGTGCTGATGTGCCTGGCCCTGGTGAGCACTGTCGCGATACTGGTGACGCGCAGCGTGACCCGTCCGCTGGGCGGTGAACCCGATGATGCGGCACGGGTGCTGAACCTCATCGCCCAGGGCGACCTGACGATCCGGGTTCCCGTGGGCGTCGGTGCGAATGACAGCGTGATGAGCAACATGCATGACATGCAGCAGAATCTCAACGCCATGGTCCGCCATATCGCGGCCTCGGTGGACCGGGTGGCCAGCTCGTCCGAAGAGTTGAGTGCCGTCAGCAGCCAGACCAACAGCACCTTGCAATTGCAGGGTATGGAAATCGAACAGGCCGCGGCGGCGGTGAACCAGATGACAGCCGCGGTGGATGAAGTGGCGCGCAATGCGGTGAGCACCAGCGAGGCGTCGCGCCTCTCCGAACAGACCGCCCAGCGCGGGCGCGAGCAGGTCCAGGAAACGGTTGCGTCCATCGGCGTATTGGCCGATGGCGTGATGGATTCCTCCTCTCGCATCCAGCAACTGGCGGGACGGGTCGAGGACATCAGCTCGGTGCTGGACGTGATCCGCAGCATCGCCGAACAGACCAATCTCCTGGCGTTGAACGCCGCCATCGAGGCGGCCCGTGCCGGCGACGCCGGAAGGGGCTTTGCGGTGGTGGCCGACGAGGTCCGGGCGCTGGCCCATCGCACCCAGGATTCGACCCGGGAAATCGAAGACATGATCGGCAACATCCGCCAGGACAGCGGCCAGGCAGTGAGTGCCATGCAGAGCAACAGCGAGCGGGTGCAGAGCGCCCTGCAAGTGGCCCAGCGCTCGGGCGATGCCCTGGATGAAATCGCCCGTTCGATCTCGCAGATCAACGAGCGCAACCTGATGATCGCCAGCGCCACGGAACAGCAGGCGCTGGTGGCCCGGGAGGTAGACCGCAACCTGACGGGGATTCGCAATCTGTCCGAGCAGGTGCTGCTGGGCGCCCGTCACACCGACACGGCCGGTCAGGACCTGGCCCAGATGGCGGGTTCGCTGCATGAAACAGTGGCGCGGTTCAAGGTGTAGCCAGCAGGCGATGCCCAGGGACATCGAGCGATGTCCCTGGTCCCGGAGGACGAGCCAGCTCGCAATGGCGGTGAGTCAGCTTATGGCAAAAGGGGCCGTGCCGATGTCATCGCAAGCAGGTTCGCTTTCACAGGGCGGTGTGTCACCAGCCCCAGAACTGTAACCACCAGCCATAGCCCACCAGCCCGCTGGCCGATACCAGGCAGGCCATGGCGGGCAATCGTTGGAGGGGTGTCGCTGCGCTCTGTTCCAGGCGCCGGTAACCCAGCCAGAGGCTCCAGGCGATCGCCGCCACCAGCAGCCCGGCGCGAGCCGGCTGCACCCACTCGAGCAACAACCCTTCATAGCGCAACAGCTTGACGGTGGTGGCCGACAGGCCGAGGAACAATCCTGCACCGCCAAGGGGCGTCAAGGTGATGGCCAAGGGCCAATATTGGGCGGGATCGCCCACGAATCTCGCCGCCAGGCGCATCAGCAACAACAATGAGGTGCCCAGCAGCATGGCGCTCGTGCCCAGGTAAGCGAGGATGCAAAACCCGTCGAGCCAACTGAAACTGTCATTGGCCTGGGGGTAATGGGTCAGCAGCCACCAGGGAGCATTGTCCTGCAGCGGCCAGAACAGCTCGTGGGCAACCAACCATTGTGCCAGCGCTTGCTTCAAGGCGATGAACCAGGGGCTGACGGTCCATTGAAAGGCGCCCATGGCCAGGCCGATGACCCCGAACAGCAGCAGGCGCACGTCCCATGCCGAGACGGTGGCCGGCGTCGCCTCCAGGATTTCCTGGCTGCTGGAACGGGCAATCAAGCGCACCGCATCGCGCTGGCCGCTGCAACGACCGCAGGCGTGACAGTCCGCGGCGCCCCGCAGGCGGCGGATATCCAGCAGCGGCGCACAATTGGGCGGCGGGCGGCGGGGGCCGGAGTTCTCCAGCCAGCGTTGTTCGTCCACAAAAAAATGCACCGGCGCCAGGCGGGCGAGCAGGGCGAAGACGCCGCTGACCGGACACAGGTAACGGCACCAGACCCGCTTGCCTCGGGCGAACAGCAGGCCGACCACCATGGCCGCGACGGTCGAGCCTCCCAGGATCAGCAGTGCCGCCTGGGCGTAGTCATAGACGCTGATCAGCTGGCCATAGATCGTGGTCAGGCAGAACGCCAGGGTGGGCCAGCCGGCCCAGCGCATCCCGCGGGGCACGCCCAAGCCCTTGCCATACCGACTGGTCCATTCGCTCAACGCGCCCTCGGGGCATAACACGCCACACCAGAGCCGACCGAACAGTACGATCGACAGCAAGACGAACGGCCACCAGATTCCCCAGAACAGGAACTGCGCCAGCAGGGTGAGATTGTCGAACAGCCGCGCCTGGCTCGCCGGCAATGGCGCCACGGCGGGCAGCACCAACAGCACGGCATAGAACAGCACCACCCCCCATTGCACGGCGCGAATGGTCGCACCGTGGCGCCGCATGCCATCGCCCAGACGCTGGAGCCACGGGTTCAGGTCGGGCATGGCAGGCTTCGCGTCTTGCGCGGCCGCAGCCATCCGGCCACCAGCAGCCAGTAGCCCAGCCATACGACCAAGGTCAGCATGCTGGGGCTCGCCCGATAGCCGGCGAAGTCGGCCAGCAGGCCGCCCAGGCCATGGCCGTCGTCGAGTACCGCGCCGGTGTCCCAGAGGGCGTCCCCGATGGCGCGATACACCGGCTCGGGCCAGTCCATGGCGAGCCATTGCCCGGCGATCCGCTCCATGCCGCTGACCAGCAGCGCGGCCCCCAACAGCAGCAGGATCGCTTCGCTGATGGCGAAGAAATGTGGCCACGAGATGAACCGGCGGCTGCCGTGCAGCAGGGTGACGGTCAGCAGCGCCAGCGCCAGGCCGGCTACTGCGCCAATGGCGAACAGGCCCAGTGACGTGCCTTGCAACCTCGCACCGGCGCCGTACAGGAAGACCACGGTTTCACTGCCTTCGCGGCTGACCGCCAGCAGTGCCAGGACCAACAGCCCAAGGCCACCCTGGCGGTCCAGGCGCTCACCGGCGTGGCGTGTCAGGTCCTGCTTGAGTGTCCGGGCGTTTCGGTGCATCCAGCCCACCATCTGCACGATGAGCAGGCTGGCGATCAACGCCAGGGCGGCTTGGAACCACTCGTTCGCGGCACCGCTCATGGCCTCGCCGGCGAGCAGGATCAGGCCGGCCAGGAGCGCCGACACCAGCAGGCCCAGCGCGGCTCCGCTCCATACATAGCGCGACAGTCGTCGGGACTGTGGCCGACGACCGACCCAGGCCAGGAGAATCCCGATGACCAGCAGCGCCTCGACGCTTTCGCGCCAGACAATGAACATCGATTGAGTCATGCAAACGCCTCCTGCTGGCCGTTACCGGGCCAGGATGCCGCCCTCGGGCAGTTGCGGATTGAATTCATCGAAGAACGGATAGTGCCCGGGGCGCAGCGGGTGGATCACGACGAACGTGGTGACGCCCGGCGACAGGACCTTTTCCACCCGCAAGGGCGTGCTCTCGAACTCTGCCGGACCCTGGCCGACGTTCTTGAGCACGATCTTGAAACGTTGTCCGGCGGGCACTTCCAGCAGGGCGGGGGTGAAGTGGCCATCACGAATGCTCAGCTCGTAGGTCGGCAATTGCGCATGGGCCGCCGAAGGCAGTGCCAGGCCGGCCAGCATCAGCCACGCCAGGCGGCGATGGCTGGCGGCGTGGGGCGTGCGGGGTGCACGGTTCATCTTCAATACCCGCCTTTCTTGCCGATGCCGGCATAGACGAATTCGTACTTCAATTCACAACGTTCGAACCACGGCGCCACGCCGGTTTCCTTGTCGGTATGACGGCCCAGGGAGGCATGGCCACCGGGCGGCAGGACGGTGAAGGTCAGTTGATATCTACCGGGGCCGAGCAGTTTCACGTTGTCGCCGTAATGCGGTCCGTCGTTGGCCACCATGGCGTGGAAGTCGCCTTTGAGCTCGGTGTCGTTGCCCTGTTTCTTCAGCTTGAACGAGACGTTGAGGTAAGGCACGAAGCTTCCCTCCTGGAAGCCTTGCTGATTGTCTGCCGTGGCACGGATGTCGGCTTCCAGGTGCACATCGGAATCCGCCGTGGCCCGCATCATGCCGGCGGGGGCCATTTCGATCGGTTGCAGGTACACGGCACCGACCTCGAGTCCTGGGCACAGTTGCGGTTCGCCGATGGGGTATTCCCTGGCCTGGGACAGCGGTGCGATGAACAGCAGGGCGAGAGACAGTGGGGCAAGCGTGCGCATGACGATTTCCTGAACGGCTTGGAGTTGGGCCGAGTCTAGGAATGTTCGCTGCGAATAATAATGATTATTGTCAATTTCCAGCGCGATTGCGCCGGGCCAGATCGTGGTTCATCGCCCGTTCTTGATCGAAATCAAATGTGCCCTGGCGGTACAGCGATAGGGTGCACCTACACCCATCCGTCAGCGGTATCGACATGGCCAAACCCTTTCCCATCAGCCCCAAACACCCTGAACGTATCTGCTGGGGGTGCGATCGGTATTGCGCATCGACTGCCCTGGCGTGCGGCAACGGTGCCGATCGCACCATGCACCCGGCGGAGATGAGCGGGGAGGATTGGTACCTGCAAGGTGACTGGGGCCTGGAGCTGGTGGACATCACCGCCAAGGTCATCGACCCAAGCGCCACTCATCTGAAGGAATGAAGCAGCCTTGTCAGGTCCTGTACGAACGGCCTTGATACTCGTTCATGTTGCGTTGAAAACTGCCTCGCCTGAGCTTTCTCTCAAGACTTTTCGTACAGACCCTGGGAGCCAGCAAAGCTCACTGGCCCCCCGAGCAGGGATGTCTACAACTTCGGCATCTGCCCGATCCGCCCCATCATCTCGGTCACGATCTGCAGGTCCAGCAGGAATTGCTCGACGGTCTTGAACTCGTTGTCGTTATGACCGGTGTACTTGACGTCAGGCATCGCCAGGCCGAATTGCACGCCGTTGGGCAGGTCATGGACCGACGTAGCGCCCGCCGAGGTGCCGAACTTGTGTTCCATGCCCAGGTTCTCGGTGGCCACGGCCAGCAGCGCCTTGACCCATTCACCTTCGGGGTTGCGGTACATCGGATCGTCAATGGAATAGTCAAAGGCCACCGCAACGTCGGACTTCTTGCTCCAGGCCGCCAGCTTGTCAGCGATTTCCGTCTTGAGCGCTGCCGTAGGCTTGCCGACCGGCACCCGCAGGTTGACGGCGAGCTTGAAGGCTTTGTCATCCATCCCGACGTAGGTCAGGGAGGCGGTCAACGGGCCCATGAAGGTGTCGGAAAACCCGATCCCGAGCTTGTTGCCCAGGTAGTCCAGGCCCCAGTTTTCGGCGGCGTAACGAGCGGCATCGGTGATGTGGTTGTGCTTGAGCGCCACCTGTGCGTCGAGGCCGTTGATGAAGTCCAGCATCCTCGCCACGGGGTTGACGCCCGACTCGGGTTCGGAGGAGTGGGCGGAAACCCCGGTGAAGGTCAACTGGACATCCGGGCCGGCCACCTGGGTAGCCACTTCGAAATCGCCGCCATTGCGCCTGGCGTACTCGGTTGCGGCCTTGAGCAGGCTGGCGGCCAGCTCGGTCGGCCTGTCGCTGGCGAAGGTGGCCACCGAAGTGGATGGAATCTGGTTGGTTGCCAGGCCTCCGGTCAATCCAGTGATTTCGGCGCCCTTGCCCTCTGCGGTGCGCCGGGGGAACTTGGCCATGACCGTGCCATAGCCTTTCTCGGCGATCACGACCGGATAGCCGCCATCCAGCGCCAGGTTGTAGTCGGGTGTGGGGTTGCGTTCGAAGTAGTAGGGGATGGCGTCGCCGGTGGTTTCCTCGGTGGTGTCCACCAGCAGCTTGAAGTTTCTCGCCAGCGGCAGTTGTTCTTCCTTGATGATCTTCATGGCATAGAGCGCCACGACGATGCCGTTCTTGTCGTCCTCGGTGCCCCGGCCGTACATGCGGTCGCCCACCAGGGTGACTTTGAACGGGTCGAGTCGGGTGCCGTCCTTCAGCACCCAGTTCTGCGGCGTCACGGGTACCACATCGGCATGGGCATGGATGCCCACGACCTCGTTGCCGCTGCCTTCGAGTGTAATTTCGTAGACGCGGTTATCGACGTTGCGGAAGTTCAGGTTGAAAGACTGGGCCAGGCTCTTGATCTTGTCGGCGATCTTGAGGAACTCGGGATTCTCATGCTGGGCCACGCCGTCCTGGCGGTACGTCGGGATGGCCACCAGCTCGCGCAGGGTTTCGGTGGCCGCGGCACCGTATTTCACCCGGGCATAGAGGCCCAGCAGGCGATGGATTTCGTTCTGCTGCTCAGCCGAAAGGGGTTTGTTGCCCTGGAAGGCACTGATGGCTGGAGCCAGATTGGCCGTTTTGGCCAGGTCGCTCTTGGCGACTTCTGCGAGGAACTGCCTGAAGTTGGAGACCGGCGTGCTGGCGAAGGTTTTGACGATGGTCGAGCCCTGCTGGGCGGTGATGTTGGCGAAGGCGGGCGTGGTCAGCGAGGCGAGGCTGGACAGCATCAGGGTGGCCGCGGCCAGGTGTTTGAGCGAGAAGTCCATTGCTGGGCATTCCTTTGCAGGCGGTTGGGAGACAAGTGTCTGATTTTGTGACACAAACGCTTACAACCTAACAGGCGAGCGAGGGGCGGGGGAGTCTTGCAGGGGATTGTGTCGCACAGCGAAGCAAAAACGGCGCAGATTTGAAAAACGATGTGGGTGAGCGGGTATTCACCTGATCCGAGTCTGATGCAGGACCCGGGGAACGCCAAGCGGGTCCACGACTGGCCAGCAGGCTCGCGATGGCGGTGGATCAGCTTGCATCCAGGCTGATCCGGTTGCCGTCGTCGCGAGCCGCTCGCTTGCGCAGGGCGTGGCTCAGTGCGGTGCGCGCGGGATGGTCTTGAGCAGGTCTTCAGGGCTGATGTAGCCGACCACCGGCTCCGCCGTGCTGCCTGGCAATGGCAGGTCTAGGATATGCCCCTTGATCTTGCCGATGACGTGCATCTCGCATGGCTTGCAGTCGAACTTCAGGGTGAGCACCTCGTCGCCGTGTATCAGTTGCATCGGCGCAACCTTGGTGCGCACGCCGGTGACGCCCTTGGCTTGCTTGGGGCAGAGATTGAACGAAAACCGCAGGCAATGCTTGGTGATCATCACCGGTACTTCGCCGGTCTCCTCGTGGGCCTCGAACGCTGCGTCGATCAGCTCGACCCCATGGCGATGATAGAAATCCCGGGCCTTCTGGTTGTAGACGTTGGCCAGGAACGACAGGTGCGACTCCGGGTACACTGGCGGCGGGTCGGTCTCGGCCTTGCGGCCACCGCGTGGATGGGCGGCGACACGGGCAGCGGTCAGGGCTTCGATGACTTCGCGCCGCAACGCCTTGAGCTGCGAGTTGGGGATGAAGAACGCCTGGGGCGCATCCAGCTTGATCGACGTGGCGTGATAGTCGGTGGTGCCCAGTTGGCCGAGCAGGTCGTGCAACTGCTCCAGTGCCTGTTCCGGTTTGTTCGCCAGGCCGAAGGGGCCGTCGAGGCTGACGCTGGCACTGATGCCTTCTTCACTGGTGGCGACCAGTTCCAGGCGTTCCTCGCGCAGGTGCGCGACCCAGGACAGGCCCACCCGGCGTTCGGCCGAAGTCTTGAGCAGTGCTTGCTGCCAGTTGTGGTCCAGGTTGCGGCTCAACGGGTGGTTGGGACGTAGCTGGTACATCCCGGCTGGCATCTCGTTGGGCTCGACGCGGTAGCGGTAGCGCTTCTGGCCGTCCTCTTCGAACTCGCCCCTGGGCTCGGCGATGTTGGCCCGGAAGCCCACCACTTCCCGCTTGACCAGCACGTTGAGGCCGTCGCCGTTGGACAGCGGGTCGAACGTCACCACCTGCAGGTCGCGCTTGCCGACCTTTTCCACCACGCCCACCGGTACGCCGGTGAAGGTCGGCGAATCGAAGGCGCCGATGTCGATCTTGCGCTCGCTGACGAAATAGTCGGTGCTGCCCCGGTGGAAGGTCTTGTCCGGATCGGGCACGAAGAAATGCGCGGTACGGCCACTGGAGGCGCGGGCCAGGTCGGGACGGTCTTCGAGGACATCGTCCAGGCGCTGGCGGTAGTAGGCGGTGATGTTCTTCACATAACCCACGTCCTTGTAGCGCCCCTCGATCTTGAAGGAGCGCACACCGGCTTCCACGAGGGCACGGATGTTGGCGCTCTGGTTGTTGTCTTTCATCGACAGCAGGTGTTTTTCATAGGCGACCACCCGGCCCTGGTCATCCTTGAGGGTGTAGGGCAGGCGGCAGGCCTGGGAACAGTCCCCACGGTTGGCGCTGCGGCCGTTCTGGGCGTGGGAAATGTTGCATTGACCGGAAAACGCGACGCACAGGGCGCCGTGGATGAAAAATTCGATGGCGGCATCGGTTTCGTCGGCGATGGCGCGGATTTCCTGGAGATTCAACTCCCGGGCTAGTACCAGTTGCGAGAACCCGGCCTGGTCGAGGAACTTGGCCCTTGCCAGGGTACGGATGTCGGTCTGGGTACTGGCATGCAGCTCGATCGGCGGAATATCCAGTTCCATCACCCCCAGGTCCTGGACGATCAACGCGTCGACACCAGCATCGTACAACTGATGGATCAGCTGGCGGGCCGGCTCCAGTTCGTTGTCGTGCAGGATCGTGTTGAGGGTGGTGAACACCCGGGCGTGGTAACGATGGGCGAACTCCACCAGCCGGGCGATATCGCCCACCTCGTTGCAGGCGTTATGACGCGCACCGAAACTCGGGCCACCGATGTACACGGCGTCGGCGCCGTGCAGGATGGCCTCGCGGGCGATGGTCACGTCGCGGGCAGGGCTGAGCAATTCCAGATGATGCTTGGGCAAGGACATGTGTTTTTCTAATCAGGCTGGTCACGGTCGAAGCGCGCATTGTAGCCGTCAGGCGGCTGCCCGGCACCTGTGGACTTGGATTTGTGTGCGCGGACCGATGCACGGCGGTACCGCGGCCGTCACCCGGAGGGCTAGCGCGGCGCCGGTTCGGCGCTGCACCAGCGGTTGCGCCCGGTGTTCTTGGCCAGATACAGGAAGGCATCGGCGGCCTTGATCAGCATGGCGGGCGTCACGTCGTCCGTGCCTGGCCGACAGCTGGTGATTCCCGCGCTGGCGGTGACGATTCCCAATGGATGGTCGCCGTGTTCGATGTTCAGCGCCCTGATGGATTCCAGTATCGTCTGGGCGACCTTGGCGGCACCCACGCTGTCGGTACTGGGCAGCAGGACGGTGAACTCTTCACCGCCATAGCGGACGGCCAGGTCGCTCGGCCGCTTGACCGCATGCTGGATCGCACTGGCGATCGCCCGCAGGCAGTCATCGCCCGCGGCGTGTCCGTATTTGTCGTTGAAGCGCTTGAAGTAATCCACGTCCAGCATGATCAGCGCCAGCGAAGAACCCTGGCGCCTGGCCAGTCGTAGCTCATCGGCCAGGGTGATGTCCAGTTTCCTGCGGTTGTACAACCCGGTGAGACTGTCGGTCAGGGCCATGGCCCGCATGGTCTGGTGCGCATCGAGGATCTGTTGTTCCATGGCCATCCGATAGCGCAACTGGCTCAGCACGATCAGGCCGAAACTGACCAGGGTCAGGATCAGGAATACCAGCACGAAACCGGTCTTGAGCAGGTCGCGACGCCAGGGGGCGATGATGGATTCCCGGGACAGGCCGGCTTCCACCACCAATGGGTAGGTGGTCAGGGCTCGGTAGCCATAGAGCCGCTCGGTGTCGTCGACGACGGCCCTGGCTTGCGCGATGCCCTGGTTCGAGTTCGGCAGGAAGTGCTTGAAGATGACGCTGTTGACCAGGCTCTTGCCCACCACCGAGTCGATGAAGGGGCGTCTTACCAGGATGGTTCCATTGCGCATGGCCAGGACCAGGGCGCCCTTGTCGTCGATCTTGAAATCACCGTAGTAATCGACGAAATAACTGACCTTGACGGTGCCCAGCAACACCCCGGCGAAGGAGCCATCGGGATTGTTCAGGCGGCGGGAGATGGGAATGATCAGATCGTTGGTCGATCGGCTCCTGATCACTTGGCCGATGCGCACGTTTCGATCCTTGTGGGTGCGGTGGTACTGGAAATAGTCACGATCCGAATTGTTCGCTTCCTCCGGTATCGCTGCCTTGTCCGTGACCAGCCATCTGCCGTCGGGACCGTAGATGAACAGCCCGTGCAGCTGCGGCATGATGGCCGATTGCTGCACCAACAGTTTGTGGATGCGCGGGATGTCCATGTTCTGGAGTCCGTCGCCTTCCACGCGCTCGCTGAGCGCGGCGGTCACCACATCCACTTGCCGGATGGTGTCCTCGGCATGTTGCGCCGTTGCCCGCGCCAGGTTCGTCACCGAGTCGCGGGCGGCCGCGAAGGCCGCACGATAGTCACGCCATGTCCGCCAGCCTTCAACGCTGAGGAACGCCACAACCACCACCAGCATGAAACTGACCGTAAGCCGCAGTGCAGCCCCAGCCTTCACGGCCGGGTGGGAAAAGGCCTCGTCGGTACTGTCTATCTTTGGCTCCGGCTGTTTGCGTCCGAGCATTACATATCCTTTGGCGACTTTTCTGCGCATCTTGCGGTGCGCAGCCTACCTTATCCGAAACCGGCACGTTAGCTGACTACGGTAGGGCCGGTACAGGTGGTGGCACTCGTGGGGCGAAAAAAAGATAGAGTAAAGACACATGGGCCT
>NZ_FMUL01000016.1:0-133138 GCF_900101215.1 Pseudomonas sp. NFACC32-1
CGCCCCTCCACCACCAGCACCTGCAAGTGACCGTCGGACAGATCCTGCTGCGGCAGGTAGGCACGACTGGTGACCAGGCCTTTCTCGATGTAGCGGTCGGTGATGACCTTGAGCAGTTCGTTGAGTTGCGGCACGCCCAGGCATTGGCCGATGTAGGGCGCCAACAGGCGCTCGCGCTCAGCGGAGGAAAGGCTGTCGGCGCCCTTGAGCTCGATGGTGCGGATGGGGAAGCAGCGGGTATCGACCGGCGCCGTCGGCTGGGCCGGCTTCGCCTCCTGGCCGGGCAGGTTCTTCAGATCCTCCAGGCGCCGGCGCTGTTCTTCGAGCAAACGGTTCTGGCGTTCGCGGATCAGGTCGGTGTCACCGGGGGTGGGGGCAGCGTGAGCGGGGGGCAGCGGAGAAAGGCACAGCAAAGCCAAGCACAACCTCGCCCAACGGGCGGGTGAGAACATGTTCGATCCCTCGAGCAAAATGACATCAAAATAGTGGCGCGACACTAGTTAGCCATCATTTTGACGTCAATTAAAAAGCTGGACCCTGAGGGTATGGCCGGAACCGTTTGTCGGAAATCAGACGATTCTGTCTTTGGGTACGAAACGTCTCGTGAGGAAGCCGGACGCTTCTCTTGAAGCCCAGAAATAATTCGATCCAATCGTCCGGCTTCCTTGGGTCGCTGAACTTTCAACCCCGCGCAAGCCTCAACCCCTTACAGCCCAACAAGGAATACGAGGCCCGCCATGAAGACCCTGATGAAACTCACCTTTGCCGCCACCCTCGCCTGCGCCCTTCCGGCCTGGGCCACCTGCACACCCGAAGAAGCCACCATCAAGCGTGAGCAACTGGCCCAGGAAGTGACCAAGCTCACCGAGCAGAACCCGGCCAAGGCCAAGGAAATCAATGATGAGTTGCAGGCCATGGACCTGGAGACGGCCAGCAAGGATCTGCCGGATAAGTGCCAGTTGATCGATAAGCGCCTGGAAGAGTTGAAGCATGCAGAGAAGAAGGCCGACTGATCGATCCAAACCTCCCTCCGCTTCTGTGGCGAGGGAGCTTGCTCCCGCTGGGGGCGAAACACCTGTGAAACCAGCGTGGCTGATGTGTCAGGCAGAACAGTAGTGGGGCTGTCATGCAGCCCAGCGGGGCGGTGCGACGTTTCGCTAAATCCCTTCGCTACAGTTCTGGTCGAACTTCTGAAGTTCATGCATAAAAAAACCGGACTCAAGGTCCGGTTTTTTTATGCAGCGCTACTGACCACTCATTCAGCCGCCGGCGCCTGGGGCTTGCGGCGTTTGAGCGGGGCCATGCCGTCCTTGCTGACCAGGGCCGGGGCCTCGGTCTTCGGGCGGTTGGCGGTCTTGCGCTTGGTCGGGGCCTTGGCGGCGGATTTCTTCTTGTCGCCCTTGGCATCGACTTTTTTCTTCTTCGCGCCAACGGCCTTGCCCGAAGCCTTGACCTTTTTCGGTCCGCTGTAGGTGCCTTTGACTTCCTTGATGGTGCGGCGCTCGAAGCTCTGCTTGAGGTAGCGCTCGATGCTCGACATCAGGTTCCAGTCGCCATGGCAGATCAGCGAGATCGCCAGGCCATCATTGCCGGCGCGGCCGGTACGGCCGATGCGGTGCACGTATTCGTCGCCACTGCGAGGCATGTCGAAGTTGATGACCATGTCCAGGCCTTCGACATCCAGGCCACGGGCGGCGACGTCAGTGGCCACGAGGATTTTCACCCCGCCCTGCTTGAGGCGGTCGATGGCCAGCTTGCGGTCTTTCTGGTCCTTCTCGCCGTGCAGGACGAACGCCTTGTATTCCTGGGCGACCAGGCGACCGTAGATGCGGTCGGCCATGGCCCGGGTATTGGTGAACACGATGGCTTTTTCGTAGGTTTCGTTGGCCAGCAACCAGTTCACGATCTGCTCTTTGTGCTGGTTGTGGTCGGCGGTGATGATTTGCTGGCGGGTGGTGGAGTTCAGCTGGCTGACCGCGTTGAGCTGCAGGTGCTCGGGATTGTTCAGCACCTTGGCCACCATTTCCCGCAGGCCCGAGCCGCCGGTGGTGGCGGAGAACAGCATGGTCTGTTGACGCTGGCTGCACTCGTCCACCAGGCGCTGCACGTCTTCGGCAAACCCCATGTCCAGCATGCGGTCGGCTTCATCCAGCACCAACACTTCGACTTCCTTGAGGTCGAGGTTGCCGGCGTTCAGGTGCTCGATCATCCGCCCCGGCGTGCCGATCAGGATGTCCGGTACCTTGCGCAGCATGGCGGCCTGGACCTTGAAGTCTTCGCCGCCGGTGATCAGGCCGGACTTGATGAAGGTGAATTGCGAGAAGCGCTCCACTTCCTTCAAGGTCTGCTGGGCCAGTTCGCGGGTCGGCAGCAGGATCAGGGTCTTGATGCTCACTCGAACCTTGGCCGGGCCGATCAGGCGGTTGAGGATCGGCAGCACGAACGCGGCGGTCTTGCCGCTGCCGGTTTGCGCCGTCACCCGCAGGTCACGCCCCTGGAGCGCGAGCGGAATAGCCGCGGCCTGCACCGGCGTCGGCTCGACAAATTTAAGCTCGGCCACGGCTTTGAGCAGGCGTTCGTGCAGGGCGAATTGGGAAAACACGGGTGCTACCTCGAAGAAATGCAAAAAAACAGCTGCATAGGGTAACGGTTTCGAGCGCGCAGGCCGAGTTTCTTTGTGCAAAGCGCGACAAAACAGTGTGTTTTTATCAACGAAACCGTCATCAACGGTCACTTCACCGGGCTTAAATGCTCTAATTCGCCTTCGTCGCGCTCACAGAAGAACCGTTTCGTCCATGGATATCAAACAGCTCTGGCTCAATCTTCAAGACCTCTGGGGTGCCCTCGACCAGCATCCGCTCCTGCATTGCGGCCTGGCCCTGGCGCTGCTGCTGGTCATCGCCCTGGTACTGGGGCGCGTGGCGCGCTACGTGATCCTGCATGGTGCCAAGCTGCTCGGGCGCCAGCCGGCCCTGAACTGGGTCAACGACCTGCGCCAGAACAAAGTCTTCCATCGACTGGCACAGACGACGCCGTCGTTGATCATCCAGTTCGGCCTGCACCTGGTGCCCGGGCTGAGCAAGACCAGCCTGGTGTTCCTCGGCAATGTCGCCCTCTCCTTCACGATCCTGTTCATGCTCCTGGCCATCAGCGCCCTGCTCAGCGCCCTGCTGGACGTCTACGCCCGCACCGAACATGCGCGTACCCGCTCGATCAAGGGGTATGTGCAACTGACGAAAATGGTGCTGTATGTGTTCGGCGCGATCATCATCGTCGCCACCCTGATCGACCGTTCGCCGCTGTTGCTGCTGTCCGGCCTGGGTGCGATGTCGGCGGTGATCCTGTTGGTCTACAAGGACACACTGTTGTCCTTCGTCGCCAGCGTGCAGTTGACCAGCAACGATATGCTGCGGGTCGGCGACTGGATCGAGATGCCCCAGGTCGGCGCCGACGGCGATGTGGTGGACATCACGCTGCATACGGTCAAGGTGCAGAACTTCGACAAGACCATCGTCTCGATCCCCACCTGGCGCCTGATGTCCGAATCGTTCAAGAACTGGCGCGGCATGCAGCAGTCCGGCGGGCGGCGGATCAAGCGCAGCCTGTTCATCGACGCCAGTGGCGTGCGCTTCATCAACGACGATGAAGAACGGCACTTGACCCAGGTACGCCTGCTGACCGACTACATCACCCGCAAACAGGCCGAGCTCAAGGCCTGGAACGAAGCCCAGGGCAATGTGGCGGCAATGTCGGCCAACCGGCGGCGGATGACCAACCTGGGCACGTTCCGGGCCTATGCGTTGGCCTATCTCAAGAGCCATCCCGAGATCCAGCCGAACATGACCTGCATGGTCCGGCAACTGCAGACCACGGCCCATGGCATCCCCCTGGAAATCTACTGCTTCACCGGCACCACCGTGTGGGCCGATTACGAGCGGATCCAGGGGGACATCTTCGATTATCTGCTGGCGGTGATGCCGGAGTTCGGCTTGAACCTGTACCAGCAACCCAGCGGCATGGACCTGCGTTCCGGCTTGCTGCCGGCAGTGCTGGGGGCCAGTCATCTGCCCGAACAGGAAAAAGACCTGGCGTAGCGCCAGATAAAGACCTGCCCCTTTCCACAGCGCCATAACGCTGAAAAAGGAAAAACCCCGGCGGGAGCGAGCAAGCTCGACTCCCACCAGGGTGATGTCCCGCCGGGTTACTTGACCTGGCGCTGCGGTGCCTTGTGCACCATGGTGTAGGCGTAGTCCACGCCCATGCCATAAGCGCCGCTGTGTTCCAGCACCAGTTCCATCACCGCCTCGTACGTGTCCTTGTGTGCCCAGTCGCGTTGGTATTCCAGCAGCACTTGCTGCCAGGTCACCGGCACCGCACCTGCCTGGATCATCCGCTGTACCGACATGTCGTGGGCTTCCTTGCTGGTACCGCCGGAGGCGTCGGTGACGATGTACACCTCGTAGCCTTCAGCCAGTGCTTCCAGTGCCGGGAAGGTCAGGCAAACCTCGGTCCACAGCGCCGCGATGATCAGTTTCTTGCGGCCGGTGGCTTTCACCGCATCCACCAGGGCCTTGTCTTCCCAGGAGTTCATCGAGGTGCGCTCGATAGGCTTCTGGTCCGGGTGGACCGCCAACAGCTCAGGCCAGATGTAACCGCTGAAGCTTTCGGTTTCGACCGATGTGTAGATGGTCGGCACGTTGAAGATCTTCGCCGCCTTGGCCAGGCCCACAGTGTTGTTCTTCAGGGTCTGGCGGTCGATCGATTGCACGCCGAAGGCCATTTGCGGCTGGTGGTCGATCAGGATCAGGGCGGAGTTGGTTGGGTTCAGCAGTTCGCGGATAGACATGGTGTGTTCCTTTTAAATGTCGATATTTCAATGGTTTGGGTCAGTAGCGCTTGCCTTCGTCGGTGTTGTCGTCGGCATGGGTGTACTTTAGGGGCTACCAATAAAAGGGACAATTACCTAAAATAGAGAATCATTGATTCTAAAATAGGGACAATAATGGATCGCATCGACTGCATGCGTGCCTTCGTCGTCACGGTCGGAGAAAACGGCTTTGCAGCCGCCGCCCGCGCCATGGACGTACCGAGGTCAAAGGTCAGCAAGCAAATCCAGGCGCTGGAAGAAGCGATTGGCGTGCAGCTGCTGCAACGCACCACGCGCAGCCTGCATCTCACCGAAGCGGGGGCCGAGTATTTCGAAGCGGCGCGGGAAGTGTTGGCGGCCCTGGATGAAGCCGAGCAACGGGCACGGGACGGGATTGGCGAACTGCGCGGGGTGTTGCGGGTCAACGCGCCGATGTCGTTCGGCCTGCGCCGGCTGGGCAAGTTGATCCCGCTGTTTCATGAACGGCATCCGAACATCGAGCTGCAGGTGGTGCTCAGCGACCAGCAGGTGGATCCGGTGCGCGGCGGTTTCGACGTGACCATCCGCATCGCCAGCATGCCCGACTCGACCATGATCGCCCGGCAACTGGCACCGGCCCCGCGAATCCTGGTGGCCGCCCCCGCCTATCTCGAGCGGGCGGGCGTGCCGCAGAACCCTCAGGACCTGCGCGCCCATCAATGCCTCAACTACGGCTACCTGCAAAGTGGCGCGAGCCTGCAACTGTGCAACGGCAAGGAGACGCAACGGGTCAATGTCACCGGCCCCCTGCATGTCAACAACGGCGACTTGCTGGCACAGGCCGCCGAGGCCGGCATGGGCATCGCGCTGCTGCCGGACTTCATCGTTGAAGATGCCCTGGCTGCCGGACGCCTGGTGCCGGTCCTGTGCGACTGGAAGGCGCCGGCGATCAGCATCAATGCCGTGTACTCGTCGGCACGGCGGCTACCGCAGAAAACCCGGGCGTTCATCGAATTTATGGTGGAGCAATTGGCGATCAAGCAGGGCGCTCCGGGCGCTTGCTGAGATCGCCGATGATTCACCTGGCAACCAGCGGTCTGCGCAAGCTCAAGCGGCTCATCCAGACCGCCGCCAGGATCACGCCCCCGCCCAGGAACAGCCGCCCCAGCTCCTCGTGCTGATTCCAGATCAGCAGGTTCAACAACAACCCCACCGGCACATGCAGGTTGTTCATCACCGCCAGCGTCCCGCCCTGTACCAGGCAGGCGCCTTTGTTCCACCAGTAAAGTCCCAGCGCCGTGGAGACCAGGCCAAGGAAAACCAGCACGCCCCATTGCAACGCAGCTTCAGGCCAGAAATCCGCCTTGCCGAACAGCAGGAACGCCGGCAGCACCACCGCCAGCGCACCGAGGTAGAAGTAGCCGAAACGCCGATAGTGCGGCAGATCGCTCGGGTAACGCGCCACCAGGTGCCGGTACAGGACCTGCCCGGCCGCGTAGGTGAAGTTGGCCAGTTGCAGCAGCAGGAAGCCCATGAAGAAATCCGGGCTGACCCGGTCATAGCGAATCACTGCGGCTCCCGCCACGGCCACCAGCGCCGCGATCAATGCCCAGGGATTGAATCGGCGGTTCAGTGCGTCTTCGATCAGAGTCACGTGCAATGGCGTGAGGATGGTAAACAGCAACACCTCGGGCACCGTCAATACCCGGAAGCTCAGGTACAGGCAGACGTAGGTCACGCCGAACTGCAAGGCGCCGATCAGCAGCATGCCGCGCATGAACGACGGTTCCACCTGGCGCCAGCGCGTCAGTGGAATGAACACCAGCCCGGCCAGCAGGACCCTTACCAGCACGGCAAAGTAGCTGTCGACATGCCCGGCCAGGTATTCGCCAATCAGGCTGAAGGAAAATGCCTGGATCAAGGTTACAAAAAGTAGATAGCCCATACGCCCCTCGTTTCGAATGGCGGCGAAGATAGCCGTTTTGACGCAGGGGGGCGAGCCTGGGCGGATTACGGACCGGGGATGGGAGCTGCGGCCGAGTGGCTGGCACCGCGTTGCCAATGGGCATTGGTCGCGCGCTGCAGCACTCGGGTCAGCGCTTGGAAGTTCGCCGGCTTGGTCAGAACGTCATCGGCGCCAGCGGCTCTGAAACGCTCGATCTCGCTGGAAAACGCGCTTGCGGTAAATGCAACGACATAACAGGTATCGCCACATGGAAGTTCGCGAATCCTGCGGATGGCCTCCAGACCGTCCATGACCGGCATGTTGATATCCATGAAAATGATCCCCGGGATCGCCGCCATGCACCGGTTGATCGCCTCCTGGCCGGTTGATGCCAGGTCCGGCGAATATCCCAGCTCCTGCAGCATCGCCATGGCGACTTTCTGGCTCACGGGATGATTCTCCACCAGAAGAATATCGAGCGGGTACTGGCTGGCAAAGGATGAGTCGTAACCCGCCTGCGCCTCCTCCTCGAGGGGGATTTGCGAAACTGGAAAGATTTCCATCGGGAGCGAGAAGCTGAACGTCGACCCCACCCCGGGCTGACTGGTGAACGACAACGTTCCGCGCTGCGCCTCCACCAGGTTCTTGCAGATGGAAAGCCCCAGGCCACTCCCGGCGAAGCGCTGGTTGCTCGCCCTTGCGAGCTGGGAGAACGGCTGGAAGAGGTTGTGCTGCAGCTCCTCGGGAATGCCGATGCCGGTATCACGAATGGAAAAATCCAGCCAGGCCTGGGGGCCATGACCACTGGTCGTGACCTTGAGGGAGATCTTGCCGCTGTCGGTGAACTTGACCGCATTTCCCAGCAGGTTGATCAGTATCTGGCGAAGACAATCGCTATCGGTCTTGATCAACGATGGCACATCCGGCGAAACCTGGGCCTCGAGTACCACTGGCTTGTCCTGGATGTTCTGGCGGGTGATGTCGATACAGGACGAAACCAGCGCCCTGAGTTCGAAAATAGAAGGCTTGAGCTCCAGCTTGCCGGCTTCGATCTTCGCCAGGTCGAGCACGTTATCGATCAGGGAGAGCAGGGTTCGCCCGCTGGCATGAATCGTTTTCAACAGGCGGCTTTGCTCCGGATCCAGGTCGGATCGAGCCAGTAATTCGGTCGCGCCGATGACGCTGTACATCGGCGTGCGGATTTCATGGCTCATGGTCGCCAGGAACCGGGTTTTCGAACGATCGGCCTCTTCGGCGGCCTGTTTGGCCTGGTTCAACAGCCGTTCGTTCATGTGCAGCTCCTGGAGGTGGCCGCGCATGCGCAGAAGAATGAGCGCGAGAAAGACCAGGATGGCCACGACGATGTGATACAGCGAATCGTGGTTGAGCTGCTGGTAGTAATCCTCCAGGGTAATCTCGGCCCCGGCCACATAAACCGTTCCATCCCTTGATTTCATGGGGACGAAGACAGCGCGAAAGTCCCCCCAGTGATCCGAGTAATCGATCCAGGTGGGCTGCGTACGCTCGAAGCTGTCGAGCAGCGCCTGGCTGGCATCCGGGTAAGGATCGAAGAACCGCACGAAATTCTTCTCTCGGATTTCCTTTTCCGATGCGCTGGAGCTGATCAGGATGGCCTTGGCGTCACGTTTGATCACGCTATAGACGAAGGCGGTGCCCATGGACTCGTTGAAGCTGGAAAGCCGCTGGATGGCGTCCCAGTCCTGTTCCGGGGTCTTGGACTGCTTGTCGACCAGATTGTCATGGTAGCGGTCGCCCAGGATCGCCGAAGCGCCCAACGCGGCATGCAACAGTTTGTTATTGATGTTCTCGGTGAGTACGCCCTGGGTCTGGACGTAGAGATAGTAGATGTATCCACTGGCACCTAGGACATAAGCCAGAAGTAAAGCCCATGTCTTTCGTTTGAGTTTGAACATCTATGACAGCCTCCCTACTGCGCGCGCCCAAGCATAGGTTGATGACCGGCGGGAAACAATTCTTATCTCCCTGGGCTCGATCATGAAGGGCCGGTGTCGACTTGACCGAGCGCCCCGTTTCCCTTCCTCGGCCGGTGTCGCAATCGCTGCAGAACTCAAACCTCAGGTGAACAGGCAAAAAAAAGCCCGATGTCGCTAAAGCGTTCGATCGGGCTACGGCACTCAGGAGCAATAAGTGCAAAGGGAGGTTCGATGCGCAAAACGGTTTGAAGGGAAGCGCCAGGTCACTAGACCACCTGGCGATTATCCGAGGATTAACGGATCAGGCGACCTCGGCCAGTCTGGCATTGGCCTGGTTCAAGCCCTTCTCCTGGAAGTCGCCGCCCAGGTTCATGCCCTCGGCGTGGATGAAGGTCACATCATGGATGCCGATGAAGCCCATGACCTGGCGCAGGTAGGGTTCCTGATGGTCCGAACTGCCGCCGGCGTGGATCCCGCCACGGGCGGTCAGTACGAAGGCACGCTTGCCTACCAGCAGGCCCTGCGGGCCGGTGGGGGTGTATTTGAAGGTCACACCGGCGCGCAGCACATGGTCGAGCCAGGCTTTCAAGGTACTGGGGATAGCGAAGTTGTACATCGGCGCGGCCATGACCAGCACGTCGGCGGCGAGCAATTGATCGGTGAGCTGGTTGGAGCGCTCCAGCGAAGCAGTTTCCACTTCGTTGCGTTGCTCGGCAGGCTTCATCCAACCGCCCAGCAGGTTGGCGTCCAGATGAGGCACCGGGTTGACGGCCAGGTCCCGCACGCTGATTTCATCGCCGGGGTGGGCGGCTTGCCACTGCTTGATGAAGGTCTGGGTCAGTTGACGGGAAACCGAGTCTTGCTGGCGGGCACTGCTTTCGATGATCAGAACGCGGGACATGGGATGTAGCCTCCATCGGAAAATGTTGTCAGTCGATGGAGTGAAGGTTAAACGTGACCATATCGATGAAAAAGCGCAAATAACTGCTGCAAACCATCGATAATTTCGTTTATAAGCAAGGCACGCGTTGCAGCGCCGCCTTGCACCCGATCATTTCGGCTTGCAGGTCAGCACGATCCGCAGCTTGATGATGTCGCGATTGAACTTGGCGGTCACGTTCTTGAACTTGCCCGCGGCGACTTCGATCTTGCGAGTGCGAGGTGCCTCGGGACCATTGCGGAACAGCACGGTACAGGCCGCGTCGGTGTTGCCATAGTTGTTGACCTGGATGGAGCCGATATCGGCGTCGGTGTCGTAGGGGGTGTAGTCGATGCTGACGCCTTCGAGGTGTTTTTCCACGTCGATGGGGTAGGCAAAGGCAGTCAGCGGCAGCAGGGCCAGCAACGCACAACAGGTTTTTTTCATTCGGCAGTCTCCACCCGGGGACCGCCAGCTTAGGACAAGAGGAGCTCAATATGAAAGCGCCCCGTGTGACCCTTGATCAATGGCGAACGTTGCAGGCGGTAGTGGACCACGGCGGCTTCGCCCAGGCCGCCGAAGTGTTGCACCGCTCCCAGTCATCGGTGAGCTACACCGTGGCCCGCATGCAGGACCAGCTCGGCGTGCCGCTGCTGCGCATCGATGGACGCAAGGCCGTGCTGACCGAAGCCGGGGGCGTGCTGTTGCGTCGTTCCCGGCAACTGGTTAAACAGGCCAGCCAACTGGAGGACCTGGCCCATCACATGGAACAAGGCTGGGAAGCGGAAGTGCGCCTGGTGGTCGACGCCGCCTACCCCACCGCCCGTCTCGTACGGGCGCTGACGGCATTCATGCCCCAGAGCCGCGGTTGCCGGGTGCGCCTGCGCGAGGAGGTGCTGTCCGGCGTCGAAGAAGTATTGCTCGAAGGCGTGGCCGACCTGGCCATCAGCGGTTTCAGCATTCCCGGTTACCTGGGGGCGGAATTGAGCGACGTGGAATTCGTCGCGGTGGCCCATCCCGAACACGCCCTGCATCGGCTCAATCGCGAACTCAGTTTCCAGGACCTGGAAAGCCAGCTGCAGGTGGTGATCCGCGACTCCGGTCGCCAGCAGCCCCGTGACGTGGGCTGGCTCGGCGCCGAGCAGCGCTGGACCGTCGGCAGCCTCGCCACCGCCGCCACCTTCGTCAGCAGCGGCCTGGGCTTCGCCTGGCTGCCCCGGCACATGATCGAACGGGAATTGAGAGAAGGCACGCTTAAGCGGCTACCCTTGGACCAGGGCGGCAGTCGCAACCCGAGCTTCTATCTGTATTCGAACAAGGAAAAACCCTTGGGGCCGGCCACGCAGATTCTCATCGAACTGCTGCGCACCTTCGACACCGCGCCGCTGGATGCGCCCTTCGCCGCCCCTGAACAAGCCTGACAAGGATTTCGCCGATGGCCTATTTCGTTCATGAAGATTGCAACCTGCATTACGAGGAATATGGCCACGGCGCCCCGTTGGTCCTGGTCCACGGGCTGGGCTCCAGCACTCAGGACTGGGAAAAGCAGATCCCGGTGTTATCCGCCCATTACCGCCTGATCGTCGTGGACGTGCGCGGCCACGGCCGTTCCGACAAACCCCGCGGGCGCTACAGCATCGAAGCCTTCAGCGCCGACCTGGTGGCCCTGATCGAGCACCTGGCCCTGGGCCCGGTGCACTTGGTGGGCTGGTCCATGGGAGGCATGATCGGCTTTCAACTGGCCGTGGACGAACCCCGCCTGGTCAGGAGCCTGTGCATCGTCAACAGCGCTCCCCAGGTCAAGATCCGTACCGCGGACGATTGCTGGCAATGGTTCAAGCGCTGGAGCCTGATGCGCATCCTCAGCCTGGAAACCATCGGCAAGGCCCTCGGTGCCAAGCTTTTCCCCAAGCCCCACCAGAGCGCCCTGCGACTGGAAATGGCCCGGCGCTGGGCAACCAATGACAAACATGCTTATCTCGCCAGCTTCGACGCCGTCGTGGGCTGGGGGGTCCAGGAACGACTTTCCCGGATCGCCTGTCCAACCCTGGTCATCTGCGCCGATCACGACTACACCCCGGTGGCAGTCAAAGAAGCCTATGTAAAGCTGCTGCCCGATGCACGGCTGGTAGTCATCGCCGATTCACGGCACGCTACCCCGCTGGATCAACCCGAACACTTCAACCAAACCCTGCTCGACTTTCTGATCGCAGTCGACTCCACCCCTCAGGATCATTGAACCCATGCTGAAAAACATCGCCCTCGCCGTCGGCTCCGTCCTGTTTGCCGCCAACCTGATGGCCGCGCAGCCGGCCAAGGCGCCCCACGTAGTGCTGGAGACCACCAACGGCCAGATCGAAATCGAACTGGACCCGGTCAAGGCTCCCGTCAGTACGCAGAACTTTCTCGAGTACGTGGACAGCGGCTTCTACAACGGCACGATCTTCCACCGGGTGATCCCGGGCTTCATGGCCCAGGGCGGTGGCTTCACCCCGCAGATGCGACAGAAGGACACCAAGGACCCGATCAAGAACGAAGCCAGCAACGGCCTGCATAACGTACGCGGCACCCTGGCCATGGCCCGCACGTCCAACCCGAATTCGGCCACCAGCCAATTCTTCATCAACGTCGCCGACAATGCGTTCCTCGACCCGGGCCGCGACGCCGGCTACGCGGTCTTCGGCAAAGTGGTCAAGGGCATGGACGTGGTGGACATCATCGTCAACTCCCCCGCCGCTACCAAACAAGGCATGCAAAACGTGCCGATCGATCCTGTGATCATCAAGTCGGCCAAGCGCGTCGACCAATAAAGGCACAGGGCAAGCCTGAGCGGCGGCTGATCGAGCGCCGCTCACAGCAGAAAGGAGAGCCCTCGCCCGGGCTGTTTATCCATGGTTTACCGCCGTTTCGAAAAACTGATCGACATCTTCCGCGACGCGCCGAGCGCCGCTCCACCTGACCGCGTCCTGCCCTTCTACACCTACTACCTGAAGCAGGTCTGGCCAAGCTTCGCCGTGCTGCTGGTGGTGGGCTTGATCGGCGCCCTGATCGAAGTGGCGCTGTTCAGCTACCTGAGCCGCATCATCGACCTGGCCCAGGGCACGCCCAACGTCGACTTCTTCAAGATCCACGGCCTGGAGCTGGCGTGGATGGCAGTGGTGGCGTTGATCCTGCGGCCCATTTTCGTGGCCCTGCATGACCTGCTGGTGCACCAGACCCTGAGCCCCGGCATGACCAGCCTGATCCGCTGGCAGAATCACAGCTATGTGCTCAAGCAGAGCCTGAATTTCTTCCAGAACGACTTCGCCGGACGCATCGCCCAGCGCATCATGCAGACCGGCAACTCCCTGCGCGATTCGGCGGTACAGGCCGTGGACGCGCTGTGGCACGTGCTGATCTACGCCATCAGTTCGCTGGTGCTGTTCGCCGAAGCCGACTGGCGCCTGATGATCCCGCTGCTGCTGTGGATCAGCGCCTACATCGGCGCGCTCTACTACTTCGTGCCACGGGTCAAGGAACGCTCCGTGGTGTCCTCCGATGCCCGCTCCAAGCTCATGGGCCGGATCGTCGACGGCTACACCAACATCACCACCCTGAAGCTGTTCGCCCATACCCATTTCGAACAGCAGTACGCACGCGAGGCTATCGAGGAGCAGACCGAAAAGGCCCAGCTGGCCGGACGCGTGGTGACCAGCATGGACGTGGTGATCACCAGCATGAACGGGATGCTGATCGTCGGCACCACCGCCTTGGCGCTGTGGCTATGGACCCAATCGCTGATCAGCGTCGGCGCCATTGCCCTGGCGACGGGGCTGGTGATTCGTATCGTCAACATGTCCGGCTGGATCATGTGGGTGGTCAATGGCATCTTCGAGAACATCGGCATGGTCCAGGACGGCCTGCAGACCATCGCCCAGCCAGTTACCGTCACCGACCGCGACCACGCCAAGCCCCTGGAGGTGGCCCGTGGTGAAGTGCGCTTCGAGCATGTGGATTTCCACTATGGCAAGAAGAGCGGCGTGATCAGCGACCTGAACCTGACCATCAGGCCAGGGGAAAAGATCGGCCTGATCGGCCCGTCCGGCGCGGGGAAATCCACCCTGGTCAACCTGTTGCTGCGCCTGTATGACGTACAGGGCGGACGCATTCTCATCGACGGCCAGGACATCGCCGAAGTGAGCCAGGAAAGCCTGCGCGAACGGATTGGCATGATCACCCAGGACACCTCGCTGCTGCACCGCTCGATTCGCGACAACCTGCTCTACGGCAAGCCCGACGCCACCGATGCGCAGCTATGGGAAGCCGTACACAAGGCCCGGGCCAATGAGTTCATCCCGTTGTTATCCGATGCCCAGGGCCGTACCGGTTTCGATGCCCATGTGGGCGAGCGCGGCGTGAAACTGTCTGGCGGCCAGCGCCAGCGCATCGCCATTGCCCGGGTGCTGCTCAAGGATGCGCCGATCCTGATCATGGACGAAGCGACCTCAGCCCTGGACTCCGAAGTGGAGGCCGCCATCCAGGAAAGCCTGGAGACGCTGATGCAGGGCAAGACCGTGATCGCCATTGCCCACCGCCTCTCGACCATCGCTCGCATGGACCGCCTGGTGGTACTGGAAAACGGCCGCATCGCCGAAACCGGCAGCCATGCCGAACTGCTGGCCCACGGCGGGTTGTATGCGCGGTTATGGCAGCATCAGACCGGAGGTTTCGTGGGGATCGACTGAGCTGAGAGGTGTGGCTTGGCCCCATGAACAAGGAGCTGACGGCTTGCTCACTGTGGCGAGGGGATTTATCCCCATCGGGCTCCTGGCAGGCTGAACCCGGCTGGCCTGACAGAGCGCAGTCTCAGGTTTTTGGGTTGCTGCGCAACCCAGCGGGAATAAATCCCCTCGCCACAGGGGCCGGTGTCGGTCAGCCGATATCAGCACTGCCGATACGGCAGTGCCATCCTGGCCTCTTCGGCATAGGCCAACACGCCTTCATGCTCGCGGGCGAGGAAATCCGCCACTGCCGCTTTCAACCCGGGGTGGCGCAGGTAATGCCAGGAGCGGGTGATCACCGGCTCGAAACCGCGAATCAGCTTATGCTCGCCCTGGGCACCCGCATCGAAACGCTGCAAACCGTGGGCAATGGCGTAGTCCATGCCCTGGTAGAAACAGGTTTCGAAATGCAGGCGGTCGAACTCCGCCAGGCAGCCCCAATAGCGCCCGTAGAAGCTGTCGCCCCCCACCAGGCTGAATGCCATCGCCACCGGCCGGGTGCCTTGCCTGGCCAGGACCACGCGAATGGCCTCGGGCATGCGTTCGGCCAACAGGCTGAAAAATGCCCGGGTCAGGTACGGCGCCTGCCGGCGTATCGCATAGGTATTGGCGTAACAGGCATAGACAAAATCCCACGACGCCTCATCCAGTTGATGCCCCTCGAGCCATTCGAACTCGATGCCCTGCCCTGCCACCTGCTCGCGTTCCTTGCGCATCTGCTTGCGCTTGCGGGAACTGAGCACGTCGAGGAAATCCTGGAAATCCCGATAACCGCGATTCTGCCAGTGGTACTGGCAGCCGATTCGCTGCAGCCAGCCCTCCTGCCCGGCCAGCGCCGAGTCGGTGAAGGCGTCGGTAAAGTTGATATGGGCGCTGGATAGCCCTTCGATTTCCAGGTAGCCCGGCAGGCTGGCCAGCAACTCCAGGCCGTCCTCGACCCGAGCCGCCAGCAGTCGCGGACCGCTGACCGGGCTGAACGGCACCGCCGTCAGCAGCTTGGGGTAATAGTCGATCCCGGCACGGGCACAGGCGTCGGCCCAGCCATGATCGAACACATATTCGCCGTAGGAATGCCACTTGCGATAACTGGGCAAGGCGGCCAGCAGACGACCCTCTTCGATATGCAGCAGATGTTCCGGCCGCCAGCCGGATTGCGCGCCCAGGCTGGCGCTGTCTTCCAACGCGCCCAGGAAGGCGTGGCGCAGGAACGGTTGGTTGGCGGGCACCAGTGCGTCCCACTCTTGAGGCGCGATGGCGGACAGGTTGTCCAGGACGTGTAGCGGCATGCGGTTCCCCGATCTCCAGACTGCGGATGGGGCGAGTATCGCCGATCTCGGCCTGCGCACCATAAAAAAACCCCGCCGGAGCGGGGTCGAAAGGAGCTTTAACGGATGAAGAAAGAGCTCTGTATCAAGTCAGCGCGATTCAGAACACGTACTGGGCACGGACCACGAAGCCGTCACCGTCGTCATCGCCATTGGCGTTGGTGACCTTGTCGGTCTTGGCCTTGATGTAGGCACCGGTGATTTTCACGGCTTCGTTGGCGTACCAGTTCACACCCAGGTTGTGCACCTTGGCTTCGGCATCGCCCACTTCACGGGTGGCCGAGGCCGTGGTGATGTTGTCGTCCTCGACGGTCAGGCTGTCGAAGCGATAGAACAGTTCCCAGGCACCGATGGACTTGTTCTGAGGCTTGATCGAATCGAATTTGCCGACCTTGTAGCCACGGGACTCACCGGTGAGGGTGTAGGCGCCCTGCACGTAGAAACCGTGGCCCTTGATGTCTTCGAAACCGTCGGCGTCAGCCTTGGTCTTGCGGGTGACGTATTCACCCTGGATCGAGGCCGGGCCCATGGCGAAGGCGGCTTCCAGGCCGAACGCGGTGTCACGGTCGTAGGAGCCGGCCGGCGAGTTGTTGGCACCGCCCAGTACCGGACGGTTGCCGTTCGGACCGGCATCGTTGCCGCCGAGGGTTTCCACGCCACGCATGCCCAGGCGGGAGCGATAACGCGCGTCGAACACGGTGTCGGACACGTCACGGGAAGCCACGTTCACACCGAAGTGCAGCACGTTGCCGGCGTCATGCATCGGCGCGAACACGAAACGGCCGTTGACTTGCTTGACGCTGTCGCCGTCGGTGTCGTCGGTGTCCTTGCTGAACACACCGGCCGAGGCATAGAACGAATCGGCGAAGGTGCTGGAGGCTTGCAGGCCCAGGCCGTTCTGGTGGCTGTTGGTCCAGTCGATCAGGTCGTAGGCAGCGTTGCGCTCAGGTGCGGTGACCCACTTGGAGCTGGTGGCTTTTTCCAGGCCGAAGTCGGGGTCGAAACGACCGACCTTGATCGAAACCGGCTTGAAGCCGTTGTAGGCCAGGGACGCTTCGTCGAAATAGCCGTTGTCGGAGTCGCCGCTGTTGTGGGACATGTCGTAGTTGATGGTGTAGGCCCAATCCGTGTACAGCACGCCGGACAGTTCCAGGAAGGCGCGGCGGATGTAGGCGGCATCGGCCGAATTGCCGTTGTCGGTGTAGATGCCGTCGAACTGGCTGTAGTCAGCCTGCAAACGACCGCCAAGCTTGAAGCTGAACTCTTTGTCAGTGGTGGCGACTTCAAGGCCGCCCTTGGTTTTGACCACGATATCGGCGCCGTCGGTGGTGACGGTACCGGCGAAAGCCTGGGCGGTTACTGCCATTGCCAGCGCGCTGGCGGCAAAACCTGCGAAGTGCTTACGGATCATCGAAGAATTCCCCTGTTGGTAGTCTATGCGTTAGAAAACACGCGGAAACGGGCCCGCTGGTGTTGGGAGGGGATCTTGGCGGCGGGTTGTGTCAGGCAAGTTGCCATCACATAAAGATTTCATGACAGCGGAACTTTTTACTTCGAATTGAAATAACCAGTACCACGGCCAGCCCTTGTGGGAGCGAGCTTGCTGGCGCTAGCGGCATGTCAGTGACAGCTTTTTGCCTGATACACCGCCATCGCGAGCAAGCTCGCTCCCACAGGGGCTCTCAGGACTCAGCGGATGTTTCGGCGACGCTCGGCGGCAAGCTTTTCGGCGAGGTGATCCAGATCGGGAATGGGGGGTTGGGGAAGACGCTTGAGCGTCGCCTGCATCAGGCGCATCTGGCGGATAAAACGCCGGCAGTTGGGGCAGAACATCAGGTGATGGCGCACCATCAGGCGCTCACGAAAGGTCAATTGACCATCGAGGTAATCGCTGGAGCGCGCTACTTGTTCCTTGCAGGTCAGCATTCACCGGTTTCCTCGAAATGTTCCACCGTCGCAAAGACCTTCAGCCGTGCGCGATGCAACAGCACCCGTACATTGGAGAGCGTCAGGTCCAGAAGATTACAGATTTCCTGCAACTCCAGCCCCTGCCGCTCCCGCAGGTCCAATACGCTGCCCTGCAGTTGCGACAGGCTGAGCAGCGTGTGTTCGAGGCAATCACGTAACTCGCCTTCGGTAAGCAAGGCCTCGGGCGAGTCCTGATGCCAGGCGAACGGCGCCAGCAGCCAATGGCCATCGGCGGCGAAACGATCGTCCCCCACGGTGCCGTGAGGCGACGGCAGGTCATCGAGCAGCACCTCGCGACGATTCTGCTTGTAGCGCCCTTTGGCTGTGTTGGCGGTGATGGTCAACAGCCAGGTCTTGAGACTGGAGCGCCCCTGGAACCCGCTGAGATTTCGCACCACCGACAGCCAGGCGTCCTGTACCACTTCATCGGCATGACGGCTGCCGACGATGGCATAGGCCACGGCGCGCATCGGCCCCTGATAGGTGCCGACCAATTCCTTGTAGGCCTGCTGCTCGCCCGCCAGCAGGCGCTGGAGCAGCTGGGTGTCATCGATGGCCGTCATTCAATCCCCCGCTGCCTGGCAAGACTGACGATGTATTCGTGGCGAGGGGATTTATCCCCTCGTCACAATGAACCGTCTCGCCGAAGTGTGGATCAACGCTTGCGCAGGATCACGCTGCCGATCGAATAGCCGGCGCCGAACGAGCTGAGCACCGCGACCGAGCCGCTGGGCAGGTCGTCCTGATACTTGTGAAACGAAATCACCGAACCGGCCGAGCTGGTGTTGGCGTAGGTATCGAGAATCACTGGTGCTTCCGCCTCGGTGGCCTCGCGCCCCAGCAGCTTGCGCACGATCAGCTGGTTCATGCTCAGGTTGGCCTGATGCAGCCAGAAACGCTTCACTTCGCCGACGTTCAGCTGGTTTTCTTCCAAGTGAGCCCCGATCAGCTCGGCCACCATCGGGCAGACGTCACGGAAGACCTTGCGACCTTCCTGGACGAACAGCTTGTCCCGGGTGCCGATGCCCTCTTCTGCCGCACGGTTGAGGAAGCCGAAATTGTTGCGGATGTTATTGGAGAACTTGGTGAGCAGCTTGGTGCTGACCACATCGAACTGGTACGGCGACGTCGCCAGGTCCGCCCGCTCGATGATCACCGCAGTGGCGGCGTCACCGAAAATGAAGTGGCTGTCGCGGTCGCGAAAGTTCAGGTGGCCGGTGCACACCTCGGGGTTGACCATGAGGATGGCCCGGGCCTGGCCCAGTTGCACGCTGTTGGCTGCCGCCTGGATGCCGAATGTGGCCGAGGAACAGGCCACGTTCATGTCGAAGCCGAAGCCCTCGATCCCCAGGGCTTCCTGGACCTCGATGGCGATGGCCGGGTATGGGCGCTGCAGGTTGGAACAGGCGACGATCACCCCGTCGATGTCGGCGGCCGTGCGGCCGGCGCGTTCCAGGGCCTGACGGGCGGCACCGACGGCCATTTCGCACAGCACCGACCACTCTTCGTTGGAGCGCTCGGGCAGGCGCGGGGTCATGCGTTGCGGGTCGAGGATGCCGTCCTTGTCCATGACAAAGCGGCTCTTGATACCGGAAGCCTTTTCGATGAACGCTGCGCTGGATTCGGTCAATGCCTCCACTTCACCCCGCTCGATGGCCTCGGCATTGTCGGTATTGAACTGCGCGACGTAGGTGTTGAAGGATTGCACCAGCTCTTCATTGGAAATGCTGTTGGCCGGGGTGTACAGGCCGGTGCCACTGATGACGACGTTATACATGGTCGTGTCTCTGATCTGTTCAGGCAGAAAGCATTGGTACAACCGTACCAATACACAAAGGGTCTTTTCCCATCCTGGGGAAGCAGACCTGGCATCGCTTTATTCCGATCCGCCCGTGGCATTGAAGCTCAAAACCACGGGACCGGCATTTATAGGCGCGAAGTTTGCCATAAACGCTGGCGTTTGGCCCATTCTCCCTCACTTACAACACAAAACCTGTGGGAGCGAGCTTGCCCGCGATTGCGGTGTATCAGTCAACATCAATGCAAGCTGAACCACCGCTATCGCGAGCAAGCTCGCTCCCACAGGGGTCATGGGGCTACCCCCTGATTCTGCGATCAGCCCTCTACCACGCTCCACTGCTTGCCCAGGCGCTTATCGGAAATCGGCACCTTGGTTCCCAGTTGCTGGGCAAACAGCGATACCCGGTACTCCTCCAGCCACCAGCGATACACCTCCAGCTGCGGATCGCGCTTGCCTTCCTGGGCGTGCTTGGCGGCACGGGCCTGGTACTGCGCCCAGAGGTTCGACAACTCGCCGCTCCAGACCCGATCCTTCTGCACCTGGCTGCCCAGCTTTTCGAAGCGCTGCTCGACGGCCCTGAGGTAGCGCGGCAACTCCTTGAGCCACTGGTGCGGGGTTTCGCGCACGAAACCGGGGTACACCAGATGGCTGATTTGCTGCTTGATGTCGTTCAGGGCCACGGCCTGGGCCAGGTCGATCTTGCCCTTGAAGCGCTTTTGAAGACCGTGCCAGAGCTTGAGGATGTCCAGGGTCAGCTTCGCCAGGCGTTCGGCGTGCTCGGTCCAGCCGCCGCGCTTGCGCTCGGCCAGGGAAGCCAGCGCGGCGCCGTCGCGGGGCAGGTTCGCTTCGCCTTCCAGTATGCAGCTGTCGAGGCTGGCCAGCAGGATGTCTTCCACCAGGCTATCGATACGGCCCAGCTCGCGATACAGCAGGCCCAGCTCCGTCAGGCCCGGCAACTTGCCTCGCAGGAACTTCGCCGTCTCGGCCAGTTGCTGCATCAGCAGCCGTTGCAGGGCGCGGCGATGCTGGAATTCGGCTTCGGCGGGGGTCGGGAAACGACCTTCCTTGACCACGCCTCCCTCTTCCACCAAAGCCGGGTAGACCGTCATCGACAAGCCGGCGATCTGCTGCTGGGTTTTCTCGGCCACTGGCGCGAACACCTTGGCTTGCACCGGCGCCTGGCTTTTCGCCGTCTGGGGCACGGCCAGGGCCGCCTGGCTGGCTTCGGCAAATCGCGCCGTCAGCTCGGCCAGGTCACGGCCTTCGCCCAGGAACTTGCCCTGGCCATCGACGATTTCCAGGTTCATGCGCAGGTGGCTTTCCACCTGCTGCGCGGCTTCCGTCCAGGCTTCGTCGCTGACCCGCGCACCGGTCATGCGCAGCAGTTCACGGCCCAGCGCTTGAGGCAGCGAACCTTCGGCGAACGTGATGCGTTGCAGCGCGGCCTTGACGAAGTCCGGCACCGGTACGAAGTTCTTGCGCAAGGCCTTGGGCAGGTTGCGCACCAGGGCGATGCACTTGGCCTCGAGCATGCCGGGCACCAGCCATTCCAGGCGCTCCGGCGGCAACATGGGCAGCAGCGGCGCCGGTACGCGCAGCGTCACGCCGTCGCGCGGATGATTGGGCTCGAAGTGATAGCTCAACGGCAAGGTCAGGTCGCCGACACGCAATGTGTCGGGGAAATGCGCGGCAGTGACCTCACTGGCCTCGCGCGCCAGCACGTCCTCTTCACGCATGATCAGCAACTGCGGGTCTTTCTGGCTGTTGATCCGGTACCAGCTGTCGAAGGTCGCCGTCTGGTGGATCTCGGCGGGCAGCCGCGCGTCGTAGAACGCGAACAGGGTTTCCTCATCCGCCAGGATGTCCCGCCGGCGGGCCTTGGCCTCCAGTTCGTCGAGCTGCTCCAGCAAGCGGGTATTGGCCCCCAGGCATTTGGCCCTGGACTGGATCTCGCCGCGCACCAGGGCCTCGCGAATGAACAGTTCCCGGGACACCACCGGGTCCACCGGGCCGTAGTGCACTGGCCGACGCCCGACCACGATCAACCCGAACAGAGTGATCTGCTCATAGGCCACCACCTGCCCACGTTTCTTCTCCCAATGGGGCTCGAAGTGGTTCTTCTTGATCAGGTGTCCGGCCAGGGGTTCGATCCAGTCCGGCTCGATCCTGGCCACCATGCGCGCGTACAGCTTGGTGGTTTCCACCAGTTCGGCGGTCATCAGCCACTGCGGACGCTTCTTGCCCAGGCCCGATGACGGATGCACCCAGAACCTTCGCTGACGGGCGCCGAGGTAGTCACCGTCCTCGGTTTTCTGGCCGATCTGGCTGAGCAGGCCCGAGAGCACCGCCTTGTGCAGTTTCGGGTAATCCGCCGGGTCCTTGTTGAGGCTCAGCTGCATGTCGCGGCAGATCAGGCTCAACTGGCGGTGGGAATCGCGCCACTCTCGCAGACGCAGGTAATTGAGGAAGTTCTTCCGGCACCAGTTGCGCAACGGGCTGGCGGTCAGGGCCTGGCGCTGTTCTTCGAAACCACGCCACAGATTGACCAGCCCGGCGAAATCCGAATCCGGATCCTTCCACTGGGCGTGGGCCTGATCGGCCGCCTGCTGGCGCTCGGGCGGACGCTCCCGCGGATCCTGGATCGACATGGCGCTGGCGACGATCAGCACTTCCTGCAGGCTGCCCAGCTTCGCCGCCTCCAGCAACATGCGGCCCATACGCGGGTCTACTGGCAGGCGCGCCAGCTGACGACCCAGTGCGGTCAATTGGCCGTTGCGGTCCACCGCCGACAACTCTTGCAGCAGGTTGAAACCGTCGCTGATGGCCTTGCCGTCCGGCGGCTCGATGAACGGAAAATCGGTGATTTCACCCAGGCGCAGGTGCAGCATCTGCAGGATCACCGCCGCCAGGTTGGTGCGCAGGATCTCCGGGTCGGTGAATTCCGGCCGCCCGAGAAAATCCTCCTCGCTGTACAACCGCACGCAGATCCCCGGCTCGACCCGCCCGCAGCGCCCCTTGCGCTGGTTGGCGCTGGCCTGGGAAATGGCCTCGATGGGCAGGCGCTGGACCTTGGCCCGATAGCTGTAGCGGCTGATGCGCGCGGTGCCGCTGTCGATCACATAGCGGATGCCCGGCACGGTCAGCGAGGTCTCGGCGACGTTGGTCGCCAGCACCACGCGCCGGCCCGGGTGAGACTGGAAGATCCGCTGCTGTTCGGCCGGCGACAAGCGGGCATAGAGCGGCAGGATCTCGGTGTGCTTGAGCTGGGCCTTGCGCAGCATCTCGGCCGCGTCGCGAATTTCCCGCTCGCCCGGCAGGAAAACCAGCACATCCCCAGGGCTGCGGCGTTCGCTGCGCTCATGGGCGGCGATTTCATCCAGCGTGGCCAGGATGGCCTGGTCGACGGTCAGGTCGTCCTCGACCCGGTTGCCTTCCTCGTCCTGCTCCAGGGTCAGGGGCCGATACCAGGTTTCCACCGGGAAGGTACGGCCCGAGACTTCCACGATCGGAGCGTTGTCGAAATGCCTGGAGAAGCGCTCCAGGTCGATGGTGGCCGAAGTGATGATGACCTTGAGGTCGGGACGACGGGGCAAGAGGGTCTTCAGGTAGCCGAGCAGGAAATCGATGTTCAGGCTGCGCTCGTGGGCTTCGTCGACGATGATCGTGTCGTAGCGCTCGAGGTAACGGTCGTTCTGGGTTTCGGCCAGCAGGATGCCGTCGGTCATCAGTTTGACCAGTGTGTTGGCATCGCTCTGGTCTTCGAACCGCACCTGATACCCCACCAACGCTCCCAGCGGCGTCCCCAGTTCCTCGGCCACGCGGCTGGCCACGCTGCGGGCGGCGATCCGCCGTGGCTGGGTGTGGCCGATCAGGCCATGCTGGCCGCGACCGATTTCCAGGCAGATCTTGGGCAACTGCGTGGTTTTGCCCGAGCCGGTTTCGCCGGCGATGATCAGCACCTGGTGTTTTCGCAACGCGTCCTTGATTTCATCGCGCTTGGCGGCGATCGGCAGACTGTCGTCATAACGGATCACCGGCAGGCTGGCCTTGCGCGCCAGCACCTGGTCGCACGACGCCTGCATCCGCGTCACCCACTGGGCCAGTTTCGCCTCGTCGGGTTTCTTGCGCAGCTCGAGCAACTGACGCCGCAACCGGTGACGGTCGGCGAGCATGGCGTGGTCGAGGTTCTTCAGCAGTTTGTCGATAGCGGGGGCTTGGTCAGTCATCAGGTACGCAAGGGTCATCGGTTTGAGCAAGGGGCGATTGTCGCAGATTTGCGGCCATTGCGCCGAACACGCAAAGCAGCCCACCGCCACACCCTTGTGGGAGCGAGCTTGCTCGCGATAGCGGTGGTTCAGCCTCGATTGATGTTGACTGATATGCCGCTATCGCGAGCAAGCTCGCTCCCACAGGAGATTTTCGTCAAGGCTGCTTTTGTGGCGAGGGAGCCTGCCGGGTTATTCGTTATCCAGGTCCTTGCGCCGATATGGAAACACATCGATCACCTTCCCTGCCCGGATCGCCTCTTGCAGGCCTTTCCAATAGTCGGCGTTGTACAGCTCGCCATGCATCTGGTCGAACAGTTTGCGTTGCCCGGCGTCGGCGAACAGGAAGGGCGGGAATTCCTCGGGGAAGACATCCAGCGGCCCGATGGAATACCAGGGCTCGGAAGCCATTTCGTCTTCCGGCGTGCGGGGCTGAGGGATGTGGCGGAAGTTGGCTTCGGTCAGGAAACAGATTTCATCGTAGTCATAGAACACCACGCGACCGTGGCGGGTCACGCCGAAATTCTTGAGCAGCATGTCGCCGGGAAAGATATTGGCGGCCGCCAGTTGCTTGATGGCCAGGCCATAGTCCTCCAGGGCTTCGCGCACCTGGGCTTCGCTGGCATTTTCCAGATAGAGATTGAGCGGTGTCATGCGCCGTTCGGTCCAGCAATGGCGGATCAACACGGTGTCGCCCTCGACCGACACCGTGGATGGCGCCACATCCAGCAGCTCCTCCAGGCAGGCCGGTTCGAACTTGCTCAACGGAAAGCGGAAATCGGCGAACTCCTGGGTATCGGCCATGCGCCCCACCCGGTCGACGCTCTTCACCAACCGGTACTTCTCGATCACCGTGGCGCGGTCGACGTTTTTCGACGGCGAGAAACGGTCCTTGATGATCTTGAAGACCGTGTTGAAGCCCGGCAAGGTGAATACGCTCATGACCATGCCCCGCACCCCGGGGGCCATGATGAAGCGGTCGTCGGTGTTCGCCAGGTGATTGATCAACGCGCGATAGAACTCCGACTTGCCGTGCTTGTAGAAACCAATGGACGTGTACAGCTCGGCAATATGCTTGCCCGGCAGGATGCGCTTGAGGAAGCCGATGAATTCCGCCGGCACCGGCACATCCACCATGAAGTACGACCGGGTGAACGAAAAGATGATCGACACCTGTGCCTCGTCGGTGATCAAGGCGTCGATCTGGATGCCCCGGCCCTCGCGGTGCAGCAACGGAATCACCAGGGGCCATTGGTCATCGCGGGTGAAGATCCGGCCCACCAGGTAGGCGCCCTTGTTGCGATAGAGCACCGAGGAAAACAGTTCCACTGTCAGTTCCGGGTCCTTGCAGACCCAGTCCGGCAGGTTCTCTCGTAGCTGGGCCTCCAGGCGCTGCAAGTCACCCGGCAGATCGGCGTAGTCCTCGCTGAAACGGTAATCGGCGAAGATGCTCGCCAGCATCCGGTCCAGTTGGCCCTGGGGCTTGTAGGTGCGGGTCTGGGCAGCGCGGGCCCGGCGCAGGCTGGGCCGGGTGGTGTGGATGAACATGGTGCCGTCGCTGATCAGGTCGTGGCTGAACAGGCCGCAGAAGATCGAGTTGTACCAGGTCTCCGACAGCTCGTCGTCGAAGCGCAGGTCGATCAGGCTGATGTAGGCGCTTTTCACCAGCGGCCAGCAACTGACGTCCATCAGCGCTTCGGCATCGAACGCCTGGCGCAGGCGGGTCACGGTTTCGAAGACTTTTTCTTCGTACAGGTTGATTCGTGCCGCTGACGCCGCCTGTGCCTCCTGCCACCGGGCCTGCTCGAACCGGGCACGGGCGCCGTCGGTGATCTGCCGGAAATGCTCCCGATAATCGTCGAAGCCTTCGAGGATCGAACGGGCGATATCGATGGCGGGCCATGGTTGCGGCATAAGGTGAACCTCGGCGGGTCATATTTATTGTTGGCGACTGAGCTTAGAGGCCAATCGCGCGGCAACGCAACCATTGCCATCGGTCTTCGCGGGGGCGACACTTGCCAGCCAACCACGGAAGGAACCCCCTCTTGAACCTCGTCGATCTCCTGCGTCTGCTGTCACTGGCCGCCATCTGGGGGGCGAGCTTTCTGTTCATGCGCATCATCGCCCCTGTCATCGGTACGATCCCCACCGCATTCTTTCGTGTGTCCATCGCCTTCGTCGGGTTGCTGGTGATCCTGGCGCTGATGCGTATCGACTGGAATTTTCGTGGCAAGCTGAAAGTCGTGATGGGCCTGGGCCTGATCAACTCCGGCATCCCGGCCACCTTCTATTCCCTGGCGGCCCAGGTGCTGCCGGCCGGTTATTCGGCGATCTTCAACGCCACGACACCGCTGATGGGGGTGCTGATCGGCGGACTGTTCTTCAGCGAGCAACTCACCGTGGCGAAAGTCAGTGGCGTGTTCCTCGGCCTGTTGGGCGTCGGCATCCTGACCGGCGCCGGTCCGGTGGCCTTCGACCTGCAATTGCTGATGGGCGCCCTCGCCTGCCTGATGGCGACCACCTGCTATGGCTTCGCCGGTTTCCTCACCCGGCGCTGGCTCGATCATCAAGGCGGGCTGGACAGCCGACTCTCGGCGCTGGGCAGCATGTTCGGCGCCACGGTGTTCCTGCTGCCGCTGTTCGGCTACAGCGTCATCAGCCAGCCACCGGCCAGCTGGGGCGGCTGGAGCGTCTGGCTGTCGCTGCTGGGACTGGGCCTGGTGTGTACCGCCCTGGCGTACATCCTCTACTTCCGCTTGCTCAGCGCCATCGGTCCGGTCAAATCCATGACCGTCACGTTCCTGATCCCGCCGTTCGGCGTGCTGTGGGGGGCGCTGCTGCTGGATGAGCCGTTGGGCATGGCACACCTGTATGGCGGGGTGTTGATTGCGGCGGCGTTGTGGCTGGTGTTGAAACCGGCGGCCCAGACGTCCGTTCAGGTGCCTCAGCGTCGCTGAAAATGCCATCGCCAGCAGACCCACTCCCACGAGGATCACCCTGTGGGAGCGAGGCCGCTGCGATGGCGGTCGTACAGTCACTCTCGCGCTAGTGGTCAGCGGCTTTTACGAAACACGAACGCCAGCCCGATGATAATCAGCACCATCCCCAGCACGCTCAACAACGCCAGCCGGTTGCCGAATACCAGGTAATCCATGATGGCCGTCACCGCCGGCACCAGGTAGAACAGGCTGGTGACATTCACCAGGTTGCCCCGTGCGATCAAGCGGTACAGCAACAACGTCGCCAGTACCGAGACCACCAGCGCCATCCACAACACCGGCACGATGAAACCCGCGTTGTGCTCGAAGTGAAACGGCTGGAACGGCACGAACACCGCACACAGGACAAGCCCGGCCAGGTACTGGACAGGCAGCGTGCCCAAGGGATTGTCGGTGATGCGTTTCTGCATGATCGAGCCGGCCGTCATGCTCAACAGCGCCAGCAGCCCGCACAGCATCCCGGCCAGGGACATACCGGCCAGGCCGATGCCCTGGTACACCACCATGACCAGCCCGGCCAACCCCAGCATCAGGCCGAACATCCGCTGCCAGGAGCGCTGGCGCTCCATGAGCACCACGGTAAGGATCGGCTGCACACCCATCAGCGTCGCCATCACCCCGGGCGTGACGTTCATCTGCAGCGCCAACAGATAGAAAATCTGATAGGCGCCCAACAGCACGAGCCCGGTGGCCGTTGCGTACAACATCGGTTGGCCCGCCTTGGGCAATTTGAACTTGAACACAGGGATCAAGACCACCAAGGCGCACAGGGCGATGGCAAAGCGGATCAGCAGGAACGCGAAGGGCGAAGCATGGGCCAGGCCCAGTTTGGAAAAGATCGCCCCGCTGCTCCACAGCAGGACGAACAAGCTCGTGGAAGCCGCCGCCAATAAGGCGTTTCTGGAAAGGAAAAACATGAATACCACCTGTTATCAGGCAAAGAGCCAACTCAGCCGAAGCTGAAGTCCAGTAGTTTTTTCAGGCGGGCACAGGGAACGGCAACGACGGCCGATCAGCCCTGAACGCCAACACCTGGCGGTGATACGACGGCGTACACCGCAGGGCTACTGACAGGTGGAGGGTATTGACCGATCTGCCCACGCTGCTGGTCCCCGCACGGCACGACGCCAGCGTTCAACGCTGGAACCACAACCGCGATGACAGGGGATACAGACATGAGTCGATCTCTGGAAGGATGGGTTTGATAACCCGAGAGCGCCGACTATAACCAGCGCTCGAGGTGCAATGCAATGCTCAGACGAACAACCAGTAGCCCAATGCCGTCAGCACCGCTACCGCCAGGACGGGTCGCATCACGCGGTAGGCCTTGGGATGCTGGCGCTTCCACTGCTTGACCCGGCCACTGATACCGTCGCTGAACGACTTGCTCCAGGCATAGGCCCGGTTGATACCGCCGACATGTTCGTCGTCCAGGTTCTGCGGCGCGGTGGCACGTCCCAGGAAGGCGCTGATGGTGCGGTTGAGGCGCGTCATCAGTTGGCTTTTCAGCGGCCGCTCGACATCACAGAACAGGATCACGCGGGTCTGGGGTGTTTCATTCTTGACCCAATGCACATAGGTTTCGTCGAACATCACGTCTTCGCCATCGCGCCAGGCGTAGATCTGGCCGTCGACAAAGATCCGGCAATGTTCGGAGTTGGGTGTGGAAAGCCCCAGGTGGTAGCGCAGCGAGCCGGCAAACGGGTCGCGATGGGGATTCAAGTGGCTGTCACCCGGAAGCAGGGCGAACATGGCGCCCCGGACGTTGGGAATGCGGTTGACCAATTCCACGGTCCTGGGGCACAGCTGCTCGGCCGACGGTAACGGCTTGTCGTACCACTTGAGGTAGAACCGCTTCCAGCCCTTCTTGAAGAACGAGCCGAAGCCGGCGTCGTTGTTCTTTTCGGCGGCCCGGATGTATCCCTCGTCGAACAGGCGCATGGCCTCGTCGCGAATGACCTGCCAGTTGTCCTTGAGCACATCCAGTTCCGGGAACTTGCTGCGGTCCAGATAGGGTTTGGAAGGCACTCCGGAGAACAGGTACATCAAGGCATTGTAAGGGGCGAACAACGCCGAGTGGTTGACGAACTGGCGCAACACCGGCAGGCGTGCCCTGCCGCGCAGGTGCACATAGAGGGTACTGCCTATGAACACCAGCAAGACCGACGCCTTGGCGACGAACGAAACGGTCATTTTCAAACTCCTTGTCAAAAACTTAAGCGACGCCAATTGCCCGACGTAGCCGAAGGCCATGGTAAAGATTCATGGCCCGGGTAAAAACCGTCCGACGCAACATTCTCTGTTGAGTAAAACGCAATAAACCCTTCTAGCATGCGTCAGCTGAACCAAGGCTGACGCCAGCAAACATTGTCCTCTGGTTCTCGCGGCGAGGGGATATCCCCTCGTCGCCTCAGGCTTGCTTTCAACCCGACGTCACTGCTGGGTCTCCTGTTCGGTGAACAGGTCGCTGAACAGCATGCTCGACAGGTACCGCTCGCCGGAATCCGGCAGGATCACCACCAGGGTCTTGCCCTGCATCTCCGGTTTTTCCGCCAGGCGCACAGCCACGGCCATCGCCGCGCCACAGGAGATGCCGCAGAGAATTCCCTCCTCCTGCATCAGTCGCAAAGCCATGGCCTTGGATTCGTCGTCGGTGACCCGCTCGACCTGGTCGACCATCGTCAGGTCGAGATTCTTCGGCACGAATCCCGCCCCGATTCCCTGGATCTTGTGGGGGCTTGGCTTGATTTCCTGGCCTGCCATCGCCTGGGTGATCACTGGCGAACTCTCGGGCTCCACCGCCACCGACAGGATCGGCTTGCCACAAGTGTTCTTGATATACCGTGAAACCCCGGTAATGGTTCCGCCGGTGCCCACGCCCGCGACCAACACATCCACTGCGCCATCGGTGTCGTTCCAGATTTCCGGGCCGGTGGTTTTTTCGTGGATGGCCGGGTTCGCCGGGTTATCGAACTGTTGGGGCATGAAATAGGTGTCGGGGTCGCTGGCGACGATTTGCGTGGCCTTCTCGATGGCCCCTTTCATCCCCTTGGCCGGCTCGGTCAGCACCAGCTCGGCGCCAAGGGCCTTGAGCACCTTGCGTCGTTCGATGCTCATGGACGCCGGCATGGTCAGCATCAGCTTGTAACCACGGGCCGCAGCCACGAACGCCAGGCCGATGCCGGTGTTGCCCGAGGTGGGCTCGACAATGGTCATGCCCGGCTTGAGCCGGCCCGTGCTTTCCGCGTCCCAGATCATGTTCGCACCGATCCGGCACTTGACCGAATAGCCCGGGTTACGCCCTTCGATCTTGGCCAGGATGGTCACGCCCCGCGGGGCGATGCGGTTGATCTGCACCAATGGCGTATTGCCTATGGAATGGGCGTTATCAGCGTATATACGGCTCATGGCTGGGTCCTTAATGCGGCGTGAATTCAAGCGACTAAAGGTATGCCTGTTGCCCCTGGGCGTCCAGTTGCACCGAACGTCCGCCTGTCACGACAGTCAATGGCTTTGGGGGTGTTCTCAAGAACAGGCTGGAGACTCAATGACATGAAACGTCGATACAGCTGGCCACTGTGGGCCGTCGCCGCCATCGTTGCGCTGCTGGTGACCCTGCACCTGGCCCTGCCTTACCTGGTGCGCGACTACCTCAACGATCGGCTGGCCGACATGGGCGACTACCGTGGCCGGATCGCCGATGTGGACCTGGCGCTCTGGCGCGGGGCCTACCGCATCAACGGCCTGCAGATCGTCAAGGTCGACGGCAAGGTCCCGGTGCCGTTCGTCGATGCACCGTTGATCGACTTGTCGGTGAGCTGGCATTCGCTGTGGTACGACCATGCGGTGGTGGCACAGGTGGAGTTCACCCACCCCGAGGTGAACTTCGTCGACGGCGGGGCCAACCGCCAGAATTCCCAGACCGGCCGGGGCACCGACTGGCGCGAACAATTGGGCAAGCTGCTGCCCATTACCCTCAACGAGGTAAGGCTAAACGACGGCAAGGTCACCTTCCGCAATTTCAATTCAAAGCCACCGGTCAACCTGCGGGCCACCAACGTCAACGCCAGTTTCTATAACCTGACCAACGTGGTGGACACCGAGGGCAAGCGCGACGCCCGCTTCGAGGGCAAGGCGCTGGTGGCCGAGCACGCCCCGCTGGAAGTCCAGGCCACGTTCGACCCGCTGAGCAATTTCGAGGAATTCGAGTTCCGCCTGCGGGCCAGGAACATCGAACTCAAGCGCCTGAACGACTTCGCCGCGGCCTACGGCAAATTCGATTTCAATGCCGGCCATGGCGACCTGGTGATCGAGGCGCAAGCCGAGAACGCCAGGCTCAGCGGCTACATCAAGCCCTTGCTGCGGGACGTGGATGTGTTCGACTGGCAGCAGGATGTGGAGAACGAAAAAAAGAACATCTTTCGCTCGGTCTGGGAAGCCTTGGTGGGCACGGGCGAGACGGCGCTCAAGAACCAGCGCAAGAACCAGTTCGCCACCCGGGTGGAACTCAGCGGCAACGTCCACCAGCAGGACATCAGCGCTTTCGAGGCCTTCCTGCAGATCTTGCGCAACGGTTTCGTCCAGGCGTTCAACGCCCGCTATGAACAACCGGCACCCTCGACCGAGTAAGGTCTGCGTCTTTCTGTGGCGAGGGTAGCCCCATGCAGATACGCCGAGACCGAGTCAGCATGTGACGCTCCATTCAGAGACTGAATACAGCGTCTGCGTTCACAGTCGGCGGGACGTCGCGTTATAGTCGGGCATGGCATTTATTTCGCGCCCCGCCTCGTCCAGGCCGGCGCTCCCGTTCGAGGAATCGCAGATGAAGTTCGAAGGCACCAGCGCCTATGTGGCTACCGATGACCTGAAACTGGCCGTCAACGCCGCCATCACCCTGGAGCGGCCACTGCTGGTCAAGGGCGAACCGGGCACCGGCAAGACCATGCTGGCCGAACAACTGGCGCAGTCCTTCGGGGCGCGGTTGATCACCTGGCACATCAAGTCCACCACCAAGGCCCACCAGGGCCTGTACGAGTACGACGCGGTCAGCCGGCTGCGGGATTCGCAGCTGGGCGTGGACAAGGTCCACGACGTGCGCAACTACCTGAAGAAAGGCAAGCTGTGGGAAGCCTTCGAGTCCGAAGAACGGGTGATCCTGCTGATCGACGAGATCGACAAGGCCGACATCGAGTTCCCCAACGACCTGCTGCAGGAACTCGACAAGATGGAGTTCTACGTCTACGAGACCGACGAAACCATCAAGGCCAAGCAGCGCCCGATCATCATCATTACCTCCAACAATGAAAAGGAGCTGCCGGACGCCTTCCTGCGCCGCTGCTTCTTCCATTACATCGCCTTCCCCGATCGCGCCACGCTGCAGAAAATCGTCGACGTGCACTACCCGGACATCAAGAAGGACCTGGTCAGCGAAGCGCTGGACGTGTTCTTCGATGTGCGCAAGGTGCCGGGCCTGAAGAAGAAACCTTCCACCTCCGAACTGGTGGACTGGCTCAAGCTGCTGATGGCCGACAACATCGGCGAAGCGGTGCTGCGCGAACGCGATCCGACCAAGGCCATCCCGCCGCTGGCCGGCGCACTGGTCAAGAACGAGCAGGACGTGCAACTGCTGGAGCGCCTGGCGTTCATGAGCCGTCGCGGTACTCGCTGATCCGCTTCGGTTAACAAGAGCGAGGGCGATTGCCATGCTGCTGAACCTGTTCAATGAGATGCGCGCCGCCAAGGTGCCCGTGTCCGTGCGTGAACTGCTGGACTTGATCAACGCGCTGAAGCAGCGGGTGATCTTCGCCGACATGGACGAGTTCTATTACCTGTCCCGGGCGATCCTGGTGAAGGATGAACGGCACTTCGACAAATTCGACCGGGCGTTCGCCGCGTACTTCAATGGCCTGGAAAAACTCGACGACCATCTCCAGGCCCTGATTCCCGAAGATTGGTTGCGCAAGGAGTTCGAGCGTTCGCTGACCGACGAAGAGCGCGCGCAGATCCAGTCCCTGGGTGGCCTGGACAAGCTGATCGAAGAATTCAAGAAACGCCTGGAAGAACAGAAGGAACGCCATGCCGGCGGCAACAAGTGGATCGGCACCGGCGGCACCAGCCCATTCGGCTCCGGCGGCTTCAACCCCGAAGGTATCCGCGTCGGCGACGCGGGCAAGCGCCAGGGCAAGGCCGTGAAGGTCTGGGACCAGCGCGAATACAAGAACCTCGACGACCAGGTCGAGCTGGGCACCCGCAATATCAAGATCGCCCTGCGCCGGCTGCGCAAGTTCGCCCGCCAGGGCGCGGCCGAAGAGCTGGACATCGATGGCACCATCGACCACACCGCCCGGGATGCCGGTCTGCTGAATATCCAGATGCGTCCGGAACGGCGCAACACCGTCAAGCTGTTGCTGCTGTTCGACATCGGCGGTTCCATGGATGCCCATGTGAAGATCTGCGAGGAACTGTTCTCGGCCTGCAAGACCGAGTTCAAGCACCTGGAGTATTTCTACTTCCACAACTTCGTGTACGAATCGGTGTGGAAAAACAACCTGCGCCGCACCTCGGAACGCACGTCGACCCTGGACCTGCTGCACAAGTACGGTCCCGACTACAAGGTGATCTTCATCGGCGACGCCGCCATGGCGCCCTATGAAATCACCCAGGCTGGTGGCAGCGTCGAACACTGGAACGAAGAAGCCGGCTACGTGTGGATGCAGCGCTTCATGGAAACCTACAAGAAGCTCATCTGGATCAACCCTTATCCCAAGGACACCTGGGGTTATACCGCCTCGACCAATATCGTGCGGGAACTGGTGGAGGATCGGATGTATCCGCTGACCTTGCGGGGGTTGGAAGAAGGGATGCGGTTTCTGTCCAAGTAGACGCTTTGGTGCCTTTCAGGGCCTCATCGCGAGCAAGCTCGCTCCCACACGGGATCTTCATCACACAAAAGATCCCCTGTGGGAGCGAGCCTGCTCGCGAAGCTTTTAGCGCTTGGCAAACACCTGCAAACACTCCACCTGCTGGCGATGCGCGACCTCCTGCACCATCGGCCGCAGCCGTACCTGCGTACCGGGCAGGCACTGCGCCAGGCGAGCCAGGGCCAATGGCGTCAATGCACCCAGGCGCGGGTAGCCGCCGATGGTCTGCCGATCGTTGAGCAGCACAATCGGCTGGCCGTCCGGTGGCACCTGCACGGCGCCCAGGGGGATGCCTTCGGAGATCATCGAGGGCCCCTGATATTCCAGCGCCGCGCCCAGCAACCGGATGCCCATGCGGTCGGCGCGACTGTCCAGCGTCCACGGGGTATTGAACGCGTCGAACAGGCTTCGCCCACTGAATGCGCCATTCTGCGCCCCCAGGATCAAGTCCAGCGGCTGCGCTTGCTGGAAGTCCGGGATCAGCGAGTGCGGCATGGGCCGCGGCGCCGCCACGCCGGAGTAAGCCAACCGAGCCCCGCGCTCCAGCGCCCGCCCGCGTCCATCCAGGCCGCCAAGCTCTTCGCGCACTACCGTCGCTCGGCTACCCAGCACCGCCGGCGCATCGAATCCGCCGGGGGCCGCCAGGTAGGCGCGGGCACCGAGCACCGGCTGAGTGAAGCTCAGCGTCTGGCCCCTGCGCAGGCCGAAATAGCGCCATGACGCCACGGCCTGACCGTCGATCCGCGCCCCCAGGTCCGCCCCGGCGATCGCCAGCACGCAATCACCTTCGGCCACCACGGTGAAACCACCCAGGGTGATCTCCACCACCGCTGCGTCCAGCGCATTGCCCAGCATCCAGTTGGCCCAGGTCATCGACAACCAGTCCGCCGCCCCGCCCTGGGTCACACCCAGATGGCGGACACCGAAACGGCCGGCGTCCTGCAACAGGCACAGCGCAGTGCTGGCCTCGATCGATAGGCGACTCATGCCTGCGCCTCCAACGGTGTGTCGTCGCCACCCAGGGCGATGAATTCGGCATGGCCCACGGCCTCGAAACGCACCGTGTCACCGGGCCGCATCAGGCTGTAGCCGTCACGTTCGCGGTCGAACAACCTGGCCGGCGTGCGGCCGATCAGGTTCCACCCTCCCGGCGACACCACCGGGTAGGCCGCGGTCTGCCGCTCGGCGATCCCCACGCTACCCGCCGCCACCCGTTTGCGGGGCGTATCCAGGCGCGGCGCGGCCAATACCTCGTCCACCAGGCCCATGAAGGCGAATCCCGGGGCGAATCCGAGGGCGAAGACCTGGTATTCGCGTTCGCTGTGACGACGGATCACCTGCTCCACGCTCAACCCGCCGCGACGGGCCAGCAGTCCCAGCTCCGGACCGACACTGGGGTCGTACCAGACCGGCAATACATGGCGCTGGCCGACGGAGCGGGCGTCCGGCGACAGGTTGTCCAGCGCCTGGACGATCAGTTCCCGTGCCTGGGCCGGGCTGAGGGCCAGCAGGTCGTAATGCACCATCAAGGTGGTGTAGGACGGCACCAGATCGATCAGGTGCCCGCCGAACCCCTCGCGCAGACGCTCACTGGCGGCGAGCATCCAGGGCATGTTGTCTTCGGCGATGGCATCGAACAGGCGCACCATCAGGCAGTCCACCGCCACCACTTCCACGCGTGGCTTCATGGCGTGCTCTGCCGGTCCAGAGCCTCGCGGATGCGTTGCACGGCCGCCACCGAACTGGCGTTGTCACCGTGCACGCACAAGGTGTTGGCCCGCAGGTGCAAGGCGCTGCCGTCGCTGGCGGTCAGCGCATCGCCACGGGCGATGGTCAGGGCCTGGGCGATGATGACCTGGGCATCGTGGTGCACAGCCCCAGGCAGTTGCCGCGAGACCAGGCGACCGGCGCTGTCATAGGCGCGGTCGGCGAAGGCCTCGAACCACAGGGTCACGCCATATTCATCCCCCAGGGCCTGCGCGGCGCTGTTGTCCCGGGTGGCCATCAGCATCAACGGCAGTTCCCGGTCATAAGCGGCCACCGCCTGGATCACGGCGCGCAGTTGCGCCGGGTTGGCCATCATGTCGTTGTACATCGCCCCGTGGGGCTTGACGTAGCTGACCCGCCCGCCCTGGGCCCGGCAGATACCATCGAGGGCGCCGACCTGATAATGCAGCAGATCCTGCAGTTCCTGGGCGGTGTAGGCCATGGAACGCCGGCCGAAGCCCACCAGGTCCTGATAGGCCGGATGCGCACCGATCCTGACGCCGTGGCTCAGGGCCAGGCCGACGGTCTTGCGCATGATGCTCGGGTCACCGGCGTGGAACCCGCAGGCGATGTTGGCGCAGTCGATGAAGGGCATCACCTCCGCGTCCAGACCCATGGTCCAGCTGCCGAAGCTCTCGCCGATGTCGCAGTTCAATAGCAGGCGGTTCACGTGAACGCTCCTGTAGATTTTGAGCACTGGGGCCTGTGCCCCACAGATTAACAGTTACTCGGCTTCCAGCTGCTTGCCTTGGGTTTCCGGCAGGCTCAGGGCTGCCAGGATCACCACGCCGTAGGACACCGCCGCGAACGCACCGATACCCACGCTCAGCGGTACTTTCTGGCTGAGCAGGCCGATCAACAGGGGGAACAAGGCCGCTACCGCACGCCCGATGTTGTAGCAGAAGCCCTGTCCCGAACCCCGGATTCGCGTGGGAAACAGCTCGGTCAGGAACGAGCCCATGCCACTGAACATGCCGGAAGCGAAGAACCCCAGGGGAAAGCCCAGCCAGAGCATCACGTCGTTGCTCACTGGCACCTGGGTGTACAGCAACACGATGGTGAACGAGCCGATGGCGTAGAGCACGAAGTTCTTCTTGCGCCCCAGGATGTCCGACAGGTAGGCACTGATGACATAGCCGATGTAGGAACCGACGATCACCATCGCCAGGTATCCGCCGGTGCTGAGCACGCTCAAGCCACGCTCATTCTTGAGGAATGTCGGCAGCCAGGAAGTGATGGCGTAGTAGCCACCCAAGGCACCGGTGGTCAGCAGGGAGGCGCGGATCGTGGTGAACAGGATGCCGGGAGCGAAGATCTCGTAGAACTTCGCCGGGTTCTGCGGCGTCAGCCGGGCCTTGGTCTGGTTATAGACTTCCGGGTCCTTGACCAGCCGACGGACGAAAATCACGAACACCGCCGGGACGATGCCGAGGATGAACAGTGCCCGCCAGGCATCTTCCGGTGGCAGCACCGAGAACAGCAGAGCATACAGGATCGCCGTCATGCCCCAGCCCAGGGCCCAGCCCGACTGCACCATGCCGACGGCCTTGCCGCGGTCCTTGGCGCGGATCACCTCGCCCATCAATACTGCGCCGGCGGTCCATTCGCCACCGAAGCCGAAGCCCATCAGCGTGCGGGCGATCAACAGTTGCTCATAGTTCTGGGCGAAGCCACACAGGAAGGTAAAGAACGCAAACCACAGCACCGTCAGTTGCAGGGTACGCACCCGGCCGATACGGTCCGAGAGAATCCCCGCCACCCAGCCGCCGATGGCTGAAGCGATCAGGGTACTGGTGTGGATCAGCCCGGCCTGGCCGGTGGTGATGCCCCACATCGCGATCAGGGTCGGCACCACGAAACTGAGCATCTGAGTGTCCATGCCATCCAGGGCGTAGCCGATCTTGCAGCTCCAGAACGTGCGGCGCTCCTGCTGGTTGATGTTGCGATACCAGTCGAACGGGCCGGACCGGGCCTGGGGCTGGGGGACGCCGAGGGTGTCGGGTGCACTCATGGTGGTTCTCCACGGTTTTATTGTTCTAAGCCTCGACGATGCACGCAGAGACCGGTTGCCCTCGATTCTTGAGCGCGCACGCCATCGCGTCCAACGAATAAAACCTTGGCCGGGTCATAAGAAAAATTTGATTGGTCAGGATGTGGGCCTGGCTGGCAAGTCTGCCCGGGCACCCTTGTGGCGAGGGGATTTATCCCCGCTGGGGCGCCAAGCGCCCCCTGTAAGGCCACCACTGTGTGTCAGGCAGGATCATTTCCATTGCTGCATCGGGGGGGGGGCCGCTTCGCTGCCCAGCGGGGATAAATCCCCTCGCCACAGGAGCACTACGAACGCAATGTCAGAGCCCGCGCAGGTCCCGCTCTTCGATCGGCCGGCTCTGGCGCAGGCGCTTGCCGCCCAGCACCACCCAGTCGATCAGACGGAACAGGCATTCGAGGCCGAAAGACAGCAGCATGGCCCCGCCGATGCCCCAGAGCATGGCTTCGGGGGTCAGCAGGATCTGGTAGCTGTAGCCGTTCCAGGTTTCCTTGCGAATGTCCGGATCGGCGGCCAGCGCCACCTGCAGCACTCGGATGTACCACGGCCCCTGCATCGCCTGGAACTGTTTGTCCAATGCCTGCTGGCGCACCAACAGGGTGTTCAGACTGTCGGCATCGCTGCGAAAGATCGGGTCTTCGCTGGCGCGATAATGGGCCACCAATGCCTGCATGTCGCCTTTGAAAAACTGGTTGGCGGTGTCCTGGAAGCCGCGCAGGCCCGTCTGGGCTTCGATCAGGTGCGCCTCGACCCGCTTGGCGTAATCGTTGACGAACCCCGGCACCTGCACCCCCACCAGCAGGCCCACCGCAAACAACACAAGCCGTAGATAACTGAGCAACATAACGTGACGTCCTTATTCGGTATCGCCATGGCTGACGCATTCGCCGCGCCGCCACAGGCTCCATTGGCCCGGTTCGTAGCGGGTCCAGGTTTCGTTTTCGGTCAGGGGTTCGGTGGCGATCACCGTGACCACGTCGTTGGGCGTGGTTTCGGCCTGGAAATCCACGATCACGTCCACATCCTTGAGGCGCGCCGGGCCAAACGGTGCACGACGGGTGATCTGGGCCAGTTTGGTCGAGCAATAGCAGAACAGCCAGTCGCCATCGCTGAGCAGGCAGTTGAACACACCCTTGCTGCGGTATTCGCTGCAGGCCTGGATCAAGGACGGCAGCAACGACTCCACCTCGACCGGCTCCGGAAAGGCCTGGCGCACGCGGTTGAGCAGATCGCAGAACGCCGCTTCGCTGTCGGTATCGCCCACCGGCCGATAGAAACTGGCCTGGGGCTGGAAATCGGCGAGCTGGCCATTGTGGGCGAAACACCAGTTGCGCCCCCACAACTCACGCACGAACGGGTGCGTGTTGGACAGGCAGACCTTGCCCACATTGGCCTGGCGGATATGCCCGATCACCACTTCGCTCTTGATGGGATAACGTTGCACCAGGTTCGCCACTTCCGATTCGCTGCTGGCGGCCGGGTCCTGGAACAGACGCAGGCCACGCCCCTCATAAAAGGCGATGCCCCAGCCATCCCGATGCGGGCCGGTCTTGCCGCCGCGCTGCATCAGCCCCGTGAAGCTGAACACGATGTCGGTCGGCACATTGGCGCTCATGCCCAATAACTCACACATGCTCGGACTCTCGCTTGAAGGGGGCAGGCCTGGCTACAGACGCGGTTCGATACGCGAACGCTGAGGGTTTCCCGGCACCGGCGGGCGACCGTAACGGTCATCCCCGGCCACGCCGAACGGGGGTGCATCCTCCACGTCATCGGCGGCGGCAGCGGCTTTCGCGGCAGCGGCCCGCTCCTTGCGAGCGTTGGCGGCACGCTCGATGGGGAAACGGATCAGTACCACGATCAGGTAGAGGCCGAAGGCAATCATGCCGTACATGAACAGATCGGACACCGCCCGCCAGGCGTTGTTGCCGACCTTGAACAGCACGTCCAGGGCCACGATGGCCAGGGCCGGGGCGACCTTTTCCTTTACCGGGTCGACGATGGTGGGGCTGAACAGCAACACGGCCATCAGCAGCCGCAACGGCTCGCGCAACCAGCGCCACATGAAACGCGTCATGCGCATCCATACCAGCAGGCAGCCCAGCGCGGCGAAGGCGTATAGGCCCCAGGCGATCAGATAGTCGTTCTCGGTCATGGTGTCCATGGCAAGGCAGGCAAATAGGCGCTTATAGTAACGGCTTTTCGCGCTTGAGGCTGCCCCGGCGTCTGCCCGGTGAGCTGTGTGGACAGTCCGACCGGCCAACAGAACTAATCGCACAGGTCACCTGTCCTTTTTCGTACAACGTTCGAGAGTCTTTCATGCCCCTATCTGCCCACGTTTCCAACGCCCCGATTGCCCGCAGGGACATCGGCGTCGACCCGTATGCCTGGCTGCAGGAGCGCGACACCGAGGCGGTGCTCGACTATCTCAAGGCCGAAAACAGCTACCAGGAGGCGCAACTGGCCGACCAGGCCGAACTGCGCGAAACCCTGTTCCAGGAGATCAAGGGGCGGATCCTCGAGACCGACCTGTCCCTGCCCTCCCCTTGGGGGCCATACCTGTACTACACCCGCACCACCGCCGGCGATGAGTACCCGCGCCATTACCGCTGCCCGCGTCCGGCCGACGACAGCCTGACCGTGGACGAGAGCCGCGAGCAACTGCTGCTGGACCCGAACGAACTGGCCGGCGGCGGGTTCTTTTCCCTGGGTGCGTTCAGTATCAGCCCCGATCATCAGCGCCTGGCCTACAGCCAGGACACCTCGGGCGATGAGATCTACACCCTGTTCGTGAAGGAGTTGTCCAACGGCAAGGTCAGTGAACTGTCCTTCGAAAACTGCGACGGCAGCATGACCTGGGCCAACGACAGCCTCACGCTGTTTTTCGGCGAGCTGGACGATACCCATCGGCCTCACAAGCTCTGGCGTTATCGGTTGGACGGTACCGCCGCCGAGGAAGTGTTCCATGAGCCGGACGGGCGTTTCTTCCTGCATTGCTACCGTTCAAGTTCCGAGCGGCAACTGATCCTGTCCCTGGGCAGCAAGACCACCAGCGAAGTGTGGGTGCTGGACGCGGCGCAGCCCCAACAGCCCTTCACATGCCTGGCGCCCCGGGTGGAAGACCACGAATATGACGTGGACCACGGCCTGCTCGAAGGTCAATGGACGTGGTTTATCCGCAGCAACCGCGACGGCATCAACTTTGCCCTGTACCAGGCACCCGACACCGGCGTGGCGCCGGTCGAGGCCGATTGGCAGAACCTGATCCCCCACAGCGACACGGTGATGATCGACGGCCTGAGCCTGAACGCCGGCGCCATGACCTTGAGCTTGCGCGAGGGCGGGCTGCCCATCATAGAAGTTCACCCACAGGGTTTGCCGGCATATCGGGTGCAATTACCGGACGCAGCCTACAGCCTGCATGTGCAAAACAGCCTGGAATTCGTCAGCGAGCGTATCCGCCTGCGCTATGAGGCCCTGAACCGTCCGGCGCAGGTCCGTCAGTTGCAGTTGGCCAGCGGCGAACAGGTGGTGCTCAAGCAAACCCCGGTGCTGGGCCCGTTCGATGCGGACGCCTATGTCAGCCAGCGGCTTTGGGCGAGCGCGCCGGACGGCACGCAAGTACCCATCAGCCTGGTGATCAAGCGCGAAGCCCTTGGCCGGCCGGTGCCTTTGTACCTCTATGGCTATGGCGCCTACGGCGAGAGTCTCGATCCGTGGTTTTCCCATGCCCGGCTGAGCCTGCTCGATCGCGGTGTGGCGTTTGCCATCGCCCATGTACGCGGCGGCGGCGAACTGGGAGAAGCCTGGTATCGCGCGGGCAAACAGGAGCACAAGCACAACACGTTCAGCGACTTCATCGCCTGTGCCGAGCACCTCATCGCCCAGGGTTTCACCACGGCCGAGCAGCTGGCAATCAGCGGCGGCAGCGCCGGAGGCCTGCTGATCGGCGCGGTGCTCAACCAGCGTCCGGAGCTGTTCAAGGTCGCCATTGCCGAAGTGCCGTTCGTCGATGTGCTCAACACGATGCTCGACCCGGACCTGCCATTGACCGTCACCGAATACGACGAATGGGGCAATCCCGAGGAGCCGGCGGTCTATGATCGGATCAAGGCCTACGCCCCGTACGAGAACGTCAGCGCCCAGGCCTATCCGGCGCTGCTGGTGATCGCCGGGTACAACGACAGCCGCGTGCAGTATTGGGAAGCGGCCAAGTGGGTGGCGAAATTGCGTGCCACCAAGACCGACGACAATCCGTTGCTGCTCAAGACTGAACTGGGCGCTGGCCACGGTGGCATGAGCGGTCGCTATCAGGGATTGCGTGACGTAGCGCTCGAATATGCGTTTGTGTTGAAGGTTTTGGGGCTGGTCTGAGGAACTCTGTGGCGTGGTCGGGTCTTAGGCTCTGTACGAAAAGTCTCGAAACACAGGTCAGGCGAGGCAGTTATTCAACGCAGCATGAACGAGTATCAAGGCTTTTCGTACAGAGCCTGGCTCCCTGTACCACTCCCCCCAAGGCGATATAGGGTTTGCCCGCGATAGCGATGTGTCAGTCAATATCGACGCCGACTGATTCGGCGCCATCGCGAGCAACTCGTTCCCACACGGGGTCTTCTTCAATCCGAAACCGCAACAGACACAAGAAAAAGACCGTGAAGACATGCCAGAACCGACCTTACTGAACAATGAAATCCGCGACTGGCTGATGGACTGCGGCCTGTTCGACCAACTGTTGCCCGTGGATTTCGCCGCAGCCTCAGGCTATTTCAGCATCAGCGCCATTGCCCAGGGCGAAGCCATTTTCCGCGAAGGCGATGCCGGCAGTTTCATGTGCATCATCCACACCGGCCAGGTGGCCGTGCAAAAAGCCGGCCCTGACGGTCAGCCCGTGACTATCGCCACCCTGCGCAGCGGCCGGGCATTCGGCGAAATGGCCGTGCTGGACGGTGAACGGCGTTCGGCCAGTTGCATCGCGGCCAGTGATTGCCAGCTGCTGAACCTGGGCAAGGACTCCCTGGAAAAAATGCTCAACGACGCCCCGAAGGTCGCCGCCAAGATCATCCGCGCCCTCGCCGTCTCCCTGTCCAAGCGCCTGCGCATGGCCGATGGACAACTGTTGTCGCAGCAGGTCTAGCACCCTTTATCAGGCCCTTGAAAATCGCTGGCAGGACCAATATGGGCCTGGCTGATCCGATGCCATCGCGAACAGGGTTATTGCCATTGCGCAAGCCAGGCGACTCAGGGCTAACCCCCCGGCGACTTAGCCTTTGGCGGTTTCGGCTCCATCCCCGGTAGAGGCTGGTCCTTGGGCGGCCTGGGCATCTCGATGGGCGGCAGCAACGGCGGCCCACCGCTGCCGGGCCCCGCCTGGGGCGCGCTGCGAGGAACCACAGGCGGGTATGGCATGGGTGTAGCGGTACCGGGCGAACCGGGGATGCTCGGCGGACTCACCGGGATCGTCGGCTGCTGGCCGTGTGCCCAACCGATCGAAAGTATCGCCAGGACGACCGCCGTTAGCAGGGTGCGCTTCATCAATGGCTCCGTGGCTATTGTCCATGTAAGGCTAGCTGCTGCTCGGGGGTTTGCCTTGCCGGTGCATCAACCGGCATCGCGAAGGCCGGCAGTGCTGAGCTAAACTCTGTTCAACCGTCATCAGTCTTCTCCAAAAGGTGAACCCATGAGTTCGTCCACACCGCCGTCCAATACCGCCAAGCTGGACCGCATCCTCGCCGACGCCCAGCGCGACCGGGAAATGGGTTATCGCGACAAAGCCCTGAAAATGTATCCCCATGTCTGCGGCCGCTGCGCGCGTGAATTCTCTGGCAAGCGCTTGAGCGAACTGACCGTTCATCACCGCGACCACAACCACGACAACAACCCGCAGGACGGCTCCAACTGGGAGCTGCTGTGCCTGTATTGCCACGACAACGAGCATTCGCGCTACACCGACCAGCAGTATTTCGGGGACGGTTCCCTGAGCACGCCGAAGATCGCGAAGGCGACCCACAACCCTTTCGCCGCGCTGGCCGGGTTGATGAAAAAGGACGAGTGAACGCTGCCACCCGAGAGATCTCACCCCAGTGTTCCAAGGTCCGTCGAGCGTTTTTCAGGGGGCAGGCCCGCTCTCACAGGTGAGCGGGCCATAGCAGCGCCAATGTGGAAACGAACCTGCTCGCGATAGCGATGCAAGAGCTTGCCCCATCGCGAACTCACCCCACTTCCGCATTCCCCGTATAATCGCGCCTTTTACCAAAGGCATCCTGCCCGTGGCCAACAAACGCTACAGCTGCATCGGTCTGTTCAACCCCAAGTCGCCGGAAAACGTCGGTTCGGTCATGCGTGCCGCCGGCTGCTACGGCGTGGCGTCGGTGTTCTACACCGGCAAGCGCTATGAACGCGCCGCCGACTTCGTCACCGACACCAAGAAAGTGCATTACGACATTCCCTTGATCGGCATCGACGACCTGAAAAAAATCCTGCCCCTGGGCTGCGTACCGGTGGCCGTTGAGCTGGTGGAAGGCGCCCGCCCCCTGCCCGAATACACGCATCCGGACCGGGCCCTGTACATCTTCGGCCCCGAAGACGGCTCGCTGGACAAGGACATCCGCGACTGGTGCGAGGATGTGGTGTACATCCCCACCAACGGCTGCATGAACCTGGCCGCCACCGTCAACGTCGTGCTCTACGACCGCATGGCCAAGGGCAACAACACACGCTCGGGGCCGCAATTCCGCTGACCGGTGCGAAATTCCATTGAACGACGGATCTGCTCCGACAGTCAGTTTTATACAAATTCCCATACCGGAGACAGATCATGAGCGATAACAATCCGTTCGAGCCGATTGAGTCCACCCCTTTTCAGTCCCGTCCCGTGCAAAACGTACATGGCTGGGAGCGCGCGGGCTCCCTGGCCGGCGGTGTGCTGATGATGGGCAAGGGCCTGCGTCGTGGCGGCATCATCGGTCTGGCTCAGTTGGCCATCGGCGGCATGGCGCTGGCCCGGGGCATCACCGGGCATTGCTCGGCCAAGACGCTGCTGGAAAAGAATCGTCAGAACCTGCGCAACGCACGCGCGCGGATCGAGCAGGCCGGCGATGAACTGACCCGCATGAAGGCCAACGCCGAAGCGGCGACCCACACGGCCACGGTGACGGGGAATGATTCGTTGAGTTCGCCCAAGGCGGGGCTTTGATCGGGCAGATGCAACTGCGCTGATGGCCTTGGCGCCAACAGGCTCGCTCACACATTGATCGGATCGGACACAGATGATGTGCCCCTGAAGAACCAACGTGGGGACGAGCCTGCTCGCGATGGCAGTGTCACTGGAGCAAGCGTGTATCCAGCACCGTAGAGCCCGCCCCCAGGATATTTTCGCTGAGCTGGACAAATTCCTCGGTATCGATCGTTTCCAGGCGCATCGCCGCTTGCAGGACATCGTCCAGGGAGCGTTTGTTACGGGTCTTCAAGCGAATCTCCCGATCCAGCTCCTGCAGCAACAACACCGCCCTGGCCACCGTCGCCGGGTTGACCTGCTCGCCGCGCAACGTCGTCACGCCCTTGCTGTCCCGGGCTAGGCGTTCATTCAGGGCCTGATAGCGGTCATCACTCATGCCGCCGGCGCGGCGCAGCAATTCCACGCCGTAATACTCGGCCAGGCCTTCGCTGATCCAGTCGCTGCGCTCGCTGTCGTTGATGCGCACGAGCGCCTGCACCAACTCGCGCAGCAACGGGCTGTTGCCCCGTTCGCTGACCAGCGGCGGCCGGCTGTGCAGATAGATCGACTCATGACCGGCCTGGGCTCCCCGCCAGAAAGGATCGGCCGCGCCAACGATCAACAGCTTCGGCGGGTGCCGCGGGATCAGCGCCTGCACCTGCGGCCAGACGAACGTCAGCAGGGTCAGGACGTCCATCCGGCGCATGCCCTGGCCCTGGGGCGATGCGACTGTCACTTCGGTTTCGCCCAGGCGCGCGCGGCGACTGCCGAGCTTGCCGGCAAGTATCCAGCCCGTGGGACGGTCGAACAGGCGTGACGGGTTATCGATGCGAAAGCGTTGCTTACCAATGCGCGGCCAAGGCGTTTCGACGCTTTTCCAGCCATCGGGCAATGCCACTTCCAGGCGGGCTACCAGTTCCACACCGTCCTGCTGGTCGAGCCGGGCCGCCGGCACCAGGTCGTCGCCGCGCAACAACGCCCAGCCAGGGGTCATGCGGGTTTCGAAAGCGCCGCTCTTGCGCTCATGGCTGATGCGCACGCGATAGCTCAGGCTCGCCTTGTCGGGGCCCGGTTGCCAGACGCCTCGGGCCTCCTGGCCGGAGGTGAGCTGCCACTTCCCGTCTGCCTTGAAGTCGCTGTAGCGGCTACCGTCGCCCAGGTCGAAATCCAGGCTACGCACTGCCGAACCCCGTGCCAGGGTCAAGCGCACCTCGGCCTGGTCGCTTTTTGGCAACAGATGGACGTGATAGTCCAGGTCGACTTTCTGCGCCGCCCACAGCGGTCCGCTCAACGCCAGCCACCCAAGGACCAGCGTGCGTCTCAATCCTTCAGCCATGCACTTCCCCTGGTGTCGCGACGTCCGGTGGCTCAACCGGCGCGGAATATCAGATGGTCTTCCCAGTCATCTTCGGCCACGCTGCCTTCGGCCAGCATGCGCCCGGACTGGGAAATGCGCTCATGGTGCACGGCGTCGCGGTCGCCGCAGACCAGGTGATGCCACAGCGGCAGGTCCTTGCCTTCGCTGACCAACCGGTAACCGCAGGTCGGCGGCAACCATTTGAACTCGTCGGCCTTGCCCGGCGTGAGCTGGATGCAATCGGGCACGAAATCGCGACGGTTGGGGTAGTTGGTGCACTGGCAGGTCTTGAGGTCCAGCAGTTTGCAGGCGATGCGCGTGTAATAGACGCTGTTGTCTTCTTCATCCTCGAGCTTTTGCAGGCAGCAAAGACCGCAACCGTCACACAGCGACTCCCATTCCTGGGCATCGAGCTGATCGAGGGTCTTGCGTATCCAGAAGGGTTCGACTTTGGCGGCCATGGCTCGGGCATCAACATCAGGTGGTGAAAAGGCCGACAGTCTAGTGCCGGGGCCTCGCCAGGCCAAGCATTGGCGACTGTCGGTAGGCGGGGCTTGTCAGGCCGGGCAACGGGCAGTAGGTTGCGTCATTCCCGTCCCGAACCCGAGCAGGTCATCTTCATGAGCGCCAATCCCCGCATCGCCGATTACGCCATCCACCCGCAATTCATCGAACGCTGGTCTCCGCGCGCGTTCACCGGCGAGCCGATTGCCGAAGAAACCCTGATGGGCTTTTTCGAAGCCGCGCGCTGGGCGCCGTCGGCCTACAACTCGCAACCCTGGCGTTTCCTCTACGCACGCCGCGACACGCCGAACTGGGAGCGCTTCCTGGGCCTGCTCAACGAGTTCAATCGCAGTTGGGCCCAGCACGCCTCGGCATTGGTGATCGTCGTCTCGAAAACCACCTTCGCAGTACCCGGTGCCACCGAGGAAACCCCGGCTCAGAGCCACACTTTCGATACGGGAGCGGCCTGGGGTCACCTGGCGCTGCAAGCCAGCCTCAGTGGCTGGCATACCCACGGCATGGCCGGTTTCGACCACGAACTGACCCGCCAGGAACTGAAGATTCCCCAGGGCTACGCCCTGCACGCAGCCGTGGCGATCGGCAAGCTGGGGGACAAGTCCACCCTGGCCGAATACCTCCAGGCCCGGGAAACCCCAAGCCCGCGCCGGCCGTTGAGCGAGCTGGTGACCGAAGGCGATTTCACCCTGTAGTACCTGCGCCAGCGTGGGGGCGAATGCGCTCCCACGACCGGTCCGGCCGTCTCAATAACCCCGGGCGAAGTCCACTTCCCCGCGCAGGGCTTCGCCCGCCTGATAGGCCCGCAGGTTTTCCAGGAACAATTGCACCAGCATCGGAGGCGATGTCGGTGCCGAGCTGTGACCGGTCAGCAACAGGCCCCATGCCGTCCAGAACGGGTGACGCTGCGGCAGCGGCTCCTGGCGGCAGACGTCGATCACCGCGCCGGCCAGGTGCCCGTCCTTCAAGGCCTGCACCAGGTCCGCGTCCACCACGGCCACGCCGCGACCGGCATTGATGAACAGCCCGGTAGGCTTGAATTGCCTGAACAGCGCCGCGTCATACACGTCGTGGGTCTGGGGCGTGTTGGGCAGCAGGTTGATGACGTAGTCCACCTCACCGACCAGGCGCGGCAGGTCCTTCATCGTCCCAACCTCGAGGAAAGGCGCCAGCTCCCGTGCCTCGCTGGCGATGCCATAGAGCTGCACGCCAAAGGGCACGAGGAACTTCGCCACACACTGGCCGATATCGCCGGTCCCTACAATCAACGCCTTGCGCCCCGCCAGGCCTTGCCCCTGGCGGTTGTCCCACTTGCGCTCCACCTGGCTGACCAACCGCGCCAGCACTTCGCGTTCATGGCCAAGCATGTAGGTGAGCACGTATTCGGCCATCAGCTGGCCGAAAATGCCCACGGCGCGGGTCAGACGATAGTCCCGCGTCAGGCCCTCGGCCAACAACGGCGTAATGCCTGCCCAGGTCGATTGCAGCCAGCGGGGTCGATGGCCCTGACGCAACAGCGTCGCCAGCAGATCGGGCTGGCCAAGCCAGACCGGACAGTCGCTGGCCAGGCGCGACAGTTCGGCGGAGTCGCCGCTGGTCAGGACTTCGAGATCGGGTGCAGCCTGGCGCAGCAATTGGGCATACACCGCGTGGTCGTGTTCGGCAATCAGAACGCGCATGAATCAAACCTTTCAAAAACAGTGCAGACGACTGCCGACAGAGTGTCGCTCCATCCATGCGGCAATCGCCAGGAAATCCAGTATCGTTCAAGAGGCGCCAGGACAGGCGCCCCTGGGGTGCGTCAGACCGGGTCGTTGCGGCGCAGCAACTCTTCGGGCAGATGCTCGATGTATTCGTCTTCGGCCGGTGGCATCTGCAAGTGATACCCCTGGGTGTCGAGGTTCTCCAGCACCTTGTTGATGTCCTCGCGGGACAGCTGTCGCTCGGGGCTCAGCACCAGGTCGAACACATGGGTCGCCTTGCCGAAGGCAGCCAGCAATGGCTCGGGTACCCGCGCCAGTGCATCGCTCTTGAGCACATAGAGGTACATCTCGTTTTTCTTCGAGCTGCGGTAAATGGAGCAGATACGTTTCAAGGCTGTTCTCCGGCAGTGGCCAGGCTATCGAGCAGTGCCTGGCCCATCAATTCGCGGCGCCAGCCACGCAGCGAATCGGGCAATTGGTAAGGACCCTCGGGGAAGCCGCTCTTGATCAGCGCTTCGAGGGTTTTCTTGCGCAGCATCAGTTCCGGGGCGATGCCCAGGCGTTCGGCCTCGGCCTGCCCCAGTGCCCGCAGTCGCTTGACCAGCGCCGAAGCCTCGATGGGCAACGGCTCTGGCACGGCCGGGGGCCATTGCTCGGGCGGCACGTTGGCGGCGCGTTTAATCAGGTCCAGCAAAAACTCGCCATCCTGGCGCACGGTACGTGGGTGCATGTCCTCGATTTTCGCCAGGGCACCGAGGTTATCCGGTTGGGTACGGGCCAGGGGCCATAGGGAATGCTCGCGTATGATCCGGTTGCGTGGCAGGTCACGGGCCCGCGCCTCCCGCTCACGCCAGGCGCATAGTTCCCGCAGCACGGCCAGTTGGGCGCGGGACAGTTTCCAGGCCAGCTTGGCTTCGCGGTAGACCTCGTAAGGATCGACTTCGCGGCGCAGGTTGGCGACCAGCTCGGCGCCGTCTTCCAGAACCCAGGCGTACTTCTCATCGGAAAGCTTCGGGCGCAGTTGTACGAAAACTTCCGCCAGGTGCACTGCATCTTCGGCGGCGTAGCTGATCTGCGTCTCGGACAAGGGCCGCTGCAACCAGTCGGAACGGGTCTCGCCCTTGGGCAGCTCGATGCCCAGCACGTCTTGCACCAACCGCGAATAGCCCATGGAGAAACCCAGGTTCAGGTAGGCGGCGGCCAACTGGGTGTCGAACAATGGAGCGGGCAGGCTGCCCGTCAGGCGCAACAGCACTTCAAGGTCTTCGCTGCAGGCGTGCAGCACCTTGAGCACCGCCGGGTTTTCCAACAATGCCGCCAGGGGCTGCCAGTTATCGATGGTCAAGGGGTCGATCAGATAGGCACGCGTGCCATCGCCGATCTGCAGCAGGCCGGCAATGGGGTAAAAGGTGTCGACCCGCATGAATTCGGTGTCGAGGGCGACGAATGGCAACTGTTGCCATTCGGCGCAAAACCGACCGAGGCTATCGTTGTCGCGAATCCAGTGAATATCGATGGCCACACGGCTCTCCCTTGAAGAATGGCGCGCAGTATATATCGCCGTCAGCGATTGCGAGCATCCATAGAGCAAGAGCCTGAGAGAAATCGCCTGCGCAACGGCAAGAATAGTCCTACATTTTGATTTATTGCTCGACAGCAGTCAGGGCGTCACTCGGACATGCCCGCCGCTAAAGGGGCGGTCCGATGAAAGATTGAACGCCCCGGATGAAAGCAAACATCATTGGCGAGCCAGCACTCCATCGATCACGGCGCCGCGACAGTTGGCGAACATGTCCAGATCCGGGTTGTAGACCTTGCTGTTGACCTCCAGCAACCCAAGCATCGAATGGAACAGGTTGTCCTGGGACAGGGGCTTTTCCCGACTCAGTTGAAGGCAATGGGTGTCGACCGAAAAGGACTTCTGATAGCTGTCGGAAAACCAGGCGAGCATTGCCACGTGCTTCTGCTGCTCAGGGGCCAGCATATAGGGCGTGCCATGCAGGAACAGGTTGTATTCGCCCAGGGACTCGCCATGGTCCGACAGATACAGCATGGCCGTGTCGACCTTGTCCTGATTGGCCCGCAACAGGTCGATCAAGGTCGATAGCACGTGATCGGTGTACACCAAAGTGTTGTCGTAGCCGTTGACGATGCTTTCGCGACTGCAATTGTTCAACGCGTTGCTTTGGCACACTGGGGTGAAATGTTCGTACTGCTTGGGATAACGCTTGAAGTATTCCGGCCCGTGGCTGCCCATCTGGTGCAAGACCAGCACCGTATCCTTGTCCAGGGTGTCGATGAAATGCTGCAGCCCCTGCAACAGGATCTCGTCGCGACATTCGCTATTGGCGCACAGGTCCGGGTCCTTGAGATTGCTCACGTCCTGAACGGTGACCCGGTCGCAGGTGCCCTTGCAGCCGGACTGGTTGTCCCGCCAGATCACTTCCAGGCCGGCGCGCTTGAGCACGTCCAACAGGCCTTCTTCGTTCCTGGCCTTGCTGGCGTCATAATCCTTGCGCCCCATGTTGGAAAACATGCACGGCACCGACACAGCGGTTTCGGTGCCGCAGGAATGCACGTCGGTGAAGGCGATCAGGCCGGCCTCGTGGTCCAGGTTCGGCGTGGTGTCGCGGTTATAGCCGAGGATGCCGAAGTTCTCGGCGCGGGCGCTCTCTCCTACCACCAGTACGGTGAGGGACTTGCGGGCATGGGTCTGCCAGGCCGGATTGCGACTCGCATCCTCCCCCAGCCTGATGAACGGTTGTTCGGCGGACGCGACCTGCTCACGCAGGTAGCCGAATGAGGCACCGATGTAGTTGCTCGGCACGACCATCAGGCGCAACTCGTGGTGGTTGCGAAACAATGACGACAATCCTTGGTAATTGATCAACGCGACCCCACCGATGACGGCCACAGAAACCATACCAACCAATAACTTGCTTAATAACTCCCTGGGCCACCGGCGATAATTGATTGGTATCTTCCACAACAACCAGGACGGCAATACGCCGAGCAATCCCAAGTAGGCAAACAACTTCAATGACAATAGATCACGCACTTCCGTGGCGTTGGTTTCGGCGAAGTTGCGAAACATGCCGGCATCGATCAGCACACCGTACTGGGCCATGAAATAGGCAACGCCGGCGCTGATCAAGAACAGCAGTATCAACACGGGCTTGAGCACTGGACGGAACGCCACGAGGGTGAGCACCAGGTTGAAGGCACAGAAGATCATCACGACAAATGCCAGGCCCATCAGCATGCCCCGGCCATCGGTCGCCGTGATGCTCAGCAAGTGCTCCCATAGAACAGTGTTGAAGGCAACGAGTAAAAAGGCACTGGCGACCAGCGTCACCCACTCGGGGCGCACGGCTTTAATAGGCAGCATAATGATTGATGGCTTCCTGAAAGTTGCTCTTTGAAAAAGAACTGCCGAAACGAAGTGTGAAAATTCGTTTTTCACGGCAACACAAACTTTAGGTAGGCCACCATCAATTTTTCGTGAAAAAGTTGCTACTAAATTATTTTTTAAGAGGCACACATCAAGTGTCGGGGCGGCAGCCGAAGCGGGCCTGACTCGTCTTCGTGCCTGTCGTGTTCCCTACACTATCTGTCCCGTTCCCGACCGTGAAACAGCCTGCGCGGCATTCACTTGGAACCATCGTTCCGCTAGGATCATCGGTCTGGTTTGCGCAAGATCCGCGCAAGGAGCACAGCGAGAAGCAACGGATGCTGAACAGTAACTCCCTCAGAAAGCTGGATATGCAGGACCTCATGGTGTTTAGCGCCGTGTACGAGCAAAGCAGCGTCAGCGGCGTGTCCGAGGCATTGTGTGTCAGCCAGTCAACGGTCAGCTACTGCCTGAAGAAATTGCGCACCTGTTTCAAGGACGAATTGTTCGTCAACACCCGCACCGGCATGCGCCCCACCTATAAAGCCGTAGGCATGTACGACCATGTGCGCAGCATCCTGCAAAGCATCAACCGGTGCCATGACGGTGCCCCCACCTTCGATCCCACCCGGCACGCCGTCACGTTCAACATCTGCGCGCCGGAATACTTCGAACAACTGATCCTGCCGAAGCTGCTCCAGGACTTCGACTATGCGGACCTGCCGGTGGCGATAAACATGCACAAGCTCGAGACGGACATCCCCGCCCAGGGCCTGCGCGACGGCAGCCTGGACCTGGTGATCTGCTTCGGCCCGCACTTCCACAGCGACCATGCCGACTTCAGATCCCGGCAATTGCTGGAAGATGACCTGGTCTGTGTGCTGGATAGGCAGGCGGCGCCACTGGAGCCGCAATTGAACCTTCGATCTTTCGTACAGCGCCGGCACGTTTTTCCGTCGCCCTGGATCTCATCCACCAACATGGTGGACGGCTGGCTGTCACGGCAGGCACACCAGCGACAGATTGCAGCGCGCGCCAATAGCTACAGCGCGGCCTTGAAGATGATCACCGGCACCCACTTCATCCTGACCCTGCCTCGCCGCATCCAGAGGCTGCTGGCCGACGAGGCGGTGTTCAGTCACTGCGAAGCTCCCAAGGGGCTGCCAGGGTTTACCTTGAACATGCAATGGAGCCAGGCAGCCGACCAGGACAGCGCCAATGCCTGGCTGCGAGAACAGATCGTCAAGGCTTGCGCCGGGCTTGATGCCTGAGTTTCAGTTTTCGATGACAGCCTTGGCGTAGGAGCCCCGGTCCATGTCCGCCATTTCCACGCTGCACTGCACGCTGAGCCCTGCCGGCCATGGGCCCAGCTCCTGGAGCACCGCCAGCAGGCTGTCGGCCAGTTGTTTCTTGATCTCCGGCGAACGGCCACTGAGCAAGGAGAGTTTCACATGCACGAAACCTCGCTCGCCCAGACCGGTGCCCACCCGAAAATGCTCGACTTTCCTGGCGCGGCTCTTGATATCCGACTCGGCCGCGAACTGACCGGACGCCACCAGCGCATTATTCAGGCGCAGCAAAGCCACATCGGCATTCAACTGGGGCAGATTGGGGGTGTACTCGAGGTGCAGGTGAGGCATGTTTCGACTCCGGTTCGAAATAAGGCGATGTGGATTCCAGCCGACGCAACCATACCCCGCCTGGCTTCCCGGGCACAGCCTTGCGTGACAAGAGGCGATCAGGGCTCGGGTTGTCCCGATGGCCCACGATTGCCCATGAACGCCTCCAGCCGTGAGCGCAACCAGCGTTCGGCCGGGTCGTTGTCGACATGGCTCAGCCAGACCATCGACAGGTCCAGGGTCGGGGTCTTGAATGGAAAGGGCTCGTTGAATAACTGGCCCGAAGCCGCCATGGCGGTGGCGGTATAGTCCGGCAGGCTGGCGATCAGGTCGGTACCCGCCAGCAACGCCGGCAACGCGCTGTACTGTGGCACCGAAAGCACGACCTGGCGCTTGCGCCCGATCTCGGCCAGCCATTCGTCAGCCAGACCGGCGACGTTCGCCGTGTGAGACACCAGCACGTGGGGCCTCGAGCAGTATTCATCCAGGGTCAGCGGCGAGTCCGACGCATCGGCTCGCAATACCCGCGGCTGAATCTGCCGTAGCAGCTTGCGCTTGGCGTTGGCCGGCAATCCCCGGGTCTGGCTGATTCCCACGGTGATATCACCCGCTGCCAACAAATCGGGGATGCGCCAGTAATCGACGTGCTGGACCACGAACACGACCTGCGGCGCCTCCCGTCGCAAGCTGTGCAGCAGCGGCGGCAACAGGCCGAACTCGACATCGTCCGACAGACCGATGCGAAACGTCATGGTACTGCTGGCGGGATCGAAATCATGGGTCAGGCTCAACGCCGCCGACAGCGAATCCAGCGCCGGCGAAAGGTGCTGGAAAAGTTCCTCGGCCCGGGCCGTGGGCTCCATGCGATGACCGACACGAATGAACAGCGGATCATTGAACCGCGTACGCAATCGATTGAGGGCCGAACTGATGGCCGGCTGGCCGAGGAACAGCTTTTCCGCCGCCCGGGTCACGTTGCGCTCAAGCATCAGCGTTTCGAACACCACCATCAGGTTGATATCGGCCTTGCGTAATTCGCTACGGTTCATCCATGGTTCCCCAGAGGCTGTCATGAATAGCAATATCTCATAACCCTTGGAAACGTATTTGCGATAGCGAAAATTTTAAGCTTGGCTAGGCTTTCGACGACATGTTCAAAACATGTCTTGAATGAGTAAATCGCAGGGAGCGAATCGATGTATTTTGAGATCTACAGACAGACCCGAGGCACCCAGAGCAGCGGAAAAGGCCAATGGCGCTGGCGCTTGAGGGCCGGCAACCACGAGACGATCGCCAGCGGCGAGTCCTATGTGAACAAGGCTGACTGCCTGCATGTCATCGGACTGATCAAGAATGTCCAGGGCGAGACGCCTGTGAAGGAGATCTGAAGCAGCGTCGCGCGCACCGCCCATAAGCTGCTTCGCCGGGCCGCCCAGCCTGGGGAACAGCTTTGTGTGGCTTCCCCCACTCCAAAGCGAGCATTCCTCGATGGCCATACAGCATTCACCTGTCAACTTCGCTCAGAAATGCGCCCTGTTCCAGGATCGGTGGGCACCAAAAGTCGTGGCTGAAATGAACGACTACCAATTCAAGGTCGCCCGGCTCGAAGGCGACTTCATCTGGCATTCCCACGCCGACACCGATGAAACCTTCATCGTGCTGGAGGGCGAACTCCGTATCGACTTCCGGGACGGCTGGGTGACCATCGGCGCGGGCGAAATGTATGTCGTCAAGAAAGGCATCGAACATCGGCCCAGCGCCGCCCGGGAGGCGAAAGTACTGCTGATCGAACCTCGGGGCGTCATCAACACGGGCGAAACCCATGAGCGAACCGCGCAGAACGATGTCTGGATCTGACCGGACCACGAAACAGGGTCAATCGTATTCGGCTTCCAGATGATCGCCCAACAGGCGCCGTTGGCGAGGGGTCGCGGCCGCGAACACGGCAGGGTTGAACTGCCAGTGCAGGTATGGAGAGAACTTCTGCGCCATCATGCGTCGGCCATAGTGCACTTGCAGCAGGTAACGCGAGCGGTCGACGGTCCGGTTGTCACTGCCGGCATGCCACAACTCGCTACGCAGCACCAGCACGTCGCCAGCCCGGCATAACACTGGCTGCGCGGAACGTCCCGCCCATTGCGTCTCGCCTGCCACGGGCGCGCGTCCCGCCCGGTGGCTGCCAGGAATGACGCGTGTCGGGCTCAGATCGGCATCGATATCGTCGAGGTAGAACTGGGCGGTGAAAATCTGCATCGGCAAATCGAAGGCCGGATCAAGCAGCAGGCTCGGCGGCAACTCCATCATCAGGTAGTCCAGGTGCAACGGGGCACCGACGAAACCGGGGTGGCAGCGCCAGGCGGTCTGGCCGATGATATGGCAATCATCCCCCAGGGCCGCTTCCGCCAGTTCGATGACGCCGTCCACATCGAGATAGGGCAACCAGAACGGGTCGCGATTGAAGACGCATTTGTAGTGATCGATGACGCCGCTGTAGTCCCAATGCATGGGCTTCAGTGCGTCGATGGCCCGGCGCAGGTCGACAATCTGCGAACGGCCCAACACGGCGGGCAGCAGGACGAAACCGTCCTGGTGCAGGGCGCGCAGGCGCTCATGAGTGAGCGCCGCGTCAGACTTGGAAACAGGCACTGTCGCGTTTGCCTCAGGTGCGGAAACGGCCGGTCAGTTCCGCCAGGCTCCTCGACAGGCTGGAGAGCTGCTGGCTGGCGTGCATGCTCTGGGCGGAATTCTCTGCCGCTTCGTTGGACAGGTCACGGATATCGGAAATGTTCCGGGCGATCTCCTCGGTCACGCTGCTCTGCTCTTCACAGGCATTGGCGATCTGTGCGGCCATGTCGTTGATGCGCTCGATGGAGCCACTGGTGCCACTGAGCACCTGATCCACACCCGCAGCGCGCTCGACACTGTCGCGGGCCTTGCTGCTGCCGACCTGCATGGCTTGTACAGCCTTGGCGACCCCGCTCTGCAGGCGCTCGATACGCACCTGGATGTCCTTGGTCGAATCCTGGGTACGCGCCGCCAGGGCCCGGACCTCATCGGCCACCACGGCGAAACCACGGCCCTGCTCGCCAGCCCGTGCGGCCTCGATGGCAGCGTTGAGTGCAAGCAGGTTGGTTTGTTCGGCAATGCCGCGAATCACTTCAAGGACGGCACCGATGCTGGAGGTTTCCTGGGCAAGGGCCTCGATGGTGCCCGAGGCACTCTCCACTTCCTGGGCCAACTGGCGGATCGATTCGATCGTGCTGGTGACGACTTCGGCACCATCCCGGGAGCGGCTGCTGGCTTGCTGCGCGGCGTCCGAGGCACTCACCGCGTTATGGGCCACTTCGTGTACAGCCGCGCTCATCTGGGTCGCAGCGGTGCTGACCTGATCGAGGGCCGCATGTTCGCTGCTGATCAATTGATCGTTGGTGGCGGCCATGCTGGCCATGGCACGAGCCGCAGCCTCCACCTCTCCGGTCACCCGGCCCACCTCGGCGATCAGTGGCTGAAGCTTGTCGAGGAAACGGTTGAAGGCGGTGCCAAGCTGTCCCAGCTCGTCAGCCGAACGCACTTCAAGACGCCCTTTCAGATCGCCACCACCCTCGGCAATCTGCTCGACGCGGTGAAGCAGACGACGCATGGGCGTCAGCACCACAAGCGGCAGGACAAGAATCACCAGGATGCCCCCGAGCAGACCGACCAGCAGGATGCCGCCTTGAAAAATCCCTACGGCCTCACCGCGCTCGATCGCTGCGTCCCCTTCCCGGTGCGAGGCCTCTTCCTCCAGTTCGCCCAGCTTGTCGATATCATCGCGCATCGCCTCGAACAGACGCTCACTGTCAGAAAAACTCAAGGCGCTGGCCGCTTGCGGGTCCCCCACGGACAACTCGATCACGCGCCGGGAAACCTGGGTCCATTGGGCAAAGCGCTCGTTGAACTGACTCACCAGCGCCAACGCATCGGCCCCAGGCTGCATCGCTGCGTATTTCTGGACACGGTCATAGGCTTGCTTCGTATTTTCCCCATGGCTGGCGCTCAAGGCTTTCAAGTGCTCGTCCGCATGGCCGTCCAGCAGACTGCGCTCGGCCACGAAAGCCTGGTAGAGATCACGGTCAGCGTTGAGCAGCAGGCTGATGGCAGGCAGATAACGCTTGGTCAACTGCGTGCTGGATTCGGTGACCTCACCGATGCCCCGCATGCCAGACCAGCCCATGAGCACCAGCAACACCACGAGAAAAGCGATGGGCAGGGTAATTTTCCAGCGGAAGCCAAGGTCGGCAAAGAACCGCAACATGGTGTCGCTCCTTTCATGAGGATTGACTTGCCTATCGGCAGACATGTCTTGAGCTATAGACCATTTATCCAATTGTCACAAAACAAGTGACACTGCCGATCGCTCAACAACAAGGCTCGGAGGCCTGCCTCGGTGCGGATTTGCCTAGCGCTTGCTGCCCTTCGAAGCAGCATTTGCATCCCGGAAACGAAAAAACCCCACAGACACAAATCTGTGGGGTTTTCGAATAATGGCGGAGAGATAGGGATTTGAACCCTAGGTACTGTTGCCAGTACAACGGATTTCGAATCCGTCCCGTTCGGCCACTCCGGCATCTCTCCAGTGGCGCGCATCATACCAGCACATTCGCCGGAAGCGAACCCCCGTGCGAATTTTTTTCCGTGCTATCAGATGCTTGCGTCGATTACAGCGGCACACCCAGACGCTGGGCGACTTCTTCGTAGGCTTCGATCACGTCGCCGAGGCCCTGGCGGAAGCGGTCCTTGTCCATTTTTTTCTTGGTGGCCTTGTCCCAGAGGCGGCAGCCATCCGGGCTGAATTCGTCGCCCAGGACGATGGAGCCGTCGCTGAACACGCCGAACTCGAGCTTGAAGTCCACCAGCAGCAGGCCGGCGTCGTCGAACAATTTGCTCAGAACTTCGTTGACCTTGAGGGACAGCTCCTTCATCCGGGCCAGTTGCTCGGCGGTGCCCCAGCCGAACGCCACGACGTGGGATTCGTTGATGAACGGGTCGCCCTTGGCGTCGTCCTTCAGGAACAGTTCGAAGGTGTAGGGGTTAAGCTTCATGCCCTCTTCCACACCCAGGCGCTTGACCAGGCTGCCGGCGGCGTAGTTACGCACGACGCATTCCACCGGGATCATGTCCAGCTTCTTGACCAGGCATTCGTTGTCGCCCAGCAGCTTGTCGAACTGGGTCGGCACGCCGGCTGCTTCGAGCTTCTGCATGATGAAGGCGTTGAACTTGTTGTTCACCATGCCCTTGCGGTCGAGCTGCTCGATGCGCTTGCCGTCGAACGCCGAGGTGTCGTTGCGAAACAGCAGGATCAAGCGGTCGGCGTCATCGGTCTTGTAAACCGACTTGGCTTTGCCGCGGTAGAGTTCTTCACGTTTTTCCATGATGGGCTCCGCTTGCTAAGTATGGGCTAGGCGATATGTCGCCAGTCGAGCCCTGAATCTTGATCGGCCAGTTGCAGCCAGTCCGGGTCGCACCCGAGGGTGTCGACAAAACATTGCCGGGCCAGCTGCGGCAGGTTGTTCTTGCTGCTCAGATGGGCCAGGACCAGGTGTTGCAAGCCCTGCCAGCCCAACTCGGCCACCAGGTACGCCGCCTGGTGGTTGTTCAAATGTCCTCGCTCCCCGCCTACCCGCTGCTTGAGAAAGTAAGGGTAATAACCACGGGCCAGCATGTCGCGACAGTGATTGGACTCGATCATCAACGCATCGAGATCCCGGTAGCTGTCCATGACCCTGTCGCAATACGAGCCCAGGTCGGTCAGCAAACCGAAGCGCCGTTCACCGTCGCTGAATACATACTGCGTCGGCTCCAGGGCATCGTGGGCCACACTGACCACGCTGATATCCAGAGCACCTATGCGCAGCTGCTCGCCACCGGTCACGAAACCGGCCGGCTCGATGGGCTTGCGCAGACCACCCAGCGTACCGCGGCTGAGGTAGACCGGAAGATTGTAGCGCCGAGACAGCAAACCCACGCCATGCACGTGGTCGGCATGTTCGTGGGTCACGAGTATCGCGCTCAGTTGCGCCGGATGCACCCCAAGGCGCAACAGGCGCTTCTCGGTTTCCCGCAAGGAGAAACCACAATCGACCAGCACATAGGTCCCAGCGCTGGCTACCAGCGTGCCGTTCCCTTGGCTACCGCTGCCGAGAACGGCGAAACGCATCGGATCAGCCCAGGTTGTCCTGAATCACGCTCAACACCTTGCGGGCCACATCGGCCGGCGCCACGGTGTTGATGTTCTTCTCGACCGTCACCTGGACGTTGTCGCCCACCTTGCTCAGGCGAACCTGATAGCGCTCAGCACGGGCTTCGATTTCTTCCTTGTCCGGCTTGCTACCGAACAGGCCACTGAAGAAGCCGGGCTTCTCGTCTGGCTTGTCGGCTTTTTCGGCGAGGTTGATGTAGTACAGGCCCAGGCTGCGGTTGATGTCTTCGACCCGCCATTCGCCCTGCTCCAGCGCACGCCCCACACTGGACCAGGCACGGTCCAGGTCGGAACCGACGTTGAGCACCGGGTTGCCGCTGCCGTCTTCACTCAGGCTGACTCGGCTCGGCGTGTCGAAATCACGGGAGGCCAGCATCGAGACCGAACCGCCCTGTTCGGCGGAGCGGCTCATGCTGGCGAGCATGTCGTCCACCAGCGCAGCGTCGAGGCCGGTATTGACCGAACGGTTGGTGAATGCCACGTCGGCGGTGCTGCCGGCGGGACGCTCGGCGCTGACCACGTAGACTTCACTGGTGTTGCGCTGGACGCCAGGCTCGATACGCACGCGAACGCGGGTTTCGCTGTCGGAGCCGACGCCGGCGGCGCCCAGGCGCTTGCCCATGGCGGCGGACAGCTCATCGGCACGTTGCCAGGATGTGGTGAATTCGCCGGTCTGCGGACGCTGTTCGTCCAGGCGGAAACCGTTGTCCTGGAAGAACTGGATCGCCACGGGCCAGACTTCGGCCGGCGGGTGCTGGGCCATGACCCAGCGAGTATCGCCGCTCTTCTGCAAGGTGTAGTCGCTGGCATCGGCCACGGCCGACAGGGGTTGTGGACGCGGGACGACGTACTCGCCCTTGACGCTGTCGTCAGCCACGTTGCGCGGGATCGGCAACAGCGGATCCAGGCGCTTGGCGACGTGGACATCCGGCGGCAGTTGCATCGGTGCAGTCTGTTGTGCGCTGAGGTAATCGCTACCACGGTCGCGGAAATAACCTTCCGGCCCCCAGATCCACCCGCAGCCACTGGTGCTGGAGATAATCAAGGCAAGTGCGGAAAGTCCGGCCATTCGCTTCATGCGTTGTACTTCCTCAATTAAACCAGGACGCCGGACTGGCGCATGGCCTGCCGCAGCGGTTCTTGACAGGTATTGCTGAGCCAGGTGAGCGGCAGGCGAATGCCCTCCTGCATCAGGCCCATTTCCACCAGCGCCCATTTCACCGGGATCGGGTTGGCTTCGATGAACAGGTCCCTGTGCAACGGCATCAGTTTTTCGTTGATTGCCCGAGCGGTGGTGGCGTCGCCCTTGAGTGCCGCCTCGCACATGTCGGCCATTTCCCGGGGAGCGACGTTGGCGGTAACGGAGATGTTGCCCTTGCCACCCATCAGGATCAGTTCGACCGCCGTCGGATCATCGCCGGACAGCAGGATGAAATCCTTGTCCACGCCATCGAGGATGGCCTTGGCGCGCTTGAGGTCGCCGGTGGCTTCCTTGATGCCGATGATGTTCGGGATGGTGGAGAGACGAATCACGGTCTCGGCCTGCATGTCGCAGGAGGTGCGGCCGGGAACGTTATAGAGGATCTGCGGGATATCGACCGCTTCGGCAATGTGCTTGAAGTGCTGGTACAGGCCTTCCTGGGTCGGCTTGTTGTAGTACGGGACCACCAGCAGGCAGGCATCAGCGCCGGCTTCCTTGGCGTTGCGGGTCAGCTCGACGGCTTCGCGGGTCGAGTTGGCGCCGGTGCCGGCGATCACCGGAATGCGCCCGTCGACCTGCTTGACCACGGCCCGGATGACTTCGATATGTTCATTGACGTCGAGGGTCGCCGACTCGCCGGTGGTGCCGACGGCGACGATGGCATGGGTACCGTTTTCAAGGTGGAAGTCCACGAGTTTGCTGAGGCTGACCCAGTCAAGACGCCCTTGTGCATCCATGGGTGTGACCAGTGCCACCATACTGCCCGCAATCATGAAACCGCTCCTGCCGGAAAAAGAGAGCCATAATGGTACTGGCGCCAAGATGCTTGTACAAGCGAACTCCCATTCCCCTTGGCGATGGTTTTCGCTACCCTTCAGACTTTGATCGGTACCGATAAGCTCATATGCCGGTTCCCAGCCTCCGTTTTCGTCGCCACAAGCCCCGATCCTGCGTTTGCCCTGGTGCATTTCCCGTTGTTGCGGAACGCACGGCAATCCCAGGCACAGGGCTTGAGCCGTTCGGTTTTCGTGGGCAGGGCATCGTGTCGAGTGACAAAGGTCCCGACCGCTCATCGCTTTAGGAATGCTGCATGTCCACCCCCACAGTCCGCGAACAATTCCTTGTTATCAGTGCCCTTGGCGCCAACCCCATGGAGCTGACTAACGTCCTGTGCCGCGCCAGCCATGAAAACCGCTGCGCCGTCGTGACCTCACGCCTGACCCGTCACGGCGAATGCAGTGCGCTCGTGCTTGAGATCTCCGGCAGCTGGGACGCCCTGGCCCGCCTGGAAGGCAGCCTGCCAGTGCTGGCCAAGAAGCATGCCTTCACCGTCAACGTGGTGCGCAGCGCAGCCCTGGAAAATCGTCCCCAGGCCCTGCCCTACGTGGCTTATGTGAGTTCGGCCTATCGCCCGGACATCATCAATGAGCTGTGCCAGTTCTTCATGGACCATCACGTCGAGCTGGAAAACCTGACCTGTGACACCTACCAGGCTCCGCAGACCGGCGGCACCATGCTCAACGCCACGTTCACCGTGACGCTGCCGGCCGGCACCCAGATCAGTTGGCTGCGCGATCAGTTCCTGGACTTCGCCGATGCGATGAACCTGGATGCGCTGATCGAACCGTGGCGCCCACAAAACCCAATGTAAGGAAGCGTTCATGGCCGTTGCCGTCGACCAGCCGGTTACCGATTTCCAGGCGCCCGCCACCAGCGGGCAGACCGTCAGCCTCGCCGCCCTGAAAGGCAAGCAGGTGGTGATCTATTTCTATCCGAAGGACAGCACGCCGGGCTGCACCACCGAAGGCCAGGGCTTTCGCGATCAATACGCACAGTTCCAGGCGGCCAACACCGAAGTATTCGGCGTGTCCCGGGACAGCCTCAAGTCCCACGAGAACTTCAAGTGCAAACAGGAGTTTCCGTTCGAGCTCATCAGCGACAAGGACGAAGCCGTCTGCCAGTTGTTCGATGTAATCAAGCTGAAAAAGCTGTACGGCAAGGAGTACCTGGGCGTCGATCGCAGCACGTTCCTGATCGACAAGGATGGCGTGCTGCGCCAGGAGTGGCGCGGCGTTAAGGTGCCAGGGCATGTGGATGCGGTACTGGCGGCGGCTCAGGCACTGAACAAGGCCTGAAGTTTTTTGGCGCCAGCGCCGACGCCTTGGTGAGCAGGCTCCCCCACAGAGGATTGTTCAACAACATGAATCCGTGTGGGAGCGAGCCTGCTCGCGATGAAGCCATCCGCCTCACATCAGTAGCTACAACAACGGCGCGACAACCGGCTCCTTGCTCGGCCAGGCATCCAGCACTGCTTTGATCAGGGTCGCCAGGGGAATCGCGAAGAACACTCCCCAGAACCCCCACAGCCCACCAAACAGCAGCACCGCGCAGATGATCGCCACCGGATGCAGGTTGACCGCTTCGGAGAACAGCAGCGGCACCAGCACATTGCCGTCCAGTGTCTGGATGATCCCGTAGACCGCCATCAGGTAGATGAACTGATCGCTCCACCCCCATTGGAACAGAGCGATCAATGCCACCGGCACAGTCACCACCACGGTGCCGACATAGGGCACCACCACCGAAATGCCCACCAGCAACGCCAGCAATGCGGCGTAATTGAGCCCCAGCGCCACGAAGCCGATATAGGTCACCCCACCGCAGATGAAGATCTCGATGACCTTCCCACGGATGTAATTGGCAATCTGGCGATTCATTTCCTGGGCGACCCGAGTAATCAGCGTCCGCTCACGGGGCAGGTAGCCGAGCACCCAGCGCCCGATCGTTTCCCGGTCCTTGAGGAAGAAAAACACCAGGATCGGCACCAGCACCAGGTAAATCATGACGTTCACCAACAGCGGCAGGCTGGACAACGAAAATGTCAGCGCCCACTGACCGAACTTGCCGATCTCGCCGCGCAGCACTTCGATGGCCTGCAGGACCTGCTCATCGGACACCAGGTGCGGATAGCGCTCAGGAAGCAGCAACAGCAGGGACTGCCATTTGGCGAGCATGCCGGGCAGCTCGTTGAACAGCGTCACCAACTGATGCCAGAGCAGCGGCACGACCACCACGACGAATACCACCAGCAACCCCATGAACAGGGCGAATACCAGACCCACTGCCACGCTGCCAGGCAACCGCAAGCGTTCGAGTGTCGTGACCAGCCCCTGCATCAGGTAGGCCAGCACCATCCCCGCCAGCACCGGCGCCAGCATGCCGCCCAGGGTGAGCACCGCCGTAAAGGCCAGGAATAGCAGCACGGCCAGCACCACGGCCTCTTCGTCAGAGAAATAGCGCTGAATCCAGTCACGTAACACTTTGAACATCAACAATCCTTATGAGCCGCCGGCTGTTTTTTTCAGGCCTTCTTGAGCCAGTAACGGAAGACGCCGTTATCGTCTTCCTCGTGCAGCAGCGTATGACCGGCCAGTCGGGCGAAGGTGCGGAAATCACGCTGGGAGCCCGCGTCCGTGGCAGTAACCTTGAGCACGGCACCGCTGGCCAGGCGATTGAGTTCCAGCTTGGCCTTGAGCAACGGCAACGGGCAATTCAGGCCACTGGCGTCCAGCTCGGCATCGTGGGCTACAGCATCGGTCATCGGTTCACTCCGCAACAGGTCGTTTGGCCGCCCATTTTTCTTGAAAAGCCGCCGGGTGACGATCAACGAGGCGACAACAGGCGAGGAAGCGCAGTCTACTGGTTGTAAATGAGCATTCCGAGCCCGTTTTCAACGCAACATGATCGTGGCGCAGACACTTTTCGACAAAATCAGAATATCTGGTCCAGCGCCCGGTGTCCGGCTACAGTAGGGTCTTTGTCAACTAAGGCTTCGTGCATGACATTTCTGCGCCCCACCCTGCTGACGCTCGCTTGCCTGCTTGCCTCACCAGGCTTCGCCGACGACCTGCCGTCACTTGGCGACGCCAGTTCTGCCATCGTCTCGCCGGAACAGGAACACCAGCTGGGTCGCGCCTGGCTGGCTTTGCTGCGCAGCCAGGTCGCGCAACTCAACGATCCGCAACTCAAGGACTATGTCGAGACCAGCGTCTACAAGCTGGTGGAAACCAGCCAGGTCAACGACCGGCGCCTGGAGTTCATCCTGATCAACAGCCCCCAGCTCAACGCTTTCGCCGCACCAGGGGGAATCGTCGGGGTCAACGGCGGCCTGTTCCTCAATGCCCAGACCGAAGGCGAATATGCCTCGGTCATGGCCCACGAACTGGCGCACTTGTCGCAACGCCACTTTGCCCGCGGCGTCGAAGCCCAGCAGCGCATGCAGGTGCCCATGATGGCAGCGCTGCTGACCGGCATCGTGATTGCCGCTGCCGGCGGTGGAGATGCGGGAATCGCAGCCATCGCCGGGACCCAGGCGGCGGCCATCCAGGAACAACGGCGCTTTTCCCGCCAGAACGAACAGGAAGCCGACCGCATCGGCATCCTGAACCTGGAAAAGGCTGGCTATGACCCACGCGCCATGCCGACCATGTTCGAACGTCTGATGCGTCAATACCGCTTCGATGCCAGGCCACCGGAATTCCTGCTGACCCACCCGGTGACCGAGTCCCGGATCGCCGACACGCGCAACCGCGCCGAGCAGGCCAGGCCAGGCGGCATCGAAGACAGCATGCGCTACCAATTGATTCGCGCGCGGGTCCAATTGATCTACGAGGAAACCCCGGGCCTGGGCGCCAAGCGCTTCCGGGCGCAACTGGATGAAAACCCGAAGAACGACGTGGCCCGCTATGGCCTGGCGATCGCCCAGATCAAGGGTGGCCAGTTGAATGAAGCCCGGGAGAATCTCAAGCCGCTGCTGGCCAAGTCCCCCGACGAGATCATCTACAACCTGGCCCAGACGGACCTGGACATTACCAGCAACCGACTGGCGGATGCCCAGTCACGCGTCGACCGGTTGCTGCGGCAATACCCCGCCAACTATCCGCTCAACCAGGTGCGCGTCGACCTGCTGCTCAAGCAGAACCGTCCCGCCGATGCCGAGAAGGCCTTGGAAACACTGCTCAAGACCCGCCCGGACGATCCCGACGTCTGGTACATGGTGGCCGAGACCCGCGGCCTGTCCGGCAACATCATCGGCTTGCACCAGGCCCGCGCCGAGTACTTCGCCCTGGTGGGCGACTATCGCCAGGCCATCCAGCAACTGGATTTCGCCAAGCGGCGTGCCGGCACCAACTTCCCGTTGTCGTCACGTATCGACGCCCGGCAACGCGAGCTCATGGAGCAGGAGCGCATGGTCAAGGACATGATGGGCTGAGTTTTCCCGCAGACAAAAAAACCGCCTCTTTCGAGGCGGTTTTTCGTTGCGCCGCTAACCGGTCATTCGGCCAGCTTGAAGGTGATGAAGCTCGCACGTCCCTGACGCAGGACACGCATCGAGACCGAGCGATTCTTCGGCAGCGCATTGGCGATATCGGTGAATTGCTTGGCGGAACTGATGGCCTGGTTGTTCAGGTGAGTGATGATGTCGCCTGGCTGCAGGCCGATCAGGGCGGCAGGACCGTCCTGTACTTCCTTGATCACCACACCACCCTGGAGCTCCAGGGTTCGCTTCTGCTCGGCCGTAAGCTCGACCACTGCCACCCCCAGGCGATTGCTGCTGCGCTCGATGCCGGATTTTGGCTGCGACTCCAGCTCCGCGCCTTCTTCCGGGATGGCGCCGACGGTCAGTTCGACGTTCTTGCGCTTACCTTCGCGGATCACTTCCAGGTTGGCCTTGGCACCGGCCTTCAACGCACCGACCAGGTGTGGCAGGTCAGCGGACATGATGATCGGCTGGTCATTGAGCTTCAGGATGACGTCGCCCACCTGCAGACCGCCCTTGGCGGCCGGACCGCCCTCCTGGATCTGCGCTACCAGCGCACCGGCAGGCTTCTCCAGCCCGAAGGACTCCGCCAGGTCCTTGTTCACTTCCTGAATGACTACGCCCAACCAGCCACGGCTGACCTTGCCCTCGCTTTTGAGCTGGTTCGATACGTCCATGGCAACGTCGATCGGAATCGCGAAGGACACCCCCATGAATCCGCCTGAACGAGTGTAGATCTGGGAGTTGATGCCCACCACTTCACCGTCGAGGTTGAACAGCGGGCCACCGGAGTTGCCCGGGTTGATCGGCACGTCGGTCTGGATGAACGGAACGTAGTTTTCGTTCGGCAGGCTGCGACCGATGGCACTGACGATGCCCTGGGTCACGGTGTGGTCGAAGCCGAACGGTGAACCGATGGCCACCACCCACTGGCCAGCCTTCAGGTTCTGGGACTTGCCGAGCTTGAGCACCGGCAGGTCCTTGCCTTCGATTTTCAGCAGCGCCACGTCGGAACGTGGATCGGTGCCGACCAGCTTGGCCTTCAATTCGCTGCGATCGGCCAGGCGCACCAGGATTTCGTCGGCGTCGGCGATCACATGGTTATTGGTCAGGATGTAACCGTCCGGAGAAATGATGAAGCCCGAGCCCAGGGACTGTGCCTCACGCTGACGACCACCGCCGGGGGAGCGTGGCTGGGGCATCCCGCGCTCGAAGAATTCGCGCAACATGGGCGGCAAACCTTCCAGATCCGGCATCTGCGGATCCGATACACGGCGATCCGGCAGTTTCTGGGTCGTACTGATGTTCACCACCGCAGGAGAAGCCTCCTCGACCAGGTGGGTGAAGTCAGGCAAATCGGCCGCCATGGCGGGAACGCCCTGACCGAGCACCAGCACAGTGGCGAAAATGGATAGATAGGTTTTCAAGCGTGGTATCGACATACGGCTCCCGTTACGACGAGCAGGGTTAAGCGATATGGAGCAAGGAATACCAGTTGGAAAAAGGCGCCGGTATTTTTGTTCCGGAAAAACAGGCAAGGCCAGAGCCGAGCGGCTCTGACCTAATAGAAAAAAAACAGAAGTTTTGCAAATTAAAATGCTGACATGAAGTTTCGGCATTTCGATCAGCCCCCGGCCTGGCTGGCCTCTGGCATGATCGAGCCACCGAAGCGGCCCATTATTGAGTCGCCGTGGCGTCTGAACGCATGGACAGCGCGATCCGTTCGGCCGTACCGATAGGGATCTCGCCGACCACCGTCACCATCATTTCGCCCTGGGGCGTGGTGAGGCGACGAGAAACGGCCGCCGTTGGCCCGAGCTGGGTACGGGTATCGGTGACGGTAGCGCCGTTCAGGGGCTCGAGGAATACCGAGAAACGTGCCAGGCCGTCGTCATACATCAGGCTGTTGACCTGCACATTGGTATCCGGATCCTTGCGCACGTTACTGCTGGTCAATTCGAAGCCCGGTGGTAGCCAGTCCGAATGCCAGGCAGCCTTCACCGCAGTGGACTTGTCGGCACTTTGCACCACCGCCTTGCAGTCGGCGCTGGCCTGCAGGTCGTTTTCCGATGGCACGCCGGTATTCAAGCGCGTGAACTGGAAACGCTCCAGCAACTGCCCCTTGTCATTGAGCAACAGGGACTTGAGCGGCAAGCCGGTTTCTTTATCCAGATGCAGTTCGAAAGCGTACCGATGCTGGTCTTTGGGTGTCAGGGAGATGATCACAGCCGGTCGCCCGGCCACGCGCGACCTTCCGACTACGGCAAGGTCGTACCAATTCTTGAGTTTTTGCGGATCGAGCGCACGTGCAGTGCCTTCAGCATTTCCCAACCCCGGCGCCAGAGCACCGCTGACGCATTGTGTGCGTCCGTCAACACGCAGGACCTCCTGTGCGGAACCATCCTGCTGGAGCAACCGTTCGCGGACTTTACCGTCCTGGACACGGTGCCAGATGTTATGAGTGGAAAAGCTGCCGTTGCGCTCGTAAACGAAAGTCCCCTGGAAACTTTGCTGTTGCTCGGCCTGGCCCAAACGATTCAACCAGTCCTGGGCTTCATCGGCATGGGCTGGAACAGCGCACCAGCCACCCAGCAGAAGCGTGAATAGAGGTATGGCGCGCAAGAGTCCTTCCTTAACGATTTTCCAGGCTAGCGGCACGAGCGTAAGGCAGCGCGCTTTCGGTACCTTTCAGCGCAGCCTGCTGGGCATGCTGACGCAGGTAGCTGGGCAGACGCTGGTCATGCCAGCCTGGCTGGCCTTGCAGAACACCGTTGACCATCGGGCCGGCGGTTTCCGAACCTTCGCTGTAGCCGGCCAGTACCGCAGGTCCCTTGACCTGTGGAGCGGCCAAGCCTGGCTGGCTGGACTGTTGCGCCATCTGGACACCGGCGATTTCATCCTGGTTGTACAGGCGAACACCGGCCAGGACGGCGACGGTAACCGACGCGGCAACGGCCAGGCGACCCAGGCTGCGCCATGGACCGCGGGAAGCTTTAGCCGGTACGGCTTCGTCAGCCAATGCAGCAGAAACGGCCGCAGCGATATCCAGACGCGGAAGCAGCAGGTCCTTGTGCATCACAGCCCGGGCGATCTGGTAACGAGCCCAGGTCTCACGGGTTTCAACATCGTCGAAGGCATTCAATACCCGACGCAATTCCAGTTCGTCCGCTTCGTTATCCATCACTGCGGACAGCGATTCCTGCAGGGCTTCACGACTCATGGCGTTCCTCTCTTGGCTGTCGCCGCTGTCTCAGTTTTCCTGCAACAAAGGCTGCAGGGCTTTATCGATGGCCTCCCGAGCGCGGAAAATCCGGGAGCGCACGGTACCCACCGGACACTGCATGACGCTGGCAATGTCCTCGTAACTCAGACCGTCGAATTCACGTAAAGTTAACGCCGTACGCAAATCTTCAGGCAATTGCTGGATGGTGCGATGGACGGTGCCCTCGATCTCATCCCGCAGCAACGCTCGTTCCGGTGATTCGAGGTCCTTGAGGCCGTGATCGCCATCGTAGAACTCCGCGTCTTCAGAACTCACATCGCTATCCGGCGGCCGGCGGCCGCGTGAAACCAGATAGTTTTTCGCCGTGTTGATGGCGATGCGGTAAAGCCACGTGTAAAACGCGCTATCGCCGCGAAAATTACCAAGTGCGCGGTAGGCCTTGATGAAGGCTTCCTGAGCGACATCCTGGGCTTCATGGGTGTCGTGCACGAACCGCACGATCAACCCGAGAATTTTGTGCTGGTATTTCAGCACTAGCAGATCGAAAGCTCGCTTGTCGCCACGCTGAACGCGCTCGACCAGCTGCTGATCCTCTTCCTGGGTTAGCATGAACACTCCTCGATAAGCTCGAAGGAGGCTTGCATGGCTAATTGTCCGGGCTTGCAAACATAGACTCGGGCTTTTCGCAAAAGTTCTCCCCCTTCAAAGCAAGTTTCCGACGCGCTCTGATCCCGGCACGCACGAAAAACGCAGCGCGAGATTTCCCCCGGCCGCGCGAATAATCTGTCGCCGGGTCTGCCGGCAAAGACTCGAATCGAAATCTTGCACCAACCCGACGCTGCTCCCTTCTGCAGACAACCGTCTATTGAACCTGGCCGGCTGACAAAAGTTCCCGCTATTTATAGCCATTCAAAACGGACATCGAGCAACCATGTGTAGATAAACCGCCTTATATCCTCGAAAAGGCCGGCTTGTCGCCCTTCGGCGAAAACCGTGACCCGACGAAGCGTGTCGCTTTTTCTGTCACGCTGGTTTCACATTGCCATGAATGCCCGGCTATTGTGCCGATCCCCCCCTCTATATACTAGTGGGCTGCGTGGCTGCCTGACCCGTTGAAGCGGATGTCTTGCGCCAACCCCGACCCGGGTCGCTTTGAGCGGAAACCTTTCGAATGAGCCAACAGTATCAACACGATGTTCTGGTAATCGGCAGCGGTGCCGCCGGATTGAGCCTTGCCCTGACATTGCCCCAGCATTTGCGCATCGCAGTGCTGAGCAAAGGCGACCTGGCCAACGGCTCGACATTCTGGGCCCAGGGCGGCGTCGCAGCCGTACTGGACGACACCGATACCATTGAATCCCACGTCGAGGACACCCTCAACGCTGGCGGCGGCCTGTGCAACCCGGAAGCGGTACGTTTCACCGTCGAGCACAGCCGGGAAGCCATCCAGTGGCTGATCGACCAGGGCGTGCCGTTTACCCGGGACGAGCACTCCGGTACCGAAGACGGCGGTTTTGAGTTCCACCTGACCCGTGAAGGCGGCCACAGTCATCGGCGCATCATCCATGCAGCCGATGCCACCGGCGCGGCGATTTTCAAGACCCTGCTGGCCCAGGCACGGCAACGGCCCAATATCGAACTGCTGGAACAGCGGGTCGCGATCGACCTGATCACCGAGAAACGCCTGGGCCTGGACGGCGACCGTTGCCTGGGTGCCTATGTGCTCAACCGTGGCACCGGCGAAGTCGATACCTACGGAGCCCGCTTCGTGATCCTGGCGTCCGGTGGCGCGGCGAAAGTCTACCTTTATACCAGCAACCCCGACGGTGCCTGCGGCGACGGCATCGCCATGGCCTGGCGCTCGGGCTGCCGGGTGGCGAACCTGGAGTTCAATCAGTTCCACCCCACCTGCCTGTACCATCCGCTGGCCAAGAGCTTCCTGATCACCGAAGCCCTGCGTGGCGAAGGCGCGCACCTGAAGCTGCCCAATGGCGAACGTTTCATGCCACGCTTCGACCCGCGCGCCGAACTGGCGCCAAGGGATATCGTCGCCCGGGCCATCGACCATGAAATGAAGCGCCTGGGTATCGACTGCGTCTACCTGGACATCAGCCACAAACCCGAAGCCTTCATCAAGAGCCATTTCCCGACGGTGTACGAGCGCTGCCTGGAATTCTCCATCGACATCACCAGGCAACCGATCCCGGTGGTGCCTGCCGCGCACTACACCTGCGGCGGTGTGATGGTCGACCAGCACGGCCGCACCGACGTGCCGGGCCTGTACGCCATCGGCGAAACCAGCTTCACCGGCCTGCACGGCGCCAACCGCATGGCCAGCAACTCATTGCTGGAATGCTTCGTCTACGCCCGCTCGGCCGCGGCGGACATTCTGGAACAGTTGCCCCGGATCGCCGCTCCCACCGCACTGCCCTCCTGGGACGCCAGCCAGGTCACCGACTCGGACGAAGACGTGATCATCGCCCACAACTGGGACGAACTGAGGCGCTTCATGTGGGACTACGTCGGCATCGTGCGTACCAACAAGCGCCTGCAGCGGGCCCAGCACCGGGTGCGCCTGCTGCTGGATGAAATCGATGAGTTCTACAGCAACTACAAAGTCAGCCGCGACCTGATCGAGCTGCGCAACCTGGCCCAGGTGGCGGAGCTGATGATCCGCTCGGCCATGGAGCGCAAGGAAAGCCGGGGCCTGCATTACACCCTCGACTACCCGAACCTGTTGCCTGAAGCGCTGGACACTATCCTGGTGCCGCCCACCTACGCCGACTGAACCTGAGCCGTACGCGCAGGCGCCGGTGCAGATCCGGTGCCAGCGCATCTCGGGGCACGCAAATCGAGCGGACTCGCCGCTCCCCCTTCAAGCGAAAGCGCAACACGACGATCAGTGGCAACGCCAGGCTGTCGGGACGCAACTGCACCGCCTGCCAGCCATCGGCGCGGTTCCAGAGTTGCCAGCCATCGAGGTCACGGCGCAACCCGCCAAAGGCCTGGCGATGGCTCAACAGCAGATGACGCGGCACCGTCCAGGCACCATGGGCCAGGCACACCGCAACGCCAAGCGCTGCGAATCCGCTCGGTACAGACATCAGCAGTAACGAGCCCAGGGCGAACGCCTGGGCCAGGAGATAGGCCGCCAGCAACTGCCCGGAGGCCCGCCAGCGGCATTCGAAGTGGTTATTTGGGCTGGACACGGTCCAGAATCATCCGAACCATGCGTTGCAATTCCGGGTCGTCGGATTCACTGCGCTCCATGAACCAGCCGAACATGTCCTGATCCTCGCACTCGAGCAGGCGGACATAGCAGGCACGATCCACTTCGTTAAGGTGGGGATAGACCTCTTTGACGAATGGCACCAGCAATACATCAAGTTCGAGCATGCCGCGACGGCTATGCCAGTAGAGGCGATTCAGTTCTACATCTTCGACCATGGAGGGCTCCTCAAATAGAGCGCAAGTATACAGGCACGGCCACGGCGGAACAGACAGCTTTGGTCGGGCACGACCGATCCTTTGTGAACTACCCATTTCAAGGGCGCCCCCTTATGATGTCCATCAGACTTTTTTATCCTGCGATGACCCATGGCTGATTCCGCTTTTTTCTGCACCCTGTCCCACGAAGGCGTCCTCGCGGTTCGCGGCGTGGATGCCAGTAAATTCCTGCAGGGCCAATTGACCTGCAACCTCAACTACCTGAGCGACGAGCGGGCCAGCCTCGGCGCCCGCTGCACCCAGAAAGGCCGCATGCAGTCCAGCTTTCGCATCGTGCTCCAGGGCGACGGGGTGCTGATGGCAATGGCCACCGAACTGCTCGAGCCGCAGTTGGCGGACCTGAAGAAATACGCGGTATTTTCCAAGGCCAGGCTCACCGACGAAAGCGCGGCCTGGGTCCGCTTCGGCCTGGAAAATGCCGACACGGCGCTCGCCGGCCTGGGCCTCGAGCTACCGGCTGACGTTGACTGCGTAGCGCGTCATGAATCCCTGATTGCCATCCGCGTCTCCCCCGGCCGCGTCGAACTGTGGGCGCCCGCCGAACAGGCCGACGCGCTCAAGATCCGCCTGCGCGAAGTAGTGGCCGAAGCCGACCTGAACCCGTGGCTGCTGGGCCAGATACGCGCAGGCATCGGCCAGGTCATGCCGGCTACCCGTGAACTGTTCATACCCCAGATGCTCAACCTGCAGGCCATCGGTGGCGTGAGTTTCAAGAAAGGCTGCTACACCGGCCAGGAAATCGTTGCCCGCATGCAGTACCTGGGCAAGCTCAAGCGGCGCCTCTATCGCCTGCAACTGGACGCCAACGAATTGCCGGAACCGGGTACGGCGTTGTTTTCTCCATCCCATGGCAGTTCCATCGGTGAAGTGGTGATCGCAGCCCGCGCCGAGCAAAATATTGAACTGCTGGCGGTGTTGCAGGCCGAAGCAGCAGAAGAGGGCAACGTGCACCTCGGGACGCTGGAAGGCCCGTCGCTGCAGTTGCTGGACCTGCCTTACGAACTGGACCGCGACCGCGAGATCCAGCGCTGATCGCAGCATTTGTCGCAACACCCTAGAGAACCGAAATGAGCGATTTGGCGGATAAGGTCCTGCGGGATTTGGTGGAGGCCATCGATAACGATGACCTGGTTCTGCCGACATTACCGGAAGTGGCCCTGCAGATTCGCCGGGCCGCGGAAGACCCGGAGATCAGCGTCAGCAACCTGAGCAAGGTCATCGGCCGCGATACGGCGCTTTCGGCGCGCCTGATAAAAGTGGTCAACAGCCCGCTGCTGCGCGCCACCCAGGAAGTCACCGACCTGCACACTGCCATCACCCGCCTGGGCGTCAACTACAGCAGCAACCTGGCCATCGGCCTGGTCATGGAGCAGATCTTCCACGCCCGCTCCGAGGTGGTGGAACAGAAGATGCGCGAGGTCTGGCGAAAAAGCCTGGAGATCGCTGGCATCAGCTATGCGCTGTGCCGTGGCTACACGCAACTCAAGCCCGACCAGGCCGCGCTGGGTGGCCTGGTGCACCAGATCGGCGTGCTGCCGATCCTGACCTATGCCGAAGACCATAACGAATTGCTGTCGGACCCCATCAGCCTCAGTCATGTGATCGACACGATCCACCCGGTGCTGGGTGACAAGCTGCTCAGCGTCTGGGAGTTCCCGGAGCGATTGGTGAAGCTGCCAGGCCTGTACCTGGATTTCAGCCGAGAGTCGAAGCAGCTCGATTATGTCGACCTGGTACAGGTCGCGGCGCTGTACTGCTACAAGGACACCGATCATCCCCTCGGCAGGATCGATGTGTTCAGGGTCCCGGCCTTCAAGAAGCTGGGCATCGACCCGGACAACAAGGACCGTTGCGCGGACATCGAAGAAGCGCGATCGATGTTCTACTGATCGAGCCCATGCCTCCCTCCAACTGACTTCAAGCCGCCTGTGGCGAGGGCATATATTCCTTCGCCGCCACAGTATCTGCCTTTCGTCAATCCGAGCCCGGGATAAAGCTCACCCGCACCTTCAACCCGCCTTCCTGTCCGTCGTGCAGGCTGATCTGGGCCAGGTGGGCACGGCAGATTTCCCCGACGATCGCCAACCCCAGGCCGGAACCGGCGACTTGCTGGTTGCGTCGATAGAAGCGCTCGAAGACACGATCGCGCTCGTGCAGCGGAATACCGGGACCGTCATCCTCGACCTCCAGCACCGCTGGCGCAGTGACCCGCAGGATCACATTGCCGCCCGACGGTGTATGGGCCAGGGCGTTATCCACAAGATTGCTCAACAGCTCGTTCAACAACGTCGGTTCACCCCGCAGCCACACCGGCTCGTCCGCCTCCAGGGCCAAGGCCACGCCACGGGCATGAGCCAACGGCGCCATGGCCATGCCCAGTTCCCGGGCCAACTGACTGAGATCCAACAGCTGCGCGCCACCTTCGGCAATGGCCCGGGCACCGTTCTCCACGCGGGCCAGGGACAGCAACTGGTTGGCCAGGTGAGTCAGGCGGTCGGTGCCCTGGGCCGCGGTTTCCAGGGTTTCCCTCCAGGTCGCCGGCTCATTGGCACGCAAGCCCAGCTCAAGCCGTGCCTTGAGCGCAGCCAGGGGCGTTCGCAGCTCATGAGCGGCATCGGCGATGAACTGCGCCTGCCGCTCGAATTGCCCGCGCAGGCGCTCGGTGAAATGGTTCAGAGCCCTCACCAATGGCCATAATTCGTGCTGCACCTCCACCAGGGGCAACGGGCGCAGGTCGTCCGACTGACGCTCCTCCACCGCCGTGCGCAAGCGCTCCAGCGGGCGCAACGCGGCGCTGACCGCAAACCACACCAGCAACAACGCGCCCACGGCCAGCATGCCCAGGCGCAACAGCGTATCGGCCATCAGGCTGCGAGCCATCCTGACCCGAGCTTCTTCGGTCTCCGCCACGCGGATCTCCGCCATGCCGTTCATGTTCGGCTCACTCACGGCCTTGAGCAGGCTCACCACTCGCACGGTCTGACCCTGGTAGTTGGCGTTGTAAAAGCGTGCCAGGGCCGGGTAATCGTCCGTGCGGGGCGTACCGGGTGGCGGGCCTGGAAGATTTTCGTAGCCGGAAATCAGCTTCTGGTTGATGTCGTTGACCTGATAGTAGATGCGTCCCGCGCTGTCGTAGGCGAAGGTGTCCAGGGCCACATAAGGCACATCGGCGCTGAGACTGCCGTCACGCTGGGACAGGCCGGCAGCGATGGTCCGGGCCGAGGCCAAGAGGGTCCGGTCATAGGCGGTATCCGCCGCTTCGCGGCCGTTCCAGTAGGCGCTCAGGCCGCTGGCCAGCATCAGCACCACCAACAGCAACGCCAGGTTACGCAGCAGCCGCCAGCGCAGGCTGTCAGGCTTATGCATCGCGGGTTTCCAGCAGGTAGCCCAGGCCTCTGAAGGTCACGATTGCCACGGCATGCCCATCGAGCTTCTTGCGCAGGCGATGGATGTAGATTTCGATGGCATCGGGGCTGGCTTCTTCATCCAGGCCGAACACCTGGGCCGCCAGTTGCTCCTTGCTCATCACCCGCCCCGGCCGAGCGATCAAGGCCTCCAGCACCGCTTGCTCGCGGGAGGTGAGGGTCAGCAGTTCCTCGTCGAGGGTGAAGCGGCGGGTATCCAGGTCATAGACCAATGCCCCGCAACGCTGCTGGCGTTCGCCACCCAATACGCTACGGCGCAACAGGGCCTTGACCCGTGCTTCGAGTTCGGTGAGTTCGAACGGCTTAGCCAGGTAATCGTCGGCGCCCAGGTTCAGGCCATGGACCCGGTCCTTCACATCGCTGCGAGCGGTCAGCATCAATACCGGCAGGGTCTTGCCCCTGGCCCGCAGGCGCGCCAGCACTTCAAAGCCGTCCATGCGCGGCAGCCCTACGTCCAGGATGGCCACGGCGTATTCCTCGCTGCTCAACGCCAGGTCGGCGGCTACCCCGTCGTGCAGCACATCCACGGTCAGACCGGTGCTCTTGAGCGCCTGGGCCACGCTTTCGGCGAGCTGCAGATGGTCTTCGACGAGCAGAACACGCATGGGTATTTCCTCGATTCAGGGACAGTCGGCGCCATTCACTGGCGCGGAGTTTACAGCCGCATCCGGTGCTGTGAAGCCAAAAAACATCTTGAAAGCTTTTGAAAGGTTAGCGAAAGGTTGGGCCGATAGAGTCTTGCAAGGATAGTTTCGGCTGTCCGCAGCCAACACGATGAACGAAAAACGCCTCGAAGCGTTTTCGCCCGAATAAGAACAATAAAGCGGAGTATTCACCATGCTCTCCATGCAGCTCCAGGCCCCAGTGCCTGCCCGCCCTTCCCGTTCCAATCCGATTGCCCTGGCCGGCGTCGAGTCCATGACTCTGCCGAAGCCGGCGTACATCTATGGCCAACTCACCATGTCCCATGACTTCGATGGATCGGGGATGGCAAGGCCGAGCGTCATGAACGACTGCATGTAACGAACCCGCTGACCGGCTCCGCTCCGGACCCGGCAACGCCAGATTTGCACACACAACAACAACTCCTGTGGAGACCGTAATGAGCCCATCACTGCGTAAAATCGCTCTCGCCGCCGGTTGCCTGTTATTCGCCGGGCAACTGCTCGCCGAACCCAAGCGCCCCGAATGCATCGCCCCGGCCTCCCCTGGCGGTGGCTTCGACCTGACCTGCAAGCTGGCGCAGAGTGCGCTGGTCAATGAGAAATTGCTGACCAAGCCGATGCGCGTCACCTACATGCCGGGCGGTGTTGGCGCGGTGGCCTACAACGCAGTAGTCGCCCAGCGCCCCGCCGATGCCGGCACGCTGGTGGCCTGGTCCAGCGGTTCGCTGCTGAACCTGGCCCAGGGCAAATTCGGTCGCTTCGATGAAAGCGCCGTGCGCTGGCTGGCCGCTGTCGGCACCAGCTATGGCGCCATCGCGGTGAAAAGCGATTCGCCCTACAAGACCCTGGACGATCTGGTCCAGGCCCTGAAGAAAGATCCGGGCTCGGTGGTCATCGGTTCCGGCGGCACCGTGGGCAGCCAGGACTGGATGCAGACGGCCCTGATCGCCAAGGCCGCCGGCATCAACCCTCGCGACCTGCGCTACGTGGCACTCGAAGGCGGCGGCGAGATCGCCACGGCCCTGCTGGGCGGACACATCCAGGTCGGCAGTACCGACATTTCCGACTCCATGCCGCACATCCAGAGCGGTGACATGCGTCTGCTGGCGGTGTTCGCCGAGAAGCGCATCGATGAGCCAGAAATGAAGGAAATCCCCACCGCTCGCGAACAGGGCTACGACATCGTCTGGCCAGTGGTTCGCGGCTTCTACCTCGGGCCAAAGGTCAGCGACGAAGACTACGCCTGGTGGAAAGAGGCGTTCGACAAGCTGCTGGCTTCGCAGGAGTTCGCCAAGCTGCGTGACCAGCGCGAGCTGTTCCCGTTTGCCATGACCGGTCCGGAGCTGGACACCTACGTGAAGAAACAAGTGGCTGATTACAAGGTGCTGGCCAAAGAGTTCGGCCTGATCCAGTAACCGTCTCTGTTCACGTGGCGGCGCCGGCATCACCGGCGCCGCCCAGGAGTTAGTCATGCTCACCATCCAACGAATTTTTGCTGCGGTGCTACTGCTGGTCTGCATCGGCCTCGCGCTGATGGCCTGGCCGTATCAGGCAGCGTTTTCCTACGAGCCTGTCGGCCCGCGCGCCTTTCCCCTGCTGATGCTGGGGCTGATGGGCGCGGCATTGCTGTACATGGTGTTCCGTCCGGCCCCCATCGTGCACAGCGATGAAGACCGGCAGCTGGACCGTGAAACCCTGAAGAAGATCGGCATCTGCGTGGCGCTGCTGCTGATATTCGCCGGCACCTTCGAGCCCCTGGGCTTCATCCTCGCCAGTGTCCTGACCGGCGTACCAATGGCCCGCCTGTATGGCGGTCGCTGGATCCCGAGCGTGGTGATCATCAGCCTGATGGCCATTGGTCTTTATCTATTGTTCGACAAGTTGATGGACGTTCCCCTGCCCCTGGGCCTGCTCGACGTCCTGGAGAACTGATATGGATACCCTGAATTATCTTGGCCAGGGTTTCGGCGTTGCCATGACGCCCTATAACCTCGTCACCGCACTGACCGGTACCCTGATCGGCACCGTGGTTGGCCTGTTGCCGGGCCTGGGCCCGATCAATGGCGTGGCGCTGCTGATCCCCATCGCCTTCGCCCTGGGCCTGCCGCCTGAATCGGCACTGATCCTGCTGGCCGCGGTGTACCTGGGTTGCGAATACGGCGGGCGCATCAGCTCGATCCTGCTCAATATTCCCGGTGAAGCGTCCACCGTGATGACTACCCTCGACGGCTATCCGATGGCACGCCAGGGCCTGGCCGGGGTGGCATTGTCCCTGTCGGCATGGAGCTCGTTCATCGGCGCCTTCATCGCCACCTGCGGCATGGTGCTCTTTGCGCCCTTGCTGGCCAAATGGGCGATTGCCTTCGGACCGGCGGAATATTTTGTCCTGATGGTCTTCGCCATTGTCTGCCTCGGAGGCATGGCGGGCGACCGGCCGCTCAAGACGTTCATTGCAGCGTTGATCGGCCTGTTCCTGTCGGCAGTCGGGATCGATGCCAACAGTGGTGTGTACCGTTTCACCGGTGACAACGTTCATCTGGCCGACGGCATTCAGTTCGTCGTACTGGTCCTGGGCCTGTTCTCCATCAGTGAAATCCTGTTGATGCTGGAAAAGACTCATCACGGCCAGGAAGCGGTGAAAGCCACCGGGCGGATGATGTTCAACTTCAAGGAAGCGGCATCGGTCTTCATCGTGAACCTGCGTTGCGGCGTGCTCGGCTTCATCATGGGCGTGCTGCCAGGAGCCGGTGCCACCCTGGCCAGCGCCGTGGCCTACATGACTGAAAAACGCATCGCTGGCGCCAGTGGTACGTTCGGCCAAGGAGACAAGCGCGGTCTCGCCGCCCCGGAAACGGCCATCGGCGGTGCCGCCTGCGGTGCACTGGTGCCGATGCTGACCCTTGGCGTGCCTGGTTCGGGTACCACGGCAGTGATGATCGGCGCGTTGTCGCTGTACAACATCACCCCAGGTCCACTGTTGTTCCAGCAGCAGCCGGACATTGTCTGGGGCCTGATCGCGTCGCTGTTCATCGCCAACATCATGCTGGTGATCCTCAACATCCCGATGATCCGTGTCTTCACTCGCATCCTGGCCGTGCCGAACTGGGCCCTGGTACCGGTGATCGCAATCATCACCGGCATCGGCGTCTACGCGGTGCACGCCACCACGTTCGACCTGTTCCTGATGATTGGCATCGGCATCTTCGGCTACATCCTGCGCAAGCTGGACTTCCCACTGTCGCCAGTGCTGCTGGGCTTCATCCTCGGCGGCCTGATGGAACAGAACCTGCGTCGTGCGTTGTCGATCTCCAACGGCGGGCTGGAAATCCTCTGGTCGAGCCCGATCGCCTTCGGCTGCTGGGTACTGACGGCTATCATGCTGTTCATGCCACTGCTACGGATCTGGCGCCGTCGCGCCGCACAACGTCGCGCCCTGGCCAATGTCTGAAGCGACTTTCAGACAATGGTGGGGAACACCGCTGGTCGGCCTGGCCGGCGGTTACCTGGCCAGCCTGATCGGCTGGCCCCTGCCGTGGATGGTCGGTTCGTTGCTGGCGATCATCCTGGTGCGTTGCCTGACCCCATGGCAATTGGCGGAAATTCCCGGCGGCCGCAAATGCGGCCAATGGGTGGTGGGCATCGGCATCGGCCTGCACTTCACGCCGGTGGTGATGGAACAGGTCCTGAGTCATTTCGGCCTGATTTTTTTCGGCGCGCTGATCACCAGCGTGTCCAGCGTGGTGAGTGTCTGGCTGATGCGCCGCACCGGCGAAGACCGCGCCACCGCCTTTTTTTCCAGCATGCCGGGCGGCTCCGGCGAGATGGTCAACCTCGGCGCGCGCAATGGCGCGGACCTGAGTCGTGTCGCTGCGGGCCAGAGCCTGCGGGTTCTGGTGGTGGTGCTGTGCGTACCGGCCGCGTTCAAGTATCTGCTGGGCCAAGGCGCCCCGGTGCAGCACGCCACCACCGTGGACTGGCTGTGGCTGGCCATCCTGTTCCCCGCCGGCGCCCTGCTCGCCTGGATCTGGGAGCGCCTGCGTCAACCCAACCCATGGTTGTTCGGCCCTCTGCTGGTGAGCGCGGTGGTGAGTGTCGCCTGGGACCTGCACATCAGCCTGCCCCATGGCGGCAGCCAGATCGGCCAATGGCTGATCGGCAGTGGCCTGGGCTGCCACTTCAACCGGCAGTTTTTCCGCCGGGCGCCATCCTTCATGGGACGCACGCTGGTGGGCACCGTGTTGACGATGCTGATCGCCACCCTGGCGGCCCTGGGCCTGAGCACGTTGACGCATCTGGACCTGCGCTCGCTGACACTGGGCATGATGCCCGGCGGTATCGCGGAGATGAGCCTGACGGCAGAGACCCTGCAGCTGTCGGTGCCGCTGGTGACGGCATTGCAGGTGATGCGTTTGTTGTTCGTGCTGTTCCTGGCGGAACCGTTGTTCAGGTACTGGATGCGCAAGCCGGCCTCAAGTTGATGACCGTTTGCCCCCATCGCGAGCAGGCTCGCTCTCACAAGCCGCACAGGTGAGAGCGGGCCTGCTCGCGATGGGGTTGCGCATCAAAGCGGCGGCAATCGCCAATCGATCGGCGTATCACCATGCTGTTCGAGGAACTTGTTGGCCCGGCTGAAATGCCCGCACCCCAGGAAACCCCGGTAAGCCGACAACGGCGATGGATGGACCGAAGTCAGCACCAGGTGCTTGGTGGCGTCGATCAGCTTCTGCTTGCTCTGCGCATGAGCGCCCCATAGCAGGAAGACCAGATGCGGCTGATGCTCGCTGACCACCTCGATGACCCGATCGGTAAAATGTTGCCAGCCCTTGCCCGCGTGGGAGTTGGCGTTGGCACGTTCCACGGTCATGGTGGTGTTGAGCAGCAACACCCCCTGATCGGCCCAGCTTTGCAGGTAGCCATGGTTGGGGATATCGATGTTCAGGTCGCGTTTCAATTCCTTGAAGATGTTCACCAGCGATGGCGGCGCCGGCACGCCCGGCTGTACCGAAAAACACAGGCCATGGGCCTGGCCCGGGCCGTGATACGGGTCCTGGCCGAGGATCACCACCTTGACCTTGTCCAGGGGCGTGGAATTGAGGGCATTGAAAATCAGCGAAGCCGGTGGATAGATCTGCTTGCCGGCTGCGTACTCCTGGCGCAGGAATTCGCGCAACTGCGCCATGTAGGGTTGGTCGAACTCGGCACGCAGTGCCTGCTTCCAGCTCGGCTCGAGTTTGATACGGTCGTCGGCAGTCATGATTGCACCCGATAAAAACAATGGGCGCACCCTAGGAAAGCCCACAAGGCTTGTCAATTGATCCGACATGGCTTCGGCGTTTGATCCGGCATTTTCCCACGCAGCAGTCATACTGATCATTCAAATTTCTGATCGAGGTCACGATGAACCTGCACTTCGAAGAGCTCATTGGCATCGACGGCGCCCGTATCGGCATCGCCACCCTGGATGCCGAAAAATCCCTGAACGCCTTGTCCCTGCCCATGATCAACGCCCTGCGTGATCGTCTCGATGCCTGGGCCCGGGAACCGCAAGTGGTTTGTGTATTGCTGCGTGGCAACGGCGCCAAGGCATTCTGTGCCGGCGGTGAAGTACGCAGCCTGGTGGAAGCCTGCCGTGCCCACCCTGGTGAAGTACCGCCATTGGCAGCACAGTTTTTCGCGGCTGAATACCGACTGGACTTCAACCTGCATACCTATCCCAAACCCTTGATCTGCTGGGGCCACGGCTATGTACTCGGTGGCGGGATGGGCCTGCTGCAAGGTGCAAGCACGCGGATCGTCACGCCCAGCAGTCGCCTGGCCATGCCGGAAATCAGCATCGGCCTGTACCCGGACGTCGGCGCCAGTTGGTTCCTGGCCCGTCTGCCGGGCAAGCTTGGCCTGTTCCTCGGCCTGACCGGCGCCCACATGAATGCCAGGGACGCCATCGACCTGGGCCTGGCCGACCGTTTCCTGCTCGACGAACAACAGGACGACCTGATCGAAGGCCTGTTGCAGCTCAACTGGCAGGAACAGACCGACATGCAGCTCAACAGCCTGCTCAAGGCCCTGCAGCAAGAGGCCTTCGATCGACTGCCCGAAGCCCAATGGCTGCCGCGTCGGCAGAAAATCGACGAATGGCTGGATGTCAGCGACGTGCGTTGCGCCTGGAAAGCCTTGAACCTGCTGGTGGAAGACCAGGACCCGTTGATTGCCCGGGCCGCCCGGACCATGACCGAAGGCTCACCCCTGACCGCCTGCCTGGTATGGGAGCAGATCGCCCGGGCCCGGCATCTGTCCCTGGCCGGCGTGTTCCGCATGGAATACACCATGAGCCTCAATTGCTGCCGGCATCCGGAATTCAGCGAGGGCGTGCGCGCGCGGCTGATCGACAAGGACCACAAGCCCCGCTGGCACTGGCCGGACATCAACCACGTACCCGAGGCCGCGGTGGAGGCACATTTCCACAAGGCCTGGGAAGGCCGACACCCGTTGGCGGACTTGCCCAACGAATAGAATGGTTTCTGCCAGGCACAAAAAAAGCGGCGCTCGATGCGCCGCTTTTCATGGTCTGCCGATCAGCGGTGGTAGCCTCGTCCATCATGATCGCGCCGTCCTCGATGATCACGTCCGTCTCGGTGACGACGGTTGTCATCCCAACCGCCCCGATCGCGGCCATCCCAGCCGCCCCGATGCGGATAAGGCCGATAGGCCGCCCGCGGTGGCGAATAATAGCGAGGGCCGTGTTGATAGTAGCGCGGTGCCGAATAGTAGCGTGGCGCCGGTTGGTAATACCGCGGGGCGTAGTAGCCACGCGGAGCCGAATAGTAATAGCTTCCGCCGCTGTAATAAGCCGGCGCCGGTGAGGTGTAGACCTCGGAGCGGTAATAGCTGGAGTCTGCGTCGTAGTAAGGCGCGCAGGCCGAGAGAGTCAATCCGAGAAACGCAGTGAGCAGCAGTCGTCGATACATGGCGGCCTCCTGGACCGCGAATGGGCCGCATCAGCGACGCTGATGGGCGGCAGTCAACTATTGGGTGACTGACGATAAATCAGACAGTGAAATCGGAATCTGGTGCGACGCCGCAACAACTCGAAACATGTAGCTTTTTGCCTCATTGCGGTGCGCCCCGGCACCACAACCAAGCACTCATCGACCGCTTCACAGCATCTTTCCAAGTCCGATCTCTCTGGCTCGGGCCTTTTGCCGACTTGGCACGGCTCTCGCTTAAACAATCACCGTGCAGGAGTCATCACAGGTTCGCGGCACCACAATTTGCAATGGCTGACTAGGGTTCCGGCTCGCCTCTGGCGAGTGGCTGGTCCGAGAGTTGGCGACCTCCAGTTGAGGTTACACGGCGGGAAAAAAGCCCGGGAGACAAGCCACCGTTCACGGTGCCGCGTTGCTCCTGTCCGCCCTTGATCAACTGGAGAACCCCCATGTTCAAGCTTCGTCTGTCCTCTCTGCTTCTCGCCGCCTTCGCGGCCCTCGCCAGCCTTTCGTCCACCGCCGCGCAGAAAGACCACTTCAGCGTTTGCTGGACCATCTATGCCGGCTGGATGCCTTGGGAATATGCCGGTAGCCAGGGCATCGTCGACAAATGGGCGAAGAAGTACGGCATCAAGATCGATGTCGTGCAGCTCAACGACTACGTCGAATCCATCAACCAGTACACCGCCGGTCAGTTCGATGGCTGCACCATGACGAACATGGATGCCCTGACCATTCCCGCGGCCGGTGGCGTGGACAGCACCGCCCTGATCGTCAGTGACTTCTCCAACGGCAACGACGGCGTCGTCATCAAGGGCGAAGGCAAGAAAGTGACGGACCTCAAGGGCATGGACGTGAACCTGGTGGAGCTGTCGGTCTCGCACTACCTGTTGGCCCGGGCCCTGGACTCGGTTGGCCTGACCGAAAAAGACCTGAAGGTCGTCAACACCTCCGACGCCGACATCTCCGCCGCGTTCAACACCGAGCAGGTCAAGGCCATCACTACCTGGAACCCGATGCTCTCGGACATCAAGGCCCAGCCTGGGGTGAGCGAAGTGTTCAACTCCAGCCAGATCCCCGGCGAGATCATGGACATGATGGTGGTCAACACCCAGACCCTCCAGGACAACCCGGCCCTGGGCAAGGCATTGACCGGCGCCTGGTTCGAGGTGGTGGCGCTGATGAATGCGAAAAACGCAGCCAGCAAGGCGGCGCTGGAGCACATGGCGAAAGCCTCGGGCACCGACCTGGCGGGTTTCCAGGCGCAGCTGGACACCACCAGGCTGTTCGCCACGCCCCAGGAAGCGCTCGGCTTCGCCACCAGCGGGCAACTGCCCGACACGCAGCGCAAGGTGGCGGACTTCTCGTTCCGCCACGGTCTGCTGGGCGAAGGCGCCAAGAACGCCGACGCGGTCGGCATGGCATTCGCCAACGGCGTGATCCTTGGCGACAAGGCCAACCTCAAGCTGCGCTTCGATCCCACCTACGTACAGCTGGCCGCCGACGCCAAGCTGTAACCGGAGGACCTGGCATGCGCCTGATCAACCGCTACCCGGACCGCCCCAGCCGCTTGTTGCTGGTGATCCTGCCCTTCGCGCTGGTGTTGTTCGCCTATTTCACTGGCTCGGCCGAACGGTTGACGGACAACCCCAACGACAAGCTGCTCCCCAGCGCGACACAGATGAGCGACGCGGTGAAACGCCTGGCTTTCACCGCCGATGCTCGCAGCGGCGATTACCTGCTCTGGCAGGACACCGCGTCGAGCCTGCGCCGGCTGGCCATCGGCCTGGGCATCAGTGCCCTGGCCGGGCTCTGCCTGGGGATCGCCGCCGGCACGCTGCCACTGCTGGGCGCGCCGCTGTCGCCCTTGCTCACCGTGGTCTCGATGGTGCCGCCGTTGGCCATCCTGCCGATCCTGTTCATTGTCTTCGGCCTTGGGGAGTTGTCGAAGGTGATGCTCATTGTCATCGGCGTCACACCATGCCTGGCCCGGGACCTGGAACAGCGCGCCCGGGAAATTCCCCGTGAACTGCTGATCAAGGCCCAGACCCTCGGTGCGTCCACCTGGACCCTGATCCTGCGCGTGGTCCTGCCACAGCTATTGCCGCGGCTGTTGATTTCCCTGCGGCTGATGCTGGGTTCGGCCTGGCTGTTCCTGATCGCCGCCGAAGCCATCGCCTCCACCGATGGCCTGGGCTATCGGATTTTCCTCGTGCGTCGTTACCTGGCGATGGACGTGATCCTGCCATACGTGGTGTGGATCACCTTGCTCGCCTGGCTGATGGACTGGGGTCTCAAGCGCCTGACTCGCCAAGCGTTCCCCTGGTATGAAGGGGCGAAGGCATGAGCTTCATCACGGTGAACAATGTCTGGCAACAGTATGCCGATCAGGTGGTGCTCGAACGCTTGAACCTGAGTGTCGCCGAGGGCGAGTTCTGCACCCTGGTGGGCGCGTCGGGTTGCGGCAAATCGACCTTCCTCAGGTTATTGCTGGGCCAGGAACAGGCCAGTCGCGGACAGATCCTGCTGGATGGCGAGCCCTTGGCGGGCGAGCCGGATGCCAGCCGGGGCGTGGTGTTCCAGCGCTATTCGGTATTCCCGCACCTGACGGCGCTGGACAATGTGGCCCTGGGCCTGGAGCTGCCACGCTCGCCGGTGCTGGGGCGTCTGTTCGGTAGCGCCAAGCGCCAGGCCCGGGAAGAAGCCGCGCGATTGCTGGACAAAGTCGGCCTCGGCCAGGCCCTGGATAAATACCCGGCGCAGCTCTCCGGCGGCATGCAGCAACGGCTGGCGATTGCCCAGGCGTTGATCATGCGACCGCGCGTCCTGCTCCTGGATGAACCCTTCGGCGCCCTCGACCCCGGCATTCGCAAAGACATGCATGCCCTGCTGCTGGCGCTTTGGCGCGAGACCCGCCTGACCGTGTTCATGGTCACCCACGACCTGTCCGAAGGTTTCAGCCTCGGTACGCGCCTGCTGGTATTCGACAAGGTGCGAGTCGACCCCCACGCCCCGGGCGCCTACGGCGCGCGCATCACCTACGACATCCCATTGAACAGCGATCGACGCACCGCCCATGCCGCCGTCGAGGCAGCGTCCGCCGGCCTGGCCGGTGCGTTGCGTATCGCTTGAAAAGGAGCTTTTACATGACCGATTCGATCCAACTGTTTCCACCCTTCGCCGAAGAACTGCTGCCCGGCGGCGGCCATCGCTCGTTCGTGCTCAAGCGTGGCCAGTTGCTGCGCCTGACCGATTTGCGCGGCGGGGCCAACGTGAGCATGACGCTGCTCAATGCCAACGAGAAAACCGAACGCCTGAACCTGCCGGACAGCCTCAAGTGCCAGCACACCGCCAAGCTCACCGCCGGTCATTGCCTGTACTCGGACATGGGTCGGGTGCTGGCGGCGATCACCGCTGACACCTGCGGCTGGAGCGACAGCCTGGGAGGCGTGCTCTGCGCCGAGGAAGTCGCCGAGAAATACGGCCAGGGTCGGTACCAGGAACTGCGCAACGGCTTCTTTCGCAACGGCACCGACAACCTGCTGGTGGAACTGGGCAAATGGGGGCTGGGCCTGTCCGACCTGCTGATGACCCTCAACCTGTTCAGCCGTGTCGATGTCGACGAGGCCGGGCAGTTTCATTTCGTCGAGGGCAACTCCAGGGCTGGCGATTTCATCGAGCTGTACGCCCCGATGGACACCCTGGTGGTGCTGACCGCGTTGCAACACCCGATGGACCCGAATCCGCAATACGCCCCGCAACCGGTCAAGCTCAGCTGGATGAATGCCAATGCCAGCGTCGCCGAGCACTGCCGTCATTCGCGCCCGGAAAACCAGCGCGGCTTCATCAACACCGACCGCCTGTTCGCCTGAGGATCGCAGCCATGTCATTCGCCATCAGCACCGCACACAAGCAACCCGACACCGCCCTCTATCGCGCCACGATTCCCGCCGGCGAACCCTGGCTGACAGAGGTCAAGGCGGGCCAGACCCTGCGCATTCTCGACCTGGAAGGCAACCAGGCAGTCGACACGCTGTTCTACAGCCTGGCCAACCCCAAGGAACGCTATGACGTGCAACGCACCCTGCGCCGGCAGAACAATGTCTACCTGAGTACCGGCAGCGTGCTGTATTCCAACCTCGGCCGTCCGATGCTGACCATCATCGAAGACACCTGCGGGCGCCACGACACCCTCGGCGGCGCTTGTGCCCAGGAAAGCAACACCGTGCGCTACGCCCTGGAGAAGCGCTACATGCACAGCTGCCGGGACAACTATCTGCGGGCCTGTGCCCACGACGGTCGCCTGGGCAAGGGCGACATCGGCCCTAACATCAACTTTTTCATGAACGTGCCGGTCACCGCCGACGGCGGCCTGAGCTTCGAAGATGGCATTTCGGCACCGGGCAAATACGTCGACCTGCGGGCGGAAATGGACGTGATCGTACTGATTTCCAACTGCCCGCAACTGAACAACCCGTGCAACGCCTACAACCCCACGCCTGCGGAGCTTTTGATATGGAACTGAAATTCGCGCGCCTGCGCCGTTGGCTGTTCATGCTGTGCCAGAGCCGTGCGGGGCAGTGCATCAAATAAACAGGATATTTATGAAACACCACCCATCCCCTGGGGGAATCTGGGCTTTGGTTTCGCTCACGGGGACGACCCCGTAGGCCATCGACAACTGCGGGACGGCCCGCATCCCGGTTCAGGCAGCACCCATGCCTGAGGGGGCAATGCCATGTTCGAAAAAATCCTCATCGCCAACCGTGGCGCCATCGCCTGCCGCATCCTGCGTACCTTGCACCAGATGCAGGTCAAGGGCGTCGCGGTGTACTCCCAAGCCGACGCCGCCAGCCTGCACATCCTCCAGGCCGATGAAGCCCATTGCCTGGGCGACGGCGCCGCGGCCGGCACCTACCTGGCGCTGGACAAACTCCTGGAAGTCGCCCGAAGCAGCGGTGCGACGGCGATTCATCCCGGCTACGGTTTTCTCTCGGAGAACGCCGCTTTCGCCGAAGCCTGCGAGGCCGCCGGCATTGCCTTCATCGGCCCGACGCCGGAGCAACTGCGGGTATTCGGCCTCAAGCACACCGCTCGCGCCCTGGCCCGACAGCACGACGTGCCGTTGCTCGAAGGCACCGAGCTGCTCGACAGTGTCGAGGCGGCACTGCTGGCCGGCGCCCAAGTCGGCTATCCGGTGATGCTGAAAAGCACGGCGGGCGGCGGCGGCATCGGCATGCGGGTGTGCCGCAGCGCCACCGAGTTGAGCGAATCCTTCGAAGCGGTCAAGCGCCTCGGGCAGAACAATTTCAGCGACGCCGGTGTGTTCATCGAGAAGTACATCGAACGGGCCCGGCACCTTGAGGTTCAAGTGTTCGGCGACGGCCAGGGCCAGGTGCTCGCCCTGGGGGTGCGCGACTGCTCGGTACAACGGCGCAACCAGAAGGTCATCGAAGAAACCCCGGCGCCCAACCTGCCCGAGGGAATGGCCGAAGAACTCTGCGCGGCGGCGACCAAGCTGGCCCGGGCGGTGAACTACCGCAGCGCCGGCACTGTGGAGTTCGTGTTCGACAGTGACGCGGGGCGCTTTTATTTCCTGGAGGTCAATACCCGTCTGCAAGTGGAGCACGGCGTCACCGAGCAAGTATGGGGCGTGGACCTGGTGCGCTGGATGGTGGAACTGGCCGCCGGCGAGCTGCCGCCCTTGAGCGAACTGAGCCTGGGCTTGAAAGCCGAGGGGCATGCGATCCAGGCGCGCCTGTATGCCGAAGATCCAGGCCGGGATTTCCAGCCAAGCCCCGGTTTGCTGACGTCCGTGCAATTCCCGCCAACCGATGGCAAACGCCTGCGCATCGACACCTGGGTCGAGGCCGGTTGCCAGGTCCCGCCCTACTTCGACCCGATGATCGCCAAGGTCATTCATTGGGCGCCCACACGTGAACAGGCGCGCCTGGGCCTGCACCAGGCGCTGGGAGACAGCCTGCTGTACGGCGTCGAAACCAACCGCGAATACCTGCAACAGATTCTTCTCGACGCGCCCTTCGCCAACGGCCAGCCCTGGACCCGCTGCCTGGAAACCCTGGTCTATCGCGCCAACACGTTCGAAGTGCTCAGCCCAGGCACCCTGACCAGCGTCCAGGATTATCCAGGTCGCCTCGGCTATTGGGCGGTGGGGGTGCCGCCATCGGGACCGATGGACAGCCGCTCGCTGCGCCTGGGCAATCGCCTGCTGGGGAATGAAGAAGGCGCGGCTGCACTGGAAATCACCATGAGTGGCCCGCTGCTGCGCTTCAACTGCGATGCCCGGGTTGCCGTGACGGGCGCGACGATCGCGTTGACCCTCAACGATGAACCTGTGCCGATGAACACCCCATTGGCCATCGCCGCCGGCTCCACCCTCGCCATCGGAACCCTTTGCGGCGCCGGGGCGCGCAGCTATCTGTGCCTGCAGGGCGGCCTGCAGGTACCGGACTACCTGGGCAGCAAAAGTACGTTCACCCTCGGCCAGTTCGGCGGCCACGCCGGGCGCGCATTGTGCACCGGCGATGTACTGCACCTGGCTGCGCTGGACGGGCGCCTCGAGTTGCCGTCGATCAGCGAAACGCCCATCGAGTTGCCGCCCGTGCGGCAGATCCGTGTGATCTACGGTCCGCACGGCGCGCCCGAATATTTCACCGAGCGCTACATCCAGACCTTCTTCGATACCTCATGGGAAGTGCATTTCAACTCCAGCCGAACCGGCATCCGACTGATCGGGCCGAAACCCGAATGGGTACGCGCCGATGGCGGCGAGGCCGGACTTCACCCCTCCAATATCCACGACAACCCCTACGCCATCGGCGCCGTGGATTTTACCGGCGACATGCCGGTTATCCTCGGCCCCGACGGACCGAGCCTGGGCGGCTTCGTTTGCCCGGTGACCGTGATCGAGGCGGACCTCTGGCAACTGGGGCAGCTCAAGGCAGGGGACCAGGTGCGCTTCGTGCCGGTGGACCTGAAGACCGCCCGCTCACTGGCCCTGAAATGGGCTTGCTGTGGAAGCGAGCTTGCTCGCGATAGCGATCTGTCAGTCCCCTCGATGTTGGATGTCCCGCCGCTGTCGCGAGCAAGCTCGCTCCCACAGGGGATCGCGTCGCCTGTGGTGTTGGATATCGGCCAGGACGATACCCACCTGGTGGCAAGATTGTCCGGCGATACCCACCTGCTGCTGGAAATCGGCGCGCCCGAACTGGACCTGGTGCTGCGCTTTCGCGCCCATGCCCTGATGCAGGCCCTGGAACAGAAACGACTGGATGGCGTGGTCGACCTGACGCCCGGCATCCGCTCGCTCCAGGTGCACTACCAGCCCGAGCGATTGCCCCTGGCCGATCTGCTGGCCATCGTCGCCGGAGAATGGGATGCGGTATGCGCCGCGCAAGACCTGCAGGTGCCGTCGCGCATCGTCCATCTGCCGCTGTCCTGGGACGACCCGGCCTGCCAGCTGGCGATTGAAAAATACATGACCACAGTGCGCAAGGACGCACCCTGGTGCCCGAGCAACCTGGAGTTCATCCGCCGGATCAACGACCTGCCCAACCTGGACGAAGTGCAACGCACGGTGTTCGAGGCCAGCTACCTGGTGATGGGGCTGGGCGATGTCTACCTCGGCGCGCCGGTCGCTACCCCGCTGGACCCGCGCCATCGGCTGGTGACCACGAAATACAACCCGGCCCGCACCTGGACCGCGGAAAACTCGGTGGGCATCGGCGGTGCCTATCTGTGCGTGTACGGCATGGAAGGGCCTGGCGGCTATCAGTTCGTCGGCCGCACGTTGCAGATGTGGAATCGCTATCGGGATGTCGCCGCGTTCGAAGGAAAGCCCTGGCTGCTGCGCTTTTTCGACCAGATCCGTTTCTACCCGGTCAGTGCCGATGAGCTGTTGCGCATCCGTCGGGATTTCCCCCTGGACCGCTTCGACCTGGCCATCGAACACAGCCAGCTCAACCTGGCCGACTACCAGCGTTTCCTGGCGCGGGAAGCCGACAGCATCGCCGCGTTTCGCCAGCAGCAACAACACGCGTTCAATGCCGAACGCGAGCGCTGGATCGCCAGCGGCCAGGCCCACTTCGACAGCGAGGAACCGACGCCCGCGCCCACTGAAGACGCAAGGCTGGACGCGGATCAAGTAAGCGTCGACAGCCATATCGCCGGCAACCTCTGGCAGGTCCAGGTGGCCGCCGGCGCACGGGTCGCCGCCGGAGACGTGCTGGTGATCCTGGAGTCGATGAAAATGGAGATCCCGGTACTGGCTCCGGTGGCCGGCGTGGTGCGCCAGGTGCATGTCCAGCCAGGTTCGGCGGTGCGTGCCGGACAGCGCGTCGTGGTGCTGCAACGTGACTGAACTCAATCGAAGGATCAATGCCATGAGCCCATCCCTACAGCTGGACGACCTGCGTAACGCCTACCGCAGCGGCGAACTGACGCCTCGCCAACTGATACTGGCCCTGCGGGAAAAAGCCGCCGCGCTCAACCCGGACTACCACCTGTTCATCCACCTGTTGTCGCCCGAAGAACTGGAACCCTACCTGGCGGCCCTGGAAAGCCAAGACCTGGAAAACCTGCCCTTGTATGGCGTACCGTTCGCCATCAAGGACAACATCGACCTGGCCGGCATTCCCACCACCGCCGCCTGCCCGGCGTTCGCCTACGTGCCGCACCGTTCAGCGAGCATCGTCGAACAGTTGCTGGCGCTGGGCGCGATTCCCCTTGGCAAGACCAACCTCGACCAGTTCGCCACCGGGCTCAACGGCACCCGCACGCCCTATGGTGCTTGCCGCAACAGTGTCCTGCCCGATTATCCGGCGGGTGGCTCCAGCGCCGGATCGCCGCTGGCGGTGGCACTGGGAGTCGCCAGCTTCGCCTTGGGCACCGACACTGCGGGCTCCGGCCGAGTACCCGCAGCGTTGAACAACCTGGTGGGGTTGAAAGCCACCAAGGGTTTGATTTCCACGGCAGGCGTGATCCCTGCCTGCCGTACGCTGGACTGCGTGACGACATTCACCGCAACGGCCCGGGAAGCCAGCCAGCTGCTGGCGCTGACGGCCCGTCTCGACCCGGGGGACGAATACAGCCGTTGCAATCGGCAATGGAACGACAGCTCGGCTTTCGGCGTGCCGCAACGCTTTCGCTTCGGCGTTGCGCGCCAGCAGGACCTGGAGTTTTTCGGCTGCGATGAAGGACCCAGCTTGTTTCAGGAGGCCATCGAGCGCCTCGAACGCCTGGGCGGCGAGGCGGTGGAGCTGGACCTGTCGCCCTTCCTCGAAGCTGCGCGCCTGCTTTATGAAGGCCCCTGGGTGGCCGAGCGCTACAGCGTGGTCGGTGAGTTGATGGAGCGTCAGCCCGATGCGGTCCTGCCGGTCATCCGCGCAGTACTGGCGAAAGCGCCCGGCGTGGATGGCGTGCAGACCTTCCGCGCCCAGTATCGCCTGCAAGCACTCAAGGCCCGATGCGACCGTGCCCTGCAAAGCCTCGACTGCGTACTCACCCCCACCATCGGTCGCCCGGTGACCCTCGCCGAGCTCGCCGCCGAACCGGTACTGCGCAATTCGGAGCTGGGTTACTACACCAACTTCATGAACCTGCTGGACTACGCCGCCGTGGCCGTCCCCAGCGCATTCATGGCCAATGGTCTGCCCTGGGGCGTGACGTTGTTCGGTCGGGCCTTCACCGATCAATACCTGCTGAGCGTCGCCGACGCCTTGCAGCGCCAGCAGATGCCGGCACTGCCAGTTCCTGTCAACCCGGCGCGTCATGATCGGGCACGGCTGGTGGTCTGTGGCGCGCATCTCGATGGGCTGGCCTTGAACTGGCAGCTCCAGCGACGCGGCGCCCGCCTGGTCGAAGCCACCCACAGCTCGCCGGATTACCGCCTCTACGCCCTGGCCGGCGGCCCGCCGCTGCGCCCTGGCATGCTGCGCGTCAATGAGGGCGGCGTGGCGATCGAAGTGGAGGTCTGGGAGTTGCCCAGCAGCGAACTGGGCTCGTTCCTGACCGGTATTCCCGCGCCGCTGGGGCTGGGCAAGGTGCAGCTCGCCGACGGCCGTTGGGAAAGCGGGTTCATTTGCGAGCCCTATGGCCTGGAAGGCGCGCGGGACATCAGCGAACTGGGTGGATGGCGGGCTTACCTTCGAAGCCTGCGATAGCGGTCAGTCGTGGCGAGGCTGCAACCTCGCCACGGTTCTGCAAATCCGGACACCTTTTCCTGCAAGGCCACTAAACTGATTCCATCGGGTCACGCCAAGGGAATCGCCATGTCGCTTCGTCCGTCGTTGTATTCCCAGCGCTCGCCGGTGCTGATGTTGGCCATCCTGGTCGGTGCCGGCTTCCTGGTGACCTCGCTGCTGGGGTATTACGCGGCCGGTACATCGCTGCGAGACAACGTCCTCAAGGCGCTGTACATCAACCTGCTGATCGGTCTGCTGGTCACAGTGGCCGTGGTCGTGGTGCTCTATCGGTTGATCGCCAGTTATCAACAAAGGATCGACGCTCAGTCCATCCTTGACGGCCTGACCGAGCTGCCCAATCGCCGGGGCTTCGACCTGTTGGCGGTGCAGGCCCTGCATGAAGCCCAGCGCGAGCCCAAGCCCTTGAGCGCGTTGTTGCTGGAAGTGGACAACTTCAGGCAACTCGACAGCACCCATGGCCACATCGCCAGCGATCAGTTGCTGACCGCCCTGGCCCGCGACCTGACCGACTCACTGCGGCACTCGGACATCGTATGCCGCTGGAGCGCCGACGCTTTCGTCCTGTTGCTCAAGGACACCGATGGGCAGAACGCTTTGAGGATCGCGGAGAAAACCCGCCAGCACATCCAGCAGCAGCGCTATTTCTGCAGCGGAAAGCAATTGCAGGCCACCATCAGCATCGGCCTGACCACCGTGCAGGACGAAGACACCTTGCATAGCCTGCTGTCCCGGGCCGATCATGCGCTGCAACGCGCCCGACAGACCGGAAGCAACCGAACCTGCGTGGAAATGCCCCATTCGAGCTATGAATAAACCTGACCTCTGCCCCGCCTGCGGCGCCACCAATGACTGCACCCTCGCCGACCCGAAGACCGCCGACCGGGCCTGCTGGTGCTACGGCGTGAGTATCGATCAGTCCGTGCTCGAAGCCTTGCCCGCCGAGCTGCGCGACAAGTCCTGCCTGTGCCCGCGATGCGCCCGGGTGGACGACCAGTTGCGCGCCAATGCCCGACCGATCGCGTAAGATGCCCGCCCTCCGCCTCCTTGCCTGAACTGCCCATGCGCGTCGACCGTTTCCTCAGCAACCTGCCACGTTTCAATCGCCAACAGGCCCGACTGTTGCTGGTCGAACGCCGGGTGCGGATCGATGGCCAGGTGGTCAATGACCCTCATGCCCAGGTTCGTGAGTTCAGCCGCGTCGAGGTGGACGACGAACTGTTGCAGGCCGGTCGACCGGCGCGCTATTTCATGCTGCACAAGCCCACCGGTTGCGTCAGCGCCACCCGTGATCCGCAACACCCCACCGTGCTGGACTGGCTGGACGAACCGGACAAGGACGACCTGCACATCGCCGGACGCCTGGACTTCAATACCACCGGGCTGATGCTGATCACCAATGACGGCAACTGGTCGCGGCGCCTGACCCAACCGCAGACCCGGTTGCCCAAGGTCTATTACGTCGAGACCGAGCGAACCATCACGGACGAGTACGCCACCACCTTCGCCCGTGGCCTGTACTTCGCCTTCGAAGGCCTCACCACCCAACCGGCGGAGCTGACGTTGCTGGGGCCTAATTCCGCGCGGCTGAGCATCGTGGAAGGCCGCTACCATCAGGTCAAACGCATGTTCGGCCACTTCGACAACAAAGTGTTGCGCCTGCACCGGGAACGCATGGGTCCATTGGTGCTGGACGCCGACCTGGAGCCGGGCCGATACCGCGCACTGCGCCCTGACGAGATCCGCCTGATCTAAACCGATGACCGTCGGGCAGAAAGTGTCGAACAATTTTTCGAAGGGTACTTGCGCAACGGTCGCCCCCCTGCTTGAATCAAACCGTCGGCCGAAATGTGACCGACGAGTCATATCATACTTCCAAGAAACTTTTTGCCGGCCGGGGTCCCCCAGCCCTCGCGTTATCCACCGGCAATCTGCCCGCCTATAACAACACCCGTCGACCAGTCCTGCCGGATCGACATGGGCCTTATCTTCCAGGCGTATGCCTACCTGTCACATTGCCCGTGCAATCTCATTGCGCGCATACCCGCTTGCCAGGAGTCTGATGACATGAGGCCAGAAATCGCTGTGCTGGATATACAAGGTCAGTATCGGGTTTACACGGAGTTCTATCGCGCAGACGCCGCGCAAAAGACCATCATCCTGGTCAACGGCTCGCTGGCCACCACCGCGTCGTTTGCCCAGACCGTCAAGAACCTGCATCCGCAATTCAACGTCGTCCTGTACGACCAGCCCTACGCAGGCAAGTCCAAACCCCACAACCGGCACGAAAAAATGCTGACGAAGGAGGATGAAGGGCAGATTCTCCTGGAACTGATCGACCACTTCGCCGCCGAGCATGTGCTGTCGTTTTCCTGGGGAGGAACCGCCGCGCTGAACGCCTTGGCCCAGCGCCCACGGCGCATCGAAAAGGCCGTGATCAGCTCGTTCTCTCCCGTGCTCAACGCACCGATGCGCGATTACCTGGAACGTGGCGTCGACTACCTCAGCCACCTGGACGGCGACCGTGTGGGCCATCTGGTGAACAACACCATCGGCAAGCATCTACCGCCATTGTTCAAGCGCTTCAACTATCGCCATGTCAGCAGCCTGGCCGAGCATGAATACACCCAGATGCATTTTCATATCAACGAAGTGCTCCACAGCGATCTGGCGTGCTACGTCGATGCGGCGAAGAAAATCAACGTGCCGGTGCTGTTTCTCAATGGCGAATGGGACGAATACACCACCGCCAACGACGCGAGGCTGTTCGCTCGACATGTGCAGGACAGCAGCTTCAGCACGGTACAAGCCACGGGGCACTTCCTGGACATGGAACACAAGGCCGCCTGCCGCGACAGCCGCGACGCCCTGCTGAACTTCCTCCAGCCCAGCCGCTATGAAATCCGGTCGCGCTACAACTACGTGCAGGACCACCATGCGCTGGCCATCTGAAACCGAGTCTTGGCGGGCAAGCCCCTCGATAGCGGGGCCTGCTCGCCAACGACCGCACTGGCCGAAGGCCTGCGCAGGCAAGCGACGTCACCGCCGGTAAAGAAAAACTTCAAATCCACGCCCACTTCTGGTACAAAGTCAGCCGCTCTGAGCGGGTGTCGTATAATGGCATTACTCCAGCTTCCCAAGCTGATAACGAGGGTTCGATTCCCTTCACCCGCTCCAATCAGATTCCGATCTCACGTCATTCAATGACTGGAGATACAAAAAAACCGGCCTCCCAGGGCCGGTTTTTTTTTGTTCGATATTTGTACATCGATCATGTCTGCGAGCACATTCGTTATTTCTTCTCGGAACCGGACTCCTGCATCTGCACCGAAGACTTGGAGCCGTCGGTGTTGTCCTTGGTCTCGTTGTCCGAATTGTCGAAGCAGCCTTGCAAGGCAAGCAGGCAGCAGGCGAGGCAGAAAGTGCGTGCGAGGTTCATGGCTTACTCCAGGGGATGGGTTTAAACAATGACCCTTGAACATCGCGATGGTTGCGCCATTTTTCGCCCTGAGCGATGAACGTCCGCAGGCCGTCACGGGGAAGAATGTAAGTAGAATTTTCACCGTTTCGTTGCTGTCACACCAGACAGGTGAATCCTACAAGGAACACAGCAATGACCTTCGCAAAAATCGCTCAGAAACTGTCCCTGTGGGCGGGGAGCCCAAAGACATTCCTGGGAGCCCTCGTATTGTTGGCGCTCTGGGCTATCAGCGGGCCTTTCTTCAAGTTCAACGATACGTGGCAACTGATCATCAATACATCGACGACGATCATTACCTTCCTGATGGTATTCCTCATCCAGAACACGCAAAACCGCGATACCGACATCCTGCACCTGAAGGTCGACGAGTTACTGCGGGCGACCAAAGAGGCGCAGAACGCGATGCTTGGCCTCGAATCCCTGGACCTCAAGCAACTGGAGGCACTGCGCAAGCACTACCAGGCCATGGGACAGGGCGAGGCGAAAAACCTGGAGGGTCTTGAGGAGCAGAACAAGGTGGACCTGAATCAATGCTGAAGGCGTGACTGCGCGAGCGAGACAACCTCTCACCCGCGCAGCCTATCGTGCCTCAGGGCAGCGGATTACCGCCTGTCACACCGAACACTTCGCCGGTGATATAGCTCGACTCCTGGGAAGCCAGCAACACGTAGAGCGGCGCGCATTCGGCCGGCTGGCCGGGACGCTTCATCGGGACCTGGGAACCGAAGGTCGGTATTTTCTCCCGGGGCTGCCCGCCACTGGGCTGCAACACGGTCCAGATCGGCCCCGGTGCCACGGCGTTGACCCGGATGCCCTTGCCGATGACCTGGCCAGCCAGCGCCTTGGTGAACGCCACGATGGCCGCCTTGGTGGTGGCGTAATCCAGTAATGTCGCCGACGGATCGTAGGATTGGATCGACGCGGTATTAATGATGGTCGCTCCGGCCGGCATCAGCGGCACCGCGGTCTTGCAAAGCCAGAACATCGCATAGATGTTGGTTTTCATGGTGTCGTCGAACTGAGCGGTGGTGATGTCGGCGATGTCTTTCTGCGCTTCCTGTTTGCCGGCCACATTGACCAGGATGTCCAGTCCTCCCAGTTGCTCATGGGCGCTTTTCACCAGTTGGACGCAGAATGCCTCGTCCTTGAGATCGCCAGGAATCGCAATGGCCTTGCGGCCCTCGGCTTCGATCAGTTCGATGACTTGCCGGGCATCACGCTCTTCACTGGGCAGGTAATTGATCGCGACGTCGGCACCTTCCCGTGCATAGGCGATGGCCGCCGCACGACCGATACCTGAATCGGCGCCGGTAACCAGGGCTTTGCGGCCCTCCAGGCGGCCGAATCCTTGATAGCTTTTCTCGCCATGATCCGGCTTGGGCACCATGTCCTGGTCGATACCCGGCGGTGATTGGGGCTGGTCAGGGAAAGGCGGGCGAGGATACTGGGTCAACGGGTTCTGCATCGCATATTGATTGGGTTCTCGGCGTGTGGACATCGAGGTTCTCCTTTCTGCGGGCAAGGTGAACCGGGACGTAATCGCCCCGGCCTTGAATATGAGTCAAGCCTTGGATCAGCGGCTGGCCTGGAGCGCCCTGGCCATTTCCAGATGGGTCTGCAACTTGGGCAAGGTCTCGTCGGCGAACGCCTTGATCTCCGGCACGTTGGTGGTCTGGGCCTCCTGTTGGATCTGCGCGATGGCTTCCTCGGTGGCCTTGACCTGGCTGGCGGCGTAGGCCGCCTCGAACGACTCGCCTTCCTGGACTTGCGGTATCAGGGTCTTGGCCTTCTCGGCCACCGCTTCCCTGGGCTCGACGGGCAGGTCGAGTTTTTTCGCAATCTTGGCCAGGTGCTGGTTGGCCGTGGTGCGGTCGTTGATCACCATGATGGTGTAATCCTTGACCTCCCTGGATTCGGCTTTTCCGTGGGCCATGCGGCTGGCCTCGATGTCGGCCATGCCTTTGGCTGAGGCATCGTTGATGAATTCGGTCGGCGATTGGGCCCAGGCACTGTTGGCACCCAGGCCCATCAGCACGACAAGACTGCTGGTGCGTAAAAAGGTGGCAATCCGGCTCATGGTCGCGCCCTCCTCGAAGTAGAAGTCCCGGCAGGTTTTCCTGCCTCTGAATCAGAACCACCGGTGACATTCAGCGAGACGTCTGACCCGGCTTGCGGCCGATTTCGACTTTTGACGGGTGCTTATCGACGCTCATGATGGTGGTTCTCCCACTTTTGCGACCCGCTTCAGACACCTTCGTTCGATCGTGAACGATGTTTCCCGGATAATTGCTTCGTGAACCTGGCATGGTCCGGCCCTCCAGATACATGGATGTCACGAGCACTGCTCGCCTGACATTCGAAAGGAAAACGGACTGGAAGGTTTTGCCGAAGCCGACGGCGTCACGACGAACGGTGACACCGGGTCAGAGGCCGAGGGCCTTGTGATTGTGGCGCTTGGCAGCGTACATCGCCTCGTCGGCGTGGCGGAACAGGGCCACGTCTTCACTGCCATGGTCTGGAAAACAGGCCACGCCGATACTGGGCTCGATGCTCAGGCTGTGTCCGTCCAGGCGCAGCGGCTGGCTCAGTGCATGACGGATCTTTTCCTGGACACGGCGCGCATCGTCCAGGGCCTGGATGCTATGGAGCAGCACCACGAACTCGTCGCCGCCAATGCGCGCCACGGTATCGCTCTCACGGATGCAGCCCTGCAGTCGGCTGGCCACCGCTTGCAGCAGCAGATCGCCCACACCGTGGCCGAAAGTGTCATTGACCTGCTTGAACCGATCCAGGTCGATATACAGCAAGGCCATGCGTCCCGACACCGCACGGGCGCTGGCCAGCGCAGCCTTGAACCGTTCACGCAGCAATTCGCGGTTGGGTATCTGGGTCAACTGATCGTATTGCGCCATGCGCTGCAAGCGGGCATGCAGGCGCTGGCGTTCGATGGCGATGGTGAGCTGCGCACAGACATATTGCAGCAGCTCCTTGTCCTGCTCGGTATAGCGCTCGTCGTCCTGGGCGCTCTTGACGATCAGCGCCCCGATCGTGCCGTTCTGGGCATTGAGCGGCACACCCAGCCAACAGGGTGCGCCCGGCTGTGTCGCCAGGTCACGCAAACCCGATGGCAGCGAGTCGCGATCAGAGGTCAGCAGGATCGGCTGGCCGCTGCGAATCACTTCTGCGCACAACCGCCCGGTCACCGTATCCGGCAACTCGGGCTGCCCTTCCCGGCCGTCGACGTGATAAGCGAAATCCAGCTGGGCACATTGCTCGTCGTACAGCGCTACCGAGAAATTCAGCGCCGGCAGCCACTCACCGATGATCAGGTGAATGCGCTTGAACAACCCCAGCAGATCCGCCGCGGCATGGGCCGCTTCGGAGATCGCATACAGCGCCGCCTGCCGGGACTCGGCCTGCTTGCGCTCGGTGATGTCCCGCGCCACGGCGATCCGCAGTTGGTCCTGTGACGACCAGCGTGCCGACCAGAGAATGTGCGCCACCCGACCGTCCTTGCGCAGGTAACGGTTCTCGAAGTTGAACTTGGGGTCTCCCCCCATGATTTCCCGCGCGGCGTCGAGGGTTCGCTGGCGGTCGTCGGGGTGTACCAGCTCGATCATGGACCGACCGATCAGTTCCCGGGGTGTATAGCCGAAAATGCGCTCACAGGCGGCACTGACGAACACGAACCGACCATGGGCGTCTACGGCGCACACAGCGTCCAGCAGGAGGTCGAGGTAACTGGCCAGCGGCGTGGCATTAGGGGTATCCATGGAGCTGAACGCCATCCGGAGAATGCAGTCATGTGCGAATCCGATGATCCGGCGCGCAATATATGATGAGGATAGCGCAGTCATTCAGGCCCTCCGGAAAAATGATTGCGTTAAGCCATCTTTCCCCGACAGAAGGCCTTGTCACGGCACCGTGAAGAACTCCATGCCGGCGTAAGGCGCCTGCCGACAGGCCTTCAGACGCGACGCCAGGTCGCCCACATGAAGTTCGAGCTTGTGCCCGTCCGGGTCCAGGAAATAGAACGAATCGCCTTCGCTGCGATTGTCCCGCCACGATGCGACCCCGGCCGCCTTGAGCCGCGCCACCAGACGCGGGAAACCCTCGGCCGCCAGGCTGAACGCGTAATGGGTGTAATCCGCCGCCGGCCCGGTCGTGCGTAATGGGTCGAGAGACAGGCACAACCACAAGCCCGGCACAGACAGATAGGCCCCGCTGTCCCAGCGCGCCTCGAGACGAAACTGCAACAGGTCGCGATAAAAGCCCACGCTTCGGTCCAGCTCGGTGACCGCGAGGGTCAGATGGTTGAGGCCTGAAAGCATCGACAGGAACCTTGCGAAAGAAATGGACAAGAGAGGACGCTGTACACACCCCCCAACGCAGCGGCTCCGGGGCATCGACAAACATTGTAACGAGCTCCCACTTAACCAGGGAATTCCTCGTCCACGTTCATAGGCAACGTCCTACACAGAACTCTCCAGCCCCCCTCAAAGACGCCGGAAACGGCCGATTCAAAGCCTTGGGCAGTGGTCTGTAAAGTCCGGAAACACACAGATATCGAAACACCCCACGGACAGAACCCCTCAACCAAGGAATGTAATCGCGCCATGAACCAGACCACGCAGCCGACCCATCGTTTCACCAACTACCGCAAGGTCATTGCCCTGGCGGACCAGGATTGGCAGAACGCCGAAATCGGGAAGATCTCGGGACTCAACGTCGAGGTCAAGACACCCAACGTCCTGGTCGACCAGTACGGTCGCACCTTTCATCATTTCTGCACGACCTCCTACCTGGGCCTGGATTACCACCCCGCATTGCTTGACGGCGCCATGACCGCGTTGTGGGAAACCGGCACCCTGCGGGTCGCCAACTCGAAGAACCGCTGCAAGCTGGCGATCCTGGCCCGATACGAGGCCCAGTTGTCGGAGCTGTTCGGTGCCAGTTGCCTGAGTGCCCTGTCCTGCAGCGCGGCCAGTGCGGGAATCCTGCCATTGCTGGCCAGTGGCGTGCTCACCGACAACAGGCCGCCGGTCATGATATTCGACAAGCATGCCCACTATTCGATGAACCACTTCAAGACTGCTTGCGCCGATGAAACCCAGGTCCTCACCTGCCCCCATAACGACATGGATTTCATCGAGGACCTGTGCAAGCGTCAACGCAACGTGGCCTATGTGACCGATGGTGCCTACAGCATGGGCGGGATGGCGGACCTCGATAGCCTGTTATATCTCAAGCAGCGCTACGGCCTGTTCCTGTACCTGGACGACTCCCACGCGCTGTCCACCGTGGGCCAATGCGGCGCCGGCCTGGTCCGCTCGCGCCTTCCCACCGTGGACGAACGCACCCTGATCGTCGCTTCCCTGGCCAAATCCTTCGGGGCCAGCGGGGGCCTGGCGATGTTCGGCAGTGAAAGGCACAAGGCGCTGGTGCAGCGCTACGGTGGCCCCAGCAACTGGTCGCAGAGCCTGAACGCAGCGGCCATCGGCGCCGGCATGGCCTCGATCCGCCTGCATCGCAGCCGAGAGCTGGGCTCCTTGCAGGAGCGCTTGCAGGCTAATATCCGACTGTTCGACAGCCTTATCCGCACCGAACAGTACGGCAATCCCATGGCGATCCGCCTGATACCGTGCGGCGAAGCAGCCCTGGCCAATCGGCTGGCGGTGGAACTGGCCGAGCTTGGGTATTTCACCTCGGCGGTGTTCTTCCCTGTCGTGCCGCAGAACAAGGCCGCGATACGTATCACCCTGCGGGCCGACATGGAGCCAGGGGTGATCCGGTCGTTCTGCGAACAGATGACCGACCTGCTGAAAGCTCACGGGCGTGAAATCCGCCCCTGAACGAAAACGGGTAGCCTGTGCGGCTCATTCGTGCACTCAAATCAACCGTACAGGCCACTGATGAAGAACCGTACAACCCTGATCGTCACCTGCACCACGGTGTTCCTGGCCCAACTGGGCATGAGCATCTACTTGCCGGCCTTGCCTGACATGGCCCGGGACCTGGGCGACGATGCTTCACGGGTGTCCTGGGGACTGCCGGTGTACCTGATCGGCATGGCACTGCCCATGCTGGCCTGGGGCAGCCTGAGCCAGGGGTTGGGGCGCAAGCCGGTGTTGCTGGCGGCGTTGGCGCTATACGGGCTGGCCAACCTGGCCCTGCCCCTGGGAACCGGCGTGGAAGCGTTCCTGGCCTTCAGGCTGATCCAGGGCATCGGGGCCAGCGGCATTTCGGTGATGGCGAGGGTGTTGATCCGGGACAGCTTCAGCGGCGACCTGCTGGCCAAGTCCCTGGCGTGGTTGTCCATCGCCTTTGTGATCGCCCTCGGTATCGGCCAATACCTCGGCTCCCTGATCCAGGCCGCTTTCGGCTGGGCGGCGATCTTCCAGGGGCTCGGCGCTGCCAGCCTGGTAATGGCCGCAGCCGTGTCCCGGGCCAGGTTCCCGAGGCTGGCGGAGGAGAAAAACGGTCAACCGGCGTGGCGCGTGTATGGGCAGATCCTGAAGCACCCTGGCTTTCTCCTGCCCGCCCTGGCGGGTGGGTTGGGTTACGGTGTGATCATTGCCTTCAACACTGCCGCGCCGCTGATCCTGCGTGACAGCTTTCACTGGTCGGCGATCGAGTACGGCCTGCTGGGCTGGCCCATCAGCGCGGCGTACTTGCTCGGCGCATTGGTGGTCAATGCCTGCGTATTGCGCATCGGCCAGCGACGGCTGATGGGCTGGGGTATCGCCCTGGTACTGGGCGGCAGCGCGACCATGCTGGCGGCCAGCCTCAGCCTGGGCAGCGTGGCGGTGCTCTTCTGGCTGCCGTACTGCTTCGCCGTGTTCGGCCAGTCGCTGAACTACCCCATCAGCCTGTCCCTGGCCAATGAGGGTTCACCGATACCGGGCGCCTATGCCATGGCGTTGAGCGGCTTTCTGCATCAATGGATGGCATCGTTGATTGGCGCCATGGCCAGCCTGCTGTTGAGCGAGCAGGCCTGGCCGTTGGCAGCGTTGTGTACGTTGCTGGCGATGGCGGCAATGCTGTGTGCCAGATCCTTGCCGCCCCAACCCCGTCAGGCCCTGCAAGAAAAGCCTTGATACTCGTTCATGCTGCGTTGAAAACGGCCTCGCCTGACCTTCGTCTCAAGACTTTTCAGACACAGCCTAGAACGCGGTGCGGAAAATTTCCTCGATTTGCCGCTGGTCCGCTGCTCGCGGATTGGTCAAGCCGCAGGCGTCCTTCAGGGCGTTGGCGGCCAGCACCGGCACATCATTGAGGCGTACACCCAACTCCCGCAGGCCTGCGGGAATGTCCACGTCGCTGGCCAAGGCACGAATCGCCGCAATGGCGGCCTGCGCGCCCTCCTCCGGGCTGGATCCAGGCAGATCGACGCCCATGGCGCGGCCCACATCGGCCAGCCTGTCGGCGCACACCGAGGCGTTGAATGCCTGCACGTGTGGCAACAGCACGGCGTTGCATACCCCGTGCGGCAAGTCATAGAAGCCGCCCAGCTGATGCGCCATCGCATGCACGAACCCCAGCGATGCATTGTTGAAGGCCATCCCGGCGAGGAACTGTGCGTAAGCCATGTTCTCCCGTGCCGCCAGGTCATTGCCGTCGCGCACCGCCAGGCGCAGGTTGTTGCTGATCAGGGTGACGGCTTTCAGGGCGCAGGCATCGGTAATCGGGGTCGCGGCGGTGGACACGTAGGCCTCCACGGCATGGGTCAACGCATCCATGCCCGTGGCGGCAGTCAGGCCCTTGGGCATCGCCACCATCAACGCCGGGTCGTTGACCGACATGAGCGGTGTCACATTGCGATCGACAATCGCCATTTTCACATGGCGCGATTCGTCCGTAATGATGCAGAAGCGCGTCATCTCACTGGCGGTGCCGGCAGTGGTATTGATGGCGATCAGCGGCAATTGCGGCTTGCTCGAACGGTCGACGCCTTCGTAGTCACCGATCTGCCCGCCATTGGTGGCACACAGGGCGATGCCCTTGGCGCAGTCGTGAGGCGAACCACCACCCAGCGAAACCACGAAATCGCACCGGGTTTCTTTCAGCAGGCCCAACCCCTGCACGACGTTGGCGATGCTCGGGTTGGGTTTTGCGCCATCGAAAACGACCGAATCGATGTCCTGTGCGGCCAGTAGTCCCGCCACCTTGTCGGCAACGCCGGCCTTGGCAAGCCCGGCATCGGTGACAATCAACGCCTTGCGAAAACCATAGTTGCGGATGGCGGTCATGGCCTCGTCGAGGCAGCCCAGCCCCATGACATTCACGGCTGGGATGAAGAAAGTGCTGCTCATGGGAACATGCTCCTGGGGAAGCCGGATCGGCGTGCCTACAGGATTGACCGAGCGGTCACGGCATTCCTTGATCTGGCTCAAGAGTCTGTCGTGATAAAGTCGCGCCCTGCCTTTGCCACGTTTTGGATGAGCTTCGCAATGACCGATTTCCAGGAATATGACGCCCGGCTCGAAGATTGGGAGGCCTTGCGCGCCAACACCGCTTTCAGCGGCCTGTTGGTGGGTAACGGTGCCAGCCGCGCCATATGGGACGACTTTGGCTATGACTCGCTGTTCGAGAACGCCCGCACGGTCGAGGAAAAGCCCCTGAGCCCGTCGGAACTGAGCGTGTTCGACGCAATGCAGACGCGCAGCTTCGAGCAGGTGCTCGGTGCGCTGAAAACCACCAGCCGGATCAACAAGGCCCTGGCCGTCAGCTCCGCCGCCCCGCGCAATCGCTACTACGCGATCAAGGAAGCGCTGATCAACACCGTGCACGCCGTGCACATCCCCTGGCGGCTGGTGCAGCCGGCAACCCTGGCAACGTTGAACCGAGAGCTGAGTCGCTACCGCACGGTATTCACCACCAACTATGACCTGCTCAACCACTGGGCGCTGCAGCATGAACCAGGCACCCTCACCGATCTGTTCAGCGGCGACGATCAACGTTTCGACCTGAACCACGCCTGCTCGGACAAGACGCGCCTGCTCTACCTGCACGGCGGCCTGCACCTGGTGCGCAACCAGGACGGCACCGCGCGCAGGCTCACCTCCACCGAGGGCACGCTGCTGGGCAACTTCGCCATCAACAACACCCTCAAGACCCTCGACGACGTACCGCTGTTCGTCAATGAAGGGCCCAGCGAGGACAAACTCAGGACGATCCGCAGTTCCGACTACCTGTCGTTCGGCTATGACCAGTTGCTGCACCACAGCGACAACCTGTGCCTGTTCGGCCATGCCCTGGGCGAGCAGGACCGGCACATCGTCCAGGCCTTGCGCCAGGCCAGCCCCAGGACCATGGCCATTGCGATCTATCCCCGCAGCCAGGCGTTCATCCAGCACCAGAAGCGTCACTACGCCAAGTTGTTCCAGGGACTGGAGGTGGCGTTGCGGTTCTTCGACGCCAAGAGCCATCCGCTGGGCGATCCGAAACTGTCGGTGCCGGTGGAGATTTAGGCAGTCGGCATTGGACAGGACTCTTTTGGGATCGGAGACACGATGGACTGTGGCGAGGGGATTTGTCCCCGTTGAGTGCGCAGCGCCCCCAAAAGCCAAACATTCGGTTCACCTGACAGACCAGGTTGTCATGTTTGAGGGCTGCTGCGCGCCCCAACGGGGACAGATCCCCTCGCCACGGGACCGGCATCCATGGGTTTGCTGTCAAAGCGCCGCCAGCGTCTTGTCCTTGATGACGGTGGTGGGGCCGTTGGCCTTGACGCTGGCGATGCCTTTGTCCCGGGCGGCGTCCGATGAATAAGCCTCGCTGCTGCCGATCACTTCATGGTTGGCAGCCTTGAGATTGAAGTACGGATGACCGTCCTTCGTGTTCTTGAGCTCATAGCGTTCGGCCAGCGGGCTGTTTTTCTGCACCGCGGCGATACCGCCATCGGCACCGCTGCGAGAAGCATACAGCTCGCTGGTCAGGATGGTCTCGGCATTGGCTGCCTTGAGCACAAAGCGAAACTGGCCACTGCTGGTCTTGCTGATTTCGTACCATCCGGACATGTTCGTTCCCCTTGGGCTGGGTTGATTGCCCAGACAGTAAAGACCCGCTGCGCTTGTTCCGCCAGGCCGGGTACGTAACGCCCTACAGCGTAATGGCCGTGCCCAGCAGCGTCAGGAATCCCGCCAGCCAGTTCGGATGAGCCGGCCAGGCCGGCGCGGTGGCGAGATTGCCCTGTACGTGACCTTCCGTCACCGCAATATCGATATAGGTCCCTCCCGCCAGGCGTACTTCTGGAGCACAGGCCGGGTAGGCGCTGCATTCCCGCCCTTCGAGGATCCCCGCCGCCGCCAGCAGTTGCGCCCCGTGGCAGACCGCCGCGATCGGCTTGCCCGCCAGGTCGAAATCTCGCACCAGCTGCAAGACTTTCTCGTTCAGACGCAGGTATTCGGGCGCGCGACCGCCAGGGATCAGCAGGGCATCGTAGTCAGCCGCCTCGACACCAGCGAAATCATGGTTCAAGGCGAACCGGTGGCCGGGCTTTTCGCTATAGGTCTGGTCGCCTTCGAAGTCATGGATAGCCGTGCGCACGGTCTGGCCCGCGGTTTTGTCCGGACACACCGCGTGCACGGTGTGGCCGACCATCTGCAAGGCCTGGAACGGCACCATCACTTCATAATCTTCGACGTAGTCGCCGACCAGTATCAGGATTTTCTTCGCGGCCATGATTGGGCTCCTTGGGAATGCGTGGATGGGCACGCATTAAAGGTAGTCCGCCGTACCGGAATGGGAGGAAAACTCGGGTCATTGACTGACGGGTTGCACGCCAGGCGGACCCACTGTGGGAGCTCGCCCCCGCAGCAACAGCCGATGGCCGGTCAGGCGAGGTAGCCGTCGGCCCGCAGCAGGGTTTCGAGGCAATGCTCGGTGATGCGATAGAACGCCTTGAGTTCTTCGATCTTGGCCAACAGCTCCTTGGGCTCCACCGGCCCGGGGCGCTTGACCGCCAGGATCATCTTGTTCTTGTTGGTATGTTCCAGGGAGATGAACTCGAACACCTTGGTCTCGTAGCCACAGGCTTCCAGCAGCAGCGCCCGCAAGCTGTCGGTGACCATCTCCGCCTGCTGGCCGAGGTGCAAGCCATATTGCAGCATCGGTTTGAGCAACGCCGGGCTCTGGATCTGCAAGCGAATCTGCTTGTGGCAGCACGGCGAGCACATGATGATCGAAGCGCCCGAGCGAATGCCCATGTGGATCGCGTAATCGGTGGCGATGTCGCAGGCGTGCAAGGCGATCATCACGTCCACTGCACTGGGGGCCACGCTGCGCACGTCGCCGTGCTGGAAGGTCAGGCCCGGATGCTCCAAGCGCGCGGCGGCTTCGTTGCACAGCCGAACCATGTCCTCGCGCAGCTCGACTCCGGTCACCAGGCCTTCGGCCTGCAGAGTGTTGCGCAGGTAGTCATGAATGGCGAAGGTCAGGTAGCCCTTGCCCGAACCGAAGTCCGAAACCCGTACCGGCTTGTCCAGGGCCAGCGGCGAGGACGTCAGCGCGTGGCTGAAGACTTCGATGAACTTGTTGATCTGCTTCCACTTGCGCGACATCGCCGGAATCAGCTCGTGCTTGTGGTTGGTCACACCCAGGTCAGCCAGGAATGGCCGGCTCAGATCGAGAAACCGGTTCTTCTCGCGGTTGTGCTCCACCGAGGGCACTTCCCGCAATTGCTGGGGCTTGCTCCTGAACAACGAAGGCTTGCCCTTTTTGCTGTACTCCAGCTGCGCCTCGTCGGTCACCGCCAGCAGATGGGCATTGCGGAACGACGCCGGCAACAGCCCGGCGATGGTCGCCACGCCTTCGGCCAGCGGGAAGTTCTTGGTGATGTCACGGGTCTTGTAGCGATAGACGAACGACAGGCAAGGCTGCTCCTTGACGGTCGTTTGCTTGATGATCAGCCGCTGAAGGTCTGCTTCGTCGCCGACATACCGGGCCAGCACCAGCTTGATGAAAGCGTTCTGTTCGAGGCTGGCCTGCAGCAACTCGATGAACTGGGCGTGGTGGTCCGCCGCGGGACGGGCGGGAGTTGCGGTGACAGACATGGAAAAGCGGCCTCGGGGCGGGGCGGATCGGGAATGGCGGGTATTTTAGGGGGGGATGGGGTGCGAGGGCACGAGGAATTTCCCCAGTGGTGCGAAATCCATCGGTGCCCTTGGCGTTGGCCGGCCAGCCGTCATGGCCGGGAAACTCCCCGCGACGAGGGTGCTCGCCGCAGCGGCGATGCCAAAAGCCTCAGCCCAGGACCACCAGGCGGTTGGGCAATTCATTGCGTTCGTGAGTCACCGGCACGTGCTCCTTGAGCAATTCGCCGCAGGCCTGGATGCAGGTTATGAAGCCCTGCAGGGTTTGTCCCTGACGAACCTGCTGGGTGAAGGCCGCGACAATCGACTCCCAGTGCTTGTTGTCGAGACGGCTGGAAATGCCCTCGTCCACCAGGATCTCCACGTACCGCTCGGCCTCGCAGACGAAGATCAGCATCCCCGTGCTTCCCACGGTGTGGTGCAGGTTCTGTTCGAGAAACTGCCGGCGAGCCAGGTTGGAGGCGCGCCAATGGCGCACCGAGCGGGGAATCAGGTGGGTGGTGATCCTGGGAATACGAAACAGCAGGCACAGCACGATGAAGCTGGCCCATTGCACCAGCAACAGGCTGTGCATGGTCAACCAGCCCGAAAGATAATGCACCACCCCAGGCACCACCAACGCCAGCAGACTGGCCCACAGCAGCGGGATATAGGCGTAGTCGTCGGCACGGGCGGCGAGCACCGTGACCAGTTCGGCATCGGTATCGCGCTCGACCCGGGCGATGGCCTCGGCCACCTTGCGTTGTTCGTGTTCAGTCAGTAATGCCATGGTCAGAAATGCCTGCTCATTTTTATTGTCACCAGCCGCCCGACGAACCGCCGCCACCGAAACTGCCACCGCCGCCGCTGAAGCCGCCACCGCCTCCACCGCCGAAACCACCGCCGCCGCGGCTGGAACCGCTGGAGCCGCCACCGCTGGCGGGCAGGATACCCAGTACCTGGCAGACCATGACCGTGATGATGAACAGCATCACCAGCAACACGAACAACCCGGGATGGCGCTGGACGAAATCACCCTCCTGCGCCCCTGCGTCATACGCCGCTGCCGGCTCATCCAAGGGGTTGCCGCCCAGTACCACCAGCATCGCCGCCACGCCGTCACTGATGCCTTTGTTGAAATTGCCGGTCTTGAAGGCCGGTGTGATCACCTGGTTGATGATCACCGAACTCTGGGCATCGGTCAGCCGATCTTCCAGGCCGTAGCCCACTTCGATCCGCAGTTTACGGTCATCCCGGGCGACGATCAGCAGTGCGCCGTTATTCTTGTCCTTTTGCCCGATGCCCCAGTGGCGACCCAATTGATAGCCGAAGTCTTCGATGCTGGCGCCTTGCAGGTTCGCCAGCGTGACCACCACTACCTGCTCGCCGGTGGCCTGCTCGTGCGCCTTGAGCTGCGCCTCCAGTTGCTGGCGTACCGCAGGCTCGAGCAGCCCGGCGGTATCCACTACCCGGCCGGTCAACTGCGGAAACTTCAATTCGGCCTGGGCCGTGACTGCGAACACCCAGAGCAACAGCACAAAGGCGCAGCTGCGAGCGGCCAGCTTCAAGCCATGGGCAAGCGCAGTGCCCAGGACCGATGCTTGCAGCTTGTAGCTCGAGGCCTGTAGCGGCTTCATTAAAATTTCACTTGCGGCGCTTTCTCGGCACCGGGGCTGGTGGCTTCGAAGGTTTCACGCACCGGCAGGTCGCTGTACAGCACGCTGTGCCACAGGCGACCCGGGAAGGTCCGGATCTCGGTGTTGTACTTCTGCACCGCCAGGATGAAGTCACGGCGGGCCACGGCGATGCGGTTCTCGGTCCCTTCGAGTTGCGATTGCAGCGCCAGGAAGTTCTGGTTGGCCTTGAGGTCCGGGTAACGTTCGGAGACCACCATCAAGCGGCTCAACGCCCCGCTCAACTGGTCCTGGGCCTGCTGGAACTGCTTGAGTTTTTCCGGGTTGTCCAGGGTGCTGGCATCCACCTGGATCGAGGTGGCCTTGGCGCGCGCCTCGATCACCGCCGTCAGGGTTTCCTGCTCATGCTGGGCATAGCCCTTGACGGTCTCCACCAGGTTGGGAATCAGGTCCGCACGGCGCTGGTACTGGTTCTGCACCTGGCCCCAGGCCGCCTTGGCCTGCTCGTCCAGGGTCGGGATATTGTTGATGCCGCAACCGGCCAGCAGCAGGGTGCACAGCATCAGGGCGAGCATCTGCAGGCCGCCGCGGTGGTTCAGTCTTGGATTCATCGGATGAAGCTCTCCCTTGCTTGATTGCATTGGTAAAAACACGGCCACCTATCCCATCGGCGCTGGGGCATAATCTGCCGCCGCACTGGATTGAAACGGATCGATGGGCTAAAAGATGCGCGGTGCGAAACTAAGTTCAGCCCCCCGGGCTCGAAAGTGTGCTGCATTTGACCGAACAACAATAGCCGCTCCTCACATTTTGGCTGACCGGCGTGTACTGATCCGCCCTTTAGGCTTGCGAGAAAACTATTCATGAAGAAGCTGTGTTTGCTGGGCCTGTTTGTCAGTCTGGCCAGTCAATCCGTATGGGCCGACAACCTGCCAGTCCCCATGGAGAACAAGGATGCCTTCATCAGCGACCTGATGAAGCAGATGACCCTAGAGGAAAAGATCGGCCAATTGCGCCTGATCAGCATCGGCCCGGAAATGCCCCGGGAGATGATCCGCAAGGAAATCGCCGCCGGTAACATCGGCGGCACGTTCAACTCCATCACTCGCGATGAGAACCGTCCGATGCAGGACGCGGCCATGCGCAGCCGGCTGAAGATCCCGATGTTCTTCGCCTACGATGTGATCCACGGCCACCGCACCATTTTCCCGATTCCCCTGGCCCTGGCCTCGAGCTGGGACATGGACGCCATCTACCGCTCCGGCCGCATCGCCGCCAAGGAAGCAGCGGCCGACAGCCTGGACATCACTTTCGCGCCGATGGTGGACATTTCCCGCGACCCGCGCTGGGGCCGCACCTCCGAAGGCTTCGGCGAGGACACCTACCTGGTGTCGCGCATTGCCGCCGTGATGGTCAAGGCCTTCCAGGGCAAGGGCGCCAACGCCGCCGACGCCATCATGGCCAGCGTCAAGCACTTTGCCTTGTACGGCGCGGTGGAAGGTGGCCGTGACTACAACACCGTGGACATGAGCCCGGTGAAGATGTACCAGGACTATCTGCCTCCCTACCGCGCCGCCATCGATGCCGGCGCCGGCGGCGTGATGGTCGCGCTGAACTCCATCAACGGCATACCGGCCACGGCCAACACCTGGCTGATGCACGACCTGCTGCGCAAGGAATGGGGCTTCAAGGGCCTGGCGGTCAGTGACCATGGCGCCATCTTCGAGCTGATCAAGCATGGTGTCGCCAAGGACGGTCGCGAAGCAGCGAAGCTGGCGATCAAGGCCGGCATCGACATGAGCATGAACGACTCGCTCTATGGCAAGGAACTGCCGGGGCTGCTCAAGGCCGGCGAGATCGAGCAGAGCGACATCGACAACGCCGTGCGCGAAGTGCTCGCCGCCAAGTACGACATGGGCCTGTTCAAGGACCCGTACCTGCGCATCGGCAAGGCCGAGGATGACCCGGCCGACACCTATGCCGAAAGCCGCATGCACCGCGCCGATGCCCGTGACGTGGCGCGCCGCAGCCTGGTGCTGCTGGAAAACCGCAACCAGACCTTGCCCCTGAAGAAGACGGCGAAGATCGCCCTGGTCGGCCCGCTGGCCAAGGCGCCGATCGACATGATGGGCAGTTGGGCCGCCGCCGGCCGGCCGGCGCAGTCGGTCACGGTGTTCGACGGCATGGCCCGTGCCTTGGGCGGTGAATCGAAGTTGATCTATGCCCGTGGCGCCAACATCACTGGCGACAAGAAGGTCCTCGATTACCTGAACTTCCTCAACTTCGACGCCCCGGAAGTGGTGGACGACCCGCGTCCGGCCCAGGTGCTGATCGACGAAGCGGTGAAAGCCGCCAGGCAGGCCGACGTGGTGGTGGCCGCCGTGGGCGAGTCCCGTGGCATGTCCCACGAATCGTCGAGCCGTACCGAACTGAACATCCCCGCCAGCCAGCGCGAGCTGATCAAGGCCCTGAAGGCCACCGGCAAGCCGCTGGTACTGGTGTTGATGAATGGCCGTCCGCTGTCGCTGCTGGAAGAGAAGCAACAGGCCGATGCGATCCTGGAGACCTGGTTCAGCGGCACCGAAGGCGGCAACGCCATCGCCGACGTACTGTTCGGCGACTACAACCCGTCGGGCAAGCTGCCGATCACCTTCCCACGCTCGGTAGGCCAGATTCCGACCTACTACAACCATCTGAGCATCGGCCGGCCGTTCACGCCGGGCAAGCCAGGCAACTACACCTCGCAATACTTCGACGACACCACCGGTCCGCTGTACCCCTTCGGCTACGGTTTGAGCTACACCGAATTCAGCCTGTCGGACATGGCCCTGTCCTCCACCACGCTGAACAAGACCGGCAAGCTGGACGCCAGCGTGACCGTGGAGAACACCGGCAAGCGTGATGGCGAAACCGTGGTGCAGCTGTATATCCAGGACGTGACGGGCTCGATCATCCGTCCGGTGAAGGAACTGAAGAACTTCCAGAAGGTGATGCTCAAGGCCGGTGAGAAAAAGGTCATCCACTTCACCATCACCGAAGACGACCTGAAGTTCTACAATGCCCAGCTCAAATACGCGGCGGAGCCGGGCAAGTTCAATGTGCAGATCGGCCTGGATTCCCAGGACGTGAAGCAGCAGAGTTTCGAGTTGCTCTGACCTTCGGAACAATTTGATTTTCCCTGTGGGAGCGAGCTTGCTCGCCATGGCGTCAGATCAGCCGCATCGACATTGGCTGACACTGCATCATCGCGAGCAAGCCCGCTCCCACAGTTGTATCTGGGTGTTCGGGCTAGCCGCGTCGATCCAACAGGTTGACCACCAACCGATCCACCAGCCCCCATAACCGTTGCTTGAAGCGCTTCCACAACGGCCGACGCTGCCAGGCGTCCAGGCTGACCTGCTGGCTCTGGGCGAAGTCTCGCTCGAAACTGGCCGCCACCGCAGCGCTGAGTCGCGAATCGAGGGCCTCGAGGTTGGCCTCCAGATTGAAGCGCAGGTTCCAGTGATCGAAATTGCAGGAACCGATGCTGACCCAGTCATCCACCAGCACCATTTTCAGGTGCAGGAAACAGGGCTGATATTCGAAGATCTTCACCCCGGCCTTGAGCAGGCGCGGGTAATAACGATGCCCGGCGTAACGCACCGAGGGATGATCGGTGCGTGGGCCTGTAAGCAACAGCCGCACGTCGATGCCCCGGGCCGCGGCTTTGCGCAGGGAACGGCGCACGTTCCAGGTCGGCAGGAAATAAGGCGTCGCCATCCAGATCCGTTTCTGCCCGCTGTTCAACGCCCGGGACAGGGACTGCAGGATATCCCGGTGCTGGCGGGCGTCGGCATAGGCCACCCGGCCCATGCCCTCGCCCACCGGCGGTACACGAGGCAATCGCGGCAGGCCGAAGTTGGAGGCCGGCTTCCAGGCACGACGGTGACGGTTGGCGAGCCACTGGCGGTCGAACAGCAACTGCCAGTCCAGCACCAGCGGGCCGACGATCTCCACCATGACTTCGTGCCATTGGCTGCGGTCGTCGAGGGGGTTCCAGAATTCATCGGTCACCCCGGTGCCGCCCACCACCGCCAGACGCTGGTCCACCAGCAGGAGCTTGCGATGATCGCGATAGAGGTTGCGCACCCAGCGGCGCCAGCTCAGGCGATTGTAGAAACGCAGCTCCACCCCCGCCTCCAGCAGGCGGTTGCGCAGGCCCAGGGTAAACGCCAGGCTGCCATAGTCATCGAACAGGCACCGCACGCGCACGCCCCGCTCGGCTGCCTGGACAAGGGCCTGGACCATCGCCTCGGCGCAAGCCCCCGCCTCCACCAGGTACAACTCCAGCTCGACCTGTTCCTGGGCCCGGGCGATTTCCACCAGCATGCGCGGAAAAAACTGCGGACCGTCGATCAACAGCTCGAACCTGTTGCCCTCACGCCAGGGAAATACCGGGCCGCTCACGTCAACGCGCCGTGAAAATCAGCACCGCATTCACCGGCACCGACAGGCTGATGGCTGACAGACCGGCCAGGTTGCGCAGCTTTTCCAGGCCCGGCGCCAAGTCGAAGTCCGCCGCGTTGAGCACCAGCGGCTCCAGGGTCACCACCTGGAAACGTCGTTCATCCAGGCGCGTCGCCAGCAGTTCGACGATGTATTCATGCTGCTTGCCATGCAGGTCCACTGTCAGCGGCAGGCGCAATTCCAACTGCGCGCCATTGGCCAGGTCCTGGATAGGGACCAGGTCGATCCGCGCCGTAACGGTGGCTTCGGCAAATTGCTTGATCTCGAACAGCTCGGCCCGCATGCGTTCGTCTCGCAGGGGAATGCCGCTGTTGATGGACTCCAGTTCCACCTCCAGGCGAGCCAGGCCATCGGGCTGGACCTGACCGTGGAGAACCAGGAAACGCTGGACCTCGGAAACGTTGCCGTTCTTGCTGCTGATGAACGACAGCCGCGACGATTCGCCGTCCAGGTACCAGTCGGCCTGGGCCGGCAGCGCGGCGCAGGCCAGCAGCAAGGTCGCGACAGCGTGAAAGAAAGACCGCTTGAACATACACACTCGGAGGGCAGATAAACCTGTGGCGAACCTTAACCGGGCCAAGGGCCGTTGCAAACAGTCTGTTTCAACAACTGCCAGAAACACCGATGATCCAGGGGATTTATCGAGTCACTCCAGGCGGCACCCCTGTCGCGCGCCCATCCACCGCGCGCTATTGCTGCGTCCCAGCCCGGCGACCACGACGCGTTTGTCCTCGGGCGTGTCGAGAAAGTCGCTGATGGGCACCGACTGTTTCACATAGCCACGGCAGTAATCCGCCGGTTGCTCCATCACATAGCGGCATGAGCAGTATTGCTTGGCGGTGTAGGCGCTGATGATGTCGGGAAAGGCCCGCAGCGCCACCCGCTCGAGCCAGATCCAGCCCATCAGGGCAACCAGAAACACCGACACCAGCGTGAACAGCCACTTGCGCCTCATGGCCGCACCCCTTCGGCGAATGCCGCCATGGCTCGCTTGAGCAATTCGTTGTGGCGATAGCTGCCATCGCGATCATCGCCATAGCGCACGATGACCAGCCGGGCGCTGGGAATGATGTACAAGGCCTGCCCCCAATGCCCCAGTGCGGCGTAAGTGTCCGGTGGCGCGTCGGGCCAGGGATGGAGGGAGCGGTCGGCGGCGCGATTGAGCCACCAGTGGCCACCGGGCACGGCTTCGTCCTGGCCAGCCTGGAACCGGGTGAAAGGTTCGCGATTGAACGCAACCCACTCCTTGGGAATCAATTGCCGCTCGCCCCAGCGGCCGTCCCGTTGCATCAACAACCCGACACGCGCCAGGTCCCGCGCCGTGAGGTAGGCATAGGACGAACCGACGAAGGTGCCGCTGGCATCGGTTTCCCAGGTTGCCTGGCGGATACCCAACGGTTCGAACAGCGCCGTCCAGGGGTAATCGGCGTATCGCGTCGGCCCGACAATGTTTTTCAACGCCGCCGCCAGCAGGTTGCTGTCGCCGCTGGAATAACGGAATACCTGCCCCGGCGGACTGAAACTTTCATGCTGCGCAGTGAACGCCGCCATGTCGTGGCGTCCGCGGGTGTAGAGCATCGCCACCACGGAGGACTTGAGTGGCGCGTATTCGTAGTCTTCCTGCCAATCCAGGCCCGAGGCCCAGTGAAAAAGATCGGCCAGGGTCACGCCCGGGTGCTTGCCCAACGCCGGGTAGTACCGGGCGACCGGCTCTTGCAGGCCAAACAGTTTTTCACCGTAGGCCACGCCGAACACCGTCGCCAGCAGGCTTTTACTGATGGACCAGGTCAGGTGCGGGGTCTGGGCAGTGTTCGGTCCGGCGTAGCGTTCGTAGACCAGCCGACCGTCCTGGATCACCAGCAGCGCATCGGTGCGGATGCCCTCACGGTTTGCATCGTCCCGGGGTGGGAAGGCGTATTGTTCCAAGGCTTCGATGGCCGGCCCGCTCGGGGTCGGGCCACTTGGCCATTGCTCGCCGGGCCAGTCTTCGGCCTGGACGCTCAGGTTGAGTATCAGCAACGGAATCAGGAACCAGCCTTTGGACATGCTTGGGGCTCGCAGGATTGAACCTTCAGAGCCTATGCAGACTTGATGACAATTTGAGTGTGTGTGCCCCCTTGTGGGAGCGAACTTGCTCGCTCCCACAAGGGGTGGTCGTCTGGAGGACTATCCCAACGCCTTGGCCAACCGCTTGGCCCGCGCGCCCGCCGCCATCTCCATCACCGCTTTATCCCGCGTCCACATCTCGCGCCACGGCGCAGGCCCGGCGGCCAGTGCGGTATTCAGTTCGCCATCAAGCACGTCGAACTGCGCGAACAACCCGCCCAGCAGCACGTGCCCGGACGCGCTGGACGGATTGTGAAGGCTCACCTGCGCGCAACCGGCCAGCAGCGCGAGCAGGCGCAATTGCAACGCCTGGGGCCAGGCGCATTCCTGCCCCACGCCATACAGCCAGGCGGTCATGGCACTGAGCACGTAAAGATCTTCCAAGGTGCGAAACGGCTTGACGTACGCGTCCCAACCGTCCCCCGCCAACAATTCGCACAGCGCGTCGTCGAGCAGGACGCGGCCATGGCTGACGTCTGGCATCAAGGTAATGGCCGGGAGTTTTTCCAGGGTTACGCCAGGCTCGCCGGGATAGACCACGGCCAGGTTCAGTCGTGGCGTTTCACCCGGCGCTTCGCAGCGAGCGGCAATCAGCAGCCATTCGGCGGCATCCCCGGCGGTGACGAAATCCTTGCGTCCAGTCAGGCGCAGATCCGCCAGGCGGGTCTGCATGTCCGCCGGGCGCAGGCTGCGCTGCTCAGTGGCGCACAACGCGCCGAGGCTGTGGGGCGCGCTGGGCCAGAGCGCGCGCAACGCTGCCTGGTAGCCCACCAGGAAGGCCAGTCCCGGTGTCGCCATCAATCGCGCGCCGGCCACCGCCAACTCGAACGGCGTGACCGGCCCCAGGCGTTGCAACAACGCCGCGTACCCCTCGGCCAGGTCCGAATGGGCAGTCAGCCGTTCGCCACGTGCGATCAGGGTTTGCCAAAGCATGGGAGGTTCCTCGAGGGCTGTCATATAAGCATCACCAAAGCTTCATGGTGATGACACCGGGGCTACATAGCCTGACTTTGCACAACATGGCTGCATAAAGAAAGTCGACTGGCTGCAACTGAACAGCCCGCACGGAGATTCGCTATGACTCAGATCGCCCGCATCAGCGACACCGGCAATGAACGCCGCCTGCAAGCCGAACGCCTGGTCGGCGCCCAGGCCTTGCAAGAAGCCCAGGCCCTGCGCTTCAACGTCTTCAGCGGCGAGTTCAACGCCAAGCTCAAGGGCGCGGAAATGGGTCTGGACATGGATGACTATGATGTTCATTGCGCCCACATCGGCGTACGCGACCTGAACACCGGCCGCCTCGTGGCGACCACTCGCCTGCTCGACCACCAGGCCGCCAGTAGCCTGGGACGCTTCTACAGCGAAGAAGAATTCAGCCTCCACGGCCTGGTCCATCTCAAGGGCCCGATCCTGGAGATCGGCCGGACCTGCGTCGACCCGGCCTACCGTAACGGCGGCACCATCGCGGTGCTCTGGGGGGAACTGGCCGAAGTCCTGAACGAGGGCGGCTACAGCTATCTGATGGGTTGCGCCAGCATTGCGATGCAGGACGGCGGCATCCAGGCCCAGGCGATCATGCAACGCCTGCGCGAGCGCTACCTGTGCAACGAACACCTGCAAGCCGTACCGAAAAAACCGTTGCCGACCCTGGACGTGCCGTCCAATGTCATCGCCGAAATGCCGCCGTTGCTCAAGGCCTACATGCGCCTGGGTGCGAAGATCTGCGGCGAGCCGTGCTGGGACGAGGAATTCCAGGTGGCCGATGTGTTCATCCTGCTCAAGCGCGATGACCTCTGCCCACGCTACGCCCGCCACTTCAAGGCAGCGGTTTGATGAGCCGCTCAAGGGTGTACGCGCGGATCGCGCGCGTCCTGCTGGTGGTGGCGCTGGGTCTGGGCATGGCCAGCGTGTTCGGTGTTTTCGAGCGCCTGGGGCTTGCCCACTCCATGGTACGTCGTCAGCGCTGGTCGCGGTTCTTCATGGCACGGCTGAGCAATGCCCTGCCCTTTTCCGTGACCGTCCATGGGCAATTGCCGCGACAGCCGATGCTGTGGGTCAGCAACCACGTGTCCTGGACCGACATCCCGCTGCTGGGCATGCTCACTCCGATGTCATTCCTGTCCAAGGCTGAAGTGCGCACCTGGCCGGTGGCCGGCTGGCTGGCGGCGAAGGCCGGTAGCCTGTTCATTCGCCGTGGCTCGGGCGACAGCCAGTTGATCCGCAAGCAGATGACCCGTCACCTGCAACAGACCCACCCATTGCTGATGTTCCCGGAAGGGACCACCACCGACGGGCGGTCCCTGCGCACCTTCCACGGTCGCCTGTTATCGGCCGCCATCGATGCCGAGGTGGCGCTGCAGCCTGTGGCGATCCGTTACCTGCGCAACGGCGAGCCCGATTCCGTGGCCCCTTTCATTGGCGATGACGACCTGCTGTCGCACCTGATGCGCTTGTTTGCCAACGATCGGGGCGACGTTCACATTTACCTGCTGCAACCCATCGCCTGCCAAGGCCAGGAACGCGCGGCCCTGGCTTTCCAGGCGCAACAGGCGGTACACAAGGCATTGTTCGGAACGATTCCCGAGAAACAGCAAGCGCCGACACGGCCTGCGGCAATTGCGGCCTGACCCGGATCTCTGCGCGGCCCCCCTGTGGGAGCAAGCTGGCTGACGATAGCGGCTTAACATTCAGCAGACGAGCTGACTGATGCACCGCTATCGCCAGCCAGCTCGCTCCCACAATCAGATCCGGGGCGCGGCCTGGTTTTGTACAAAGTCCTGCAACTGCGGGTAAAACAACTGGAAGTCCTCGCTCAGCGGCTCATAGAGCTCGATCAATTCCTTCATCGCCCCAGCCAGTTCCTCAGGCCGGGACAGGCGGCGGGAAATGCCACGCAGTACCTGCCCCAGCACTTCGAATTCCTGATAGGACCCCAGCCAGTCATCCGCCGCCATATACGGCGCGATCTGTGCCAGGCGCCCTGGCAGTTGCGGTTCGGTGCGCAGTACCTGGTAGACACGGGACGTGAAATCCACCAGCGGCCCTTCACCGTACAACGCCCAGTCCCGGGCCAGGCAGTGGTCGAAAAACACATCCAGCACGATCCCGGCATAGCGCCGTCGCACCGTGGAAAACCGCGACAGGGCGATGTCCACCAAAGGGTGGCGGTCGGTGTATTGGTCGATGCGTCGATGCAAGGCGATCCCTGCTTCGATCCGCGGGTCATACAGCCCTTGCAGCGGTCCCTTGACGAAGTCGCCGTAGAGACTGCCGAGCAGTTGTTCCCGGCCGGGGCCGCCGAGGTGCAGGTGCGCGAGATAGTTCATGGGGGCCAGCTTAGCATCGCCAGGCTCATATCGTTATAACCCGATATAGCGATTTGTTCGCTGCTCAGATCGAATCCATATTGGTATATCGCGAAGCAACGATTTAAGGTTCGCCTTATCGCGATATAGCGTTTTACTCACTACGGCTGCCTCCATGACCCTCGACCTCGACGAAATAATAAAAGCCCTGGCACACCCAGTACGGCGAGACATCCTCAACTGGCTCAAGGACCCCAAGGTCCAGTTCCCCGAACAGTTGCACAACCATGAATTCGGCATCTGCGCCGGACAGATCGACCAGCGTTGCGGCCTGTCGCAGTCCACGGTGTCGGCTCATCTGGCGGTGTTGCAACGGGCGGGGCTGATCACCAGCCAGAAGGTCGGTCAATGGCACTTCTTCAAACGCAACGAGGAAGTGATCCAGCAGTTCCTCAAGCAAATGAGCCAAGAGCTCTGATTCGACAAGGACCCGCCATGCCCCTCTCGCTACTCATCCTGGCCCTGAGCGCCTTCGCCATCGGCACCACTGAGTTCGTCATCATGGGCCTGCTGCCCGATGTGGCGGCCGACCTGGGAGTCTCGATCCCGGGTGCCGGCTGGCTGGTGACTGGCTACGCCCTGGGCGTGGCCATCGGTGCGCCGTTCATGGCCCTGGCTACCGCCAGTCTGCCGCGCAAGGCCGCACTGGTGGTGCTGATGGGGATCTTCATCGTCGGCAACCTGCTCTGCGCCATCGCCAGCGACTACAACGTGCTGATGTTCGCCCGGGTGGTCACCGCCCTGTGCCATGGCGCGTTCTTCGGCATCGGCTCGGTGGTGGCCGCCGGCCTGGTGGCGCCCAACAAGCGTGCCTCGGCCGTGGCCCTGATGTTCACCGGCCTGACCCTGGCCAACGTGCTCGGCGTGCCGCTGGGCACCGCACTGGGCCAGGAAGCCGGCTGGCGCTCGACCTTCTGGGCCGTGACCGTCATCGGCGTGGTGGCGCTGATTGGCCTGATCCGCTTCCTGCCGGCCAAGCGCGATGAAGAAAAACTCGACATGCGCTCGGAACTGGTGGCGCTCAAGGGCGCCGGCCTGTGGCTGTCCCTGACCATGACGGCCCTGTTTTCCGCTTCGGTATTCGCCCTGTTCACCTACGTCGCTCCCTTGCTGGGCGAGGTCACCGGCGTATCGCCCCGTGGCGTGACCTGGACCCTGGTGCTGATCGGCCTGGGCCTGACCCTGGGCAACATCATCGGTGGCAAGCTGGCGGACAGGAGCCTGTCGAACACCCTGATGGGCGTGTTCATCGCCATGGCCGTGGTGTCCACCATGCTGAGCTGGACCAGCGTGGCGCTGATCCCCAGCGAAATCACCCTGTTCCTGTGGGCCACCGCCTGCTTTGCCGCCGTGCCGGCCCTGCAGGTAAACGTGGTGACCTTCGGCAAGTCCGCGCCGAACCTGGTTTCCACCCTGAATATCGGCGCCTTCAATATCGGCAACGCCCTGGGTGCCTGGGTCGGCGGCAGCGTCATCGACCACGGCCTGGGCCTGACCGCCGTGCCCCTGGCCGCCGGCGCCCTCGCGGTACTGGCGCTGCTGGTCACCCTGATCACTTTCCGCCGGGGCGGCAATGCCGACCTGGCACCGGCCACCCCTTGACTCTCAACAATCCCTGACACTGACGAGGCAGTCATTCATGACCACCATTTTCGACCCGATCAAACTCGGCGACATCGAACTGAAAAACCGCATCATCATGGCACCGCTCACCCGTTGCCGCGCCGACGCAGGCCGTGTGCCGAATGCGCTGATGGCCGAGTACTACGTGCAACGCGCCTCCGCCGGCCTGATCCTCAGCGAGGCGACCTCCGTCACGCCGATGGGCGTGGGCTATCCGGATACCCCGGGTATCTGGTCCAACGACCAGGTGCGCGGCTGGGCCAACATCACCAAGGCGGTACACGGTGCCGGCGGCAAGATTTTCCTGCAGCTGTGGCATGTGGGCCGCATCTCCCATCCGTCCTACCTGAACGGTGAAACACCGGTTGCCCCCAGCGCCATCCAACCCAAGGGCCATGTCAGCCTGGTTCGTCCACTGGCCGACTATCCAACGCCACGCGCGCTGGAAACCGCTGAGATCGCCGACATCGTGGATGCCTACCGCGTAGGCGCCGAAAATGCCAAGGCCGCCGGCTTGGACGGTGTGGAAATCCACGGTGCCAACGGCTACCTGCTCGATCAGTTCCTGCAAAGCAGCACCAACCAGCGCACCGACAATTACGGCGGCTCCCTGGAAAACCGAGCCCGCCTGCTACTGGAAGTGACCGACGCAGCCATCGAAGTCTGGGGAGCCGGCCGGGTCGGCGTGCACCTGGCGCCACGGGCCGACTCCCATGACATGGGCGACGAGAATCGCCTGGAAACCTTCAGCTACGTGGCCCGGGAACTGGGCAAGCGCGGCATTGCCTTCATCTGCTCGCGCGAGAAGGAAGGCGACGACAGCATTGGCCCGCAACTCAAGCAAGCGTTCGGCGGCCCGTACATCGCCAACGAACGTTTCACCAAGGACCGCGCCAATGCCTGGCTGGCCGAAGGCAAAGCCGATGCCGTGGCCTTCGGCGTGCCGTTCATTGCCAACCCGGACCTGCCGGCCCGACTGAAAGCCGATGCACCGCTGAACGAACCGCACCCGGAAACCTTCTATGGCAAAGGTCCGGTGGGTTATATCGACTACCCGGTGATGTAAGTCAGAAAACCAGGCCTTACCCAAAGCCCCGACTCGAAAGAGCCGGGGCTTTTTTATACCTGCAGTTTTTAGAATCCAACGGACCAGCAACAACCGAAATATCAAATAACAAGACAACAAGCAGCTGCTGTGGATTCAAGCATTCAACAACGCTAATAATAAAGCCCGAACCAATTACTACTCAGCCAATGGATTACCACTTATAAGCTCACAGCCATCAATCAATTAAATCCCGATAAATAGTTCATCACGCAACCCCTTTGAATCAAACCAAACAACACACTATCAATACCTATGTGGGCTTTAGCGAGCCTGTAAAAAGAGATACCTTACTATGAACATTCTGAAAAGTTTCACCCTTGCCCTGCTATTCGGACCGGCGATGGTTGCCAGCAGCCTGGCCAATACCGGGGTCACCGTGGAGATCACCAATAACACCCCGCGCACCCTGAACATGATCAACATGGTCACAAACCCGGCACAGCCGGCGGACTTGTCCCTGAGCGGTTACGATGTTGCCTCCAAGTCCACTCGAAATATCTATTTCGTCAATAAAAGAAAATACACTTATCCCACTTCCGACTGGCAACCCAGCCTGAGAAAAGTCAAGCCGATCGAAATTCTGCTCTCGTATCAAATGGACGGGTCCGAATTCGGCTGCCAAGTACAAACCCGATTCGAAGCCCCTATCGGTTTTGGTGTTCTCGAACCTCGTTATCGACCCGACTGGAAAAGCAGGACCGCCTACACCGGCAATGGCGAATATACCTGCCGCTCGGAAATTTCCCAGAAGATGCTGGAGCCGCCTTTCAGCTACACCGTCCGCCTTATTGTCGAGTAATTTAATGGACAGTTGCGGATCGCCCCGCACAGGCGCCGCAATGCCACCCCATACATGAAGCTGCCATGGTGATCCGGCATGATCGAGCGATAGCGCGTTGTCGCCGGACCTGGCAACTGCTCCATGAACGACCCGCCGGGATCCATGCCCGGCGGGTTTTGCCGATCCGCTATTGACACAAACCGATGCAATTACTCATTTTGTTTCATTTGCGCAGGCTGGGGCTCAGGTGCAGCATGTCCAGCCCGATGTCTACCCAGCGCTCGGCCTCACCCGCCAGCGCGAAGCTGTCGGGTGCCAGCAGCCACTGGTACAGAATGCCGTCTATATAGGCGTGAAGAGCGATCGCCGCCCTGTCGGTATCCAGGTCATCCGGCAGTTGGCCGCGATTCATCGCATTGCGCAGCGACAGCGCGATCCGCACGTTGCAGTCGAGATTGACCTGGCGCCGCTGCTGGCGCAAATCGCACATTTCGTCGGTGAACTCGCACTTATGGAAAAGAATCTCATTGATGCGTCGGGTTTTCGGGTCCAGGGCCACCTGTTGGAACAGGCGAACCAGCAGCTTGCGCACACACCCCAGGGGGTCGAGTTCCTCTTCATTTTCACTGGCGCGCGCCAGGTCATCGAGCGGCTCGTGCAAGGTATCGAGCATGGCCTGGAGCAGATCCGCCTTGTTGCTGAAATGCCAGTAGATGGCACCGCGCGTCACACCGGCCAGCGTCGCGATGTCAGCCAGCGTCGTGCGCGCCACGCCCCGCTCGAAAAAAGCCTTTTCGGCCGCTTCGAGTATCTGGCTGCGAGTCTCCAGGGCTTCCTCTTTGGTACGACGGACCATGGCAGTAACCACCTCAATCAGGATGCGTCAGCAATGCGTAAAGGTCAGCTGAACGAATGGGAGGCGATCGTCCATGGAACGCGCTCCCGGTCTGTACGAGCCTTTGTCAGGCTTTTGTAAACCGGATGGTACGCAATTTGGCTGTTTACAAACAACCATGTACGTAAGTATATTTCTTAGCAACCTACTAGTTGAAAATGCGCCTTTTTAACCTTCCACCTTTCGAGTGCGCCCGTTGCGTGCCTGACCCGAGGATTTCCATGCACTTCAAGCCAGCTGTTACCGCTCTGGTTACCGCCATCGCCCTGGCATCGCTGCTCAGCGGATGTAAGAAGGAAGAAGCGGCCCCTGCCGCACCACCTCCTCAGGTCGGCGTCGTCACCCTCAAGACCCAACCTTTCACCCTGACGTCCGAATTGCCGGGGCGCACCAGCGCGTTCCGCGTGGCGGAGGTTCGCCCGCAGGTCAACGGCATCATCCTCAAGCGCCTGTTCAAGGAAGGCGCCGACGTCAAGGCCGGCCAGCAGCTGTACCAGATCGACCCGGCCGTATACGAAGCCACGCTCAAGAGCGCCGAGGCCAACCTGCGTTCCACCAAGTCCATTGCCGACCGCTACAAGCAACTGGTGGATGAACAGGCCGTCAGTCGCCAGGAATACGACACCGCCGTGGCCAATCGCCTCGAGTCGGAAGCCAACCTGCAAACCGCCCAGATCAACGTGCGCTACACCAAGGTCTACGCGCCGATCTCCGGGCGTATCGGGCGCTCCTCGGTAACCGAAGGCGCCCTGGTCAGCAACGGCCAGACAGAAGCGATGGCAACCATCCAGCAACTGGACCCGATCTATGTCGACGTGACCCAGAGCTCGGTGGAACTGCTGCAACTGCGCCGCGAGCTGGAAAGTGGCCGGTTGCAGAAGGCCGGCGACAATGCCGCCACGGTCAAACTGATCCTGGAAGACGGCAGCCAGTACGCCCACGAGGGCAAGCTGGAATTCTCCGAAGTGTCGGTTGACCAGACCACCGGCTCCGTCACCTTGCGCGCCGTGTTCCCCAACCCGGACCACACCCTGCTGCCGGGCATGTTCGTCCATGCGCAATTGCAGGCGGGTGTGAACAGCGCGGCGATCCTCGCTCCACAACAAGGCGTGACCCGCGACCTCAAAGGCATGCCGACCGCCCTGGTGGTGGGCCCGGACAACAAGGTCGAGCTGCGTCAGCTCAAGGCCAGCCGCACCGTCGGCAGCCAGTGGCTGATCGAAGACGGGCTCAAGGCCGGCGATCGCGTGATTACCGAAGGGTTGCAGTACGTACGGCCAGGGGTGGAAGTCAAGGCCACCGAAGCCACCAATGTGGGCACCAAGAACCCGGCCCCCGCCCAGGCAGCTGACAAAGCAGCCGGCGGCAAAGGGGAGTAAACCATGTCGAAATTCTTTATCGACCGTCCGATCTTCGCCTGGGTGATCGCCCTGGTGATCATGCTGGTCGGGGCTCTATCGATCCTCAAGTTGCCGATCAACCAGTACCCGAGCATCGCGCCACCGGCCATCGCGATCCAGGTGACCTACCCGGGCGCGTCCGCGCAGACCGTGCAGGACACCGTGGTGCAGGTCATCGAACAGCAGCTCAACGGTATCGACAACCTGCGCTACGTCTCCTCGGAAAGTAACTCCGACGGCAGCATGACCATCACCGCGACCTTCGAGCAGGGCACCAACTCCGACACCGCGCAGGTCCAGGTCCAGAACAAGCTGAACCTGGCCACCCCGCTGCTGCCGCAAGAAGTGCAGCAACAGGGTATCCGCGTGACCAAGTCGGTGAGGAACTTCCTGATGGTGATCGGCGTGGTGTCGCGCGACGGCACCATGACCCGGGAAGACCTTTCCAACTACATCGTGTCGAACATGCAGGACCCGATCTCGCGCACCTCGGGTGTCGGCGACTTCCAGGTCTTCGGTGCCCAGTACGCGATGCGGATCTGGCTCGACCCGGCCAAGCTGAACAATTACAACCTGACACCGTCGGACGTGAGTACCGCCATCTCCGCACAGAACGTCCAGGTCTCGTCCGGCCAGCTCGGTGGCCTGCCCGCCGTGCCCGGCCAGCAACTGAACGCCACCATCATCGGCAAGACCCGCCTGCAGACCGCCGACCAGTTCAAGGCGATCCTGCTCAAGGTCAACCCGGATGGCTCGCAAGTACGCCTTGGCGATGTCGCCGAGGTGGGCCTGGGCGGCGAGAACTACAGCATCAACGCCCAGTTCAACGGTGCCCCGGCCTCGGGCCTGGCAGTGCGCCTGGCCACCGGTGCCAACGCCCTCGACACGGCCAAGGCCCTGCGCAAGACCGTGGACGACCTCAAGCCGTTCTTCCCGCCAGGCATGGAAGTGGTGTTCCCCTATGACACCACGCCGGTGGTGAGCGAGTCGATCAAGGGCGTGGTGGAAACCCTGGTCGAAGCGGTCGTGCTGGTGTTCCTGGTGATGTTCCTGTTCCTGCAGAACTTCCGCGCCACCATCATCACCACGATGACCGTGCCGGTGGTATTGCTGGGCACCTTCGGGGTCCTCGCGGCGTTCGGTTTCAGTATCAACACCCTGACCATGTTCGGCATGGTGCTTGCCATCGGCTTGCTGGTGGACGACGCCATCGTCGTGGTGGAAAACGTCGAGCGGGTGATGAGCGAAGAAGGCCTGTCCCCCAAGGAAGCCACCAGGAAATCCATGGGCCAGATCCAGGGGGCCCTGGTGGGTATCGCCCTGGTACTGTCGGCGGTGCTGTTGCCGATGGCGTTCTTCGGCGGCTCCACCGGGGTGATCTACAAGCAGTTCTCCATCACCATCGTCTCGGCCATGGCCCTGTCGGTGCTGGTTGCGCTGATTTTCACCCCCGCCCTGTGCGCCACCATGCTCAAGGCTATCCCGAAAGGGGAACATGGCACGCACAAACGCGGCTTCTTCGGGTGGTTCAACAGAAACTTCGACCGCAGCGTGCAAAGCTACGAACGGGGAGTCGGCAACATCCTGCGGCATAAAGCGCCGTATCTGCTGGCCTACCTGATTATCTTCGTCGGTATGATCTGGTTGTTCATGCGTATCCCATCCTCGTTCCTCCCGGAAGAAGACCAGGGCGTGCTGTTTGCCCAGGTGCAGACACCGGCCGGCTCCAGCGCCGAGCGCACCCAGGTGGTGGTGGACAAGATGCGTGAGTTCCTGCTGCGCCCGGGCAAGGACGGCGGCGAAGGCGATGGCGTGGCCTCGGTGTTCACCGTGACCGGCTTCAACTTCGCCGGTCGTGGCCAGAGCTCGGGCATGGCGTTCATCATGCTCAAGCCATGGGAAGAGCGTAACGCCGACAACACAGTGTTCAAGATCTCGGCCCGCGCCCAGCAGCACTTCTTTACCTTCCGCGATGCGATGGTGTTCGCCTTCGCCCCGCCGGCGGTGATGGAGCTGGGTAACGCCACCGGTTTCGACGTGTTCCTGCAGGACCGTGCCGGCATCGGCCACGAAAAGCTGATGGAAGCACGCAACCAGTTCCTGGGCATGGCGTCCCAGAGCAAGGTCCTGGCCCAGGTTCGCCCGAACGGCCTGAATGACGAGCCGCAATACCAGTTGGAAATCGATGACGAAAAAGCCAGCGCCCTGGGCGTGACCATTTCGGACATCAACAGCACCCTGTCGATTGCCCTGGGCAGTAGCTACGTCAACGACTTCATCGACCGCGGCCGGGTGAAGAAGGTGTACGTACAGGGGCAACCGAATGCTCGCATGAGCCCCGAAGACCTGCAGAAATGGTACGTACGCAACAGCTCTGGAACCATGGTACCGTTCAGCGCGTTCGCCAAGGGCGAATGGATCTACGGTTCGCCGAAACTGGCCCGCTACAACGGGGTGGAAGCGATGGAAATCCTGGGCGTCCCGGCACCGGGCTACTCCACCGGCGAAGCCATGGCCGAAGTCGAGGCCATCGCCAAGAAGCTGCCTGCCGGTGTTGGTATTTCCTGGACAGGTCTGTCGTATGAAGAACGACTCGCGGGGTCCCAGGCGCCAGCGCTGTTCGCGCTGTCGATCCTGATGGTATTCCTGTGTCTGGCGGCGTTGTATGAAAGCTGGTCGATTCCGATAGCGATCGTACTTGTGGTACCGCTGGGGATCATCGGTGCGTTGATGGCGACCAGTTTGCGCGGTCTGTCCAACGACGTGTACTTCTTGGTAGGGCTGTTGACTACCATAGGCCTGGTAGCCAAAAACGCGATTCTGATCGTCGAATTCGCCAAGGAACTGCATGAACAAGGCAAGGGCTTGCAGGAAGCTGCCATTGAAGCTTGCCGTATGCGCCTGCGGCCGATCATCATGACCTCGCTGGCGTTCATTCTCGGTGTTGTACCCCTGGCAATCTCCACAGGCGCAGGCTCAGGTAGCCAACACGCCATTGGCACAGTGGTGATCGGCGGCATGCTGACCGCCACCGTCCTGGCGATTTTCTGGGTGCCGTTGTTCTTCGTGACCGTGTCGTCGATAGGCCGTCGCAAAAATGCCGACCAGGACGACGCTCCTGAAACTTCCAAAGAGGCTGGGCAATGAGCAAGTCGCTACTCTCTCTGACCATCGCCGCCGTCGTGCTCAGCGGCTGCTCGCTGATTCCCGATTATCAGCGACCCGAAGCACCGGTCGCGGCGCAATACCCGCAAGGTCCGGCCTACGAACCGGCCAAGGCAGCCAGCCAGGCTGCCGCGGAACAGGGCTGGAAACAGTTCTTCCATGACCCGGCGCTGCAGCAGTTGATCCAGGTGGCCCTGGAAAACAACCGCGACCTGCGGGTCGCCGCGCTGAACATCGACGCCTATGCCGCGCAATACCGCATCCAGCGGGCGGATCTGTTCCCGGCAGTCTCGGCCACCGGTTCCGGCAGCCGCCAGCGCCTGCCGGCCCGGGCCTCGCAGACCGGCGAAGCGGCCATCAGCAGCTCCTACTCGGCCACCCTGGGCATCAGTGCCTATGAGCTGGATCTGTTCGGCCGGGTCCGCAGCCTGAGCGAACAAGCGCTGCAAAGCTACTTTGCCACCGAGGAAGCGCGCCGCAGCACCCAGATCAGCCTGGTGGCCAACGTGGCCAACGCCTACCTGACCTGGCAAGCCGACAAGGAACTGCTCAAGCTGACCCAGGACACCCTGGCGACCTACGAGCAAAGCCTCCAGCTGACCACCCGTAGCGCCGATGTCGGCGTAGCCTCGGCACTCGACCTGAGCCAGGCGCGCACTGCAGTGGAAAACGCTCGGGTCCAGCTGGCGCGCTACACCCGCCAGGTAGCCCAGGATGAAAACAACCTGACCCTGCTGCTGGGCACCAGCCTGCCGGCCAACCTGAACACGCAACCGCTCAGCGATGACCTGCTCAGTGAAGTGCCGGCCGGGTTGCCGTCGGACCTGCTGCAACGTCGTCCCGATATTCTCCAGGCCGAACGCAACCTGCTGGCCGCCAACGCCAACATCGGCGCCGCGCGGGCCGCGTTCTTCCCCAGCATCAGCCTGACGGCCAACGCCGGCACATTGAGCCCGGACCTGTCCGGGCTGTTCAAGGGCGGCTCGGGCACCTGGACGTTCGCGCCACAGATCAACCTGCCGATCTTCAACGCCGGCAGCCTGCGGGCGAGCCTGGATTACGCCAAGATCCAGAAGGACATCAACGTCGCCAACTACGAGAAGGCGATCCAGACGGCGTTCCAGGAAGTCTCCGACGGCCTGGCCGCGCGTCGTACCTACAACGAACAGTTGCAGGCCCAGACGGCCTATGTTGCCTCCAACCAGGACTACTACCGCCTGGCCGAGCGGCGCTACCGCATTGGGGTCGACAGCAACCTGACCTTCCTCGACGCCCAACGCCAGCTGTTCAGCGCCCAGCAATCGCTGATCACCGACCGCCTCGCGCAGTTGACCAGCGAGGTCAACCTGTACAAGGCTCTGGGCGGTGGCTGGAACGCCGAGACCGGCAAGAACGAGCCGGTGGCAGAGAAAGCGCCGCCGATGAAACTGTTCTGATTTGATGCCTGGCCACTGAAACACGAAGCCCACCGAAAGGTGGGCTTTTTTGTTCATCGATTCCGAACTCAACACATCAACCTGTGGGAGCGAGCTTGCTCGCGATGGCGGTGGATCAGCCTGCATCAGTGCTGGATGTGCAGCCTTTGTGAGCCACCACCCACAGGACTCCCATCCGCCAAAGCATTTTTTGCTGTTCGATAATCGCCCAAAACCCGTCATCGGCGATTGAACCGATCCCGGCGCGCGCTTCACCATCGCTCGCACAAAACCAATAACAACAGGTTCGACGCCATGTCCACACGCCCTGCTTCTCCCGGCTGATCCTCAGCCGTTCAACCGACCCGCTCCACCGTACCGTCTGCAATCGCACGATTGCGGCATCGACTCGCTTCGTCCATAAAAACCAGAGATAAGCCCATGAAGCCCACACAGCATCTGTTTCCCAGCGCCATCGCCGTCGCACTCGCGGGTGCCGCCCTGCCCGCCCTGGCCGCAGAGTCGGGGTTCGTCGAGGATGCCAAGGCCACGCTGAACCTGCGCAATGCTTACTTCAACCGCAACTTCACCAACCCGAACAATGCCCAGGGCAAGGCCGAGGAATGGACCCAGAGTTTCATCCTCGACGCCAAGTCCGGTTTCACCCAGGGCACGGTGGGGTTCGGCGTGGACGTGCTGGGCCTGTACTCGGTCAAGCTCGATGGTGGCCGTGGCACGGCAGGAACGCAGTTGCTGCCGGTGCACGACGACGGTCGCCCCGCCGATGACTTCGGCCGCCTGGGCGTCGCGCTCAAGGCCAAGGTCTCCAAGACCGAGCTGAAGGTCGGCGAATGGATGCCGGTGCTGCCGATCCTGCGTTCCGACGACGGTCGCTCCCTGCCGCAGACCTTCCGCGGCGGCCAGGTCACTTCCACCGAGATCGCCGGCCTGAGCCTCTATGGCGGCCAGTTCCGCGGCAACAGCCCGCGCAACGATGCGAGCATGGAAGACATGTTCATGAACGGCCGCCCCGCCGCCACCTCCGACCGCTTCAACTTCGGCGGCGGCGAATACGCCTTCAACGAAAAACGCACCCAGGTGGGCGTGTGGTACGCGGAACTGTCCGACATCTACCAGCAGCAATATTTCAACCTGACCCACAGCCAGCCCATGGGCGACTGGACCCTGGGCGCCAATCTCGGCTATTTCATCGGCAAGGAAAACGGCAGCGCCCTGGCCGGTGACCTAGACAACAAGACCGCCTTCGCCATGCTCTCGGCCAAATATGGCGGCAACACCTTCTATGTCGGCCTGCAGAAAGTCGGCGGCGACGATGCCTGGATGCGGGTCAACGGCACCAGCGGCGGTACCCTGGCCAACGACAGCTACAACTCCAGCTACGACAACGCCAAGGAAAAGTCCTGGCAAGTGCGCCACGACTTCAACTTCGCCGCCGTCGGCGTGCCGGGCCTGACCCTGATGAACCG
>NZ_FMUL01000025.1:0-58083 GCF_900101215.1 Pseudomonas sp. NFACC32-1
CATCCCGAGTTCATGTTTTCCTTCACGGTCACCGACCAGTTGGGCAACTCGCCGGACCTTGACTCACCCTTTTCGGCAATACAGATCGTGGACGTGGACCAGGCCGGCCTTCGACTGCCGGTGCCGATCCCGCGGGAAATCGCCAGCGACGGAACCGACGATCCCAGCACCATCGACCTCGACAAGCTGGGCACCAACCCGCTGTTGTTGATCATCTTGACCGGTGACTCACGCTTCCTGCCGGGGGATACGATCGAGGCGACCTACGTCGCGAAGGTGGCAGGCCAGCCGAATGTCACCCACAGCGAGACGGGAACGGTCGAAACCGATGGTTTTGGGCAGAAACAGGCCTGTGTGCTGGAAATTCCCAACGACAAGGTTATTCCGGACAGCACGGTAGAAATGTCCTACAAACTGTTCAGGGGCACGACACTGATAGGTACCTCAAAAACGGCCCATGCGACCGTGATCGGGCAAGGTGCGCCGGAGATAGAGCCTGTGATCACTCGGATAGAGGATTCCAGGGGGGAGGAGATAGTGGAGGGAGGAATCACCGTCGATACCACGGTCAAACTCTTCGGAACTGCCCTTTAAGCAATCAACCCTGCAAACAGGGGCTGGATGGGCTGCCGTAACCGGGATCGACGGGTCCCCGTCATTGCCCTGCCACGAAAGCCCGAGCCCTTCACAATGCCTTACTGACCTTGACGTCAGTAATCTCATCGTTGGCCTGGCCGTGCTGCGCCTGCAGCACGGCCCGGGCTTCTTCTTCGGTTCCGGTTTCCAGTTGCGCGAATTCGAAACGGCGCTCGCCATTGAGCTTGTACTTGATGACGTATTTGGTCGTCTGGTCCACGGTTTTACCTGCAGTTGAAGTGTGGGCGATATTCAGCTCAGTTTGGAGCTGGAGCGCCGGATGATCTTGATCTTGTGGGTCAGGTTCGGCTTGCGCGTGACGCTGATGGCCCGGCGGCTGACGGTGTCGATGGTGATGTTCCAGAAACCGGTGCTCGGGGCGGTGATTTTCGCGGGGAATTTATCGAACGCGCCGCCATGGTAAGTGTGCCGCCCACCATTCTTGAAACTGCGGAAATTGGCGTCGCTCATCAGGCGGATGTTGCACATTTGGGAGCATTCGATGACAACAATGTCGTCTTCGTTGAGGTGCTCGCGCTGGTGGATGAATTTCATGGGCGCCTCCAGAAGGGCTTTTCTACACGATCAAAACGGCAGGGGGCTGCGATAGGCGGGCAGTTTACCAGCACCGGCGACCAATAACCGACCCACGCCGGGGCTTTGTTCGTATGATGCAGTGGCGTGGAACAAAAAAAGCGTCGTGCGCCGGAGAAAAACACCGTTTGCATTGTCGGAGGGTCTTTATCGGAGGATTGATATGAAGCGTTGCGTGTGGGTGTTGGCATTGGCCTTGGGTGGATGTGCATCGGTATCGGACATCAACCAGACGCCGCCCACCATGAGCTTCATCTCCGGCAAGAAGCCCCATGAGTACGCTCGCTGTGTTGCCGACAGGCTGGCCGACAGCCGCGGGGCACTGCAGATGGAGCCTCACAAGAACGGCGTGCGGTTGATCGTCCCAGGCAAACTGTCGTCTCTTCCGGCTGCGGTGTTCGACATCGAGGAGCGTTCCAGCGGCAGTGGCATCAAGCTGCACGAAAGCCTGTCCAATGTGCCGGTGCGCCCGGGTGATGTTCAGGACGCGGCCAACGCCTGCATTTCCGGTTGAGCCAGACGTTTTTTTCCATCAGCGGCTGATTCGGTCATTTCTTGCGGCGGCTGCGGGCTGGAGCCTGTTCACGTTCCTTGGCCGCCGGGGCAGGGCGTTCGTCCTGGAAAACCGCCGCCACTTCCACCGCCATCGTCTTGCTGGGCAAGGGGCCGGCGACCTGTTCGCCGTGGTAGTTGACTATCCACCATTGCCCGTCCTTGTCCTGGGTGACTGAATAACCGTTTGCGTTTCGTGGTGCCGACATCTGCTGGCCTCGTTGGCGGAATCGAGGACGCATGATACGTCAAATGCACGCAAACGGTGCCCGGGACGCTTAATGGACACCGTTGAACCCCGGAAACGAAAGGCGATTGAACTATCCGCCGGTTTATTTCTCTATGATGGCATCGGTTAGCCAGTGCAGGCATTGTAAGGTGCCTACAGCCTGATTAGACTGCGCCGAATTTCGTCGTACACACCGCCTTTACAAGGATTCATATGATCAAGAAATGCTTGTTCCCAGCAGCCGGTTACGGTACTCGCTTCCTGCCAGCGACTAAAGCCATGCCCAAAGAAATGCTGCCGGTGGTGAACAAGCCACTGATCCAGTACGGTGTCGAAGAAGCCCTCGATGCGGGCCTGAATGAAATCTCCATCGTGACTGGCCGTGGCAAGCGTGCCCTGGAAGACCATTTCGACATCAGCTACGAGCTGGAAAACCAGATCAAGGGCACCGACAAGGAGAAATACCTGGTCGGCATCCGCAAGCTGCTGGACGAGTGTTCGTTCTCCTACACCCGCCAGACCGAAATGAAGGGCCTGGGCCACGCCATCCTGACCGGTCGTCCGCTGATCGGCGACGAACCCTTTGCCGTGGTGCTGGCGGACGACTTGTGCGTCAACCTGGAAGGCGACGGTGTCCTGACCCAGATGGTCAAGCTGTACAAGCAGTTCCGCTGCTCCATCGTGGCGATCCAGGAAGTCGATCCGCAGGAGACCAACAAGTACGGTGTGATCGCCGGCGAGATGATCCGCGACGACATCTACCGCGTCCACAGCATGGTTGAAAAGCCAAAGCCTGAAGATGCCCCGTCGAACCTGGCCATCATCGGTCGCTACATCCTGACCCCGGATATCTTCGACCTGATCGAACAGACCGAGCCAGGCAAGGGCGGCGAAATCCAGATCACCGACGCCCTGATGAAGCAGGCCCAGAACGGCTGCGTCATGGCCTACAAGTTCAAGGGCCGTCGTTTTGACTGTGGTGGCGCCGAAGGCTATATCGACGCGACCAACTTCTGCTTCGAGAACTTCTACAAGACCGGCAAGGCCTACTGATAGCCACCGTGCCTTGAAAAAACGCCCCGACTGGTTCGGGGCGTTTTTGTATGTGCAAAAAATATTCTGCTTTCCTCCACAAATTGGCGAGGGGATTTATCCCCGTTGGGCTGCACGGCAGGCCCACTGCTGACCACTCAATCGAGTTCACATGCCGAGTTTCGATGGGGGAGTGCCGCTGCACAGCCCGGCGGTGATAAATCTCCTCGCCACAAGAGCCGCGCTCGGCTTTGTCTTCTTGAGTCAACTCTCACTGGTTTTTTCGTTTTTCGAGCCCATATCCTTTGGCAAAGTTACTCGATGTGGCTGCCCACTGTGGAAGCAGCGGGTATGCTGATGGCCTGCCAAAGGAGATTGAAGATGGCCTATGATTTTGACCTGTATGTGATTGGCGCCGGTTCCGGCGGTGTGCGGGCTGCGCGATTCGCTGCCGGGTTCGGGGCCAGGGTGGCCGTGGCGGAAAGCCGCTACCTGGGCGGTACCTGTGTGAACGTGGGCTGTGTGCCGAAGAAGCTGCTGGTCTACGGGGCCCATTACGCCGATGATTTCGAGCAGGCTTCGGCCTACGGCTGGACCGCCGGCGAGGCGAGTTTCGACTGGGCCACCCTGATCGCCAACAAAAATCAGGAAATCAACCGCCTCAACGGTATCTATCGCAACCTGCTGGTCAACAGCGGGGTGACCCTGCATGAAGGCCACGCGAAGGTCACCGGCCCCCACGAAGTCGAGATCAACGGCCAGCGCCACACCGCCGAGCATATCCTGATCGCCACGGGCGGTTGGCCGGTGATCCCGGACATTCCGGGGCGTGAGCACGCCATCAGCTCCAACGAGGCGTTTTTCCTCAAGGAACTGCCCAAGCGCATCATCGTCGTGGGCGGTGGCTATATCGCAGTGGAGTTCGCGGGTATTTTCCATGGCATGGGGGCGCAGACCTCCCTGCTGTATCGCGGTGAGCTGTTCCTGCGGGGCTTTGACGGCGCAGTGCGCAAGCATTTGGCCCAGGAACTGACCCAGCGCGGCCTGGACCTGCGGTTCAACGCCGATATCCAGCGCATCGACAAGCAGGCGGATGGCAGCCTTGAGGTCACGCTCAAGGACGGCAGCGTCCTGTCCACCGATTGCGTGTTCTATGCCACCGGCCGGCGACCGATGCTCGATAACCTCGGCCTGGAGAACACCGCGGTGACCCTGGATGAGAAAGGCTTTGTCCAGGTCAACGAAAGGTACGAGACCCAGGAACCGTCCATCCTGGCCATCGGCGACGTGATCGGCCGTGTGCAGCTCACGCCCGTGGCCCTGGCCGAAGGCATGGCGGTGGCGCGACGGCTGTTCAAGCCCGAGCAGTACAGGCTGGTGGATTACCGGATGATCCCCACGGCCGTGTTCAGCCTGCCCAACATCGGCACGGTTGGCCTGACCGAGGAGCAGGCGCGGGAAGAGGGGCATGAGGTGCAGGTTTTCGAAAGCCGCTTCCGACCGATGAAGCTGAGCCTCACCGACAGCCAGGAGCGCACGCTGATGAAGCTGGTGGTGGACGCCCGGACCGACAAGGTGCTGGGGTGCCACATGGTCGGGCCGGATGCCGGTGAAATCGTCCAGGGGTTGGCCATCGCCCTCAAGGCCGGGGCTACCAAGCGTGACTTCGACGAAACCATCGGCGTTCACCCGACCGCCGCCGAAGAGTTCGTCACCATGCGTACCCCCACCGCCTGAGCCACTGGCGAGGCCCGATGGCTGGAGGCTGCGTTTTCTTGACCTGCGTCACCCTGACGCAAGATAGGGAAGCGTGGCCTTCGGCAGCTTCTATGCTTGGGTTCTTCTATCTATAGAGATTCCTGATAGCCAAAACCAATTATTCGCATGAGCTTTGCCAATGAGCCAGCATGGGAATGAATGGGTAAGCTTCACTCCATCAACTTTTCAACCCTGACGGAGAAACATCGATGCCTATCATCAACAGCCAAGTCAAACCGTTCACCGCTACCGCTTACAAAAACGGCAACTTCGTTGAAGTCTCGGACGCCGACCTGAAAGGCAAGTGGTCTGTCGTGTTCTTCTACCCAGCCGACTTCACCTTCGTCTGCCCGACCGAACTGGAAGACCTGGCCGACAACTACGCCGAGTTCCAGAAGCTGGGCGTGGAGATCTACAGCGTGTCCACCGACACTCATTTCGCCCACGCTGCCTGGCACAACACTTCGCCAGCCATCGGCAAGATCCAGTACACCATGATCGGCGACCCGACCCACGTGATTTCCCGCAACTTCGACGTACTGATCGAAGAAGTCGGCCTGGCTGACCGTGGCACCTTCGTGATCAACCCTGAAGGCCAGATCAAGATCGTTGAAATCAACGACGGCGGTGTGGGTCGTGACGCTTCCGAACTGCTGCGCAAGGTCAAGGCCGCTCAGTACGTCGCCGCTCACCCGGGCGAAGTCTGCCCAGCCAAGTGGAAAGAAGGCGAGGCCACCCTGGCTCCGTCCCTGGACCTGGTCGGCAAGATCTAAGACCGTGAGTTCCTTGAGGGCGGTCATCCGCACCTGAGTAAGCCGCACCGCCCACAAAAAACGCCCGGGCGAGATTCGCTCGGGCGTTGTTTTTTCTGAAATTCAAAAAATGGAAATCGCCCGTATGTTGGACGCCAATCTTAAAGCTCAGTTGAAGTCATATCTGGAACGGGTCACCCAACCGATCGAGATCGTTGCATCCCTCGACGACGGTGCGAAATCCCAGGAAATGCTCGCTTTACTCAAAGACGTTGCCAGTCTCTCCGACAAGATTACCTTGCTCGACAACGGTAACGATGCGCGCAAGCCTTCGTTTTCGTTGAATCGCCCGGGAGCCGATATCAGCCTGCGTTTTGCCGGCATCCCCATGGGCCATGAATTCACTTCGCTGGTGCTGGCCCTGCTGCAAGTCGGTGGCCACCCGTCGAAGGCCAGTGTCGAAGTCATTGAACAGATCCGCTCCCTCAAGGGTGAATTCAACTTCGAGACTTATTTCTCGCTGTCGTGCCAGAACTGCCCGGACGTGGTCCAGGCGCTGAACCTGATGGCGGTGCTGAACCCGAACATCCGCCATGTCGCCATCGACGGCGCGCTGTTCCAGGCCGAGGTCGACGAACGCCAGATCATGGCGGTGCCGAGCATCTACTTGAACGGCGTGAACTTCGGCCAGGGCCGCATGGGGTTGGAAGAAATTCTCGCCAAGATCGACACCAGCGGCATCGAACGCCAGGCCGAGAAGATCAGCGCCAAGGATGCCTTCGACGTGCTGGTGGTCGGCGGTGGCCCGGCCGGTGCTTCGGCGGCGATCTACGCGGCTCGCAAAGGCATCCGCACGGGGGTGGCGGCCGAGCGTTTCGGCGGCCAGGTGCTGGACACCATGGCCATCGAGAACTTCATTTCGGTCCAGGAAACCGAAGGGCCGAAACTGGCTGTCGCCCTGGAAGAGCACGTCAAGCAGTACGACGTGGACATCATGAACCTGCAACGTGCCGATGCGCTGGTGCCGGGTAAAGAGGGCGAGCTGCACGAAGTCAGGTTCGCCAGCGGTGCGCGCCTCAAGGCCAGGACCGTGATCCTCGCGACCGGCGCCCGCTGGCGCGAAATGAACGTACCGGGCGAGCAGCAATACCGCAACAAGGGCGTGGCGTACTGCCCGCATTGCGACGGTCCGCTGTTCAAGGGCAAGCGCGTGGCGGTGATCGGCGGAGGCAACTCCGGTGTCGAGGCCGCCATCGACCTGGCGGGCATCGTGGCCCATGTCACCTTGCTGGAGTTCGATGTGCAATTGCGTGCCGACGCCGTGTTGCAGCGCAAGTTGCACAGCCTGCCGAACGTGACGGTGATCACCAACGCCCAGACCACCGAAGTGACCGGTGACGGGCAGAAGGTCAACGGCTTGCGCTACAAGGATCGTCCAAGCGCAGAAGTACACGATGTGGCGCTGGAAGGCATCTTCGTGCAGATCGGCCTGTTGCCCAACACCGATTGGCTCAAGGGTACCGTCGAACTGTCCCCACGTGGCGAGATCGTGGTCGATGCCCGTGGTGAAACCTCGATCCCAGGCGTGTTCGCCGCCGGTGACGTGACCACGGTGCCGTACAAGCAGATCGTGATCGCCGTAGGCGAGGGCGCCAAGGCTTCGCTGGGAGCCTTCGACCACCTGATCCGCACCTCCGCACCGGCCTGAGCGGCCGATCGCGGGCAAAAGGAAAACCCCATGAGCCTTGGCTCATGGGGTTTTTTATCGCCCATCATTCTGTGGGAGGGCGCTTGCTCGCGATGGCGGCGGGGCAGCTTGCCTCAATGCTGAATGTGCTGCCCTCATCGCGAGCAAGCTCGCTCCCACAAGAGGCATCAGTGCAGCTTACAGTGGCGCTGGCTGGATGATCTCGACCCAGTAGCCGTCCGGGTCCTTGATGAACGCCAGGCTTTTCATGCGGCCATCGTTCAGGCGCTTCTGGAAGTCACAGCCCAGTGCTTCGAAGCGTTCGCAGGCCGCGACGACATCCGGCACCGAGATGCAGATATGACCGAACCCGCGCGGGTCGGTGTTGCCGTCGTGGTAACTGAACGCCGGGTCGTTTTCGGTGCCGTGGTTATGGGTCAGTTCCAGGATGCCTGGTATCGACTTCATCCATTCGGTGCGTGCCGCGGCATCGGCCGGGATCTGGCGCTTGTCCACCAGGGCCAGGAAATACAGGCTGAATTCGGCTTCCGGGAAGTCGCGTTTTTCCACCAGGGTAAAACCCAGAACCCGAGTGTAGAAATCCAGCGATTTGGTAATGTCCTTGACCCGAAGCATGGTGTGGTTGAAGACGTAGTGGGTCGTGGCGGCATCGGGTTGGGCGGTGACGCCCGGGAAGTGTTCGAGTTCGTGCAGGCTCATGGGCCCTCCAAAAAGAAGTGAGGCAGACGGCGCCGCAGAGCGGATCGCGACGGTTCTGGGGCTGCGCTGAATGGCTTGTAGCATGATACGCAAGGGACGCGGCAACGCCAAACCGCGAGTGGCTATTGCCTGTGTTTGCGGCCGGCTTCAGACTTGCCGATCCGTCCTTGAGTGCAACCTGATGATTCGACCGCTCCTTTCGCTGTTTGTCCTGTCGTTTGCCTTCGTTGCGAGTATCGAGGCCCAGGCGGCTGAACCGCAGGTCGCATGGCCCGAGGGCTGGGTCGTCGAGTCGTTGCCTTCAGACGCCGTCACGCCAACCCGTCAAGGGACTACACGCCAGCGAGCGACCAAAAACGATGCCGCGGGAAATGCATTGTTGGTCATGGAGCTGACTGCGACGCCTGTGGAACCCGATCATCAAGTCAACTTGCAGGGCGTGCTGCTGGAAATGCGAAAATCAATCCAGAAGGATTTTTTCCAGGGCGGTTATCAAAGTGTCTGCAATAAGATTCATGCTTCGATGTTGGGCGAGGCAACAGCTTTGGAGACCACTTGCACAATCACGCAAAATGGCCGGCACGTGTTGTCCCAGACTCTGGTTGCAGCACTAAATGCCGGGCGGGCGTATGTACTGTCCTATGCCGGGCAGGCGCAGGTGTTTGCCGAAAGCCAGGAGGAAATACAGGCGGTACGAAATAGCCTGAAACTATAAGGTTATCCGCCTGATACTCTGGGTTTAATCCAGAAGTTGAAGTCCATAAAAAAGCCCTGTTGATCAGGGCTTTCATTCAAGGCTGGATGTCAGGTACGTACCCAGGAGTCAACGGTCTCGGCGCCGTACTGCTCTTTCCAGGCTTTCAGGCCGCGATGGTTGCCGCCCTTGGTTTCGATCAGTTCGCCGGTATGGGGGTTCTGATAGACCTTCACCACCCGTGCGCGGCGCGTTTTAGGGGTCTTGCCGGCCGCTGCCGCGCCTGCCTTGGCCGGGCCCGGATCGAGAATCGCGATGATGTCGCGCAGGCTCTTGCCGTAGGTTTTCATCAGTCCCTGGAGCTTTTCTTCGAATTCGATTTCTTTCTTGAGCCCGGCATCGTTCTTCAGCTTTTCCAGCTGTTTGAGCTGGTCCTGAAGGGCCTTTTCGGCTTTACGAAATTCAGCGAGTCTGGACAATTATCGTTACTCCAATCAAATATGTGGCTGATACCAACCGCAAACAAAGCTATAAGCCAAGCGCCTTGACGCGACTCGGTGATAAATGACTCCCTGCTATCCAGCACAGGTAGAAAAATTGTAGTAGTTAAACCGGGGAGTGTAAATCGTAACTTTTTCGTTATGTAACAATGGCAAACGTTTTCCTACTAGTTGGAGTCCCGGCAGGCACGCCGCGTCAGGGCTTTGAGCCAACTATGATGCACTAGATAATTCGACGCAAAGTTGCAGCTCCACTGTCCCTTAATTGCAAAGTGTTATCACACAGTGGCGTCTATCAGGCTCTGTACGAACAGTCTTGAGCCGAAGGTCAGGCAAGGCGAAAACAGCCAAGCAAGCGCAGTTCATTGGAGTACATGAGTAATCCGAGGCTGTTTTCAGCGCAGCATGAGCGAGTCTCAAGGTTGTTCGTACAGAGCCTGATTCAGGTGGATCTGGCCAAGTCGATGAACGCCTGGGTGGCAGGCGAAACCTGGCGGCTGTCCAGCACTGCCAGGCCGATCCGGCGCGGGACCCGTGGGGCCAAGGGACGGACTACGAAGCCGCAGTGCTCGCCTTCCGGTAGCGAGCCTTCCGAGACCACGGTCACGGCTTCGCCCCGGCTCACCACATTCAACGTGCTGAGCACCTGCGAACAGCGATAGCGTACGTTTGGCGTGAGCCGCTCGGCGTTGAACAGGCGTGTGACCAGCTCCGAGGAGCCGGCCTCGGTGAGCACGAAAGGGTCGTCGCACAGGTCCTTCAGGCCCAGGCTGGATCGGGCGGCGAGGGGATGGGTGGCGGGAAGCAGGGCCACCATCTGGTCCTCCATCAGGGCGACGGTATCGAAACGCTCCTCGGGCAGGACCACGAAGCCAATGTCGATCCGTCGTTCATCCAGCCATTGGATGACCTGGCGGTCCGGTCCTTCGTCGATATGAACCTCGATGCCCGGGTGCAACGCTCGATAGCGTTGCAGGATAGGGGGCAGCAACTTCATGGAGGAGGTCGGACCGAACGAGCCGATACGCAACGTGCCCCGGCGCATGCCCTGGGCGTCGGCGGCTTCCTGGCGCAAGGTGTTGGCCAGCCCGAGCATGGCCCGGGCCCGTGACAGCAGTTGCTGGCCGATGTCGGTGAGTTCCACCAAGGATTGATGGCGCCTGAACAATTCGACGCCCAGCTCCTGCTCCAGCGACTTGATAGCGTGGGATACCGCTGACTGGCTGACCCCCAGCCGCATCGCTGCGGCGGTGAACCCTCGCAGTTCAGCGACCAGGGAGAATATTTCGAGCTGGGTAAGGGTCATGAGTATTTGCTCATTTTACGATGATAAGACATGAGTTCGAGAATACGCCATGGCGGCATTCGATTGAACTGATGTGGTGAACCATGAAGACCCTTGAACAAACTGCTCCAACCTCCTCGGACCTGCCGGTGTACCTGAACCTGTCCATGGTCACCATGATCTGGGGCGGGACCTTCGTGGCCGGCAGGATGTTGTCCAGTACCCTGGAGCCCCTGCTGGCCGCCAGTCTGCGCTTTTCGCTGGCCAGTATCGCGCTGTTGCTGTTTCTCTGCCTGGCCAGGGTCGCGCTGGTCAGACCCACGCTGAAACAGGCGTTGCAACTGGCCGTGCTGGGGTTCTTCGGCATCCTTTTCTACAACCTGTGCTTTTTCCATGGGTTGCAATATGTCCAGGCGTCGCGCGCTTCGCTGATCGTGGCCTTGAACCCGGCGGTCATCGGCCTGGCGTCCTGGTGGTTGTTCAAGGAGCGGCTGGGCCCCTCAAAGGTCTGGGGAATCGTGTTATGCATCGGCGGGGCGGGTCTGGTGATCGTCAGCCGCGATCCGTCCTCGCTGCAGAGCGCCGCACAAGGCTGGATGGGAGACCTGCTGATTTTCGGCTGCGTGTTGGGGTGGGGTATCTATTCGCTGTTTTCCAGGAACCTGAACGACAGCCTTGGTCCGTTGCAGACCGTCACCTGGTCGATTCTGCTGGGCACGGGGATGTTGTGGCTGGCTTGCGTGGCCGGGGGCGAAGCTCGGCTGGAGCCGCTGCGTGGCCTGGATATGCGCCAGTGGCTGAGTCTGCTGTACCTCGGTGTGTTGGGCTCGGCCCTGGCCTACATTGCCTGGTACGAGGGTATTCGCCGGATCGGCGCCACCCGCTGCGGCGTATTCATTGCGCTCAACCCGCTCACCGCCGTGCTGCTGGGGGCCCTGTTGCTCGATGAACGACTCGGCGCGCTGATGGGCGTGGGCGCAGGATTGATCCTGACGGGCATTTTCCTGTGCAACAAGCCTCTTGCACGATCGGCGCAAAAGACGATTTGATACAGGAGGCGGACAAATCGGGTTACGCTGTGTAGAATCGGTTTACGCATATAAGAATAACGTCTTCTGGCAGCAGAAGCCTCGCCCGCAAGAGCCTTGGGTCGACAATGAAGATACTTGGGTTACAACTGATCTATGGCGATTTCCTCGCCCGCAGCGTTCGCGGTATTTCCTGCGCGCCACCCCGCGTCCTCAGCATCGCCAGCAACTAACGCTCCGTTAATTGACAAGCATGATGAGGCGCCGACATGGCAGATCTATACGAAAACCCAATGGGCCTGATGGGCTTCGAGTTCATCGAGTTCGCATCCCCGACTCCCAATACCCTGGAGCCGATCTTCGAGATCATGGGCTTCACCAAGGTGGCCACGCACCGTTCCAAGGATGTGCACCTGTATCGCCAGGGTGCGATCAACCTGATCCTCAACAACGAACCCCACAGCGTGGCGTCCTACTTCGCCGCCGAGCATGGCCCGTCGGTGTGCGGCATGGCGTTTCGCGTCAAGGATTCGCAGCTGGCCTACAAGCGAGCCCTGGAGCTCGGCGCCCAGCCGATCCACATCGAAACCGGCCCCATGGAGCTGAACTTGCCGGCGATCAAAGGCATCGGCGGTGCGCCGCTGTACCTGATCGATCGTTTTGGCGAGGGTAGCTCGATCTACGATATCGATTTTGTGTTCCTCGAAGGTGTCGACCGTCATCCGGTGGGTGCGGGCCTCAAAATCATCGATCACCTGACCCACAACGTTTATCGCGGCCGCATGGCCTACTGGGCCGGCTTCTACGAGAAGCTGTTCAACTTCCGTGAGATCCGTTATTTCGATATCAAGGGCGAATACACCGGCCTGACATCCAAGGCCATGACCGCTCCGGATGGCATGATCCGCATTCCGTTGAACGAGGAATCGTCCAAGGGCGCCGGGCAGATCGAAGAGTTCCTGATGCAGTTCAACGGCGAAGGCATCCAGCACGTGGCCTTCCTGACCGATGACCTGGTCAAGACCTGGGACAAGCTCAAGAGCATCGGCATGCGCTTCATGACGGCGCCGCCGGACACCTACTACGAAATGCTCGAAGGCCGCCTGCCGAACCACGGCGAGCCGGTGGGCGAGCTGCAATCGCGGGGGATCCTGCTGGACGGTTCCTCCAACCCGGACGACAAGCGCCTGCTGCTGCAGATTTTCTCGGAAACCCTGATGGGGCCGGTGTTCTTCGAGTTCATCCAGCGCAAGGGCGACGACGGCTTCGGCGAAGGCAACTTCAAGGCGCTGTTCGAGTCCATCGAGCGTGACCAGGTGCGTCGGGGTGTGCTGGCGACCGAGTAATACCTGAGCGCAAAAAAAAGCCCGCCTGGCAGTGATGCCAGGCGGGCTTTTTATTGAGCGACGCAAACCCTTGTGGGAGCGGTGTGTACGTCAGTCCCGGCGCCGCTGCCGCATCAGGTGTTTGAATCCCTCGAACACCAGCACCGCCACGGCCATCCAGATGGGGATGTAGGTCAGCCATTCAGTGGCCTTGATGCTTTCGCCCAGTAGCAGCGCCACGCCCAGCAATAGCACCGGTTCGACATAGCTCAACAACCCGAACAGGCTGAACGGCAGCAACCGACTGGCGACGATGTAGCACACCAGCGCAGAAACACTGATCACGCCGAGCAGCGGAATCAGCAGCGACAGCCACGGGTATTGATTGAACACCTCGAAACCCTGTTCGCCGCTTTGCACGAACCAGAGGGCCAGCGGCAGCATCAGGGTCATGTCCAGCCAGAGCCCGCCCAGGTTGTCGGTCTTGGTGCGCTTGCGCAGGATGAAGTAGAGCGGATAGCCCAACACCACCAGCAAGGTTGCCCAGGAAAAACCACCCACTTGGTACAACTCATTGAACACGCCAAGGGTGGCGAAGAACACGGCGACTTTTTGCAGGTAAGAAAGGCGTTCGCCATAGACGATGCGGCCGGTCAGGACCATCGACAACGGCAGCAGGAAATACCCCAGCGATACGTCCAGGCTGTAGCCGTTGAGCGGCGCCCACATGAACAGCCACAATTGGGCGCCCATCAGTGCCGACGAGGCTATTGCCGCGATCAACAGGCGTGGCGTGGCAACCAGGCGGCGGATCAGCGCCGTGACCAGGTGCCACTCTCGTGCCACCAGCATGAACACGGTCATGCATGGCATCGTCAGCAGCATACGCCAGCCGAAAATCTCCAGGCCGGTCAACGGTGAGAGCAACGAGGTGTAGTAGTACATGACGGCGAACAGCGCAGAGGCTGAGACCGATAGAGCGATGCCTTTGGACACTGAGGCCTCTTATTTTGATGGGCAGGAACACCGTTGTGGTGAGAAGGGTAGTTGCGGCGAGGGAGCTCGCTCCCGCAGGGCAGCGTACCGAACCCTGGATTGCGGTCGCTCGCGGCCCAGCGGGAGCAAGCTCCCTCGCCAGGTTCTTGTTCGATGAGTGCTTAGGACGTCAGCGGCACGCGTCCCGGCACGAAATGCCCCACATCGTTGAACCCTGGCGTGGAGGCATGCCCCGGCGTCACCAACGAATCGATGAAGGCTTCATCCTCCGCGGTGATTTTCACGGCTTGCGCCTTGGTATAGGAATCCCACTGCTCCTCGGTGCGCGGCCCGACGATGGCCGAGGTCACTGCGCGGTTGTTCAGCACCCAGGCGATGGCGAATTCGACGATCCCCACGCCCCGGCCCTGGGTGTATTGCAGGATCTGCTGGGCAATGCGCAGAGACTCCACCCGCCATTCGGTCTCCAGGATGCGCTTGTCCTGCCGGCCGGCGCGGCTGTTGGCATCCGGCGCAACGTCCGGTGCGTACTTGCCACTGAGCACGCCCCGGGCGAGAGGGCTGAAGGGCACCACGCCGAGACCGTAATGCTGCGCGGCGGTGATCTGCTCGGTCTCGGCCTGGCGATTGACGATGTTGTACAGCGGCTGGCTGATCACCGGGCGGTCGATGCCCAGGCTGTCGGCGATCCGGATCACTTCGGCGATGCGCCAGCCACGGTAGTTCGACAGGCCCCAGTAGCGGATCTTGCCCTGGCGAATCAAGTCGCCGATGGCCGACACCGTCACCTGCAGCGGCGTGTTGTGGTCTTCTCGGTGCAGGTAGTAGATATCCAGGTAATCGGTGCCCAGGCGAGTCAGGCTGGCCTCGATACCGTTGAAGATGTGCTTGCGGCTCAGGCCGCTGCGATTGGGCACGCCGTCCGCCGGGCCGAACCCGACCTTGGTGGCGAGCACCCATTCCTGGCGGCGGCTGGCAATCGCTTCGCCAACGATTTCTTCGGAGCGACCATTGGTGTAGACGTCCGCGGTGTCGATGAAATTGATGCCCTGGTCCCAGGCCTTGTCGATGATCCGCAGCGAATCCTCGGTGCTGGTCTGTTCGCCGAACATCATGGTGCCCAGGGTCAGGGTCGAGACTTGCAACCCGGAATGGCCAAGCGTGCGGTAGCTCATGACAAGATCCTTTCATCCATGGGAAAGGCCCAATCAAACCCCAGAACAGGCGCGCGGATCAAACAGATTTATCGGACCCCCCTGAATCCCTGTGGGAGCGAGCTTGCTCGCGATGGCGTCGGATCAGTCGATATTGATGTTGACTGTTCGACCGCTATCGCGAGCAAGCTCGCTCCCACAGAGGATTGGCGTCAGGCGCGCAGGGTGCGGGTCATGCGCAACGCCAACAGGCTGCCGCAGACGATCACGCCAGCCAGCAGGTACAACGCCGCATCGGTCGATCCGGTGACGTCCTTGACCCAACCCACCAGGTACGGGCTGAGGAAGCCCGCCATCTGTCCCATGGAGTTGATCAATGCCAGCCCACCGGCGGCCGCGCCGGCGCTGAGCAGGGCGGTGGGCACCGGCCAGAACATCGGCAGGCCGGTGAGGGCTCCCATGGTGGCGATGGACAGGCCGACAATGGCGATGGCCGGTGTGCCGGCGAAATTGACCGCGATCAGCAGCCCGACCGCGCCCATGAGCATCGGCACTACCAGGTGCCAGCGACGTTCCTTGCGCAGGTCCGCCGAGCGACCGACCAGCAACATGAACACGGCTGCCAGCAGATAAGGGATCGCGCTCAGCCAGCCGATCACCAGGTTGTCGCTGAAGCCCAGGTTCTTGATGATCGACGGCAGCCAGAAGTTGATCGCGTACACCCCGCTCTGGATACAGAAATAGACCAGGCCGAACGCCCAGATCGCCGGGTTCTTGAACACGGCGAGCAAGGAGTCGCTGGCGGTCTTCGGCTGGCTCGCCAGGTCTTGCGCATGGTCGGCAGTGAGTACGGCGCGCTCCTCGGCGGTCAGCCAGCGTGCGTTGGCGAAGGTGTCGCTGAGCAGGAAAAATGCCAGCGCTCCCAGGATGACCGTCGGTACCCCTTGCAGCAGGAACATCCACTGCCAGCCTGCCAGGCCACCCTGGCCGGCGGCGAAGTGATTGAGGATCCAACCGGAAAACGGGCTGCCCAGCAGGCCGGACACCGGGATGGCCGACATGAACAGCGCCATGATGCGGCCTCGACGGAACGTCGGGAACCATTGCGAGAGGTACAGCACCACGCCCGGGAAGAAACCGGCTTCAGCCGCGCCGGTGAACAGTCGCAGGGTATAGAACTGGGTGGGGGTGGTGACGAAGAGCAAGCAGGTCGACAGTGTGCCCCAGGTGATCATCATCAGGGCGATCCAGCGCCGCGGGCCGAACCGGGTCAGGGCCAGGTTGCTCGGCACGCCGCACAGCACGTAGCCGATAAAGAAGATCCCGGCACCGAGGCCGTACACGGTTTCGCTGAATTTCAGTGCGTCGAGCATCTGCAGCTTGGCGAAGCCGACGTTGACCCGGTCAAGGTAATTGAACAGGTAGCAGATGAAGATGAAGGGAATCAAACGCAGGGTAATGCGTTTGTAGACGGTGTTCTTTTCGTCTGGAGTAGCCAGGACGGCTGCTGCGCTCTGGGACATGGCGAGTCTCTCTTTATTATGATTTTTGCGAGCCAAGGGGTAACGTTGACCGCCCCTTGAGTCTCGGCCAGCCCAAGGCCCCGTGTCTTTGTGCCTGAGCACAGGGTTTGAGTGCCGACCCTGTGCGCCTGACCAATCACCCTTGCAAGGAACACCGTGCATGTTCGAACTCGATCACGACCTGGCGCAGGATATCGTCGACCGGGCGATGGCGATCCTGCCGTACAACGTCAATGTCATGGACAACCAGGGCCTGATACTGGGCAGTGGCGAGCGCGAGCGCATCAACACCCGTCACGAGGGCGCGCAGCTGGTATTGGCCAATGGCCGGGTGGTGGAAATCGATGCCCACACGGCGGTGCATCTCAAGGGCGTACAGCCGGGGATCAACCTGCCGCTGATGCTCGACCAGCGGCTGATCGGTGTGCTGGGCATCACAGGCGAGCCGGAGCAGTTGCGCACCTACGCCGAACTGGTGCGCATGACCGCCGAGATGCTCCTGGGCCAGCGCAACCAGCAGGCCGAACAGCAGTGGCGTCGTCAGCGTTGCGATGACCTGTTGGCGTTGCTGCTGGGCGATAGCGGGGATTCGCCACGCTTGCTGGACGAGGCGCAGCAGATGGGCCTCAAGCCGCAATTGTCGCGGGTGCCTTATCTGTTCGAGCTGGGTCTTGAGCATGGGCCCGGGCAGACCGTCGAAGCCCTGAGTGCCTGGCTGATGTCCCGCTATCCCGACAGTTGGTGCCTGACCTCGTCCAAATCGTCGTTGCTCTGGTGCCGGCCGGTCAGCGCGTCGGTGGAGAACGAGCGGCTGTTGGCCAAGCTGGACGGGTTGGGCTGGAACATCCTGCGGGTGGCGGTGGGTGGCCAGGCCGAAGGGCTGGCGGGCCTGCGCCGCTGCTACCGACGGGTCGGGGACCTGCTGGCCTATGGACGGGATGTGTTGCCGCAGCATCGCTTGCTGGTTCTCAACCGCCATCGCCTGCCCGTCATGCTCTGGCGCCATCGCAGCGACGATGCCCTGGACGAACTGCTCACCCCGCTGCGCAAGGTGATGGCCAGGGACAGCAACGGCCAACTGCTCGCCACCTTGCGCAGCTGGTGCGAGCACGACGGCCAGAGCCAGGCCTGCGCCGACGCCCTGGGCATTCATCGCAACAGCCTGCGCTACCGCATGGAGCGCATCGCCGAACTCAGCGGCGTGGACCCGTTGCGGCTGGACGGGATGCTGGCGTTGTACCTGGGCGTGCAACTGCTGCCGCAGAGCGACCTTCCACCGGCATAGGCCCCGTGGTGGCAGGCCTGCTCGCGATAAGGCCATCAGCCTCGACCCCACTCCTCGCCAGGTCGATATTGTGGAATTGAACAATAATGCCGGGTGTCTTTTGTGCGGCGGACCGGCGTCACGGCTGCGGTCAGCTGGCAGCATGCTGGGCATCGGAACCGGAGAACACTATGAAAATAATCATCGCCCCCGACTCGTTCAAGGACAGCCTCAGCGCCCAGGGCGTCGCCGATGCCATTGCGCTCGGGCTGGCCCAGGTCTGGCCGGATGCCCAATTGGTCAAGTGCCCTATGGCCGATGGCGGCGAGGGGACGGTGGAGTCGGTACTGGCCGCCTGCAACGGCGAGTGGCGTCGTAGCCCGGTCCGTGGCCCCTTGGGCGCTGCCGTCGAGGCGCGTTGGGGGTGGTTGGCCGACAGCCGCACCGCGATCATCGAGATGGCCGAGGCCAGCGGCTTGCAACTCGTGCCGCCGGGGCAGCGCGATGCCTGCTCCAGCAGCACCTACGGCACCGGCCAATTGATCCGCGCGGCGCTGGATGAGGGGGCCGAACGGGTCATCCTGGCCATCGGCGGCAGCGCCACCAACGATGGCGGTGCCGGCGCGATGCAGGCGCTGGGGGTGGCATTGCTGGACCGACGAGGCCAACCTCTGGGCCCCGGAGGCCTGGCCTTGGCGAACCTCTCGCGCATCGACCTCGCCGGCCTGGACCCGCGCCTGGCCCGGGTCAGTTTCGAAATCGCCGCCGATGTCGATAACCCGTTATGCGGTCCCCAGGGGGCTTCCGCCATTTTCGGTCCGCAGAAGGGCGCCTCGGCCTCGCAGGTGCAGAGCCTGGACCGCGCACTGGGTCATTACGCTGACCATTGCGCCGAGGCATTGGGCCGCGATGTTCGCGACGAACCGGGCAGTGGCGCCGCTGGCGGCCTGGGATTCGCGGCCAAGGCATTCCTGCAGGCGCAGTTCCGGACCGGTGTGGACGTCGTGGCCCAGTTGACCGGGCTGGCCGCAGCGCTCGAAGGCGCCGACCTGGTCATCACCGGCGAAGGCCGTTTCGACGCCCAGACCCTGCGCGGCAAGACCCCGTTTGGCGTGGCCCGCATGGCCCGCCAGCATGGCGTGCCGGTGCTGGTCATCGCCGGCACGTTGGGGCAGGGGTACGAGGCGCTGTATGAACACGGCGTCGATGCCGCCTTTGCCCTGGTCGCAGGCCCTACGACCTTGCAGGACGCCTGCGCTGATGCCCCGCGGCTGTTGACTGAGCGAGCCCGGGATATCGCGCGCCTCTGGCGAGTGGCGGGTCGATAGGGTGGCGCGGTTCCTGATTTGCGATAGGGTTGAACCGGACCGCGCAAATTCAGGAGAAGTGCATGCGTTATTCAGCCTTGACCCAACGGATCGCCGGCGACGGCGCCGCTGCCTGGGAAATCCATGATCGGGCGCTAGCCATGCAAGGGCAGGGCATGGAAGTGTTGTTGCTATCGGTGGGCGATCCGGACTTCGATACACCGCAAGCCATCGTCACCGCCGCCATTGACAGCCTGCGGGCCGGGGAGACGCACTATTCGGATGTGCGCGGGCTGCACGGGCTGCGTCAGAGCATTGCCCGTCGCCACCGTCAACGCTGCGGCCAGCCCGTGGAGGCGCAGCACGTCACGGTGCTGCCGGGAGCGCAATGCGGGGTCTACGCGGTCGCGCAGTGCCTGCTCGACCCTGGTGACGAGGTGATCGTCGCCGAACCGATGTATGTCACCTACGAAGCCGTCTTTGGCGCCTGCGGGGCGAAGGTAGTGCCCGCGCCGGTGCGTCCGGAAAACGGTTTCCGGGTCGAGCCGGCCGAGGTGGCCCGGCTGATCACGCCGCGAACCCGCGCGTTGCTGCTCAACAGCCCGAACAATCCATCCGGCGCCAGCCTGCCGTTGGCGACCTGGCAGGCGCTGGCGCAGGTGTGCATTGAACACGACCTGTGGCTGATCAGCGACGAGGTCTACAGCGACCTGCTGTACGAGGGCGAGCACATCAGTCCGGCCAGCCTGCCGGGCATGGCTGAGCGCACCGCGACCATCAACAGCCTGTCCAAATCCCACGCCATGACCGGTTGGCGCATCGGTTGGGTCATCGGGCCTGAGCCCTTGGCCGAGCATCTGGCGAACCTGTCCCTGTGCATGCTGTTCGGCCTGCCTGACTTCGTCCAGCGCGCCGCCCAGGTCGCGCTGGAGGCGGATCTGCCGCAAGTGATGCAGATGCGTGAAGAGTATCGGCGGCGCCGGGACCTGGTGTGCGCCATGCTCGATGACTGTCCGGGCCTCAGGCCGGTGCGGCCCGATGGTGGCATGTTCGTAATGGTCGATGTGCGCGGCACCGGGCTCGCTGCCCAGGCATTCGCCGAGCATCTGCTGGATGGATATGGCGTGTCGGTGCTACCCGGCGAGGCATTCGGGCGAAGTGCGACGGGGCATATTCGCGTTGGCCTGGTGGTGGATCAATCGAGGCTGGCCGATGCCTGTCGGCGTATTGCCTTGTGCGCGGCGCGGTTGTAGCACGTGCGCGAGGCCGAACGTTTGCCTTCAAGTCGAGGACTCATCGCCGCCCGGGCGTCTGCGTGAGGAATTAAACCTGGATAATCTTCCGACCAGCGGTATTTCACACTGTCAGATATGACAGTTGGCAGCTCCGCAGGCCCGGCGCCTAATGAATTCAACGGCCGGGCTAAAACGAAAGGTGTTTCGGACGCACCTTTTTCGGAGAGCGAAATTCAATGTCACAGTCCCCTGAATACATGACGGCGGTCGCGTTGCGGATAGATGGCGTGAGCGACTCGAGTCCGGCCCGGATACCCAGAGATGTGTTGATCAATGGCACGACGGGAAGAGTTACGAGGCCATTGGGTTTTCCTCAAATTCCTAATGAACAAATAACGTTGACTGTTTACTGGGAACAAACCAATTACCCCTCCCAAACGGTAATTTTCCAGAGAACTTACACTGAAAGTGAGGATCAGCCGGAATTCACCTTTCCTATTACGCCTCAACATATGAGTGTTGATGGGATGGCCATCATTCGGTATGTCTGGATGATGTTCAATCCTGATCCTTCACCCAGACGTACCCTGATCATCGATCACACGTTGGCGCCAACGCTCCAGGAGCCGCACTATCCCGATAAGAACCCGCTGAATGGGTTTATCAACTGTGACACGGTGCCGCCCATCTGGGAAAAGATCAGGATCCAGATCAAGCCCGAATCCATCTTCGAGGAATTCGATGTATGCGTGCTTGAATGGCAGGGTTTCGAAACCTTGAATGGTCAGCCTCCGGCGCTCACACCGGTCCATGAGTTTCGCAAGACGTTGAGCAGGGATGAGGCGTTGAATGGATTCATCATCGAGATTCCCTTCGATCCCTATATAAGGCCCATGAAGGATTACGATTCGGGTGCCGCCCAATATACGATTTTTAGAAACACCATAGCCATTGCCAAATCCGAACGGGGAGTGGTGAGGTTGGACCGTATGATTCCCGGACAGGACGAGCCATGCGGGGGATTTGCCTGACCAACATGAGGGTCGGGTGTCGCCGTCAGTCTTTGACAGGTTTTCGAAGACAGTAAGAGTTGTATCGAATTTTTGCTCGACGGGCTGACCTCATTCATTTCTCAAGGAGAAACAAAAATGACTGTCAAAAGTAATGTCGTGAACTTGGATGGTGAGGAACTGACGTTGAACGAAGTCGCTGAACGCTCGCGATCGGCACTGCGTACAACCGGGGCCGAGTCGGGTGTCTTGGTTGATCCTCCTAGCATCGATGGCCAGATTGTCGACGATCTTATTCCTTTATCGGTGCTGGATCCGGGGCCCATGATTTTTCGATTTCCAATCAGTAAGATTGTGAACCCCCATGATGGCGATGCATATATATTGCAGCACAGGGACAAGAGTGGAGTAGTCACTACAATCGCAAGCGACTCGTTCGGCGCCATAGGAAACCGTCCACCGGAGATTGAAATACCCGTGGCTACGACATCCCTTGTCGATGACGATCTGCTTCGTGGATCAACCGCCTACGAGTATCGATTCTCTATTGTCCAAGGAGGTACTGGTAATCCGGACCGATCACCGTGGTTCAAGGCCGAAGTTGACCGGACTGCACCAGAGCAGGACAAGGCTTCAGGGCAGAAATTTCAGCCGGACCCTCCCGACCTGTTGAATTTGCCCGCCAGCACTATCGATGATGACTGGCTTGACAATAATTCAGCGCTTGAACTCAGCATTCATATTGGTTACCCGTTCTATCGCCCGGATGACAATATCGATGTCTACGCGGAAACCAACTATGGCACCGGAACGCCGATACACTCACAGTTTTTGACCTCCGGGACGGTTTCCGTTCCCAAGGATAAACTGCCTAAAATCGATGGCACTTATTTCATCTGGTATGTGTTGACCGATATCGTGGGGAATGCCAGTGAGGACTCTTTCTCGACGCGTGTAGCCGTTGTACGTCTTCCGCCACCTGGACTTTTTGAATGCGTCATCCCCAAAGGGGTTCCGCCGGACGCAATCGATCTCAAAGATATTGAAACGCCCGTCTACATCAACGTTGATCGTGCAACGAATGGGCTGGACGACGACAGGGTTTCGATGATTATCGGCAAAACCGGTAGGGCTTTCGAGTTGGGTTCGCTGCCGTTAGGTACGGCGCCGATGCTCCAGTTCGTAGCGACCAAAAGCAGAATTCTGGCGCTTTGGGATAACGCTACGGCACCCGTGGATATCTTTGCCAGGTATAACTACCTGAGGGGAACGGATTCGCCGATTCCTTCCGCCGTATTCGACACCCAGCTAGATTTCACCTATCGGGGCCCGGTGAATCCAGATTTCCCCAGTCTGGAAAACAAAGACATGGACGTCGTGACAGTCGTAGACTTCGAGGGCAATGTAGACCGTATAACTTCGAAGAATCGCGACAAAATCGCGACCATCAGCACACCCATGATTTCCGGCCCTACGACCTGGACAGCGCTGGGTGATGAAAAAGCCAAGCTCTGGTATGACGGTAACGAGATCTACAGCGAGGACATACCTGCCGGGCCCGTTACAGGCATATTGTCTTATGCTATGGACCCTAATAATGGATTTGATTTTAAAGTCGGCTCCATCACTGTCTACTGGACAATTGAAGAGGACGGCGGTCGTAATAGAATGAAATCACCGGACAAGACGATCACGGTCGATCCAGTTCTTGTCACAATGCCAGCGCCTACCGTTTATCTCTTTGATGGCACATTTGTGACATGCCTCTCTTTGAAGGAAGAATCTTTTTTTGAGCTGCCCGTGACTGTTCAAATCGACTCGGCTTATATGCCGGCCGGTACTGTCGTCACAGTAAAGTCCGTCGGGACCACTGATGCAACGGGAAACACAGAAGTCCCGGGCACACAATTCAGCGATACCTATAGAGTGACAGGTATGGAGCCCAATGGAGAGTTCGTTCTGGATGTCCAACCCTATCTGGAAAAATTAAAGCCGATCCAGCCTCCGAATGGCAGCAGTCAGCCCAACGGTTGGATAAAGATATGGTATGAGGTTCCAGGCGTCCCAGACCCTTCGACTGCACTGTTCAATGAAGTCAGGTTTCTCAATACCAGTTTCAACTACTGCGATGAGGCCGATGGCTAATTTTCGATACGGCGATGTCGGAGGGAGGAATTGCTCTTTCCTCCGACATTCGAATCTATTGAAGATAAATCCTAGATCGTCACCAGACTATTCCTACATACCGCCTTTGTATAGATCTGTAGTTTACCGGCCGTCTTGGGTGGAGGGCTTTCGTCCGCCCACTAGCTAGGTCTTCCGTCGGAAGGACTTGTGAGGGTAATTCTATATGTGGTCAATAAAATACAATGGGACACGGCCAAGGACGGCAATCTGGCTTGGCGGTTCATCGCTGTGTTTTTCTTTATTACTCCCTGAATCCGTGCTCGGCGGGACACTGGTGGGTGGCAGCCAGACCATTACCGACGGCTATGCCGTGGAGTCGTGGGGGCTCACACAAGAGGCCACATTGAACGTAAATGGGGCGCAGACCCTGGACATCCTTGCTTTTGAGTCCACGTTGAATGCCAATGGTGCCGCCACCTTGGACATTTCAGCTTCCGACGGCTCGACGGTGAACCTGATCAACTCGACGGTCACCGGCGGCGATGCGCTTGCGGGCCTCGAACTGGTCAACAGCACCGCTACCATCACTGGCAGCACCGTCACCAGCAACAATATAGGCCTACAGGCAGCTCACGTGGTCGGTACTCCCACCGGTTCGACGGTCACGGCGGTCAATAGTCGTTTCACCGGCGCGACCGGTGGGGCTCGTGCGACGGCCTTCAGTGCCCTGACGTTTTCAAACTCAGTGGTCGAAGGGACGAACGCCGACAGTTTTGGCCTGGCGCTGCTGGGCGGGTCGGCTTCCGCAAGCGATGGAACCCGCATCATCGGTGGTCAGAACGGCGCGGTACTGCGCCTTGAAGGGGGTGTGGCAGCAGGCAATCAGTTGACCCTCGATGGATCGAGCGTCGAGGGCAGGAACGGTTCGGCCATTGTCGTGGATTACGCGGGCGCCACCGCACCGGCTTCCCGGATCGATGTGCTCAACGGCTCGACGTTGACCGGCAGCAACGGCACCATTCTCGAAGTGAAGGAGGCAGGCGATGCGGTGATGAACGTCGGGCTCAGCAACCTGACGGGTAATGTCCAGGTCGCTGGCGACAGCAGGGCCGCGTTGAACCTCACCCAGGCTACCTTGACCGGGGATGTACGGGCCGAGGCGGGTGGCACTGCAACGGTGGCCCTGCAGCAGGGTTCGCAGATGACCGGCATCATGGATAACGTGGCCACGGCCAGTATCGATGAGCAATCGGGTTGGACCATGACGGGCGACAGCCAGGTCGGCGACCTGGTGCTCAATGGCGGCACCGTGCGGTTCGGCGCCGATAATGCGTTCTATCGATTGAACGTAGACACCTTGTCCGGCAGTGGCCTGTTTGCAATCGGCACTGACTTCTCGACCAACCAGACCGATTTCCTCAATGTCACGGGCACGGCCACGGGTAATCATCAACTCATGATCGCCAGCAGCGGCGTCGATCCGGCCAGCGGCCAACCCATCCAGGTGGTCCATACCGGCGGCGGGGACGCCTCGTTCTCCCTGGCCAATGCCGGTGGTGAGGTTGACCTGGGCGCCTACTCCTACGGCTTGAAGCAGAGCGATACGGGCAACGATTGGTTCCTGGATCCTACCGCCCGCACCGTCAGCCCTTCCACCCGGGCGGTCATGGCACTGTTCAACACTGCGCCGACCGTCTGGTACGGTGAAATGATGTCGTTGCGCAGCCGGATGGGGGAGTTGCGCTTCAACTCGCAGAAATCCGGTGCCTGGATCAGGGCCTATGGCAACAAATACAACGTTTCCGACAGTTATGGCGCGGGCTATCGCCAGGCCCAGCACGGCTTCACCCTGGGTGCCGACGCACCGTTGCCGATGGGCGATGGACAATGGCTGCTGGGGGTCATGGCCGGTCACAGCACTTCTGACCTGGACCTGCATCGTGGTACTTCCGGTACGATCAAAAGTTACTACGTCGGTACCTACCTGACCTGGATGGATGATGTCAGTGGCTACTACGTCGACAGCGTACTGAAACTCAACCGTTTCCAGAACGATGCCAAGGTCGGCATGAGCGATGGCAAGCGTTCCAAGGGTGATTACGACAACAATGGTCTCGGTGGTTCGGTGGAGGTCGGTCGTAACATCAAACTGGACGACGGTTACTTCATCGAGCCATTCACCCAATGGTCTGCCGTGGCTATCCAGGGCAAGGATTACCATCTGGACAATGGCCTTCAGGCCGAAGGTGATCGTACCTATTCGTTCCTTGGCAAGGCCGGTGTCACGGCGGGTCGGGACATGCAACTGGACAATGGCGCGACGGTACAACCTTATGTACGCGCGGCATTCGCCCACGAGTTTTCCAAGAACAATGAAGTGAAAGTCAATAACAACGTATTCAATAATGATCTTTCGGGGTCGCGGGTCGAGTTGGGCGCGGGCATTGCCGTGAACCTGTCGGAGCGCTGGCAGGCCCATGCGGAAGTCGAATACATGAATGGCAAGGGCATTGAAATGCCGATAGGTGGAACCGTCGGCGTGCAATTCAAGTGGTGATACGCAGCCGGCACCTGTCCTGCCCATAAAAGGTAATGCGTGCAAAAAGAGCCCTGGTTAAAACAGCCAGGGCTCTTTTTTTGACTCTTTCCAGACCATGACTACCAACTGAGTGCCGTATCGAAGTTGCCGGTGCACAGGTAAGTGCCACCTCCTTGAGCTTTATCGATTTGCGCTTCGAACGATCCGCTGAAACACATGCCCGGCCCAACCTGGTAGGTGATCTTGCCTGAGCGTGCCCGTTGCAATGTCGGCGCATCCGGATCGTCATAGTTGTTGTAGAGCAGGTTGACGTGCGCATCATCGACCGTGATGACAGCGTCCGTTTCTTCCTTGATGTCTTTGGAAAAGATGATCGTGAAGGTTCTTGGCCGGTTGTTTTTCCATTCGGTTGCCACCACGATCCACACTTCACCCCGTTTAGGGGTGGTAGAACCTTTCAATGTGGTCATGACTGCGCTGAAGTTTGAATTGTCCTCCAGGTTGGCCGTGAAGTTGACTTCCGACCCGAGAGGGTCCAGGGCTGGTTTCGTACTTGCGTTGCTCATGGATATAAGCTCCGTAATGTTCGGCGGGAGATCCAGCGGGCATCCTGCGATGTCATTGGCATGGAATGTTCATCTAAGACCCATCTTTCCCGCCTGTATACTGTCAGACATGACAACTGTACAAAGCCGTATTTTTATGGTTGATCTTTCAGATTTTCAAAGTCTTCCAGAATCCCCTTGCTGCGCTGTCTCGCCAGCTTCATCACCCCCACGAAAAACACCGGCACGAACACCACCGCCAATGTCGCGGTGATCATCCCGCCAATCACCCCGGTGCCGATGGCCTGCTGGCTCGCCGAACTGGCGCCGGTAGCGATGGCCAGGGGTACCACGCCGAGGATGAAGGCCAGGGAGGTCATGATGATCGGACGCAGGCGCAAGCGCGCGGCCTGGAGCGTGGCATCGACCAGGTCATGGCCTTCGTCGTAGAGGCTCTTGGCGAACTCGATGATCAGGATGGCGTTCTTGGCCGACAGGCCGATGATGGTGACCAGCCCCACCTTGAAGAACACATCGTTGGGCATGCCGCGCAACGACACCGCCAGCACCGCGCCGAGCACGCCCAGTGGTACCACCAGCAGGACCGAGGTGGGGATCGACCAGCTCTCATAGAGCGCCGCCAGGCACAGGAACACCACCAGCAGCGACAGGCCCAGCAGGATCGGCGCCTGGCTGCCGGACAGGCGCTCCTGCAACGACAGCCCGGTCCATTCCTGGCCCAGTCCCGCCGGACCTCGGGCCACCAGGCGTTCGATTTCCGCCATGGCTTCGCCGGTGCTGTGGCCAGGCGCCGGTTCGCCGGAAATGCTGATGGCCGGGTAGCCGTTGTAGCGGGTCAGTTGTGTCGGGCCCTGGGTCCATCGGGCCTGGACAAAGGCCGACAGCGGCACCATTTTCCCGCTGTCGTTGCGCACATGGATCTTCAACAGATCGGCGACCTGGCTGCGTTGATCGCCTTCGGCCTGGACCACCACCCGCTGCATCCGCCCCTGGTTGGGGAAGTCGTTGATGTAGCTTGAGCCCACGGCAGTCGCCAGCACGTTGCCGACGTCGGCGAAAGACACCCCCAAGGCATTGGCTTGCTTACGGTCCACTTCCAATTGCACTTGCGGCGCTTCGGCCAGGGCACTCTCGCGCACGTTCATCAGCACCGGGCTTTTTTCAGCGGCGGCGAGCAATTCGCTGCGAGCCTGCATGAGGGTGGCGTGGCCGAGCCCACCGCGATCCTGCAAGCGGAACTCGAAACCGCTGGAAGTCCCCAGGCCATCCACTGGCGGCGGGAGAACAGCGAAGGCCACGGCATCCTTGATCCGGCCGAAGGCCTGGTTGGCGCGCTCGGCAATGGAGCTTGCCGAGTCGTCGCTGCCACGGTCCGACCAGTCCTTGAGGGTGGTGAACGCCAGCGCGGCATTCTGCCCGCTGCCGGAAAAGCTGAAGCCGAGGATCACCGTGCTGTCGCCCACCCCCGGCTCGCCGGCGTTGTGCGACTCGATCTGCTCGACCACCTGCACCGTGCGGTTCTTGCTCGCGCCGGGCGGCAGCTGGATATCGGTGATGGTATAGCCCTGGTCTTCCACCGGCAGGAAGGAGGAGGGCAAGCGACTGAACAGCAGGCCCAGGCTCACCAGCAATACGCCGTAGATCAGCAGATAGCGCCCGGTGCGTTTCAATGCATAGGCCACCCAACCTTGATAACGATCACTCAATTGATCGAAACGCCGATTGAACCAGCCGAAGAATCCGCCTTTGGCGTGGTGTTCGCCCTGGGCGATGGGTTTTAACAAGGTCGCGCAAAGCGCCGGGGTCAACGTCAAGGCGAGGAAGGCTGAAAACAGAATCGACGTGGCCATGGACAGCGAGAACTGCCGATAGATGACCCCCACCGAGCCTTGCATGAACGCCATCGGAATGAACACCGCCACCAGCACCAGGGTGATGCCGACGATCGCGCCGGTGATCTGCCGCATCGCCTTGCGCGTCGCTTCCCTGGGGGACAAGCCCTCGCTGGCCATGATCCGCTCGACGTTCTCCACCACCACGATGGCGTCGTCCACCAGGATGCCGATGGCCAGCACCATGCCGAACATGGTCAGCACGTTGATGGAAAAACCCAGGGCAAGCATGGTGGCGAACGTCCCCATCAGCGCCACGGGCACCACCAGGGTCGGGATCAAGGTGTAGCGGATGTTCTGCAGGAACAGGAACATCACGGCGAACACCAGCAGCATGGCCTCGCCGAGGGTATAGACCACTTTGGTGATAGAGACTTTGACGAAAGGCGAGGTGTCGTAGGGGATCTTGTATTCCACGCCGGCCGGAAAATAGCGCGCCAGTTCGTCCATTTTTTCCCGTACCAGGGTCGCCGTGCTCAGGGCGTTGGCCCCGGGTGACAACTGCACGCTGACGGCGGTGGACGGCTTGCCGTTCAAGCGCGTGGAAAATTGATATTCCTGGCTGCCGACCTCGACCCGGGCCACATCGGCGATGCGCACGGTGGAGCCGTCGGGATTGGCCTTGAGCACGATGTCGGCGAATTCTTCAGGCGTCGACAGTTGGCCCTTGACCAGGACGGTCGCGGTGATTTCCTGGGTGGTACGGGTCGGCAGATCACCGATGCTGCCCGCCGACACCTGGGCATTCTGCGCCACGATGGCGGCGTTGACGTCGGCCGGCGTCAGGTTGAAGCTCAGCAGCTTCTGTGGGTCGATCCAGATCCGCATCGCCCGTTCGGCGCCGTACAACTGCGCCTTGCCGACACCGTCCAGGCGCTTGATCTCGTTCATCACGTTGCGCGCCAGGTAATCGCTGAGGGCCACATCGTCGAGCTTGCCGTCACTGGAGGTCAGGGTGATCAGCAACAGGAACCCGGCCGAGACCTTGTCCACCTGCAGGCCTTGCTGAGTGACCGCCTGAGGCAGGCGCGACTCCACGGCCTTGAGGCGATTCTGTACGTCGACCTGGGCCAGTTCGGGGTTGGTCCCGGGCTGGAACGTCGCGGTGATGGTGGCGCTGCCCAGGCTGCTCTGGGAACCGAAGTACAACAGGTTGTCGGCGCCGTTGAGCTCTTCTTCGATCAGGCTGACCACGCTTTCGTCCACGGTCTGCGCCGAGGCGCCCGGGTATACCGCATAGATCTCGATCTGCGGTGGCGCGACGTCTGGGTACTGCGCCACCGGCAGCTTCGGGATGGCCAGCGCACCGGCCAGCAGGATGAACAACGCCACCACCCAGGCGAACACCGGGCGGTCGATAAAGAACTGCGGCATAGGAAACGTCCTGCTTACTGCCCAGGGACCTGGGCAAGGGGAAGAGGGGAGTCGTCGATCCGGACTTTTTCACCGGGGCGGGCGTGTTGCAGGCCTTGCACCACGATGCGGTCGCCGGGCTTCAGGCCGTGGGTGACGATCCAGCGGTCGTTTTGTACGGCGCCCAGTTCCACCGGTTGCAGGCTGACCTGTTGTTGCGCGTCGAGCAGCAATACCTGGGCCACGCCGGCGCTGTCTCGCTGGATGGCCTGTTGTGGCACGCTGATGCCTTGCCGATCGAAGGCTTGCTCCAGGCGTACGCGCACGAAGCTGCCCGGCAACAGGTCGAGGTCAGGGTTGGGAAATTCGCTGCGCAGGGTGATCTGGCCGGTGCCCGGGTCGACGGCGATGTCGGTGAACAGCAGCTTGCCCGGCAACGGGTAGAGGCTGCCGTCGTCCTGGATCAACGTGGCCTTGGCCTGGTCCTGGCCGACCTGCTGCAACTGTCCGGAGCGCAAGGCCCGGCGCAGCTCGTTGAGTTCGCGGGTCGATTGCGTAAGGTCGGCATGGATCGGATTCAACTGCTGGATCAGGGCCAGCGGCGTGGTTTCGTTCTGGCCCACCAGCGCGCCCTCGGTCACCAGTGCCCGGCCGATGCGCCCGGCAATCGGCGCGGTGACCGTGGCATAGTCCAGGTTCAGCCTGGCCCGCTCCACGGCGGCCTTGTTGGCGGCGACATCGGCGGCAGTCTGGCGGACGGCCGAGCGGGCATTGTCATAGTCCTGGCCGCTGATGGCATTGTCGGCGATCAACTGCGAATAACGTTGCTCTTGCAGGCGGGCCTGGAACGCGTTGGCCTCTGCCTTGCGCAACGCGGCTTCGGCGCTGTCCAGGTCGGCCTTGAACGGGGCCGGGTCGATGCGGAACAGCACATCGCCTTTCTTCACATCAGTGCCTTCGCGATACACCCGTTGCAACACCACGCCGGGAACGCGTGCACGTACTTCGGCGGTTCGCGGCGCGGCGATGCGCCCGCTCAGTTCACTGCTGATGGACAGCGGCCGGGCCTGGATCGTTTCGATGGTTACGGTGGCCAGCGGCGCTTCGTCGGCCGGGGGCAAGGCGCTGTCGCAGGCGCTCAACAGCAGCGCCCCGAGCAACAGGCCCAGGGTGGCGAAGGTGTTCGTTGACATGGTGCTTCCCCAATAATGAACGCTGCCATGCTACGGGGGGCGGCCGCAGGCAACGGTAAAGCTTTGTAGGGGGTGTGTGAAATTGTGTAAGGGTTTTGTTCGCGGGTGGGTGAGGGCGTATATCCTTGGCTGCTTGAGATTTTCCGCGCTTGTCCTATCGCCATCGCGAGCAAGCTCGCCCCCACAATGATCACGCGAACCCTGTGGGGGCGAGCTTGCCCGCGATGAGGCCTTTCCAGGCGCCCCAGCACTTTCTGGAAACACGATGCCCAACATCCTCCTGGTCGAAGACGACACCGCCCTCTGCGAACTGATCGCCAGTTACCTGGAGCGCAACGGCTATCAGGTCAGCGTGCTCAGCCGTGGCGATCATGTGCGTGAGCGGGCGCGGGTCGACCCGCCGGACCTGGTGATCCTCGACCTCATGCTGCCAGGGCTGGACGGCTTGCAGGTCTGCCGTCTGCTGCGGGCCGACTCGGCGACGTTGCCGATCCTGATGCTCACCGCCCGGGACGACAGTCACGACCAGGTGCTCGGCCTGGAGATGGGCGCCGACGACTACGTCACCAAGCCCTGCGAGCCACGGGTATTGCTGGCGCGGGTCCGCACCTTGCTGCGGCGCAGCAGCCTCACCGAACCCCAGACGGCCAACGACCGCATCCTGATGGGCAACCTGTGCATCGACTTGTCCGAGCGCACCGTGATCTGGCGCGGCCAGCCGGTGGAACTGTCCAGTGGCGAATACAACCTGCTGGTGGTGCTGGCACGGCATTCGGGGGAAGTGCTGAGCCGCGACCAGATCCTGCAACGCCTGCGGGGCATCGAGTTCAACGGCACCGACCGTTCGGTGGACGTGGCGATATCCAAGCTGCGCCGCAAGTTCGACGACAACGCCGGCGAGGCGCGCAAGATCAAGACCGTGTGGGGCAAGGGTTACCTGTTCAGCCGTTCCGAGTGGGAATGCTGAGCCCATGTGGAAACTGCTGATCCGTCTTTACCTGGTGACCATCGTCTCCTACAGCGCGGCGATCTACCTGATGCCCGAACTGGTGATCCGCCTGTTCCACGAGCGCTTCCTGACCTATAACCTCGACTATTCACGTGGCCTGCAAACCCTGATGGTCAAGCAGTTCCATGCAGCGCCCGTGGCGCAGTGGCCGGCGCTGGCGGCGCAGATGGACAAGGAATTCGACCCGCTGCGCATCGAGCTGGCGTCCATCGACGACAGCGGTTTCAGCCCCGACGAGCAGGCGCGCCTCAAGCGCGGTGAGAACGTGGTGCGCCTCGGCGAATGGGGCTGGCGGACCCTGGCGGTGTCGCCCCTGGACGGGCAGGTGGCGGTCAAGATGGTCGTGCCGCCGGATCCGGCCGATGTCAGCTGGTTGTACTGGAGCATCAACGTGTTGATCGGCGCGACGCTGCTCGCCTGCCTGTTGCTCTGGCTGCGCCCCCACTGGCGCGATCTGGAGCGCCTCAAGCGCACCGCCGAACGTTTCGGCAAGGGGCATTTGAGCGAACGAACCCTCATCGCCTCCAGCTCCAACATCGGCAGCCTGGCCCATGTGTTCGATACCATGGCCGGCGACATCGAGAACCTGCTCAACCAGCAGCGCGACTTGCTCAACGCCGTCTCCCACGAACTGCGCACACCCTTGACCCGGCTCGACTTCGGCCTGGCCCTGGCATTGTCCGATGACCTGCCACCGGCCAGCCGCGAACGCCTGCAAGGGTTGGTGGCGCACATTCGCGAGCTGGACGAACTGGTGCTGGAGTTGCTGTCCTACAGTCGCCTGCAGAACCCCGAGCGTTTGCCCGAGCGGGTCGAAGTGCCGCTGGATGAGTTCATCGACAGCATCCTGGGCAGTGTCGACGAAGACCTGGCAGCGCCGGACGTGGTGATCGACGTGCTGTTGCACGGCACCCTGGAGCGTTTCGTGCTGGATCCGCGCCTGACCGCCCGGGCGCTGCAGAATCTGTTGCGCAACGCCATGCGCTATTGCGAAAAGCGCATCCAGGTCGGGGTGCTGGTCAGCGACCAGGGCTGCGAGATCTGGGTGGACGACGATGGCATCGGCATTCCCGACGACGAGCGCGAGCGGGTGTTCGAGCCGTTCTACCGCCTGGATCGCAGCCGTGACCGTGCCACCGGCGGCTTCGGCCTCGGCCTGGCCATCAGTCGCCGCGCCCTGGAGGCCCAGGGCGGCACGTTGACGGTCGAGCCCTCGCCCCTGGGCGGCGCGCGGTTCAGGCTGTGGCTGGCGACGCCCCAGTCATAGGCTACGGTTTCCCGTGGCGAGGGGATTTATCCCCGCAGGAGCGCGAAGCGGTCCCTTTCACCCGAACAACCCCGCCGCGATATTGATCGAGAACCCCAGGATCGCGGTGTTGAACACGAAGCCGATCAACGATTGTGCCAGCACGATCTTGCGCAACTGCCGGGTGGCGACGCCCACGTCCGAGGTCTGCACCGCCACGCCGATGGTGAACGAGAAATAAAGGAAGTCCCAATAGTTGGGCGTGGTCAGGCCTTCGGCGAAGCGCAAGGCCGGCTCCTTGCCGTCCCAGGTGTAATACAGTCGTGCATAGTGGACACTGAAGATCATGCCGATCAGCAACCATGAACCCAGCACCGTGAGTGCGGTGAAGCCATAGTGCAGCAGCTTGCCGGATGCCTGCAGGTCACGGCTGCCGGCCAGTTCCAGGGTGATGGTCGCCAGGCTGGCCATTGCCGCGATGCAGACCATCAGCAGGACCAGCCCGGCGTTCTCGTCTTCGATTTCGGCGATGCGCCGGACATCGGGTGCCTTGGCCTTCACGGTCAGCCAGAACATCAATGCCAGGTACGTCCAGACCCCGACATTCCAGCCGATCAGGATCCTGCCGATGACCGAGTCGGCGGGCGCCAGCACACCCGCCGTCATCCCCAACAGTGCGGCGGCGCAGAGACGTGGGTGGGTACGGGGCAGGAAGGACATGGACACCAGAGCCTAGCCTGTCAGGACGCTGGACTGGATCAGCTCTACGTTCGCTTCCTGCATCCGCCGGATTGCCGATTCCATCGAGCCCTCGGTGTCGATACCCCGGCAGGCGTCGAGCAGCACGAAGGCATTGAACCCCGCCGCCCGGGCATCCAGGGCCGAGAACATCACGCAGAAATCCAGGGCCAGGCCCACCAGGTATACGGTGTCGATGCCGCGTTCCTTGAGGTAGCCGGTCAGGCCGGTGGGAGTCTGGCGGTCAGCTTCCATGAAGGCCGAATAACTGTCGATGCCCGGGTTGCACCCCTTGCGAATGATCAGCTGTGCGTGGGGCAGGTCCAGTGCCGGGTGCAGCTCGGCGCCCTGGGTACCCTGGATGCAGTGGTCGGGCCAGAGCTTCTGCTCGCCGTAGGGCAGTTCGATCAGGTCGAAAGGTTGTCTGCCCGGATGACTGGAGGCAAACGAGGCATGCCCGGCAGGGTGCCAGTCCTGCGCGAGAATGACCTGCCTGAATGAGCGGCCCAGCCGGTTGATCAACGGCACGATTTCATCGCCCCCTGGAACGGCCAGTTGGCCACCTGGGATGAAATCGTTCTGTACGTCGATCACCAGCAGCGCGGTGTTCGTGGTTCGGGTGTCGTGCACTGGCATGGCTGCAATCTCCTTATAAGGCCTCCCCAGCTTAGCCAAACAGGCTTTGGATCAGTGTGTTTTTTTGCAAGACCAATGAGTCGGCACCTGACCCGATCGGCAACGTGCATATCGGCAGGCACTTCTTGTATGCGAGTCAGCCAGCGCTCGCCATCAGGGGCTGGGGCGCGAAGTGTCTTTCGTCGCAAATAATGGCTTTTTGATATTTGTGGCGATGCGTCTGCGGCGCGCTTGTGTACAATCGCAACCTAAACCGGGCATGGAGGCAGTTCGGCTTCAGTACGAGAAAACATCCATGCTTATCGGCAGTTATTCCCCCGCCCTTGTTTTGATTTCCCTCCTGGTCGCTGTCCTGGCGTCTTATACCGCGCTGGACCTGGCCGGCCGTATCGCCACCACCCAGGGGCGCGCCGCCCGGTTGTGGATGACCGGTGGCGCGCTGGCGATGGGGGTGGGTGTCTGGTCCATGCATTTCATCGGCATGCTGGCGTTCACCCTGCCCATAGAGCTTGGCTACGACGTCTCGATCACCGCGCTGTCGTTGCTGATCGCCATCCTTTCCTGCGGTTTCGCCCTGTGGCTGGTCAGCCAGCCCCGGCTGCCTGCCTGGCAGTTGGCTTTCGGCGCGCTGTTCATGGGGGCCGGCATCAGTGCCATGCACTACACCGGCATGGCAGCGCTGCAGATGCAGCCGGGGATCGACTACGACCCGACGCTGTTCGGCGCCTCGCTGGTGATCGCGGTGGGGGCTTCGGCGGCTGCCTTGTGGATCGCCTTTCGCCTGCGCCAGAACACGCCGCACGTACGACTGGCACGTGCCGGCGCGGCGGTGATCATGGGTATTGCCATTGTCGGCATGCACTACACCGGCATGGCCGGGGCACGGTTCAGCGAGGGCAGTTTCTGCGGCGCCCTTGGCGGATTGAGCGGCAAGGGCCTGGACAACCTGGTGCTGATCACGACCCTGGCGGTGCTGTCCATTGCCTTGCTGACATCGATACTCGACGCTCGCCTGGAAGCCCGCACCGCGGAGCTGGCGCAATCCTTGACCCTGGCCAACCGGGAATTGACCCAGCTGGCCTTGCACGACCCCCTGACCGGGTTGCCCAACCGCGTGTTGCTGGCCGACCGCATCGGCCAGGCGATGTACCGGGTGCGGGAGCAGGGCGGTTGCTTTGCCTTGATGTTCATCGACCTGGACGGCTTCAAGCCGGTCAACGACGCTTTCGGTCATCACATGGGTGACCTGTTGTTGCGCGAGGTGGCCCTGCGCCTGCGCGAAGACCTGCGCAGCCAGGACACCCTGGCGCGAATTGGCGGTGACGAATTCGTGTTGCTGGTGCAATTGGCCGAAGCGGATGACGCCTTGCGGCTGGCGGCGCGCCAGGTGGGGTTGATCGGTCGTACGTTCCGGGTCGCCGAGCATGAGCTGCAGATTTCCGCCAGCGTCGGCATTGCGCTGTATCCGGGCAACGGCCATAGCGCCGAAGAGTTGCTGATGAATGCCGATGCGGCGATGTATCACGCCAAAGGCACTGGCAAGAACGGCTACAGTTTTTTCGACGCGTCGATGAACAGCAATGCCCGCCGCCAGCTGCAACTGCTTCAGGATCTGCGTATCGCCGTCGAACAGCGGCAGTTCAGCCTGCATTACCAGCCCAAGTTCGACGCCGCCAACGGTCGTCCGGTCGGTGCCGAGGCCTTGTTGCGCTGGGTTCATCCGACCCAGGGCCTGTTGATGCCCGATACCTTCATCGACCTGGCGGAAAAGACCGGCCTGATCATCGCCATCGGCGAATGGGTGCTCAACGAGGCCTGTCGCCAGATGCGCGAATGGTACGTGCTCGGCTATACCGACTGGCGCATCGCGGTGAACCTGTCGGCGTTGCAGTTCTGCCACGCGGGCCTGGTGCAAAGCGTGGCCACGGCGCTGGCGACGCACTGCCTGCCGGCCAACAGCCTGACCCTGGAAATCACTGAAACCACGGCCATGAGCGACGCGGATGCGAGCATGACGGTGTTGCAACAGCTATCGGACATGGGCGTGGACTTGTCCATCGACGACTTCGGTACCGGCTATTCGAGCCTGATGTACCTCAAGCGCCTTCCGGCCAATGAATTGAAGATCGATCGCGGTTTCGTGCGTGACCTGGAGCATGACAGCGACGATGCGGCCATCGTCTCGGCCATTGTCGCCCTCGGCCAGGCCCTGGGCCTGCGCATTGTCGCCGAAGGTGTGGAGACCGATGTGCAGCAGAGCTTCCTGACCCGGTTGGGCTGCGATTCGTTGCAAGGCTACCTGCTGGGCCATCCGTTGCCGGCGGAGCGTTTCCTGCAGAATATCCGCCAGGCGCCACGGATGGTGGCGGTCTGACTGGGCGTCACCCAAGGATATCGAACGCCGTGCTGCCCAATCGCTCGCCATTGACCAGCAGGTGCACCGCATGCCGGCCCGCGTAGTGCCGGCGAGTGGTCAGCTCGCGGATGAATTGGGAGCGACTCAGGGCGACGCAGCCGTGGGCCGGCAGATCGAAGGTCTTTAGCTTGAAGACCTTGGCCGAGGTGCCGCCCGAGGCTTTCACATAATCGATGGCATAGTCGATCACCAGGCGCTGGGGCTTTTCCAGGGTGGATTGCACCTTGAAGGACAGCGTGATCTGGTCTCCGAGGCGAATCACCCCAGGCGTCACCTTCAATTCCGAAACCTGGACCTGGGCCTTGCCGCCGACCCCGATGACGGCCAGCGCCCTGGGATCGCCCTGCTTGATCAGGCTGCGCAGCGCATGTCGGGCGATCCAGGCGGTATGGCGGTCTTGCAGCGGCCAGCCTTCGATCCGGTCGAGCACCCAGTCGGGATGCTGCTTGGTCACATCGTTGAGATGATTGGCCACGGACTTGCGCACATAGAGGCTGCTATCGGCCTTGAGGGTCTCCAGGATAGCGGCGGTGAGCTCGGGGTTGGCCTGGATCGGCTCCAGGTGAAACGACCACGGTAGCCGCGGACGGCTGCCTTCGCTGGCCAGGCGTCGTACGTGCTCGTTGGGATCCAGCGCCCAGGTGTGCATGACCTTGAGGCAGCGTTCCAGATCATCGCGCAGGAAGTGCCGCACCGCGAATTCCGAAGAGCCGAACCGGGTGAAATACTTGAGCGCGTCCAGGGACAGGTCGAAGGCGTGCCGGCCATGGCAGGCGACATAGTGCGGCAGGAACATGCTGACGAACATGCTGTTCAGGCGCGGGGCCAGGTCCCGCAGCACGTCCAGCGAGGCTTCATAGCTCAGGGGCAGCACCGCATGCAGGCATTCGCTGACCCGGGCCATGCGTTGCATCACCGACAACTCGGCCAGCCCGTCGTTGGCCATGCGCAGGAAGGCCTTGGCATCGAATGCCGGGTACACCGCGCTCATTTGGCTGGCGATGTGTTCCAGGCGCGCGGCGTTGAAGATTTCCTTGAGGGCAGGGGAGGCAGTGGTCGGGGTCGTCATGGTGAGGGCCGATGTCCAAGGGGTGGTCACTATATCCCGTGGCGAGGGCACAAGCTTCCCTCGCCACGGCTACAGCCAATGGAATGATTCGTCGCTGGCGAAGTCCCAGCTTCAGTCCCTCGCAAAACTGGAGTTTTTTCTATGCGTAAACCAACCCTGACCGCCAGCCTGCTCCTGATCGCCGGCCTCGCCGCCCTCGGGCCTGCCGCCCAGGCAGTCGAGAAGACCGGCGATGCCCTGGAGCATTCGCCAAGCAATGGTCGCAGGCTGGTGGAGAACGACCGCGTGCCGGCGGACTACCAGCGCGCCGACAGGGCCGTGAAGGATTGGAAACAGAAGCAGCTCGAGCAGCCGACAAGCGAGCAGCAATGGGTGCATATCGACGACAAATACCTGCTGATCGAAACCGTCTCGGGCGCCATCGTCAAGATCGTTCCGGCCACGCGTTAGGCTTTGTACGTAGAGTGCCCTGGGCAACTCTTCGTACAACCCCGGGTCCTCAGATGACTTCGCCCTTGTCCCACAACTGGATCAATTCGCCGGGTGCCCGGTCCTCGGGCACCTGCAGCACCATTTCGTCGTCCTGGTCGTTGGTGCGGTAGCGCACCTCGATCTGGAAGAAACGCTGGTCGCCGCGCCCGGGCGTGGAAGAGGTCAGCGGCAGGCAGCCCTCCAGGACCGAGCAGATGCGCGTTCGCTGGTCGAGGTCGCATTGGGCGAACTCGATCTCCCGGGGCCGGGTCAGGGCATGGATGGCCGCCACGCCGCCCTGGCGTGACAGCCGCACCACGGCCTTGTCGTCGAGGTCTGGAAGGTTCTTCATCAGCTCTCCTCAGTCAGGTCGACGCCCACCTGGTCCCAGCCATCCTGCACCGCTTGCACTTCCCGCTCGCCAAACCGCTGGCGGGCGTGCTCGACGGTCAGGCGGGCGAAAGCACTGAAGGACGCGTCGTTGGCCAGTTTTCGGTCGCACAAGGTGTCATACCAGATTCGGCCGGCCTTTTCCCAGGCAAATCCGCCCAGCGCGGTGGCCACCAGATAAAAGGCGCGGTTGGGAATGCCGGAATTGATGTGCACGCCGCCATTGTCCTCGCGGGTGATGACGAACTGACGCATATGCGCCGGCTGCGGGTCCTTGCCCAGCAACGGATCGTCGTAGGCCGTGCCGGGGTTGGACATGCTGCGCAGGCCGTCGCCGTTGATCCTGTCGGTGAGCAGGTCGGCGCCGATGAGCCAGTCTGCCTGGTCGGCGGTCTGTTCGAGCACGAACTGCTTGACCAGCACGCCGAACACGTCGGAGACGGATTCGTTCAGGGCGCCGGACTGGTTGGCATAGATCAGGCCCGCTTCGCTTTCGGTGACGCCGTGGGCCAGCTCGTGGGCCACCACATCGAGGGAGCGGGTGAAGCGTTGGAAGATTTCCCCGTCGCCGTCGCCGAACACCATCTGCGCGCCGTTCCAGAAGGCGTTTTCGTAGCCCTGGCCGTAATGCACGGTGCCCACCAGGGCGAAGCCCTTGTTGTCGATGGAGTCACGGCCCAGGACTTTCCAGAAGAAATCGTAGGTGGCGCCCAGGGCATCGTAGGCTTCGTCCACGGCCGGGTCGCCGCTGGCCGGTTGGCCTTCGAGGCGCACGGGCTGTCCGGGCAGTTCCATGCTGTTCTGTGCGTCGTGCACGCTGCGCTGAGGATGGCCGGGCTTGCCCGGCCTTGCCAGTGCGGCAGCGACGGGTGGGGTGTGGGGCGGGCCGGGATTGTGCCGCAGGCTGCGCACATGGGTCAGGGTGCCCAGGGCGCTGGAGCGCTGCTGTTCGGAGCCGTGGGCGATGATGCGGTTGAGGATATAGGGCGGAATGAAGCCATGAAGAGGGCGAGAGTCGATCATCAGAACATCCTTATCTGAAATGCAGGGTCGATACCCATGTGAACCAGGGCGGCCGCTGCGGTTCCCTCCCGCAGCGAAGCCGCTGGCCATAAAAGTTTGCCAGGCGCGTGGATTTCTGCGAAAAACCGCGCCTCGAACCCAACGGAAAATGGCCATGAGCGAAGAATTGCAAATCATCGACCTGGAGCAGGGCGACGGTAAAAGCGTAGTCAAAGGGGCGCTGATCACCACTCAATACCGCGGCACGCTGGAAGACGGCACCGAATTCGATTCGTCCTACAGCCGTGGCAAACCCTTCCAGTGCGTCATTGGCACCGGTCGTGTCATCAAGGGCTGGGACCAGGGCTTGATGGGCATGAAGGTCGGTGGCAAGCGCAAGCTGCTGGTGCCGGCCCACCTGGCCTATGGCGAGCGGTCCATGGGTGCCCACATCAAGCCCAACAGCAACCTCATCTTTGAAATCGAACTGCTGGAAGTACTGACCCGCGACGATTGAACGCCTTTTGGGGGCGCCTTTCACGGGCGGTCGCTGAACACTGGGATGCGACCGTTGACCGAAGGGCGGTAGCGCCAGTCCAGCCGGTCCGGCTGGGGGGCTCGCTCGAGGATCGTCGCCAGGGAGGCCGCGGCGATATCCATCGCCAGGGTTTGCCCCGGGCATTCATGGCGCCCGGCACCGAAGCTGAAGCTGCGGCGATTGAGGCGGTCCGTCAGCAAGAGGTCCGGCTGTGGGTTGAGGGCCGGATCGCGATTGGCCGAGGCGAGCAACACCACGATCGCCTCCTCCGGTTCCAGGGATACGCCGAGGATGTCGCAGCGGGCGACAACGAAGCGACGGGTGTTCTGTACGGGAGGGTCGAAGCGCTGGACTTCGGCCTGTAACGGGCCGATTAGCGTCGGCTCCTCCCTGATCCTGTGCAGCAACGCCGGATCGCGTATCAGCGCCAGCAGGGCATTGCCGATCAGGCCGGCGGTAGCTTCGTGGGTTTGTGCGAGCAGCCCGATCAGGTTGGCGACCAGGTCGTTCGGCGCGACGCCTGCGAAGCCTTGGCAGATGCCTGTGAGCCAGGCGCTGGCCGAATCGTTGGCCTCGATTCGCTTGCGAAACAGAACCTGCAATTGACCGGTGGCGCGGTGCGCGGCGTGCAGTTGCGCAGCGTCGCTCAGGGGCGACAAGCACGCGACGAAATCCCTCGTCAGTGCACTGAGCAGTCGGCTGTCCGCCGGGCTGAAGCCCAACAGCGCCGCCACCACGGCGACCGGTCCGATGAACTGTGCGTGATGCAGGCCCGCGGCCCCATCCTCGAAAAAACCGGCCCTGACCCATGCCCTGACCTGCTGTCGATCGATGTCCTGCAAACCCGGGGCGATCGCCGACCTGGGGCAGCGCTGGCGTTCGCCTTCGTTCATGCGCATCAGGTGCCCGAATACCTGGCCGGCGGGCCTGCCGGCGATGGCCTTCGGCACAGGTTCCTGGGGCGGGCGAACATGGCAATCGGCGTGACGCAGCACGGCGCATACGGCTTCGGCGCTGCTGGCGATCCACGACTGCACCTGCTGATCGAAGGTCAGCCCGCCTTTGGCGCGCAGGCTTGCGTAATAAGGATAGGGGTCGGGATGAGTCGCGGCGGTGATGGGGTCCATGAAGCGCTGCCTCGTTGAGGATGAAGAAAGAGTTGCTACTATCTCCAGTCGATGCATGGCTTGATTCGTCCAGGAGCGAAATATGAATGCGCAGCACCACGATCTCGGTGTTTCCCAGGTGGCGGCGGCGATTGCCGAACCGGCACGCACCCGCATGCTCTGTTCGTTGATGGACGGTCACGCCCGGACCAGCACAGAGCTGGCGAGCATTGCCGAGGTCAGTGCTTCCACCGCCAGCGCCCATCTGGCGAAACTCAAGGAGCTGGCCCTGGTGCGCTTGCATGTCCAGGGGCGTCATCGCTACTACAGCCTTGCGGACAAACGCGTGGCCCAGGCCCTTGAAGCGCTGATGGTGATCGGTCAGAACGCCGCGCCGGCCTTCGTCCCACGAACCCCGGACCGCCTGCAATTCGCCCGTACCTGCTACGACCACATGGCTGGCACGTTGGCGGTGCGGCTGCATGACCGCATGCTCGAAGCCGGATGGCTGGTGGACGTGGAAGGGCAGGCTTATCGGCTGAGCGAGTCGGGTGAAGCGTTGTTCCAGGCGCTGGGCATCGATGCCCAGGCCCTTGCCACCCAGCGACGGCGATTCGCCTGCCCTTGCCTGGACTGGAGCATGCGTCGGCCTCACCTGGGAGGTGCCTTGGGGGCGGCGTTGTTGCAAATGGCGCTCAAGCGCCAGTGGCTGAGCCAGGATCTGGACAGCCGGGCGTTGGGGTTGACCGCCATTGGGCGCAAGGAGATGGCGAGGCGGTTCGGTATCAATGCGCACGTGGAGGTGGGTGAGAGCAGCGAGAACAGGCTCGCCCCTACGCTGGGTCTGCGCTGATCGACAGGCAATGAAAAGCCCACTCGTGCTGATGCAGGAGTGGGCTTTGAGGATGTCGCTTACACAGCCTGGTGTGTTACCGATGGCCTGGGATCAGACCTTGACGATCCAGCCTGCCGGCGCTTCGATGTCGCCGGTCTGCACGCCGGTCAGCTCTTTGTAGAGCTTCTGAGTGATCGGACCGACCTCGGTTTCGCTGTGGAAGACGTGCAGCTTGTCCTTGTAGCTGATGCCGCCGATCGGAGTGATCACCGCTGCGGTACCGCAGGCACCGGCCTCCTTGAAGTCCGAGAGCTTGTCGATGAACACGTCGCCTTCGACCACTTCCAGGCCCAGGCGCGATTTGGCCAGCTCGATCAGCGACAGACGGGTGATTCCCGGCAGCACGGACGGCGAGTTGGGGGTGACGAACTTGTTGTCGTGGGTGATACCGAAGAAGTTGGCCGAGCCGACTTCTTCGATTTTGGAGTGGGTCAGCGGGTCCAGGTAGATACAGTCGGCGAAGCTCGCCTTCTTGGCCTGCGAGCCGGGCATCAGGCTGGCCGCGTAGTTGCCACCGACCTTGGCCGCGCCGGTGCCTTGTGGCGCGGCACGGTCGAAGCTGGAGATGAGGAAGTTGTGTGGCGTCAGGCCGCCCTTGAAGTAGGCGCCCACCGGAATGCAGAAGACCGAGAAGATGAACTCGGGCGCGGTACGCACGCCGATATTGTCACCCACGCCGATCACGAAGGGACGCAGGTACAGCGCGCCACCGGTGCCGTAGGGCGGGATGAAGCGCTCGTTGGCGCGGACCACCTGCTTGCAGGCTTCGATGAACTGCTCGGTGTCCACGTGGGGCATCAGCAGGCGGGCGCAACTGCGCTGCATGCGGGCGGCGTTCTGGTCAGGACGGAACAGGTTGATCGAGCCGTCCTTGCAGCGGTAGGCCTTCAGGCCCTCGAAGCATTGCTGACCGTAGTGCAGGGCGGTGGAGCCCTCGCTGATGTGCAGCACATTGTCGTCGGTCAGGGTGCCGGCGTCCCAGGCGCCATTGCGCCAGTGCGACAGGTAGCGTTTGTCGGTCTTGATGTAGTCAAAGCCCAGTTTGTCCCAATTGATGCTCTCGTTACCCATGACACCCTCTATATCTTGACGACCGTCGAAACGGTTAAAGGCTTCTGACGTTTTTTGGATGGGCACAACAATACTTCATTCCGGGGCTGTTTCGCAGCCCGTAACACCAATCCCCGGGGTGAAAACCTGTCCCCGGATTAAACAAAACCCTGTGGCGAAGGGATTAATCTCCGCTCAGGTGCGAAGCAGCCCTAAATCCAACAAGCCGGTGTGTCGGGCACACCGATATCGCTGTCTTGGGACTGCTTAGCAGTCCAGCGAGGGTAAATCCCCTCGCCACAAGCTCATTGACCTGCAACTGATCGGCTACAGATGCAACGCATGCCCCAACGCCCGCAGCGCGGCTTCCTGCACCGCTTCGCCCAGGGTCGGATGGGCGTGGATGGTGCCGGCGATATCTTCCAGTCGTGCGCCCATTTCAAGGGACTGGCCGAATGCGGTGGACAGCTCCGAGACGCCGACGCCCACCGCCTGCCAACCGACGACCAGGTGGTTGTCCCGCCGAGCCACGACCCGGACAAAGCCGCTTTTCGATTCCAGGGTCATGGCCCGGCCGTTGGCGGCGAACGGGAAGCTCGACACCAGGCAGTCCAGGCCGTCGGCCTTGGCTTCGTCCGGGGTCTTGCCCACGACCACCACTTCCGGATCGGTGAAGCACACCGCGGGAATGGCTGCCGGATTGAACTCCCGAGCCTTGCCGGCGATGAGTTCGGCAACCATTTCGCCCTGGGCCATGGCCCGGTGGGCAAGCATCGGTTCGCCGCTCAGGTCGCCGATGGCCCAGACGTTGCGCATGCTGGTCTGGCAGCTGTGGTCGACTTTCACGGCGGCGCCGTTCATCGTCAGGTTCAACGCTTCGAGGTTCCAGCCTTGGGTGTTGGGTTTGCGTCCGACCGCCACCAGCACCCGGTCCGTCTGCAGGTCCAGCGTGCCGCCTTCGGGGTCGCGCACTTGCAGGGCGCTGGCCTGGGCATCGAAACCTTCGACGCTGTGCTTGAGGTACAGCTTCACGCCCAGCTGCTTGAGCGCTTCGTGCACCGGTTGGGTCAGTTCCCCGTCATAGGCGGGCAGGATCCGCTCCCGGGCTTCAACGACGCTGACCTCGGCGCCCAGCTTGCGGTAGGCGATGCCCAGTTCCAGGCCGATGTAACCGCCTCCGACCACGACCAGGTGCCGGGGTATCGAGGTCGGTGCAAGGGCTTCGGTGGAGGAGACGATCGGCCCGCCAATGGGCAGCATCGGCAGGTCGACGCTTTTCGAGCCGGTGGCCAGCACCAGGTGTTCGCACTGGATACGGGTGTCGCCGACTTCGACGGTCTTGCCATCGACCACTTTCGCCCAGCCATGGATGACCTGGACCTTGTGTTTCTTCAGCAATGCCGCGACGCCGGTGGTCAGGCGGTCGACGATGCCGTCCTTCCATTCCACGCTCTTGCCGATGTCCAGGGAGGGCGGCGATACGCTGATGCCCAGGGCCGATCCCTGGCTGTGGTGACATGTCTGGTGGAACTGCTCGGCGACATGGATCAACGCCTTGGACGGAATGCAGCCGATGTTCAGGCAGGTTCCGCCCAACGCCTGGCCTTCCACCAGGATGGTCGGGATGCCCAACTGGCCGGCGCGGATGGCCGTCACGTAGCCGCCGGGACCGCCGCCGATGATCAGCAGCGTGGTGTTCAGTGTCTGTTGCATGCCTGCTCCCATTATTGATCCACGAACAGCGTTGCCGGTTGTTCGAGCAGGCCACGCAAGGCCTGGATGAATTGCGCCGCGTCCATGCCATCGACCACCCGGTGGTCGAAGGAGCTGGAGAGGTTCATCATCTTGCGGATCACGATCTGGCCCTTGATCACTACGGGCCGCTCGACGATTTTGTTGACGCCGACGATTGCCACTTCCGGCAGGTTCAGCACCGGGGTGCTGACGATCCCGCCGAGGGCTCCGAGGCTGGTCAGGGTGATGGTGGAACCGGACAACTCATCGCGGCTGGCCTTGCCGTTGCGGGCGGCCGTGGCCAGGCGCGCGATTTCCGTCGCGCTGTCCCACAGGCTGCGGGATTCGGCATGGCGCATCACCGGTACCATCAGGCCCACGTCGCTCTGGGTGGCGACCCCTACATGCACCGCACCGAAGCGCTGGATGACCTGGGCTTCGTCATCGTAGCGGGCGTTCATCTGCGGGAAATCCCGCAGGGCCACCACCAGGGCCCGCACCAGGAACGGCAGCAGGGTCAGCTTGCCGCGGCTGGCGCCGTGTTTTTCGTTCAGGTGGATGCGCAACTCTTCCAGGGCGGTGACGTCGATTTCCTCGACATAGCTGAAATGCGCGGCGCGCTGGGTTGCTTCCTGCATGCGCTGGGCGATCTTGCGGCGCATGCCGATCACCGGGATCTGCTGTTCGTCGTGGCGTTCGGCGTAGCTCGAACCGCCCTTGGCCGGGGGTGTCGAGCCCTGGGCCAGGTAGGCTTCCAGGTCTTCGTGCAGGATACGCCCGGCGGGGCCGCTGCCCTGCACCAGGCGCAACTGGATACCCAGGTCCAGGGCATGTTTGCGCACGGCCGGAGACGCCAGCGGCCGTTCGGCGGGCTCACGGGCCACAGGGGCCTGGGGCGCCGGGCGCGGTGCTGCGGCAAGTTTTTCCAGCGACGGTTCAGGTGCCGCCACCGGGGCAGGTTTCGCCGCCTGGGGCTGTGCCGGCGCAGCGAATGGCGCTGCCGACTCCTTGAGGTTGCCAGCGCCTTCCACTTCGATGCGGATCAGCTCGCTGCCCACCGCCATCACTTCACCCGGTTCACCGCCCAGGGCGATGACCCGGCCATGGACGGGCGAGGGGATGTCCACCATGGCCTTGTCCGTCATGACATCGGCCAGCACCTGGTCTTCGACCACCATGTCGCCGACCTTGACGTGCCACACCGACAATTCCACTTCCGCGATGCCTTCGCCGATGTCCGGCATCTTGATAACGTGCGTGCCCATTCAGACCTCCATGACCCGTTTCAATGCCGCGCCCACTCGGGACGGCCCTGGGAAATACGCCCACTCCTGCGCATGGGGATAGGGGGTGTCCCAGCCGGTGACGCGCTCGATGGGCGCTTCCAGGGAGTGGAAGCAGTGTTCCTGGACCAACGACACCAACTCGGCGCCGAAGCCGCAGGTGCGGGTGGCTTCATGGACGATTACGCAGCGTCCGGTCTTTTTTACGGACTTGACGATGGTCTCCAGATCCAGCGGCCAGAGGCTGCGCAGGTCGATGACTTCGGCATCGATGCCGGTCTCTTCGGCCGCCACTTGGGAAACGTAGACCGTGGTGCCGTAGGTGAGCACAGTCACGTCCTTGCCCGGACGGGTGATGGCGGCCACGTCCAGCGGCACGGTGTAGTAACCGTCCGGAACCTGGGCCGAGGGGTGTTTCGACCACGGGGTTACCGGGCGGTCGTGGTGGCCGTCGAACGGACCGTTATACAGGCGCTTGGGTTCGAGGAAGATCACCGGGTCATCGTTTTCGATGGAGGCGATCAGCAGGCCCTTGGCGTCGTAGGGGTTGGACGGCATCACGGTGCGCAGGCCGCAGACCTGGGTGAACATCGCCTCGATGCTCTGGCTGTGGGTCTGGCCGCCGTAGATGCCGCCGCCGCAGGGCATGCGCAGGGTCATGGGCGCAGTGAACTCACCCGCCGAGCGATAGCGCAGGCGCGCCGCCTCGGAAATGATCTGGTCCGAGGCCGGGTAGACGTAGTCGGCGAACTGGATCTCGGCCACCGGCCGCAGCCCGTAGGCGCCCATGCCCACCGCCACGCCGACGATACCGCTTTCGGAAATCGGCGCATCGAACACCCGGGAGGTGCCGTACTTGCTCTGCAGGCCTTCGGTGCAGCGGAACACGCCGCCGAAGTAACCCACGTCCTGGCCGAACACCACGACGTTGTCGTCGCGTTCGAGCATCACGTCCATGGCCGAGCGCAGGGCCTGGATCATGGTCATGGTGGTAGTGGTCATGGCGGTGTCCAACGCAATATTGTTGTTGTGATCGTTCATGTCAGATCCCCAACTGCTGACGCTGGCGCTTCAAGTGCTCCGGCATCTCTTTGTAGACGTCCTCGAACATGGTGGCAGCGCTTGGAATCTGCCCGCCGGCAAGGGTGCCGTACTGCTCGGCTTCCTTCTGCGCGGCGATCACTTCGGCTTCCAGTTCGGCGGTAACCGCCGCATGTTCCTCTTCGGACCACTGGCCGATCTTCACCATGTGCTGCTTGAGGCGGGCAATCGGATCGCCCAGCGGGAAGTGGCTCCAGTCGTCGGCGGGGCGGTACTTGGAGGGATCGTCGGAAGTGGAGTGCGGGCCGGCGCGGTAGGTGACCCATTCGATCAGCGCCGGGCCGAGGTTGCGCCGGGCGCGTTCGGCGGCCCAGCGGGAGGCGGCATAGACAGCCATGAAATCGTTGCCATCGACCCGCAGCGAGGCGATGCCGCAACCGACGCCGCGTCCGGCGAATGTGGTGGCTTCACCCCCGGCGATGGCCTGGAAAGTGGAAATCGCCCACTGGTTGTTCACCACGTTGAGGATCACCGGGGCCCGATAGACATGGGCGAAGGTGAGGGCGGTATGAAAGTCCGACTCGGCGGTGGCGCCGTCGCCGATCCAGGCCGATGCGATCTTGGTATCGCCCTTGATCGCCGAGGCCATGCCCCAGCCCACGCCCTGGATGAACTGGGTGGCGAGGTTACCGGAAATGGTGAAGAAACCGGCGTCCTTGACCGAGTACATGATCGGCAGCTGCCGGCCCTTGAGCGGATCGCGCTCGTTGGACAGCAACTGGCAGATCAGGTCCACCAGAGGGACCTCCCGGGCCATCAGGATGCTTTGCTGGCGGTAGGTGGGGAAGCACATGTCGTCGATGTTCAGCGCCAGGGCCTGGGCACTGCCGATGGCTTCCTCGCCGAGGCTCTGCATGTAGAACGACATTTTTTTCTGGCGCTGGGCGACCACCATGCGGTTGTCGTAGATCCGCGTCTTGAGCATGGCACGCATGCCCTTGCGCAGGATCTCGAGGGGGATGTCTTCGGCCCATGGACCGTGGGCATTGCCCTGGTCGTCGAGTACGCGGATCAGGCTGCGGGCCAGGTCGGCGGTATCGGAGGGCTCAACGTCGATGGACGGTTTGCGCACCGTGCCGGCATCGCTCAGGTGCAGGTAGGAGAAGTCGGTCTTGCAGCCGGGACGGCCCGTGGGTTCGGGGACGTGCAGGCGTAGCGGTTCATACGCTGGGTTCATGGCTTTCTACGCTCGATCTTGTGAATTTCTTGTAGTGGGCGCGCTAGCTGACAGCTCTCCTGGATAAGGAAAATTGTCCTACAACAATCATAGGCTCGACGCAGAAGAATATTTTTCTCTGTTGGCTTGCTGTTCAGGTTATTTGCAGATAAAAAATCTGCACAACGATAAAAATCAGGAATATCTGTCTCATGCGTAAACTGGATCGCACCGACATCGGCATCCTGAACAGCCTTCAGGAAAACGCCCGTATCACCAACGCCGACCTGGCCCGTTCGGTCAACCTTTCACCGACGCCGTGCTTCAATCGGGTCCGGGCCATGGAGGAGCTGGGGGTCATCCGCGAGCAGGTCACGCTGCTGGATGCCGACCTGCTGGGCCTGCATGTCAACGTGTTCATCCATGTCAGTCTGGAGAAGCAGGTGGAGGAGGCGTTGCAGCATTTCGAGGAGGCCATTTCCGACCGGCCCGAGGTGATGGAATGCTACCTGATGGCGGGCGACCCGGATTACCTCATCCGCGTACTGGTGCCGACGATCCAGGCCCTGGAGCGGTTCATGATGGACTTCCTGACGAAGGTCCCGGGGGTGGCGAATATCCGCTCCAGTTTTGCCCTCAAGCAGGTGCGCTACAAGACGGCGCTGCCGTTGCCGGCCAATGGCTTGACCTTGGGAACCTGAAAGTCGAAGGATCGCTGCCTTCGGCAGTTCCTGCTGGGGAGGTTTTGCTTGTCTGATGGATCATTGTTGCTGACCCACTGCCATCGCGTTCAGTACAAGCTTCTAAAGCTGATTGAGCGGAATCTTCAGGTACGTCACGCCATTGTCCTCGGCCGGCGGCAGGTTGCCGGCCCGCACGTTCACCTGGATCGCCGGCAATAGCAGCGTCGGCATGCCCAGCGTTGCATCCCGCTGGGTACGCATGGCGACGAACGTGGCCTCGTCGATGCCGTCGTGGACGTGAATATTGTGCTGGCGCTGCTCACCCACGGTGCTCATGCAGTGCGGTTCGCGGGTGTCCGGAGGGTAGTCGTGGCATACGTACAGCCGCACGCTGGCGGGGAAGGCCAGCAGTTTGCGAATCGAGGCATAGAGGTGGTGGGCGTTGCCTCCGGGAAAGTCGCAACGGGCGGTGCCCACGTCCGGCATGAACAGCGTGTCGCCCACCAGGATCGCATCGCCGTCGATCAGGTAGGCCATGTCCGCCGGCGTATGGCCGGGCACGTGCAGGGCCGTGGCCTTGAGATTGCCAATGAAAAACCCTTCGTCGGCGGCGAACAGGTGATCGAACTGGGAGCCGTCGACGGCAAACTGCGGTTCAAGGTTGAACAGCTTCTTGAAGACCTGCTGGACCTCGCCGATGGCCTGGCCGATGGCGATCTTCCCTCCCAGCACCTTGCGCAGGTAAGGCGCGGCGGACAAGTGATCGGCGTGGGCGTGGGTCTCCAGCAGCCATTGCACCGTCAACCGGTGTTCGCGCACGAAAGCGATCACCCGCTCGGCCTGAACGGTGCCGCTGCGGCCCGAGGCCGGGTCATAGTCCAGCACCGGGTCCACCACCGCGCATTGCCCTCCCTCGTGTTCATAGACGACGTAGGTATAGGTCTTCGAGGCGGGGTCGAGAAAGCTCTGGATCTGCGCGGGCATGACAGCGAACCTGTACGGGAAGAAGCGGTTGCAACGCTTGAGGTTTACAACATATGGTCCGCAGCTTAGTGAGGGCCGAGGCGTCCTGCAAATGCGATCGCACCTGACAACAGGTGTGCGTGGCTTGAGAGAGTTTTATGGTTCTGGCAGGTTTTTCTGGCGTGATCATGGGGGTGATCCTCGGACTGACGGGGGCCGGTGGTGGCATCCTGGCGGTGCCGGCACTGGTGCTCGGGTTGGGCTGGAGCATGACCCAGGCCGCGCCGGTGGCGTTGCTGGCGGTGGGCAGCGCGGCGGCGGTGGGGGCCATCGACGGGCTGCGCCATGGCCTGGTGCGTTACCGGGCGGCGATGCTGATCGCCTTGCTCGGCGCGGTGTTTTCGCCGCTGGGGATCCATATGGCCCACCGGCTGCCGGAAAAAGTCCTGATGATCCTGTTCGGCCTGCTGATGGTGCTGGTGGCTGCGCGCATGTTGCGTGGAGAAACCGCGCAACCGGGGCCCAGCGATCACGGCGCGGCCAGTTGGGGCCAGAAGAACTGCATGCTCGATCGCCAGACCGGGCGCCTGGCCTGGACGCCTCGCTGCACCGTTACGCTGTCGGCTTTGGGGGCGGTGACGGGCCTGGTATCGGGGTTGCTGGGCGTGGGCGGTGGTTTCCTGATCGTACCGGCGTTCAAGCAACTGACCGACGTGCAGATGCGCGGCATCGTCGCGACGTCCTTGATGGTCATCAGCCTGATTTCACTGATTGGCGTGGTGGGGGCGTTTCATGCCGGGGTGAGCATCGACCGGGTCGGCGCGGTGTTCATCGCGGCAAGCATCGTCGGGATGATGCTGGGGCGGCGCCTGGCGGCGAGGGTCCCGGCCCGGGTGCTGCAGGTGGGGTTCGCCGGGGTTTGCCTGGGGGTGGCTGTGTTCATGTGGGTACGGGCGTAGCGGTCACGCACCAGATCCTCGGCCCCAATCGGGGAATGGGGTTCATAGCAACCTGCACTGCATCGAGAACTGCATCGCCATCGATTGCCCCTGCTCCAGCAGGCGCAACCCGGGACGTCCGGGCAGGTGATGGGCGTTGACCGGATGGCTGACCGGTTCGAAGCAAAAGAAGTCCAGGCCCACCGGGCAGTAGAGCAGGAAGTAATCGCTGCCGCTGGCCCGGCACTCCAGCGTGTAGCCCAGGTCTGGCTGCTGGATCAGGCAATGCCCGTCCCAGCCACCGAAGCCATTGTCCACCAGGGTGTCCGGCAGCAAGCGGGCCTCGCCAAAATCCCAGTGTGCGGGGAGGTCGATCAGTTCCGTCGGCAGTTTCGTGGCGTCGCACAGCCAGGCTTGGGTTGCGCGGGTTTTCAGGCGGGTGGCGGCGGTGCGCGGGAAGTACGGGTGCAGGCCCAGTCCATGCCACGCCGGCTGTTTCGCTGTGTGGGTGACCAGCATCGCGATCTGCAACTGGCCGCCGTTCAGGCCGATGCGCAGACTGGCCCGGTAACCGAACGGATGTCGGGAGTCGAGTTGCAGCAGGGCTTCGTGGGCGCTGTGTTCGATCACCTGCCACGGTTGCTGCCAAGCACTGCCATGGATCGGAAACGGGTCGTTGGGGCTGTTGGCATCCAGGGCGAGCCAGCCGCCGGGGCAATCGAAGCCGCCCTTGGCGATCCGGTTCGACCAGGGGATCAGTGGGAAGCCCCCCAGTTTGCCTGGCAGGCCATTTTCCAGCGCCTGGGGCGCGGGAGGGCGCAGCAGGGGCGCACCGGTGCCACGCACGGTCCACTCAACGAGACTGGCACCCAGATGTGGGGCCAGGATGAGGCGGGTCAGTTCGTCTTCGAGATGGAGAAGGGGGGGCGTCATGGTGGTTGTCTGCCAAAGAGGAAAGGCTGTTATGCAGAGAATTGGATGTCTGTATGTGAACCCCGATTTTGGCGAAGGATTTATCCCCGCTGGGCTGCAAAGCAGCCCCGGAACCAGCAGCCCCGATCTGTCTGGCACCGGGATCTGAGCTTCAGTGCTGCGTTGCAGCCCAACGGGGAACCCTCCTTGCCACGAGAGGGATTTGTCGTTTGTTACAACACCAGTTTCGGCAGCCACAGGGAAATGGCAGGGATGTAGGTCACGGCCAGCAGGACCAGGAACAGCATGCCGTAGAACGGCAGCAGGGCCTTGACGGTGCTTTCGATGCTGACCTTGCCGATGGCGGATCCGACGAACAGCACCGCGCCCACAGGTGGCGTGATCAGGCCGATCCCCAGGTTCACCAGCATGATCATGCCGAACTGGACAGGGTCCACGCCGATGCCCACGATCACCGGCATCAGGATGGGTGTCAGGATCAGGATCAGCGGCGCCATGTCCATCACGGTGCCTAGCAGCAGCAACATCACGTTGATGCACATCAGGATCACGTAGCGGTTGTCCGACAGGGTCAGGAACGCGGTGGTGATCTTCGCCGGGATTTCCATCAGGGTCATGATGTAGCCGAAGCTGGCGGCGAAGCCGATCAGGATCATCACGATGGAGATGGTGCGTACCGTGCGGTGCATCAGTTTCGGCAGCTCGCTCCATTTGTAGTCGCGATAGATGCACATGGTCACGAAGAACGCCCACACCACGGCAATGGCGGCCGATTCTGTGGCGGTGAAGACGCCCGAGAGGATGCCGCCAAGGATGATGAACAGGGTCATCATGCCCCACATGGCTTCCTTGCAGATCTTCAGTGCTTGCTTGAGCGGAATCACTTCGCCCTTGGGGTAATTGCGCTTTTTCGCAAAAACCAGGCACAGAGCCATCAGGCAAAGGTTCATCAGGATGCCGGGGACGATGCCGGCCATGAACAGCGAACCGATGGAGACGGTGCCGCCAGCGGCGAGGGAATACAGCACCGCGTTGTGGCTGGGCGGTGTCAGCAGCGCTTGTACCGAACCACTGACGGTGACGGCGGTGGCGTAATCACGCGGATAGCCCCGGCGTGTCATTTCCGGTATCAGCACGGAGCCGACGGAGGCGGTGTCGGCCACCGAGGATCCGGAGATTGCACCGAAGAAGCTCGAAGCGACGAGGTTGACCAGGGACAGGCCTCCGCGTACGAACCCCACCAGCACACTGGCGAACGCCACCAACCGGCGGGACATGCCGCCCTCGGCCATGATGGCGCCGGCCAGCACGAAAAACGGAATGGCCAGCAACGAGAACTTGTTCACCCCGCCCGCGACCTGGATCATCATGGCCTGGAACGGAATATCGATCCACCACGCCCCGATCAGAGCGGCAGCGCCCAATGCGTAGGCGACCGGCATGCCGATCAGGATCAACAACAAAAAACTGCCCAGCAGGATCAGAGCGTCCATTAAACGGCACCTTCGCTTTCTTCAACCAGGTCGAACTGCACGACCCGACGCTGGCTTTGATCACCCAGCAAGAGTTTTTCCAGGACAAAAATCAGGGTCAGGAAACCTCCAATCGGAATCGGCATGTAGGTAATGCCGACGCGCAGGGTGGGTATGGCACTCATGAACTGATTCCAGGTGGTCATGCACAGCTTGGTGCCCCAGATGGTCATGAAAATGCAGACTGCGGCCATCAATAACTGGGTGAAGACCGACGCCACCGTGCGCCAGTGCGATGGCAAGCGGCTGGTGACCATGTCCACGGCCATGTGCGAGCCAGAGCGGTAGCTGGCGGCCGCACCGATGAAGGTGAACACGATCATCAGCAAGATCGCGGTGGGCTCCGGCCAGCTGGAACCTGAGCCCAACACATAACGGGCAAACACACCCCAGGGAATCATCAGTGCAACGGCCAGCACAGACAGGCCGGCCACCCAGATGCAAGTCATGTAAATCGTGTCGTTGATACGCAGCAGCAAATTCTTCATCGGGTTCCACCGTAACCGGGCGCGCCGTCAACCGCAGGCGCGCGCGGCCTTTTCAGGAGTACAGATCGAAAGGTCTTACTGGACAGCTTCGATACGCTTGATCAGGTCGGCATACGGCGCGCCGTATTTGGCGCGGATCGGCGCGGTGGCGTCATAGAAGGGCTTTTTGTCCACGGTGATGAACTCGACGCCGGCGGCCTTGAGTTTTTCTTCACTGGCGGCGGACTTCTGGTCCCACAGCTTGCGCTCCTCGGCCTGAGCAGCCTTGGCGGCTTTTTTCACCATGTCTTGCTGTTCCGGCGTGAGCTTGTTCCAAGTGATCTTCGACATCACGATAGGCTCGGGCAGGATCAGGTGGCCGGTCAGGCTGTAGTACTTGGCGTTCTGGTAGTGGTTGTGCTCGAGCATGGTCGGCGGGTTGTTTTCCGCCCCGTCGATCACGCCGGTCTGCAAGGCGCTGAAGATCTCACCGGTGTCCATGGCGATGCCGTTGGCGCCCATGGCATTGAACGTCTCGATGAACATCGGATTGCCCTGGACGCGGATCTTCATGCCCTTGAGGTCTTCGAGCTTGCGCACCGGCTTCTTGGTGTAGAGGTTGCGCGTGCCGCCGTCCATCCAGGCCAGGGCCACCAGACCGAACTCGGAGTTGGTGATCCGGTCGAGGATCGCATCGCCGACATCGCCGTCGATGACGGCGCGCATGTGGGCCTGGTCGCGGAAAATGAACGGCATGTTGAAGACGTTCACATCCGGCACCACGGGACCGACGATGCCGAGGCTGACTCGGGACATCTGGATCGCGCCGGCCTGCATCTGTTCGATGACTTCTTTCTCCGAACCCAGCACGCCGCCCGGGAAGTACTTGAACTTCAGTTCGCCATTACTTTCCTTTTCCAGGGTTTTACCCATGGATTCCTCGGCCATCACGGTCGGGTAACCCTTGGGATGGATGTCGGCGATCTTGAGTTCAAGGGCATGCGCCGCCTGGGCCAGGAAGGCCAGGGGCAGGGCCGCGATCAGAAGCGTGCGTTTGAAATTCATGGTCAGTCTCCAGTGTTGTTGTTTTTATGGCTCATCCAGTAAAGCGGTGCAGCAAGTCAGTTCGCGGCGTGTTTCAACCCTCCGAATGCGGGTTCGGCCAGGCCCTTGACGCCAGGGTTCAACGCGAACACACCCCCGGCGAGGGATTGGGGATCGCTGTCGTCGCCAAGGCGGATCGAGGTGACGAAGAGGGTGTCGAGGCGGCTGCCGCCGAAGGCGCACATGGTCGGTTTCTTGACCGGCACTTCCAGCGAGCGGTCGAGGCGCCCATCCGGGGTGAAACGATGGATCAGGCCGGCATCGTTGGCGCAGATCCAATAGCAACCCTCGGCGTCCACTGCCGCGCCGTCCGGGCGACCGGCCAAGGGCATCATGTCGACGAACAGGCGCCGGTTGGTAGGCGTGCCGCTGTCGATGTCGTAGTCGAAGGCCCAGATCTGCTGGATCAGCGGATGCGAGTCTGAGAGATACATCGTGCGCCCGTCCGGGCTGAAGCCCAGGCCGTTGGGTACGATGAAACCGCTCAGTTGCGCCTCGACCGGGCTGCGTTGCCCGGCTTCAAAGCGGTACATCCTGCCTTCGGCGACGTTGGCGCCCATGTTCAGCACCATGCTGCCGGCCCAGAAGCGACCCTGGCGGTCGCAGCGGCCATCGTTGAGGCGCATGTCGGGGCGGCTGTGTTCGACGTTGGCGCACAACTCGCTGTCCAGCGTGTCGTCGTCATTGGGGTGCAGGCGAAAGAAGCCGCTTTCCATGCCGGCCACCCAGCCGCCGTCCTGGTGGCGGGCGATACAGGCAAGCATTTCCGGAGTGTTCCAGCCCTTGAGCTGGCCAGTCCCGGCGTTCCAGCACTGCAGGCCGCCGCTGGGGATGTCCACCCAGTACAGGGCGTTTTCCTCGGGGACCCAGACCGGGCTTTCCCCGACGGCGTTGCGTGCATCGACAATCAATTCGGCTTGCATGGTGATTCCCTTGTGGCGTTCGTATCCCATGGAAAAACAGACGAATCAGTCATCGAACGGGCCGGCCGCCACGAAGGCGCCGCCCTGATAGATCCTGGCCGGATCGTCGGCGGCCGGCATGGGTTGCGCCTCGACCTTGGCCCGGAAGATTTCAGAGCTGTCCTTGGGTTGATAACCCAGGTGTGCGGCGTGGCTGTTGTCCCACCAGACATCACGGTTGGCGGACATGCCATACACCACGGTATGGCGTACGCTCGGGGTGTAGAGCGAGCATTCGATCAGTTGGGTCAGGTCGTCGTAGCTCAGCCAGGTGCTCAGCATCCGGCGATTCTGCGGCTCCGGGAACGACGAGCCGATGCGGATGCTCACGGTCTCGATGCCGTAGCGATCGAAGTAGAAACTGGCCATGTCTTCGCCGTAGGACTTGGACAGGCCGTAGTAGCCATCCGGGCGGCGAGGGGAGAGGGCGTCGAGGGGCTCGTCCTGCTTGTAGAAACCGATGACATGGTTGGAGCTGGCGAAGATGACTCGCTTGACGCCGTGCTTGCGGGCCGCTTCGTAGATATGGAACACGCCGCTGATGTTGGCGCCAAGGATTTCTTCAAAGGGGCGCTCGACCGATACGCCGCCGAAATGCAGGATGGCGTCGACGCCTTCCACCAGTCGGTGCACCGCCTGCTTATCGGACAGGTCGCAGAGCACCACTTCTTCGCTTTCGTCGATGGCCGGCGCCATGTTGGCGATATCCGACAGGCGAATATGCCGCGCGAAAGGCTTGAGGCGCTCGCGCAGCACTTTGCCCAGGCCGCCGGCGGCACCGGTGAGCAACAGGCGATTGAAGGGATGGCGAATGGTTGTCGTAGTCATGAAGTTACCTGAGCAAACAGTGAGAGGTATCAGTTGTTATAAGTTGTCGTACGACCGAGGGCGAATATCCTTATCCTTGCGCTACCTTGTCAACGTCTGATCGACGAATCGCTCTAAACCGGCCTCCTTGCCACGCGTTACGCCAGCGTCATGACCGCTATGTGACAGGTCATGACGCCAGCTCCTTTGCTCAGAGAAGCGAAATTGGGTAGCTGATGAAAATGCGGTTCTCATCGAACTCGTTGGTGCTGAAGTCCCGACGCAGCGACGAGTTGCGCCATTTCACGTTGAGGTTCTTCAGCGCGCCGCTCTGTACGGTATAGGCCAGCTCGCTTTCGCGACCCCATTCCTTGCCATCGTCCACCGTGGCGGTGTGCACGTTGTCGCCGCTGATGTAGCGGTTCATCAGGGTCAGGCCCGGCACGCCGACGGCGGCGAAGTTGAAGTCGTGGCGCACTTGCCAGGACTTTTCCTTGGCGTTGTCGTAGCTGGAGTTGTAGCTGTCGTTGGCCAGGGTACCGCCGCTGGTGCCGTTGACCCGCATCCAGGCATCGTCGCCGCCGACTTTCTGCAGGCCGACATAGAAGGTGTTGCCGCCATATTTGGCCGAGAGCATGGCGAAGGCGGTCTTGTTGTCCAGGTCACCGGCCAGGGCGCTGCCGTTTTCCTTGCCGATGAAATAGCCGAGATTGGCGCCCAGGGTCCAGTCGCCCATGGGCTGGCTGTGGGTCAGGTTGAAATATTGCTGCTGGTAGATGTCGGACAGTTCCGCGTACCACACGCCCACCTGGGTGCGTTTTTCGTTGAAGGCGTATTCGCCGCCGCCGAAGTTGAAGCGGTCGGAGGTGGCGGCGGGGCGGCCGTTCATGAACATGTCTTCCA
>NZ_FMUL01000032.1:0-9247 GCF_900101215.1 Pseudomonas sp. NFACC32-1
ACCGGTGGAGCCGGAGGTGTAGATCACATAGGCCAGGTGCGACGAGGTCAGTTCCGGAACCTGGGGATTCAGAACGGATTCGTCCTGCCAAAGTTCGCTACCCAGATCGATGACCGGCATCGCAGCGCCGGCCAACAATCCAAGCGTCGCCGCCTGGGCCAGCACCGCCGCCGGAGCGCTGTCTTCCAGCATGTAGGCGATCCGGTCCGCCGGGTAAGCCGGATCCAGCGGTACGTAACCGCCGCCAGCCTTGAGGATCGCCAGCAGGCCCACCACCATGTCGAGGCCGCGCTCGACGCAGATCGCCACCCGAGAATCGGGTTTTACGCCCTGCTTGCGCAGGTAATGGGCCAGGCGGTTGGCCCGTTCGTTCAGTTCGCCATAAGTCAGGCGTTGTCCGCGATGCAGCACCGCCAACGACTCCGGCGTGCGCTGAACTTGCGCTTCGAACAACCCGTGAATCGTCTGCTCCAGCGGGTATTCGGCCTGGGTGGCGTTGAAGCCCACCAGCAACTCTTCACGTTCCGTCGCCGGCAAGATCGGCAAGTCGGCCAATGGATTTTCCGGCGCATGCTCCAGGGCCTCCACCAGGCTCGCCAGTGCCGTTTCCATATAGGCACCGACCCGTGCCGCGCCCACACCGGCCACGGCCTGAACGGTGAGGCCGAAGCCTTCGCCGAGATCGTCCACCGACAACGTCAATGGATAGTTGGTGCGTTCTTCGCCACCCAATGCCTCGATCCCTTGCCAGGCCGATGACATGTGCAACGTAATGGATTCGGCGCTGGTATGACGATAATTGAGCAGCGCGCTGAACAACGGTGTCGGCGCGGCTACCCCGCTGCAACGCTGGGCCAGTGCCAGGGAGGCGTGTTCATGCCCCAGCAATCCGGACAGTCGAGCGTGCGTCGCCAATACACTGTCCCGCACGCGCCCACCCACCGGTACACAGATGGGCAGTGTATTGATGAACATCCCCAGCGCCCGGTCGGCGCCCTCGCCGCCCTGCATCCGGCCCATCAGTACCGTGCCGAACACCACCTTCTCACGGCCCGAGACGCGGCCCAGCACCTGGGCCCAGGCCAGGTGATGCAGGGCAGCCGCGCTCACCCCCAGGCGCCGGGCCTGGGCGCGCAGGCGTTGACTCAGATCGATCGCGACGTCCTGTCGGGTTTCCTCCATGACGCCGTTATCGCCGCGAACATCCTGCAAGCCGAAAGGCAGCGTCGGCTCGTCGACACCCCCGAGCATATCGCGGAAGAATTCTTCGTGCTCTTCAGGGCTCACGCCCAGGCGCGCCTGGGCCACATAGTTGCGATACGGCACCGCATCGCCCAACCGGCCAGCCTGCCCCAGCAGGTGGGCCTGCATCTCGTGCCGAACCACTTCCAGCGCCGCATGGTCAAGCGCCATGTGATGGAACAGCAGGCTCGCCACCCAACGCCGGTTGGGCGCATCCTCGGCAAATCGAATGCACATCAGCGGTGCCTGGCGAATATCCAGGCGATGATGACTGGCGTCAAAACGCGCCTTCAACTGGCCAGCGACGTCGCCGTCGCCAGGACTGAGGCGCATCTGCTCGACGCCCAACACTGCCTTGCGCCAGACCACCTGCACCGGCTCCTCCAGCCCTTCCCAGGCCATGGAAGTGCGCAGGATGTCATGGCGGTCGATCACACCCTGCAAGGCCAGGGAGAAGTCATCCAGGCGTTCGCGGCTGTCGAAGGCGAACTGCGCCTGCAATACGTAGGGATCGCCCTGTCTGGCGGCGAGATGGTGATAAAGGATGCCTTCCTGCAACGGCGCCAGGGGATAGATGTCCTGCACATTGCCCGCACCACCCGGCACGCTCGCCACGATCCGATCGATGGCCTCCTGGGACAAGGCCACCAGCGGCAGCAGGTCCGGTGTGATGCGTTGGCAATCGGGTGCGATCAGGTTCGCCGGAACCTGCACTTCCTGGTTGTCATGGCGGCCGACGGCCGCGGCCAGCGCGGCCAGGGTGGGTTGGCCGAACAGCACGCGCACGTCGGCACTCAGGCCCGCCTGGCGCATCCGCTCGATCAGGCTGACGGCCAGCAGGGAATGACCACCCAGTTCAAAGAAATGGTCATGGCGACCGACCTGTTCCACACCCAGCAGCGCCTGCCAGAGCTGCGCCAGGGTGGTTTCGACGTCGCCTTGCGGGGCTTCGTAGCCACGGGTGACCACTGCATCCAGATCCGGTGCCGGCAAGGCCTTGCGGTCCAGCTTGCCGTTGGGGGTCAACGGCAAGGCGTCCAGGCGCACGTAGGCCACGGGCACCATGTAGTCCGGCAGTTGCCCTTGCAGATGGCTGCGCAGGGCCTCGATGTCCACGGTCCGGGACTCGGTGAAATAGGCCACCAGGCGCTTATCGCCCGGGACATCCTCACGAGCCAGGACCACCGCCTCTTTTACCGCCTCATGCCCAGCGAGCCGTGCTTCGATCTCCCCCAGTTCGATGCGGAAACCACGGATCTTCACCTGATCGTCGTTACGACCCAGGTATTCGATATTGCCGTCCGGCAGGTAGCGACCCAGGTCGCCAGTCCTGTACATCCGGGCATTGGTTTCGCTGCTGAACGGGTCCTTCAGGAAGCGTTCGGCAGTCAGGTCATCCCGATTGAGGTAACCGCGGGCCACGCCGGCGCCGCCGATATAGATCTCTCCCGGTACGCCCAACGGCACCGGTTGGCGGTGTTCATCCAGCAGATAGAACTGGGTGTTGGCCACCGGTTTACCGATATGCGCGGCGAAACCCTCTTCGCGGGACATCGATACCCAGCTTGAGTAAGTGGTGGTTTCCGACGGGCCATACAGGTTGCACAGGCGCTTGACGGAAGTCTGCTCGAACAGCGCTTCCACCAGGCTGCGCTTGAGGGCTTCACCCGCCACGTTGACGGTCTCGACACCCTCGCCCAAGCCACCGGATTCCAGCAGTGCCTTGAGGGCCGACGGCACCGTGTTGATCAAGGTGATGTCGTGCTCGCCCTGTTGCAGTTCCAGCACATTGGCGACCACATCGATGCTGCCACCGCAGGTCAACGGCGCGAAGCACTCGTAGACCGCCAGGTCGAAGTTCAAAGAAGTGGAAAACAGCGTCTTCGACAAGGTCTCAGAATCGAAGGAACGATGCGCCCAGGTCAGGAAGTTCACCGTGTTGCGGTGCTCGATCATCACGCCCTTGGGCAGACCGGTGGAGCCGGAGGTGTAGATCACATAGGCCAGGTGCGACGAGGTCAGTTCCGGAACCTGGGGATTCAGGACGGATTCGTCCTGCCAAAGTTCGCTGCCCAGATTGATGACCGGCATCGCCGCGCCGGCCAACAATCCAAGCGTCGCCGCCTGGGCCAGCACCGCCGCCGGGGCGCTGTCTTCCAGCATGTAGGCGATCCGGTCCGCCGGGTAAGCCGGATCCAGCGGTACGTAACCGCCCCCTGCCTTGAGGATCGCCAACAGGCCCACCACCATGTCGAGGCCGCGCTCGACACAGATCGCCACCCGGGAATCCGGTTTCACCCCCTGCTTGCGCAGGTAATGGGCCAGGCGGTTGGCCCGTTCGTTCAATTCGCCATAAGTCAGGCGTTGTCCGCGATGCAGCACCGCCAGTGCATCCGGCGTGTGTTGTGCCTGGGCTTCGAACAACCCGTGAATCGTCTGCGCCAGCGGGTATTCGGCCTGGGTGGCGTTGAACGCCTGCAACACCTGCCGCCGCTCGGACTCGGACAGGATCTCCAGGTCATTGACGGCGGTGTCGGGGGCGAACTCCAGCGCCTCCACCAGGCTCGCCAATGCTGTCTGCATGTAGCCACCGACCTGGCGAGCATCCACCGCACCGGCGGTCTGCACGCTCAGCAGGAACCCTTCGCCCTGGTCGTCCACCGACAACATGCACGGATAGTTGGTCCGCTCCATGACCTGCAGCACTTGCGTACCGGCCCAGCGGTCGACACTCTCGCCCTCCTGGGACGGGCTGTGGCGGTAGTTGAGCAAGGCGCTGAACAGCGGCAACGATGCCGGTACGCCACTGCAGCGCTGGGCCAGGGCCAGGGAGGCGTGCTCATGGCCCAACAGGGCCGTCAGCCGTGCGTGGGTCGCCTTGACCCCGGCGCGTACCGGCTGCCCTCCCACGTCGACTCGCAACGGCAGGGTGTTGATGAACATGCCCAGGGCCCGATCGGCTCCTTCGCCGCTTTGCATGCGGCCCAGCAACACCGTACCGAAGACCACATCCTCGCGACCGGACACACGTCCCAGCACTCGTGCCCACGCCAGGTGATGCAAGGCTGCCGCGCTCACGCCGAGTTGGCGCGCCTGCTGCCGCAGGCGCCGGCACAGCGTGGGATCGAGGTTCAGCTTGACCTCCTCGATGCCCCGACCGTCACCCTGGACTTCCCGCAGGCCGAACGGCAGCGTCGGCTCCTCCACATCGGCGAGCATGTCGCGGAAGAAACGCTCATGCTGCCCACGGGGTACCCCCAACAGCGTCTGGGCCACGTAGTTGCGGTAAGGCATGGCCGCCTCCAGGCGGTCAGCCTCGCCCGCGAGGAACGCCAGCATCTCCTCCTGCATCACGTCCAGGGCGGTGTGGTCCAGGGCGATGTGATGGAACAGCAGAACCGCGACCCACCGCTGCTGAACGCTGTCCCAGGCGCAGGCCAGGCGCATCAGCGGCGCCTTGTCCAGGTCCAGCCGGCAATGACGAGGATCGAACCGCGCCTGCAACTGCGCGGCGATATCGCCTTCGGCCGGGTCGAGGGCCTGCTCTTCGAGCGTCAGCCGGCTCTGGCGCAGTACCACCTGCAATGGCGCGTCGAGGCCTTCGCGAAGCAGCGCGGTCCTGAGGATATCGTGGCGATCGATCACCGCCTGCAAGGCAGCCACGAAGTCGTCGAGCCGAGGGCGGCTGTCCAGGGCGAACGTGGCTTGCAGCAGGTAGGGATCGCCTTGTTCGGCGGCGATGTGGTGATAAAGGATGCCCTCCTGCAACGGCGCCAGGGGGTAGATGTCCTGCACGTTGCCGGCACCGCCCGGCACACCGGCGACGATCCGGTCGAGGGTGTCCTGGTCCAGGCTCACCAGCGCCAGCATCGACGGCGTAATGCGCTGGCACCCGGCGGGAATGCCGTTGGCCGGCACGCTGATCTCGGCGCGACCGCCCACGGCCGCCGCCAGGGCGGCCAAGGTAGGTTGACCGAACAGCACCCGCACATCGGCGCTCAGGCCGGCCTTGCGCATCAGTTCGATCAGTTTCACCGCCAGCAGCGAATGTCCGCCCAACTCGAAGAAATGATCGTGCCGTCCCACCTGCCCGACACCGAGCACCTCGGCCCACAAGCCTGCCAGCGTGGTTTCCACCTCCCCCAGCGGCGCTTCGTACGCACGGCTGGCGAAGGCATCCGCTTCCGGGGCCGGCAACGCACGACGGTCCAGCTTGCCATTGGGTGACAGCGGCAGTTTTTCCAGGCGCACGAAGGCCGCCGGGACCATATAGTCCGGCAGCAGCGCTTGCAGGTGTGCACGCAGGTCATCGGCCTCGGCCACGGCATCGGTGGACTGGGCGGTGATGTAGGCCACCAGGCGCTTGTCGCCGGGGCTGTCCTCACGGGCGACCACGGCCGCCTCTTTCACACCGGCGTGCTGGCAGAGCCTGGCCTCGATTTCCCCCAGCTCGACACGGAAGCCGCGGATCTTGATCTGGTCGTCGTTACGACCCAGGTATTCGATATGGCCATCGGGCAGGTAGCGCCCCAGGTCGCCGGTCTTGTACAGGCGTGCCTGCCCGTCGCTGGCGAAAGGGTCGCGGATGAAACGCTGCGCAGTCAGGTCGTCGCGGTTCAGGTAGCCACGGGCGACGCAGACGCCACCGATGTGAATCTCGCCCGCCACGCCAACCGGCACCGGTTGCAGGTGTTCGTCCAGCAGATAGATGCGCGTATTGGCCACCGGCTGGCCGATCGCCGGCAACGTCGGCCAGGCCGCGACAGCGTCCGGCAAGGTCAGCGCCGTGGTGACATGGGACTCGGTCGGCCCGTAGTGGTTGTGCAGGCGGCAGCCATCCAGGCGTTCGAACAAGGCGCGGATCTGGGGCGTGATGCGCAACTGCTCGCCTGCGGTGATGACGTCCCGCAGGTTGCACTCCAGGGGCGTGTCCCGATGCTCGCCCACCACCGCCTCAGCCAGGGCCTGCAGGGCGATGCACGGCAGGTACAGGCGCTCGATGCGCTGTTGACGGATGTGCTCGAACAGGCGGTGGAAATTCAGGCGGATGTCGGCATGGATCAGGGACAGTTCGCCGCCGTCGCACAGGGTGCTGAAGATTTCCTGGAACGCCACGTCAAAGCCCAGCGCGGCGAACTGCAAGGTGCGCGCCCCACGCCTGCCATGCTGCTCCGCCTGCGCGCCCTGCCATTGCATGAGGTTGACCAGGGCTCGGTGCCCCATCGCCACGCCCTTGGGTTGCCCGGTGGAACCCGAGGTGTAGATGACATAGGCCAGGCTGTCGTCGCTCGCCGGCACATCCGGATCGCTGGTGGGTTGCGAACTGATGTCGAAGGCGTCGCGTGCCTGGGCGTCGAGCAACAGCGCGGGCACGCCTGATTGCGAGAAGCGCTCCTGCAACGAGTCCTGGGTCAGCAGCACCTTGGGCGCGCTGTCCTGCAGCATGTACGTCAGGCGCTCGATGGGATACGCCGGGTCCAGCGGCACGTAGCCGGCACCGGCCTTGAGGATGGCCACCAGCCCGGCGACCATTTCCAGGCCGCGTTCCATGCAGATCGCCACCCGATCGTCGACACGGATGCCCAACTCCAGCAGCCGATGGGCAATCTGGTTGGACAGACGGTTCAGTTGCGCGTAAGTCAGGTGCTGGCCTTGATAGCTCAACGCGATGGCGTCGGGCTGGGCGCGCACCTGGGCTTCGAACAATTGATGGACCCGCAACCCCGACGGGTACGCCGCATCGAAGGCATTGAACTCGTCCAGCAATTGCCGACGCTCGGCGGCGGGTACCAAGGCCAGGCTGTGCAGCGGCGTAGCCACGTCGCCGTCCAGGGCATCGGCCACCGATTCGAGCATGGTGTGCATGTAGCCGCAGATCCGTTGCGCACCGATCCCGGCCACTGCCTGGACCGTCAGCCCGAACGATTCGCCCAGGTCATCCACCGACAGCGACAGCGGGTAGTTGGTGCGCTCTTCCCCTGCGAGGATCCGCGCCCCGGCCCAGACCCGCGCCTGGCCCGCATCCTTGGGCGCCTGTGCCGCAACGGCGGTCTGGCGGTAGTTCATCAGCGCGCTGAACAACGGCGTCGGCGCGGCCACGCCACTGCAACGCTGGGCCAGGGCCAACGGCGCATGTTCATGGCTCAGCAGGGTGGCCAATCGGCCATGGGTGGTCTTGAGCGCGGCAAGCACGCCCTGGGCGCCGGCCTCGACCCGCAACGGCAGGGTGTTGACGAACATGCCCAGGGCATGGCCGGTATCCTGGCCGCTGTGCAGGCGGCCCATCAGCACGGTACCGAACACCACGTCCTGGCGAGCGGACAGACGCCCCACTACCTGGCCCCAGGCCAGGTGATGCAGGCTGGCGGTACTCACCCCCAGCCGCCGGGCCTGGGCGCGCAGGCGCCTGGCCAACCCGGTGTCCACGGCCAGCGTCGCCTCCTCGATACCGCTGCCGTCACCCTGCACATCCTGCAGGCCGAACGGCAATGTCGGCTCGTCGACATCCCCGAGCATCTCGCTGAAGAACGCCTCGTGTGGCGAGCTATCGCTGCCCAGGCGCACCTGGGCCACATAGTTGCGGTAAGGCACCGACACCGGCAACGCCGCTGCGCGCCCTTCCAGGTGTGCTTCGATTTCCTTGCCCAGCATGCCGAGGGATGTGGCGTCATCGATCAAATGATGGAACAACAGCACTGCCACCCAACTGCCGTCGGCGGGATCCTCGCTGAAGTGGATGCGCATCATCGGCGCCAAGCGCAGGTCGAAACGGGTGTGGCGTGGGTCGAAGCGGCTCTGCAATTGGCCGGCGATATCGCCGTCGACCTGGTCCAGGTGCACTTGCTGCACCGTCAGCGGCGCTTCGCGCCAGACCACTTGCACCGGCTCCTCCAGCCCTTCCCAGGCCACCGAGGTGCGCAGGATATCGTGCCGGGCGATCACGGCCTGCAGAGCCTGGGCGAAAGCGTCCAGTCGCTGGCGACTGTCGAAGCGCAACAGGGCCTGCAACAGGTATGGATCGCCTTCGGTGGTTGCCAGATGATGGTAGAGGATGCCCTCTTGCAACGGCACCAGGGCATAGATGTCCTGCACGTTGGTCACGCCCCCCGGCACGGTGGCGACGATGCGGTCGATGGCGGCCTGGTCCAGGTCGGCCAGGGGCAGCATGTCCGGGGTGATGCGCGTGGTGTCGTGGGCGATCCGGTTGGCCGGTACTGCGACGCCACCGCTGTCTCCCGTGGCGGCCGCCAGGGTGGCCAGGGTCGGCTGGCCGAACAGCACCCGTACATCCGGGTCCAGATCCAGCTGGCGCATGCGCTCGATCAGCTTGACCGCCAGCAGCGAGTGACCGCCCAGTTCGAAGAAGCGGTCGTGGCGCCCCACCTGCTCGACACCGAGCAGCTCGGCCCACAGCGCGGCCAGGGTGGTTTCGACCTGGCCCACCGGTGCCTCATAGCTGCGTCGGGCATAGGCCTGGGAGTCGGGTGCGGGCAGCGCCTTGCGGTCGAGCTTGCCGTTGGTGGTCAGCGGGAAGGCGTCGAGCATCACGAAGGCGCTCGGTACCATGTAGTCCGCCAGCGAGCCCAGCAACTCGCCTCGCAACTGGGCAGCGGACAAAGCGACACCGTCCCGGGACAGTACATACGCCACCAGGCGCTTGTCCCCCGGCTCGTCCTCGCGCGCGATGACCACCGCTTCGCGGACGCCTTGGCACGCGGCCAGCCTGGCCTCGATCTCCCCCAGTTCGATGCGGAAGCCACGGATCTTCACCTGTTCGTCGTTACGCCCCAGGTATTGCAGTTCACCGTTGCTCAACCAGCGACCCAGATCGCCAGTGCGGTACATCCGCGCGTTCGCATCGTCGTCGAACGGATCGGGCAGGAAGCGTGTTTCATTGAGCTCCGGGCGGTTAAGGTAGCCACGCGCCACACCCGCGCCCCCCACATACAGCTCGCCGTCCACCCCCTTGGGCACCGGCTTGCCGTACTTGTCCAGCAGGTACAGG
>NZ_FMUL01000012.1:0-214391 GCF_900101215.1 Pseudomonas sp. NFACC32-1
TCCTGCACCGCACCGGCCAGCACCACGCCGGCGATCAGCCAGAGCGTGCCGGGCAGGTAGCCCATCTGCGCCGCCAGCACCGGCCCGACCAGCGGCCCCGCGCCGGCAATCGCCGCGAAGTGGTGGCCGAAGAGGATGTGCTTGTTGGTCGGGACATAGTCCAGGCCATCGTTATTGAGCACGGCGGGAGTGGCCCGGCGCGCGTCGAGTTGCATCACGTTGTTGGCGATGAAAAGGCTGTAGTAGCGGTAGGCGACCAGGTAGATGGCCACGGCTGCGACGACGATCCAGAGGGCGTTGATCGCCTCGCCTCGACGCAAGGCCACGACGCCCAGGGCGCACGCTCCCACGACGGCCAGCAGTAGCCAGGGCAGATGGCGCAGCGGGCTATTATTGTTTTTCATTTTTATATTCCAGCCAGGGTGGACAAGAAAGACAGCCACAGGAGTTTAGCGCTAACCCGGACAAAGGCCATACCCGACATTCGTCTGCCGGCGGGCGAACGGTGGCGATGCCCCGTCCGTTGGCGTCTATAGTCAATGAATCTTCGAGAGGGAAAGCGTAATGAGCGATCGCCGCCGCTTCGTACGAATTGAATTCCATGCCCGGACCGAACTGATCCAGGGGTCCAACAAATGGCCGGTGGAACTGCTGGACCTGTCCCTCAAGGGCCTGCTGATCGAAAAGCCCGAACCCTGGCTGGGAGATCCCGAGCAAACCTTTACCGCCGACATTCACCTGAGCAACGAGGTGAAGGTGAAGATGGAAGTCCGGTTGATGCATGACGACCACGGCCACCTGGGCTTCGTCTGCGAGCATATCGACCTGGACTCCATCGCCCATCTGCGCCGGCTGGTGGAACTGAACCTGGCCGATAATGATGAGCTGGAGCGGGAACTGGGGGCGCTGATCCATATCTGAATCAGCGCCGATCCCTTGTGGCGAGGGGATTTATCCCCGTTGGGCTGCGCAGCGGCCCTAAAACCTGACAACCCGGTGCTTCAGGTCGATTGGCGTCGCTTATTCGGGGGGCTGCTTCGCAGCCCAGCGGGGATAAATCCCCTCGCCACAGATAACTCCCCTTACCACACACAGTCCCCTCAGCCTCCCGGGTTACTCGAACAACGCATCCAGCGCCTGTTCCAGGCGTGTCACCGCGATGATCTGCAACCCCGCTGGTGCTTCCTTGGGCGCATTGCCCTTGGGCACGATGGCGCGCTTGAAACCGTGCTTGGCCGCTTCCTTGAGCCGCTCCTGCCCACTGGGCACCGGCCGAACCTCACCTGACAGCCCCACTTCACCGAACACCAGCAGGTCGTGGGGCAGCGGTCGATTGCGCAGGCTGGACATAACCGCCGCCATCAAGGCCAGGTCGGAAGCGGTTTCCAGCACTTTGACGCCGCCCACCACGTTGAGGAAAACATCCTGGTCATGGGTAGGAATACCTCCGTGGCGATGCAGGACAGCCAGCAACATGGCAAGCCGGTTCTGATCCAGGCCCAGGGTGACCCGGCGTGGGTTCGCCAGATGGCTGTCATCCACCAACGCCTGCACTTCCACCAGCATCGGGCGGGTGCCTTCCCAGGTCGCCATGACCACGCTGCCCGGCACTTCCTCTTGGGCGCGCGTCAGAAAGATCGCCGAAGGGTTGGAGACTTCTTTCAGCCCCCTGTCGGTCATGCCGAACACACCCAGCTCGTTGACGGCGCCGAAGCGGTTCTTCACCGCCCGCAACAAACGCAGCCGCCCATCGGACTCACCCTCGAAGTACAACACCGTATCCACCATATGCTCCAGCACGCGCGGCCCCGCCAGCGCGCCCTCCTTGGTGACATGGCCCACGAGGAAAATCGCCGTACCGCTCTGCTTGGCGTAACGCACCAGCAGCGCCGCGCTTTCCCGCACCTGGGACACGCCCCCCGGTGCCGATTGCAATTGTTCGGTGAAGATCGTCTGGATCGAGTCGATCACCATCACCTTGGGCTTTTCCAGGCGAGCCGTGGCGATGATGGTTTCGATGCAGGTCTCGGTCATGACCCGCAATTGATCCTGGGGCAGGCCCAGGCGTCGGGCCCGCATGGCGACCTGTTGCTGGGATTCCTCGCCGGTGACATACAACGCAGGCATGCGGGTGGCGAGGTTGCACAGGGTTTGCAGCAGGATCGTGGATTTACCGATGCCGGGGTCCCCGCCGATCAACACCACGGAACCGTCCACCAGTCCGCCTCCCAATACGCGGTCCAGCTCACCGGACGCCGTGGAAAAGCGCGGGATTTCCTCGACACTGACTTCGGCCAGGGTCTTGATCTGCGCCTGCTGGCCAGCCCAGCCCGTACGCCCTGTGGGCGCCGCGGCACCGCCGCTTTCCACCATGGTTTCGGTCAGGGTATTCCAGGCACCGCATTCACTGCATTGGCCGGCCCATTTGGGAAAGGTCGCGCCGCACTCGGTGCAGCCATACATGCGCTTTGCCTTGGCCATCTGAACTCCGGGTAAAAACCGTGATGATAGCCCAGACGACGACCCGAACGGCCAGTTCGTCAACGTGGGGCCGGCATTCTGATTTCACCCTTGGCCAGATCCGCAGCCGTATTGCCCAAAGGGTCCCGGGCCTCGAGGTCCGCCCCCTTGCCCTTCAAGGCCTCGAGCAATTCGGCACGCTTGAACAGGCCGGCGTACATCGCCGCGGTCTGCCCCGCGCCGTTGCGCTGGTCCGGACTGCAATCGGTAGACAGCAAACGACGCGCAATCTGCACCTCGCCTTTGAAGATGGCGCCCATCAGTGCGGTATTTCCCCGCTTGTCCTGGGCGCAGGCATCGGCGCCAGCGGCCAGCAACCGTTCCACCGCCGGGCCATGGCCGTGATAAGCCGCCAGGATCAGGGCGGTGTAACCTTTTTCATCCTGGGTATCGAGCGAATAACCGGCTTCGATGAAGGTCTCGAGCATCGGCACGTCACCCCGCCGGGCGGCGTCGAAATAATAAGCCTGCAATTGTTCCTGCACCGCCACCGGGTCGGTAGGCACGGGTTGGTCGGCCCACCCGTTCAATGACCAGGCGGCGAGCAGCGATAAGAGAAACAGACGCATCGGCGCGACTCCTTGGGCCTGTGACTGTGGGAGCGAACGCGCTCCCACAGGTTTTGCGCAGGTGGATCAGTCGGTCAGTTTTTCCGCCAGTGCCTTGACCCGGGCCAGATCGCCCTTGGCAACCCGGGCCACGCCGGTGCCATATTCAGGGTCAGCCTTGTAGAGGAAGGACAGGATGATGTGCTTGCTCTCGTCATCGGTGGTCGCCAGCGACCCACCGAAGCTTTCGATCAGGTCGTTGCGCTCCTTCTGGTTGAACGAGCGGTACAGGTCACCGGCCTGCTTGAAGTTCTGCTCACGCTGGATCTTCGCCTGCTGGGTGCTGCCGCCAAGCGCGGTCTGGCTGTAGCGTGCCGAAGGCTGCTCGTCGCGAGGCATCAGGCGGCTCGGTTGATAGTTGACGCCGGTACTGGTGCTGCCAAGGTTCATCGCGCCGTCCTGGTTACCGTTGTTCACTGCAACCTTGGGTGCGTTGATGGGCAACTGCAATGCGTTGGCGCCTACCCGGTACATTTGGGTATCGGCATAAGAGAACACCCGACCCTGCAACAGACGGTCCTCGGAAGGTTCGATACCAGGCACCAGGTTGGCAGGCGCCATGGCCACCTGTTCGGTTTCCTGGAAGACATTCGCCGGGTTACGGTTCAAAACCATCTGCCCGACTTTACGCTCCGGCACTCCCGGCCAGATCTTGGTGGCGTCCAGCGGATCGAAATCGAACTTGGACAACTCTTGCGGCTTGAGCACCTGGACATACAGGTCCCACTTGGGGAAGTCGCCCTTGTTAATATGCGTGACCAAGTCATTGGTCATGTGGCTGTAATCCTGCCCCTGAACTTTCACAACTTCTTTCGGGTCGAGGTTTTTCAGACCTAGCAAACTTTTCCAATGAAACTTGACGTAATGAACTTCACCCTTGGCATTCACCAGTTTGTAAGCATGAACACCATTACCGTCCATTTCACGGTAACTGGCCGGCGTGCCGGAGTTGGAATACAGCTCGGTCAGGGTACGCGTCGCCTCGGGAACATGGGAGAAGAAGTCGAAACGACGTGAATCGTCATCCAGATTGGTTCTTGGGTCGGGTTTGAACGCATGGACCATATCGGGAAACTTGATGGCGTCGCGGATGAAAAAGGTCGGGAAGTTGTTCCCCACCAGGTCCCAGTTACCGTCGGCCGTATAGAACTTGGTGGCGAAGCCACGGGGGTCGCGCAGGGTTTCCGGCGAATGGTTGCCATGCACCACGGCCGAAAAACGCACGAATACCGGCGTGGTCTGGCCTGCCGCGAAGACCTTCGCCTTGGTCAGGTCACTGAGGTCGTTGGACACTGTGAAGGTGCCATGGGCACCCGTGCCACGGGCGTGGACCACGCGCTCTGGAATGCGTTCCCGATCGAAGCGCTGGAGTTTCTGGATCAGTTGCACGTCTTGCAACAGGGTTGGGCCGTTGGGACCCGCCGTCTGCGAGTTCTGGTTGTCGCCAACTGCCGCCCCGTTATCCCGGGTCAGGGTGGCCGCATTGACGGAAAGGGACAGCAGGCCGGCGGTCAGTGCAAAAAGGGCGCGACGGTGGGAAAGAGCCCCGCCGCCAAGGGAAGTATTCATAGGAATTTCCTCTGATGTTATAGAGCGCATCCATGTGCGCTTGTCAGAGGCTAGTGCCCGAAAAAGCAAAACCTAAATAGAAATGCCATACCGCTCCGATAGAAAAAACGTTATGGGGAACCGACGGGAAAGCGCGTATCACGCGCGATTGATGGCACTTTGTAAACTTTCAGGCCGGAACCGGGTCGATAACGAAGTGTTTTGTAAGCAGGCGTTTCGAGCGAGACGCATCCGGCTGAATTACACTGCCACCCAACCTCATCAGTCACAAGGAATCACTCATGGGCGTGCTAAGCGAGTTCAAGGCCTTCGCGGTCAAAGGCAATGTCGTCGACATGGCCGTCGGGATCATCATCGGGGCTGCGTTCGGCAAGATTGTTTCTTCATTTGTTGGCGACGTGATCATGCCTCCCATCGGCCTGCTGATCGGCGGCGTGGATTTCAGCAACCTGGCCATCACCCTCAAGGCCGCACAGGGCGACGCCCCGGCCGTGGTGCTGGCCTACGGAAAGTTCCTCCAGACCACCGTGGACTTCATCATAGTCGCCTTCGCCATCTTCCTGGGCGTCAAGGCGATCAACCGTCTCAAGCGCGAAGAGGCCGTGGCACCCAGCGCGCCGCCGGTACCCACCAAGGAAGAACAATTGCTGAGCGAAATCCGCGACCTGCTCAAGGCCCAGAACGAACGGCCCTGATCGATCGGCATTGAACGAGGCGTCCTGGCGACGCCTTGTTCCTACCAGTAATTCTCCACTGCCACCTGGCCCGGCCGGCGGGTAAGGCTCAGTTGCAGCCCCCTGGCCTTGAGCAGCTTGCGCGTGTCGTCGATCATTTGCGGGTTGCCGCACAGCATGACCCGCGAATGCTCCGGGGTCAGCGCGACACCGGCGGCCCGCTCCAGCTCACCGTTTTCGATCAGCGTGGTAATACGCCCATTGAGCGTGCCCGGATGCTGCTCGCGGGTGACCGTCGCGATGAAACGAAACTTGTGCGCGTGCTCGGCCAGGTAATCGCGCCGAGCCAGCCCGTCGATCAGCTCCTGATACGCCAGCTCCCGCGCTTCGCGGACGCTGTACACCAGGACGATCCGCTCGAATCTTTCCCAGACCTCGAAATCCTGGAGAATCGAAAGAAACGGCGCGACCCCTGTTCCGGTGGACAACAGCCACAAGTCCCTGCCGTCCACAAAGCGGTCCAATGTCAGGTAGCCAAAGGCCTGGCGCTCCACCAGCAGGCTGTCACCCGGTTCCAGGCGGCTGAGTTCGCTGGTGAATTCACCGCCGGGAACGACAATGGAAAAAAATTCGAGAAACTCGTCGAACGGCGAAGAGACCATGGAATAGGCGCGCCAGACGGTGCTGCCATCCGCCTTGACGACTCCCAGCCGGGCGAATTGACCTGCCGTGAAACGGAAGCCACGATCCCGGGACGTCCGCAGGGTAAACAGATGAGGCGTCAATGGTCGCACCTCCAGCAAGGTCTGGCGGGTGAACTTCTCTGCGCTGTCGGTCATGAGCCACTCCAAAGGAACGAGAGGCCACAGTGTCCCGCAAAGTGAGCGCCGTAACCACCGACAGAGAGTAGTGGCATTTAGTCATAAACTCATTGCCAGCTCTTCAGCTCGTATACAGAAGTTATACAAATATACGAGCCTGTAACGGTAACAATTATTCAAAGTGTTTAATCCAACGTAGCTTCGTGTAAGCAACATTAAAAAATCTAACTACAAGTTAGGAAAAGTCCTACACTGTTCTTTCGCACCCCCAAGATTGGATCCACGCAGCTGAACGTCAACCCAGGAGAGTGTGATGGACAAGTGGAAGGACTTACAGTTGAGGAAGTTATCTTGCGAAAAAGACCTCCAGGCCGCCTATCGCCTGGTCTTGAATTTCTTTAACAATCAAGGATTTGAGTTTTGCGCATTTGCGGCCTATCTCGGCAGCCCCAGCAACCATACCACCAAGGTAAACCTGAATAACTATCCCTATGGATGGGACCGATTATATGAACAGAACGGGTATGCTTCGAACGATCCGATAGTAGCACACTGCAATCAATCACCCCTTCCAATCCTCTGGGATGAAAACCTCTTCGCCCAAGCGCCCAAGTTATGGCACGAACTTAACCGACAAGGCCTCAGGTACGGCTGGACTCAGTCCGTCCATGACGATCACGGTGTTTATTGTAGCCTGTTCAGTCTTGCCCGGACTCATTGTCCGATCGATATAGAGGAGCATTACGGGAATCTCGGCTACGCCATTTTCGCCAGTCAGCGGTTGCATGCACTGGCCAGTAAAAAAATGTCGGATGTCGCCGAAACCACGCATAAATGCCATTTATCGCCCAGGGAGATCGAAGTGCTCAGGTGGTCCGCCGAAGGAAAGACCGCGTCGGAAGTGGGCAGAATCCTGTGCCTTTCCGAACGCACCGTTAACTTTCATGTGTGCAGTTGCATGCGCAAACTGAACGTCAGCAAGAAGATTTCAGCCGTCGCCAAGGCGGCCCACATTCATGTGATTTGAGAGCGAACCCACACCGTCAGCCTGAAAACCCACGAGTATTGCACAGCAAAAAAACGTACCATTCACGGCTCCACTTGAATGATGACGCGCCTAGCACGCGACGCAGTTCATTCAGGCGGTCCCGCTGCGAACACCTGCCCCAGGGCAGCGGGACATCCGTCGATTGCCAGAGTCCCCAGCCATGCCCCTGCTTGACAGCCCCTTCGCCCAGCTCGACCTGATCCGCCAGCCCGAACAGCAGAACGAACCGCTGCAGGCCTTCGATGCGGCCGATGAATATCTGCTCGCTCATCTGGCCGAGCAGCAACCGGCCACGAGTACCCGGGTCCTGGTGCTCAATGACGGTTTCGGTGCCCTGGCCGCCAGCCTGGCCGGCAAGGTCGATGTGATCAGCAGCAGCGACTCGTTCCTGGCCTTGCAGGCACTGGAAAAGAACCTGGTGCGCAATGGACGCGCTTTCGATGCGGTGCCTACATTGCCGGCCAGCGAACCGTTGGTCGGGCCCTTCGACCGTGTCCTGATCAAAGTGCCGAAGACCCTGGCCCTGCTGGAAGAACAACTGATCCGCCTGCAAGGTCAGTTGGCGCCCGGCGCCCAGGTGATCGCCGCAGCCATGGTCAAGCACCTGCCTCGGGCCGCGGGTGATCTGCTGGAGCGCTACATCGGCCCGGTGCAGGCCTCGCTGGCGGTGAAGAAAGCCCGCTTGCTGATCGCCACGCCAGCCGACAGAGCGCCAGCGGTATCGCCCTACCCTACCCGCTACCTGCTGGAAGAACCGAAGATCGAACTGCTCAATCACGCCAACGTGTTCTGCCGGGAAGGATTGGACATCGGCACCCGGGCGTTCCTGCCGCATCTGCCGAAGAACCTGGGGGCCGCCCAAGTCGCGGACCTGGGATGCGGCAACGGCGTGCTGGCCATTGCCAGCGCCCTGCAGAACCCACAGGCCCACTACACCCTGGTGGATGAATCCTACATGGCCGTGCAATCGGCCGCCGAGAACTGGCGGGCAGCCCTGGGCGAGCGCGAGATGACCGTGCGGGCCGGTGACGGCCTGGCCGGGCAAGCTGCGCAGTCATTGGACGTGGTGCTGTGCAATCCACCCTTCCATCAACAACAGGTGGTGGGCGACTTCCTGGCCTGGCGGATGTTCCAGCAGGCTCGCGAGGCGTTGGTGGTCGGCGGCGCGCTGTACATCGTCGGCAACCGGCACCTGGGTTATCACAGCAAACTGGCGCGGCTGTTCCGGGGCGTCGAGCAAGTGGCCGCGACGCCGAAATTCGTCATTCTCAAAGCCCGCAAATAGCGACCGCGGGATGCGAGCCCGACTCGCTCCCATCGGCGATCAATGGGTGGTCAGGCCGGCGGCGTTCATGAACATGCGCATCAGGCTGGCGACGATGAACAACGCCAGCACACTGCCCGCCCAGATCCCCACCAGCCAGCCAAGCCGCTGCCAGAGCGGCTTCTTTTCAGCGGCTTCGATGTCTTTGAGCTCTGGCTTGGCCATCCGCAACACCTCGCAGGTCAATCAATGGTAACCGTCATCATGGGTCACCTTGCCCCGGAACACGTAGTAGCTCCAGAAGGTGTACACCAGGATCAACGGAATGATGAACAGCGTCCCGACCAGCATGAACCCCTGGCTCTGGGGTGGTGAAGACGCATCCCAGATCGAAATGGAAGGCGGCACGATGTTCGGCCACAGGCTGATCCCCAGGCCGCTGTAGCCAAGGAAGATCAGCACGAGGGTCAGGATGAACGGTGTGTAGTTGGCGTTGCGGGCCACCGCCCGGAACAGCCCGTACATGGTTACCAGCACCAGGATCGGCACCGGCAGGAACCAGAACAGGTTCGGCAGGGTGAACCAGCGGGCCGCGATATCGGCGTGGGCCAACGGTGTCCAGATGCTGACGATACCGATCACCGCCAGCACCACGAACGCCAGCGGCCGGGCCAGGTCGTGCATCTGTTCCTGCAGCTTGCCTTCGGTCTTCATGATCAGCCAGGTGCAACCGAGCAAGGCATAGGCAGCGATCAGTGCCAGGCCGCAGAACACGGTGAACGGCGTGAACCAGTCCAGGGAGCCCCCGGCATACTGACGATTGACTACCTCGAAGCCGTCGATGAACGCGCCCAGCGCTACCCCCTGGAAGAAAGTGGCCGCCAGCGAGCCGCCGATGAAGGCCTTGTCCCAGAGGTGGCGCTTGTCGGCCTTGGCCTTGAAGCGGAATTCGAAGGCAACGCCCCGGAAGATCAGGCCGATGAGCATCAGGATCAACGGCAGGTACAACGCCGAGAGCACCACCGAATAAGCCAGCGGGAACGCCCCGAACAGACCGGCGCCGCCCAGCACCAGCCAGGTTTCGTTACCGTCCCAGACCGGCGCCACGGTGTTCATCATCACATCGCGGTCGCGCTCGCCCTTGATGAAGGGGAAGAGAATACCGATCCCCAAGTCGAAGCCGTCCATGATCACGTACATCATGATGCCGAAGATGATGACCACGGCCCAGATCAGCGGAAGATCAATACCCATGACTCAATTCCCCTTGTTCGAGCGGTCGTTGTGGTCCACATCGTCGCCACCTTCGTTGGCGGCTGACAGTGGCCGGGCCGGGGTGCGTTTCTGGCCCGGGCCGCCATCGGTCGGCTCGGCTTCGTGGGCCACCGGGCCCTTGCGTACCAGACGCATCATGTAGCTCAGGCCGGCACCGAACAGCGCGAAGTACACCACCACGAACAGCACCAGGGTGATGCTCATCTGGGCGAAGCTGTGACCGGACGAAGCATCGGCCGTGCGCATCAGGCCGTAGACCACCCAGGGCTGGCGACCGATTTCGGTGGTGAACCAGCCCGCCAGGATCGCGATCAACCCGGACGGGCCCATCCACAGCACCATGTGCAGGAACGGTCGCGACTGATAGAGCCGGCCGCCACGACGCAGCCAGAGGCTGCACAGACCGGTGAAGATCATCAGCAGCCCCAGGCCCACCATGATCCGGAACGACCAGAACACAATGGTCGAATTCGGGCGATCCTCGGGCGGGAATTCCTTGAGGGCCGGCACCTGCTTGTCCAGGCTGTGGGTCAGGATCAAGCTGCCCAGGTAGGGAATCTCTACCGCGAACCTGGTCCGTTCTTCCTTCATGTCCGGCCAGCCGAACAGGATCAGCGGGGTTGGCTCATTGCCGACGTTCTCCCAGTGGCCTTCGATGGCCGCGATCTTCGCCGGTTGATGCTTGAGGGTGTTGAGCCCGTGGAAGTCACCGATGACCGCCTGGATTGGCGCCACCAGCAACGCCATCCACATCGCCATCGACAGCATGCGGCGGATGGCCGGGTTGTCGCGACCGCGCAGCAGGTGCCAGGCAGCCGAGGAGCCAACGAAGAATGCCGTGGCGACAAACGCCGCCGTAGACATGTGCAGCAAGCGGTAAGGGAATGACGGGTTGAACACCACCGCCAGCCAGTCCACCGGAATCACCCGGCCATCGACGATTTCGTACCCCTGCGGCGTCTGCATCCAACTGTTGGAGGACAGGATCCAGAAGGTGGAGATCAGCGTGCCGATCGCCACCATCACCGTGGAAAAGAAATGCAGGCCACGGCCGACGCGATTCCAGCCGAACAGCATCACGCCGAGGAAGCCCGCTTCGAGGAAGAATGCCGTGAGCACCTCGTAGGTCAGCAGCGGCCCGGTGACCGCACCGGCGAAGTCCGAGAACCGGCTCCAGTTGGTCCCGAACTGATACGCCATGACCAATCCGGACACCACGCCCATGCCGAAGTTGACGGCGAAGATCTTCGACCAGAAGTGGTACAAGTCACGATAGGTGTCGTCGCGGGTCTTGAGCCACAGCCCTTCGAGCACCGCCAGGTAACTCGCCAGGCCGATCGTGATGGCCGGGAACAGGATGTGGAACGAGATCGTGAATGCAAACTGGATCCGGGCGAGATCGAGCGCCTCCAAACCGAACATAAGTCTTCCTCTGTCAGGTAAAACCGGCTGCGGGTGGGGCCTGCATCACGGCCCCTCGGATATGGAGTGCGATGCCTTTCAAATCGTTCTTTTTAAAACCGTCACGACGCAGGTATCTGGCCAGATGGCCTCCAGGCCAACGCCTCGGAGCGGTGTTGATCTGGATCAAGCAATGCTCAAAGAGTAGTCGCATTATTGCCGATGAACGGCGTGGTCTTTTGTCGCGTGACAGGTTGTCTCAGTGCCCGATCAGAGCTGTGGGCATGGTGAAGTCCCTTGTGGCGAGAGGATTTATCCCCGCTGGGTTGCGAGAAAGCCCCCATCCATTTCAGCCAGTTGGCGAGTGCTAAGCACTCGAACGGGGATAAATCCCCTCGCCACGATAAATCCCCTCGCCCACAGAAAGCGGTGGCGTGTGGAAGATTGATGCTTGGCTAACTATTTTTTCCGGCAACCGCAACTTCCGGTTACAGCTTGGTGATAATCTCGATGCCCTCATCACCGGACCCGTCATAGATGCCCAGCCAAGCGCCCTTGCTGCTCCGTCACCATCGCCCCTTCATCGCCTTCTGGCTGGCCCGGATCTTCACTGCCAGCGGCTTCCAGATGCTCACCGTCGCCATTGGCTGGAACCTTTACCAACTGACCGGCAATGTCCTGGACCTTGGGCTCGTGGGCTTGGTGGAATTCGCGCCACGGGTGCTGTTCATGCTTCACACCGGTCATGTGGCCGACCGTTATGACCGACGCAAGGTCGCGGCGATCTGTCAGACAGTGCAGGCGATGATCGCCCTGGCACTGGTCATCGGCAGCGCCACCGACCAGGTCACCCGGGAAATGATCTTCATCCTCGCGTTCCTGCTGGGGGCCGCCCGCTCTTTCGAAATGCCGACCACCCAGGCGTTGCTGCCCAGCATCGTGCCTGCCGAGCTCTTCCCCCGTGCCGTGGCCGCCGCACAATCGGCCCAGCAATCGGCCACCATCGTCGCTCCGGCGCTGGGAGGCTTGCTCTACGCCTTTGGCAGTGTCTGGGTCTACGGACCGACCGTGGTGCTTTACCTGATCGCCTGCTGCCTGATGCTCAACCTGCCCGCCCGCCAGACGCCATTGAACAAAGGCAAGGCCACCCTGGATTCATTGTTGGCCGGGATTCGCTTCATTCGCAGCCGCCCGGACATCCTCGGGGCCATCTCCCTGGACCTGTTCGCGGTGCTGCTGGGAGGCGCGACGGCCTTGTTGCCGGTGTTTGCCAAGGACATTCTGCTGACCGGCCCCTGGGGCCTGGGCCTGCTGCGCTCGGCGCCGGCGGTGGGCGCCTTGCTGATGTCGCTGTGGCTGGCGCGGTTCGCCGTGGAACGCAAGGTCGGCCGTGTGATGTTCACCGCCGTAGGCGTGTTCGGCGTGGCCACCATCGCATTCGGCCTCTCCACGTCCTTCTGGTTTTCCCTGGCGGTGCTGGTGGTCCTGGGCGCGGCGGACATGATCAGCATGGTGATCCGCGCCTCCTTCGTACAACTGGAAACCCCGGATGAAATGCGCGGCCGGGTCAGTGCGGTGAATGGCCTGTTCATCGGCGCCTCGAACCAGTTGGGCGAATTCGAGTCCGGTCTCACCGCCCACTGGTTCGGCACCGTGCCGGCAGTGGTCATGGGCGGGGTCGGCACGCTGCTGGTGACTGGCGTGTGGATCAAGTTGTTCCCGACCCTGGCCAACCGCGACCGGATGCACGAGCCGAAGGACTAGGCCCTGCGAAAAGTCGCCGGGCGGCGATCAGGCGAGCCGGTTTTAAACGCTGCATGATCGTCGCGCAGGCCTTTTGCCTACTGAGCCTAGAGCAGTTTGTCCAGCGTGATGGGAAAATCCCTCACCCGCTTGCCCGTGGCGTGATAGATCGCATTCGCCACGGCCGCCGCCACACCGACAATGCCGATTTCGCCAACGCCCTTGGAACCCAGTGCGTTGACGATTTCGTCGTGCTCATCGACGAACACCACGTCGATGTCGCCGATGTCGGCATTGACCGGCACGTGGTACTCGGCCAGGTTGTGGTTCATGTGCCGGCCCAGGGCATGATCGGTCAGGGTTTCTTCATGCAGGGCCATGCCGACGCCCCACACCACGCCACCCAGGATCTGGCTGCGGGCGGTCTTCGGGTTGATCACCCGCCCGGCGGCGATGGCACTCACCACCCGGTTGACCTTGACCGTGCCCAGGTCTTCATCCACCAGCACCTCGACGAACACCGCCGAATGCGTCGCGGTGGCATAAGCCTGGCGTTTTTCATCCGGCTCGGCGGTGACCTGTGCCTGCAGCGGCGTCTCGCCACTGTCGCGCGCCAACTGCGCCAAGAACACGCTGGCTTCGCCCAGGCGAAGCTGGCCGTCGGCGAACGTCACTTGCTCGATTGTCGCGCCGCTGAAGTCCGGACAGGTTTGTCGGGCCACCGCCAGCAGCTTTTCCTTCAAGGCTGCGCACGCCTGTTGCACCGCGGTGCCCACCGACGAAACGGTGAACGAGCCACCCTGCAACGGCGCGGTCGGCAGTGAGGAGTCACCGAGGACAAAGGTGACATCTTCAAGGGAAACGCCTGACGTCTCTGCGGCAATCTGGGTCATGACCGTATAGGTGCCCGTACCGATATCCGTGGTGGCGCTGCTGACCGTCAATTTGCCCTCGGCGTCCAGGGATGCACGGGCACTGGCTTTCTGTTGCATCGCTTCCCAGACACCACTGGCCATGCCCCAGCCCACCAGTTGCCGGCCTTCGCGCATGCTGCGCGGCTCCGGATTGCGTTGGCCCCAGCCGAACCGGCGAGCGCCTTCGGCGTAGCACTCACGCAATTGCTTGCTGGAATACGGCTTGCCTTCGTTCTCGTTACGCTCGGCATAATTGATCAAGCGCAACTGGACCGGATCGATCGCCAGTGCGCAAGCCAGTTCATCCATGGCGCACTCCAGGCCGATCAAACCCAGGGCCGCACCGGGAGCGCGCATGTCCAGTGGCGTGTAGACATCCAGTGGCGCCAGCTTGTAGGTCAACTGCACGTTGTCGCAGTGGTAGAGCATGCCGCTCCATTCCACCACGTGTTCGGTGAAGTCTTCGAAACGCGACGTCTGGCCGATAGCGGTGTGGGCCACTGCCAGCAAACGCCCGTTGGCCGCTGCGCCCAACTGCAGGCGCTGGAAGGTCCGTGGCCGGTAGCCAAAGGTGAACATCTGCTGGCGCGTCAGGCTGACCCGCACCGATCGCTTGAGCGCCAGCGCGGCCATCACCGCCAGGGGCAATTGATACTGGGGTCGCAATCCGGAGCCGAAAGCGCCACCGACAAAGGCGGCGAACACCCGCACCTGTTCTTTCTCCAGGCCGAAGACTTTCTGCACATAAGCCTGGCAGTTCTGCGTGCCCTGGGTCTTGTCGTGGATATGCAGGCTGCCGTCAGGCTGATACAGCACCGTGGAAGCATGGGGCTCCATCGGATTGTGATGCTCCACCGGGGTGCTGTAGGAGACATCCACACTGATGGCTGCACTCGCATATTCGCCCTGAAAATTCCCACGGGGCTTGGGCAGTTCGGCTGGCGCCGGATGGGCTTCGTTTTGCAGGGTGGCCAGGTCGGTCTGATGCTCCTGGGCCTCGTATTCGATTTCAACGAGCGAACCGGCGTAGCGGGCCAGTTCCAGGTTTTGCGCGACCACCAGGGCCAAGGGTTGCCCGCTGTACAGGACCTGATCGTTGAACAGGGGCCGGAACGGCGAACCGTCCGCCGCATCGGCGTCCTGGTAGGGCTCGTCGTAGCTGGCGATCTTCGGGCGGTTGGTATGGTCGATCACCGCCACCACGCCGGGCAGCGCCAAGGCCCGGGACGCATCGATGCGCACCACCCGGCCGCGGGCGATCGTACCAGAGACGACGCTGCCATGCAGCAGGCCGTCCTCGGGGTATTCGCCAGCATAGCGGGCCTGCCCCGTGACCTTGAGCAAGCCGTCGACCCGGTCCAGCGGTTGCCCCATGGATCTGCTCGAAGTGTTCATCGGCTTTGCCCTCCCAATGCGGCGTCGCTCAGGGCCCGGACAACCGCCCGACGCGCCAGTCTGACCTTGAAGCCGTTATGTTCCAGCGGCTCGGCGTTTTGCAGCAGCGCATCGGCGGCGGCCGTGAAGGTCTCGCGACTCACGGCCTGGCCCCGCAGCCAATTCTCCACGGCACGGTCGCGCCAGGGCTTGTGGGCCACGCCTCCCAGCACCAGGCGCGCCTCGCGGATCATCGGCCCGTCCAACTCCAGCGCCACCGCTACCGAGACCAGGGCGAAGGCGTAGGAAGCACGGTCCCGGATCTTCAGATAATGGCTATGCCCGGCGAAACCGGCGGCGGGCAATTCGATCCCGGTGATCAGCTCATCGTCGGCCAACTGGTTATCCCGCTCCGGTGCCTCGCCGGGCAGGCGATGGAAATCGGCGAACTCAATGGTCCGCGCCCCGCCCCGGCCCAGGACATGCACCACCGCTTCCAGCGCGGCAAGGGCGACACACATGTCGGAGGGATGCGTCGCGACACATTGGTCACTGGCGCCGAAAATCGCGTGGATCCGGTTCAAGCCGTTCCGGGCCGGACAGCCGCTGCCGGGCTGGCGCTTGTTGCAGGGTGCGCCGGCGTCATAGAAGTAGTAGCAACGGGTGCGTTGCAACAGGTTGCCGCCGGTGCTCGCCATATTACGCAACTGGGGCGATGCGCCTGCCAGAATCGCCTGGGAGAGCAGTGGATAACGGCGCTCGATCCAAGGGTGCCAGGCCAGGTCGGCATTGCTGACCAAGGCACCGATCATCACCCCGCCGGAAGCGGTTTCGCTGAGGTCTGCCAGTGGCAGGCCAGTGATGTCAATCAGGTGTGCGGGGCGGGTGAGGTTTTCCTTCATCAGGTCCAGCAGGTTGGTGCCGCCGGCGATGAAGCGTGAGGTCGGGCTCGCCAGGTCGATGGCCGCCTGCACGGTGTCGGGCTTGCTGTACTGGAAAGGATTCATTGATCGTCCCTCTGGTTTTCCGGGCGGGGACAGAGCGGCAAGGCTTCTTCGATGGCGTCGCGGATGTTGTTGTAGGCGCCGCAGCGGCAAAGGTTGCCGCTCATCAGTTCGCTGATCTGCCCACGATTGCGCGCCCGGCCTTCGTTGGCCAGTCCCACCGCCGAACAGATCTGCCCCGGGGTGCAATAGCCGCACTGAAAGGCGTCATGTTCGATAAACGCCTGCTGCATGGGGTGCAGCAGGCCATTGCCGGCCAAGCCTTCGATGGTGGTCAGCTCGGCGCCATCGCACATCACCGCCAGGGTCAGGCAGGCGTTGATCCGCTTACCGTCGCGCAGCACGGTGCAGGCTCCACACTGGCCGTGGTCGCAGCCTTTCTTGCTGCCTACCAGGTCCAGCTGCTCGCGCAGCAGGTCCAGCAGCGTGGTCCAGGGCAAGACTTGCAGTTCACGCGCCTGGCCGTTGAGTACCAGGCGAATCGGATGATGGACGAAGGACGCCTGCGTCGCTTCGGACAGGGTCGCGCTCATGGGACACCTCACGGTTGGTCGTACACGCGGCGTTTTGGGAAACCGCCGTCATAAGGGGTACGACTTCAGCGAGAGGCAGAGCGTTCAAGGCGATTGCGAAGACCTGCAGGACTTGCCCGATGCCGGCCAGTCAGAGTGAACGTCGCTGTCCATGGTTTTTGCGGCGAGGGGCTTGAGCGAAACATCGCGCCACCCCGATCGAGTGCGCAGCGCTCGCCGATGTTGTTGCCAGCGACCCCGGGACCGCTTCGCAGCCCAGCGGATAAAACCCCTCGCCAGGAAAATTCTTCAGGCCAGCAACTCCGCCGCCACTACTGCCCGTACACCCTTGCCGCAAAGCTGTTCCACCAGCGTCAGGGCAAACGCCAGGGTGGCCGCCGAGCCCTGGGCGGTGATGCAGTTGCCGTCCACCACCACTGGTTGGTCGACAAAGGTGCATCCGGACAATTGCTGACTCACGGCGGGCAGACAGGTCATGCGGCGCTGGCGCAGCACACCGAACGCTTGCAGCGCCAGCGCCGGGGCTTCGGCGACGGCGGCGAAGAAACGCCCGGCGGCGGCCTGGTCCTTGACCAACTGCTGCAAAGGCTGGTGAGCCGCCAGGTGCTGGGCGCCGATGATGCCGCCAGGCAGCACGATCAGGTCGAAATCCTGCACCAGCATATCCACCAGCATGCCATCGGCAGTCAGTCGGGTACCGCGGGCGCAGGTGAGCATTCGCCGCCCTTCGATACTCGCCACGACCACTTCGACCTGGGCCCGACGCAACACATCGATCAGGGTGACCGCCTGCAGGTCGTCGACGCCTTCGGCGACGGCAATCAAGGCTCTGGGAATCCTGGTTCCAGGCATCATGGTGACTCTCCGCTGGGTGACTCTTGAAAGCCTAGTAGGCACTGCCAAAGGTGGCGATCTTTTGATCGGGCCCAGGGCCCTTGCAAGGAAATCGCAGCCTCGGCAGCCCTGCGCGGCCAGGCGAGATTACTTGATGTACAACTGGGTCGACAGGCGGTTGCCCGGTGCGTTGATCGAGGTGTTGCTGAAACTGAAGGTGCCCTCCTGCTTGTCCTTGAGGTCGAAGACGTACAGATAGCCGACCACCTTGGTGCTGGCGGTGCAATCGTTGAGATTGCCGTTGCTGTACGCGCATACCGGCGAGCGAGTGCCGTCGACCTCGAAGCCGTCCAGCGTGACATGGGGCTGATGGCCATAGCCGACCTCCAGCACGTAGACCTTGATGTTCGGCGCGCGATGGTCGCAACGGGTCTGGGCCTGTCCTTGCGAAATATCCTCGAAGCCACAGGCCGGCGATTCGACCTTGAGCACCTTGACCTCGCTCAAGGGCGCGGCCGACGCGGCATTGGCCGCCTGTGCGGGCCACCACAGGCCCAGTGTGCAAGCCATGGCAATCGCCAGGTTTGTTTTCATGCGATGCATAGAGATCTCCCGGAACCGCGGGCAGTATGGCCCACTTATTGCCTTGGCAAAACATCGGCGACGATCACAGCCATAACGCCATCCTGCTGGTATGATGCGCGGCTTTTTCCGACCCGCAGCAAATTCACGGGCGCCATCGGCGACCTGTGCTTTGCTGTTGGGGTCGATACATTCACGGCGCCCGGCGCGCCACGGGGAGCAGACATGCTGGAAAGGCTGTTTCAACTCAAGGCACACAACACCAACGTGCGGACCGAGATCCTGGCGGGCGTCACGACCTTCCTGGCCATGGCCTACATCTTGTTCGTCAACCCGAGCATCCTCGGCGAGACCGGCATGGACAAGGGCGCGGTGTTCGTCGCCACCTGCCTGGCGGCGGCCATCGGCTCGACGGTCATGGGCCTGATCGCCAACTACCCGATCGCCCTGGCGCCGGGCATGGGGTTGAACGCCTTTTTCACCTATACAGTGGTCCTGCACATGGGCCATACCTGGCAGGTGGCGCTGGGCGCGGTCTTCGTTTCCGCCGTGCTGTTCTTCCTGCTGTCGATCTTTCGCATCCGCGAATGGATCATCAACAGCATCCCGCTGCCGCTGCGCTCGGCCATCGCCGCTGGTATCGGCCTGTTCCTGGCGCTGATCGCCCTGAACAACGCCGGCATCGTGGTCAAGAACCCGGCGACCATGGTCGGCCTCGGCGACTTGAAACAGCCCGCGCCGATCCTTGCCACCCTCGGTTTCATCCTGATCGTGGGCCTTGAGGCACTGAAAGTGCGCGGCGCGGTGCTGATCGGCATCCTGGCAGTGACCATCGTCTCGATCCTGATGGGTTTCACCCCGTTCGGCGGCATCGTTTCCGCTCCGCCGTCCCTGGCCCCGACCTTCCTGCAACTGGACATCAAGGGCGCCCTGGACATCGGCCTGGTCAGCGTGATCTTCGCCTTCCTCTTCGTCGACCTGTTCGACAACTCCGGTACCCTGATCGGCGTCGCCAAGCGCGCCGGGCTGATGGGCAAGGACGGGCACATGCCGAAGATGGGCCGTGCGCTGATCGCCGACAGCACCGCCGCCATGGCCGGTTCGCTGCTGGGCACCTCCACCACCACCAGCTACATCGAATCGGCGGCAGGCGTCAGCGCCGGCGGCCGCACCGGCCTGACCGCCATCGTCGTGGCGGTCCTGTTCCTGCTGGCACTGTTCTTCTCGCCGCTGGCCGCCAGCGTCCCGGCCTTCGCCACCGCGCCGGCCCTGCTGTTCGTGGCCGTGCTGATGACCTCCGGCCTGGCGGAAATCGACTGGGACGACATCACCGTTGCCGCACCGGTGGTGATCACCGCACTGGCGATGCCGTTCACCTATTCCATCGCCAATGGCATCGCCTTCGGTTTCATCGCCTGGACCGCCATCAAGCTGGCGTCCGGTCGTGGCCGTGAGTTGAACCCGGCGCTGGTCATCCTGTCGATTCTGTTCGTGATCAAGTTGGGTTGGTTCAACGCATGACTTTCGATTCCCAGGCCTACGCCGGCCAGCTCCAGGACAAGGTCGCTCGCTTGCGCGACCTGCTGGCTCCGTTCGATGCACCGCAGCCCGAGGTGTTCGACTCCCCCTTGCAGCATTTCCGCCTGCGGGCCGAGTTCCGCCTGTGGCGCGAAGCCGGCGAACGGCATTACGCGATGTTCTCCCAGGACGACAAGCGCACGCCGATCCTCATCGAGCAATTCCCCATCGCCAGCCTGCGCATCAACCAGTTGATGCCGCAACTCAAGGCCGCCTGGCAAGCCAGCGCACCGCTGAGCCATAAGCTGTTCCAGGTGGAGTTCCTGACGACCCTGGCCGGCGACGCGATGATCACCCTGTGCTATCACCGTCCCCTGGATGAACACTGGCACGCAGCCGCCTCGAAACTGGCCAGCGACCTGGGCGTGAGCATCATCGGTCGGTCCAAGGGCAAGCGGGAAGTGATCGGCCATGACTATGTGGTGGAAAAACTCGACGTGGCCGGCCGTACGTTCAGCTATCGCCAGCCAGAAGGTGCCTTCACCCAGCCCAACGGCACGGTGAACCAGAAAATGCTCAACTGGGCTTACGATGCACTGGGAGATCGCACCGACGATCTGCTGGAGTTGTACTGCGGCAACGGCAACTTCACCCTGCCCCTGGCGACCCGCGTGCGCAAGGTGCTGGCCACCGAGATCAGCAAGACTTCCGTGAACGCGGCATTGAGCAACCTCAGCGAAAACGCGGTGGATAACGTCACCCTGGTGCGCCTCTCGGCCGAGGAACTGACCGAAGCCCTGAACGACGTCCGCCCGTTCCGCCGCTTGCAAGGCATCGACCTGAAAAGCTACGAATTCGGCAGCGTCTTCGTCGACCCGCCCCGCGCCGGCATGGACCCGGACACCTGCGAACTGACCCGGCGGTTCGAGAACATCCTGTACATCTCCTGCAATCCGGAAACCCTCGCCGCCAATATCGCGCAACTGCACGACACCCATCGCATCGTGCGTTGTGCGTTGTTCGATCAATTTCCTTGGACCCATCATATGGAATCCGGGGTGTTGTTGACCCGACGGTAAGTCCTTCCTCTTGTGGTGAAGGACCACCCTGTGGCGAAGGGATTATCCCCGCTGGGCTGCGAAGCAGCCCCAAGCTCTTGAGTCCTGCAAAAGCTTGCGAGCGCTGCGCGCTCGAGCGGGGATAAATCCCCTCGCCACAATTTGCCCCCCGCCAAACCGGTAATGGCCTTTGTTCGATCATCGAACACTTAATGGCCGACGACGTCGGCTTTGTTTGACCAAATTAACCATCTAGTACAATTTATCTCCAGCGGCTGAAACCCGGCCGACGCCAACAATAAAAATGTGGAGAAATTGCGATGCCTCCGATCGTTCTGGTGCTCAACGGCCCGAACCTGAACCTGCTCGGCACCCGTGAGCCGGCTACCTACGGACACGAGACCCTGGCGGATATCTCGGCGTTGTGTGGGCGCACCGCTGACGAACTCGGCCTGGCGGTGGAGTTTCGCCAGACCAACCAGGAGAGCGAACTGCTGGACTGGATCCACGGCGCCCGCGGCCGCTGCGCCGGTATCGTCATCAACCCGGCGGCCTGGACCCACACCTCGGTCGCCATCCGCGACGCCTTGGTCGCCAGTGAAGTCCCGGTGATCGAAGTGCACCTGTCCAACGTCCATGCCCGGGAGGCCTTCCGGCATCACTCCTTCGTCTCATCGGTGGCCATCGGCGTGCTGTGTGGTTTCGGCAGCCAGGGCTATCGGATGGCCCTGGAACATTTCAGTCAGCGGTTGAAGGGGCAATGAGCATGTCGAACACCACCGTACTGGCCGGCCTGATCGGTGCGGGCATCCAGGCTTCCCGCACGCCGACCCTTCATGAGCGCGAAGGCGATGCCCAGGGCATGCGCTACCTGTATCGCCTGATCGACCTCGATGCATTGAAACTCGACAGCGGCGCCCTGCCTGACCTGCTGACGGCGGCCGAACGCATGAGCTTTACCGGTTTGAACATCACCTTTCCCTGCAAACAGGCCATTATCCCGCTGCTGGATGAGCTGTCTTGCGAGGCCCGGGGTATCGGCGCCGTGAATACGGTGGTGCTCAAGGATGGCAAGCGCATCGGGCACAACACTGATTGCCTCGGGTTCGCCGAAGGATTTCGCCGCGGCTTGAACGATGTTTCGCGTCGACGCGTGGTACAGATGGGCGCCGGTGGCGCCGGTGCGGCTGTCGCCCATGCGTTGTTGGCCGAAGGCGTACAGACATTGAGCCTCTTCGATGTGGACGCCAGCCGTGCCGAAGCCCTGGCGAACAACCTGAACCAGCACTTCGGCGCTGATCGAGCCCGGGTCGGCCACGATCTGGCCAGCGCCATGGCCGAGGCGGATGGCCTGGTGAATACCACCCCCATGGGCATGGCGAAGCTGCCCGGCACGCCGGTGCCGGCCGGTTTGCTGAGGGGCGATCTGTGGGTCGCGGAAATCGTCTACTTCCCGCTGGAAACCGAACTGCTGCGCAACGCCCGCGCCCTGGGCTGCCGCACCCTGGATGGTGGCAACATGGCGGTATTCCAGGCGGTCAAGGCATTCGAACTGTTCAGTGGCGTGGCCCCGGATGCGCAGCGGATGCTGGAGCACTTCCAAAGCATGAATCACTAAAGCCTGGTGATAATTGCTTGTGGAAATTAGTTGTGGAAGCGAGCTCGCGATGAGGGGTGCTGGCCGCAATCAGTGTGGCTAGATCGACCGCTATCGCGAGCAAGCTCGCTCCCACACAAGCTCGCTTCCAGAAGAGGTCAGGGTTGCAGGTAGCGCAACACCGACTCGCAGACCATCTCGCGATGCCGCTGCTTGATCTTCTCGTCCGACAGATCGATCTGGAAGATCTCGCCAAAGGTCTGGCGGTTGGACACCCGGTAAAAGCAGAACGAACTGATCAGCAGGTGCACATCCAGCGGCTGGAGACCGGCGCGGAACACACCCTCTTCCGCGCCCCGGCGCAGGATCACACCCAGGGAGTCGAGGATAGTGCTGGTCATCGCCTTGATCGCGCCTGACTGTTTCACGTATTCGGCGTTATGGATGTTCTCGATGCAGACGATGCGCACGAAATCCACATTGCGATCATGGTGGTCGAAGGTGAACTCCACCAGGCGCCGGATCGCGTCGACCGGTGCCAGCTCCGCCAGGTGCAGGCGGCTCTCGGTATTACGGATGTCGCCGTAGAGTTTTTCCAGCACCTCGACATACAACTGCTCCTTGCTGCCGAAGTAGTAGTAGATCATGCGCTTGGAAGTGTGGATGCGCTCGGCGATGGCGTCGACCCGGGCACCAGCCAGGCCTTGCTGGACGAACTCGACGATGGCTTCCTGGAGAATGTTCTCCCGGGTTTTCTCCGGGTTGTTCTTGCGACTCTTGCGCGGCACGACGACAGGCTCGTCGAGTCCAGCGGGAAGTTCTGAATTCATAGTCATTGTGGGCTCACGGCCATCACTGCACAGGCTGGCGATTATGGGCCGCTCCGTGCAGTGAAGGAAGCCACGGGGTCGCCGTTTACCGTCGCGGTTACGATTTACCTACAACTTGGCGTGCCGCAAACCGCCGCTGCGGGACTTGGCCATGGCCGCCAGCCGCACCGCGACATTGGCCGCACCGTAGCCGGTATAGCCGTTCTTGCGCTGGATGATCTCAAAGAAGAAGCGTCCCTCGAACGGCTCGGTGTAGACGTGGAACAACTCGCCTCCCTGGGCATCACGGTCATACAACACGTTGAAATACGCCAGCTCGCTGAGAAACTCGTCATCGAAATCGAACCGTGCCGCCAGGTCGTCGTAATAGTTGAGGGGAATATCCAGCAGCGGCACGCCAGCTTCCTTGGCACGACTGACCTGGGCAAAGATGTCGTCGCAGTCGAAGGCGATGTGATGCACCCCGGAACCGCGATAACTCGACAGCGCATGTGAGATCGCCGTGTTGCGGTTCTCGGAAATGTTCAGCGGCAAGCGAATCGAACTGCAGCGACTGCGCAGGGCCCGGCTCTTCACCAGGCCATAGGGGTCAGGCAGCACCACTTCGTCGTCCGCCTCGAAATCCAGCAGGCTCTTGTAGAACAGCACCCAACTGTCAAGGCTGTCCGCCGGCAACGCCATGGCCATGTGGTCGATACGCTTGAGCCCGGCCCCGATGACCGCGCCGGGTTGCAGGTTGAAATCGGTGGCATAGACATCCGTTCCCCGATCCACCAGGTAGATCAGGCTGCCATCCGGCGCCCGCACCGCCGCCAGTTCCAGCTCGTTGGGCCCCACCAACCCGCGATAGGGCTGGCCTTTGTAGGCCACCGCCCGGGCCAGGGCGCTGGCGCTGCTGTCGACCCGCAGGGCGGTGGCGCACAGCGAGGGGCCGTGGGCTTCGAAAAAGCTGTGGGCAAAGGAATAGGGTTCGCAGTTGAGGATCAGGTTGATATCGCCCTGGCGCAACAGGCTGACGTTCTTGGAGCGATGCTGGCCGGCCTTGACGAAGCCCAGCCGTTCCAACCAGTGAGCCAGCTTGGCCCCAAGGGCGTCGTCCACGGCGAACTCGAGGAATTCGATGCCGTTGTAGTCACTGGCCGGCGGCGTGGCGAAGAGAATATCGGTATTGCTCGCGGGCGCGGCTTCTTCAGCCAGGCGCTGGCGGGTCTTCTCTTCCAGGTACAACAATGAGCGCAAGCCATCGGCGGCATTGGCCCGTGGCGGCGCGGCGCGAAAGCCGTCGTTGAAGATCTCCAGGGACAGCGGTCCGGTGTAGCCACTCTTGATGATCGGCGCCAGGAAGCCCGGCAAGTCGAACTCGCCCTGCCCCGGGAAGCAGCGGAAATGCCGACTCCATTCCAGGACATCCATCGCCAGGATCGGCGCGTCGGCCATCTGTACGAAGAAAATCCTGTCGCCAGGAATCTCGGCGATCGCCCGCGGATCGCCCTTGAGAGACAGCGTGTGGAAACTGTCCAGCAGCACGCCAAGGCTGGGGTGATCGGCCTGGCGCACGATGTTCCAGACCTGTTGATAAGTATTCACGTGCCGGCCCCAGGCCAGCGCTTCGTAGCCGATGCGCAAACCCCGTGCGCCGGCCCGTTCGGCCAGCAAGCGCAGGTCATCGATCAGAATCCGCTCATCGCCGACACTGTCGGCCGAGGCGTTGCTGCACACCAGCACCAGATCGGTGCCCAATTCCTGCATCAGGTCGAACTTGCGCTCGGCTCGTTCCAGGTTGCGCGCCAGGCGATCGCGACGGCAGCCTTCGAAATCACGGAACGGCTGGAACAAGGTAATGGCGATGCCGAGGTCGGCGCACATCTGCCGGATTTCCCGAGGACTGCCATCGTAATAGAGAAGGTCGTTCTCGAAGATTTCCACCCCGTCGAAACCGGCGGCGGCGATGGCCTCGAGTTTTTCCGGCAGGGTACCGCTCAGGGAAACGGTGGCAATGGAACGCTGCATGGCTTGGGCTCCCGGACAGGCATGGGCGACAGAATGCGCCGCTTGGAACAGCGCTCGTGGCGCCTTTTTAGTGTGCCGATTATTGGACGCCCCCCTTCATTCGGCAATTCAATACGTACCATTCAGTTAGTTTTATGTGCGATTATCGAACGAAATGCCGATCACCGAATTGACGATTTTTTGTCCACTGCGCACCATCGGCCCCACGTCGATGCCGGCCAGAACGTCGGAATCAACGGTCAATACGTTCACCCATAAGAATTTCAAAAACGGGTACATGCTATGAATCCTTCCCAAAGCTCCCTCCTGACTGCCGGCCTGAGGGACACGACCAGCGGCATCGGCGCCAAGATCCGCGGCGCCATGGCCGTGGGCAAGACCCGTTGGGGCATGCTCGCGCTGGTATTTTTCGCCACCACCCTCAACTACATCGACCGCGCCGCCCTGGGCGTCATGCAGCCGATCCTCGCCAAGGAAATGAGCTGGACGGCGATGGACTACGCCAACATCAACTTCTGGTTCCAGGTGGGCTATGCCGTAGGGTTCGTGCTGCAGGGACGGTTGATCGACCGGATCGGAGTCAAGCGCGTGTTCTTCTGCGCCGTGCTGCTCTGGAGCCTGGCCACCGGCGCTCATGGCCTGGCCACTTCGGCAGTGGGCTTCATGGTCTGCCGGTTCATCCTGGGCCTTACGGAGGCCGCCAACTACCCGGCCTGTGTAAAAACCACGCGGCTGTGGTTCCCGGCGGGCGAACGGGCGGTGGCCACCGGTATTTTCAACGCCGGTACCAACGTCGGCGCCATGTTCACCCCGATGTTGCTACCGCTGGTGCTGCACGTATGGGGCTGGCAGGCCGCATTCCTGTGCATGGCCGCGCTGGGCGGCATCTGGCTGCTGTTCTGGGGCCTGAAATACTTCAATCCTGAAGACCACCCCACGGTCAGACAGTCGGAACTGGATTACATCCAGCGCGAAGTCGAACCGCCCCAGGTCCGCGTACCGTTTTCCCGGATCCTGCGCATGCGCGGCACCTGGGCCTTCGCCCTGGCCTACTCGATCACGGCTCCGGTGTTCTGGTTCTACCTCTACTGGCTGCCACCGTTCCTGAACCAGCAATACAACCTGGGCATCAACGTGACCCAGATGGGCATCCCGCTGATCATCATCTACCTCACCGCCGACTTCGGCAGCGTGGGCGGCGGCATCCTCTCCTCGTTCCTGATCGGCCGCGGCCTCGACCCGATCAAGGCGCGGCTGGTTTCCATGCTGCTGTTCGCCTGCTGCATCGTCGGCGTGATCATGGCCGCCGGTGCGAGCAACCTGTGGATGGCGGTGTTCGCCATCTCCCTGGCCATTGGCGCCCACCAGGCCTGGACCGCCAACATCTGGAGCCTGGTGATGGACTACACCCCCAAGCACATGATGAGTACCGTGTTCGGCTTCGGCGGCATGTGCGCCGCCATCGGCGGGATGTTCATGACCCAGCTGGTGGGTCACATCCTTACGGTGACCCATAACAACTACACCGTGCTGTTCACCCTGATCCCCGCCATGTACTTCATCGCGCTGATCTGGATGTACTTCATGGCGCCGCGCAAGGTGCCAACCCTGGAAAACTGATTAGCCATCGAGACTGGAACCCCACTCTGTGGCGAGGGGATTTATCCCGTCACCACAGAGCCCATCGTTCCCCGTTCCGGGCAGGTGCATCTACTTGCTCCGCTGCTGCCACGCCGCCGCCAACCCACTCAAGCAGATCAGCACGATCCCCGCCACGGTGGTCAGGGTCGGCGTATGGCTGAACAAAAGCCAGCCCAGCAGACCGGCGAACACGATCTGGCAGTATCCGAAAGGCGCCAGCAGTGCCGGGGCGGCAAAACGGAAGGCCTGGGTCAGCATCAGGTGCGCCGTCATCCCGCAGGCGCCCAGCGCCAGCATCATCGCGCCATGGAGCAGGCTCGGCACTTGCCAGAAGAACGGCACCAGCGCACTCATCACGATGGTATTGCACAACCCCGCGAAGAAATTGCTGGTGGTGGGACTGTCGATCTCACTGAGCTTGCGAGTGAGCAGCTGGTAGAAGCAGAAAAACAGCGCCGAACAGAACGGCAGCAGTACCGCAGGGGTGAACAGGTCGCCGCCGGGATGGACAATGATCAGCACGCCGATGAAGCCGAAGATCACCGCGATCCATTGGCCTCGCGTCACCCGCTCGCCCAGTAACGGCACCGACAATGCGGTGACCAGCACCGGGGCCAGGAAGTTGACCGCGGTCGCTTCGGCCAACGGGATGTATTGCAGCCCCGTGGTGAAAAACAGGCTGGTCCCCAGCAGGCACAGGGCCCGGGCCAACTGCCACAGCGGACGTCTGGTGCGCAGGACACGCAGCCCGGAACGCGGCAGGAAGATTCCCGCCATCAGCAGGGTATGCACCACGTAGCGCGCCCACACCACCATGACGATCGGATAGAAGCCCGAGAGGTATTTCGACAAGGCGTCGTGGCTGGAAAACAGAAAGGTGGCACAGACAATCAGCAGGATGCCCTTGAAGGCCTGGTTGACGCCGGAAAGCGGGGTGCTGACGGTCATGTGGATACCCTGCGTTGCGTGAAATGGAAAACACGGCGTGTCGGTACGCCGATGCGGAGCCCCGCCTGCGAGTACGCACTCAGCTGAACAACTCCGATGCCTGGCTCGCTTGCGACAACTCTTCGGCAAATGCCAGCAAGGTCGGGGCCAGTTCATGCAGCCGCGCCCGCGTCATCCTCGCGCTGGGCCCTGCAACGCTGAGCACGCCGACGACCCGACCGTCCAACGGATGTCGCACCACGGCGGCAATGGCCGACGTACCGACCGCCGAGCTTTCCTCGACACAGGCGTACCCCTGCTCTCGGGCCTTGCGCAGGTATTCGAGCAGCTCAGCCGGGCTGCGCGGAGCGTTCGGCCCCACCTGTGCCGGTACCGGCGCCGCCTGGCGTTCCACCAGCCCAAGGGCCTCGATGTCGCTCATGCTCGCCAGCCAGGCATGTCCCGACGCGGTATAGGACAGCGGAGCCTCACGGCCCATGTCCGGGTCGTAGCGCAAGCCGGACCGTGCGCCCTGGGACTTGGCGATCCAGGTCTGGCGATCCCCTTCGATCACGCCCAGGCGCACCAGTTCGCCACTTTCCCGGGCCAGACGATCAAGCACTGGCTGCACGATGTCCGCACCGCTACGGGAGAGGTAGCGAAACCCCAGGGCGACCAGCCGGGTCGACACGTGATAACGCAGGTTCTCGGGATTCTGCCGCACATAACCCAGGCGCATCAGCTCGGCAAGCAGGCGGTGGGTGGCGCTTTTCGGTATCTGCAGTTCTTCGGCCAGGCCCTGGAGCGGCCAGCCTCGAGGTTCACTGGCCAGGCTTTCCAGCACATTGAAGACCCGTTCGATTTGACTTCCGGCCATGGGGGTTCCAGATGAAAGATTGGTCGATTCTAAAATATGCGGAGTTTAATTCAAATTCTGGAACCGGGTAGAGGTTCGTGTCGATGAACCAAAACCGGCAATGGTTGCCTGAAAGCTTCAGAGAGCACTGGCGGTAAACCTGCCCAGCGACAACACTCTGCACACGGTCAATCAGAGGATTCCCACATGCTATGGAAAAAAGGTCGCCGCAGTGACAACGTGGTGGACGCCCGTGGTGATGGGGGCAGCTCAGGCGGAATGCGTTTCGGCGGTGGCAAGGGACTGAGCCTGACGGCCGTCCTGCTGATCGTCGGCATCGGCTGGATCACCGGCCAGGACCCCATGCAGATCCTCGGACAACTGGCCGGGCAGATGGACCAGACGGCACCGCCCTCCTCCCAGACCCGCCAGGCGCCACCGGCGAACGATGAAGAAGCGGAGTTCGTACGCTCGATCCTCGGCGACACCGAAGACACCTGGGGCCAGGTGTTCCAGCAGGCCGGGCGGCAATACCAGCAACCCAAGCTGGTGCTGTTCAGCGGTCGGGTCAATTCGGCCTGCGGCCTGGCGTCCTCGGCCACCGGCCCGTTCTATTGCCCGGCGGACCGGCAGGTCTACCTGGACATGAGTTTCTTCAAGGAAATGTCCCAGCGCTTTGCGGCCGCCGGCGACTTCGCCCAGGCCTATGTCATCGCCCATGAAGTCGGGCACCACGTACAGACGCTGCTGGGGGTGTCGGCGAAAATCCAGGAAGCCCGCCAGCAAGGTCGGCAGATGGAAGGGGACGGCGGTCTGCTGGTGCGTCAGGAATTGCAAGCCGATTGCCTGGCAGGCGTCTGGGCCAACCATGCGCAAAAGCGCCTGAACTGGCTTGAGCCGGGAGACGTCGAGGAAGCCTTGAACGCCGCCAATGCCATCGGCGATGACCGATTGCAGCAGCAAGGCCAGGGCCGCGTGGTACCGGATTCGTTCACCCACGGCACATCGGCGCAACGGGTGCGCTGGTTCAAGGCCGGGTTCGCCCAGGGCCAGGTCAGCCAGTGCGACACCTTCGCGGCGAAAAACCTGTAGATGAAGTGGATCGCATTGATCGCGCTGGTGCTGAGCGGCACTCTCGCCCAGGCAGACGAACACGCCGTGCACGCAGTCGCTCAAGGGCGACTGCAACTCAAGGGGGGCGCCATGGTCGTGGCCGTGGGCCCGCCTCCGGCCTCCATCCAACGGGTGCTGATCATCGTCCACGGCCGGCTGCGCAATGCCGAGACCTATCTGCACAGCGCCGAAAAAGCCGCCGGGCAGGCCGGGCAACTGGCCACGACCTTGATCATCGCCCCGCAGTTTCTCAACGAACAGGATGTGCTGCGCCACCAACTGCCCGCCGAACTCCTGCGCTGGCAAGGCAATGAATGGATGGCCGGCGGCTTGTCCACGGGGCCGCATCCGCTGAGCTCCTTCCAGGTGCTCGACGACATCGTGGCCCGGGTCAGTGACCGGCAGCAGTTTCCCGACGTGAAGGAGATCGTCATCGCAGGTCATTCCGGCGGGGCCCAGGTGGTCCAGCGCTACGCCCTGCTCGCCCGGGGGCCGTTCCGGATTTCCCCGCGCTTCGTCGTCGCCAACCCGTCTTCCTATGCCTATTTCGATGCGCAACGGCCCATGGCCTTCGCCCCCGCCAGCTGCCCCGGCTTCGACCAGTGGAAATATGGCCTGCAGAACCTGCCCGCCTATGCCGCCGGGCAGACGCCCGCCCAGCTGGAAGAGCACTACATCAAACGCGACATCGTCTATCTGTTGGGACAGCAGGACACCGACCCGGAGCATCCGGCGCTGGACAAAGGCTGCGAGGCCCAGACCCAGGGCCCGTATCGCCTGCTGCGCGGGCACTTCTTCTTCGACTATCTGACCCGACGTCATCCCGTTGGCCTGAACCAGCGGCTGATCGAAGTACCCGGGGTGGGGCATGACGGCGATGGGATGCTGACCTCGCCTGAGGGACTGAAGGTGTTGTTCGGGCAGTGAGTCTCGAGGAGACCGCCCTCCTCAAGCCAAAAGCAGGCGCTGCAACTCGAAACAATCGCGCGCATGCCAGTCAGCCAACTCCGGCCAAGGATTGTCCGGCAGGTTCACCAGCACCGTCCGTGCGCCCGCAGCGCGGCCGCAGTCCAGGTCGAAGCGGTAATCGCCCACCATCACCATCGCCTCGGGCGCGACGCGCCAGGCCTCGGCCAGCTTCAACAGGCCACCGGGATGCGGCTTGGGCGGTGCCTCGTCACGCCCCAGCACGTCCTCCACGGCGAAACAGTCGGCCAGGCCGATGGCTTCGAGGGTCACATGGGCCAACTCCCGGGCATTGCGAGTCAGGATTCCCAGGCGATAGCCACGCCCGGCCAGTTCGCGCACCAGCTCGACCGCGCCGGGGGCGGGCCGCGAGCCCAGCGCCAGGTCTCGCTCGTGCTCCAGCAGCCAGGCATGCTTGGCCGCGGCTTCGTCCGCCGGCAACGCCGCCAGGTGCGTCAGGATGTCGTCCTCGGGAGGAATCGCCAGGGCCACGCGAATCGCCGCGAAATCATGCACCGCGACGGTCAGCGTGCCATCCATGTCGAATACCCAGTGGCGCACATCGGCCAGGCTCATGCCCAGTCCTTGCGATGACGGATCAGGCCTTCCTGGGTCACCGAGGCCACCAGCTGCCCGGCGCGGTTGAACACGCTGCCGCGGGAGAACCCGCGGGAATTACCGGCCCAGGGGCTATCCATGGCATAGAGCAGCCAGTCGTCGGCGCGCAGATCGGCATGGAACCAGAGAGCGTGATCGAGGCTGGCGACCTGCATATCCTTCTGCCACACCGACCGGCCATGGGGCAGCATCGAGGTGGTCAGCAAACCGAAATCCGAGGCATAGGCCAGCAGGTACTTGTGCAGGGCCGGCGAGTCCGCCAGGGCGCCATCGGCCCGGAACCACACGTATTTGATCGGATCGGCCGGTTGCGGGTTGTAGGGGTCTTTCTCGGTGACCGGGCGCACTTCGATCGGCTTGGGGCACAGCAGTTTTTCGCGCATGTGCTCGGGCAGCAGGTGCGCGCGCTGCTGGGTCAGTTCCAGTTCGGACGGCAGGTTTTCCGGCCCCACCACCTGGGGCATGGTGCTCTGGTGCTCGAAGCCCTGCTCGTCGTACTGGAACGAGGCGCTGCAGGTGAATATGGGATTGCCCTTCTGGATCGCCGTGACCCGACGGGTACTGAAACTGCCGCCGTCACGCACCCGGTCCACCTGGTAGACCACAGGCAACGCCGCGTCGCCGGGGCGCAGGAAATAGCCATGCATCGAATGCACATGGCGCGCTTCTTCCACGGTCTGGCTGGCGGCCGAAAGCGACTGGCCCAGCACCTGGCCGCCGAACAACTGACGGAACCCCAGGTCCTGGCTACGACCGCGAAACAGGTTTTCTTCGATCGGTTCCAGGGTCAGCAGGTCGACCAGATCTTCCAACACGTGGCTCATTCAGACTTTCCTCACACAGCACATACCGCGCAGTCTGTGCTGCGGCGGTGGATCGATTGTTGGCCCGGGCCACTCTGGCGGGCATTGTAAACGTCCGTGTCGGCTAACCGTGCAGGGTTTCCAGCCACTGCTCGCGATTGATGCGATAAAGCACATGGTGACGCAATGGATGACCGACCGCGAGTTTTGGATGCTCGAAATCATCGGCCGGGTCATGGTGCATGCCGATGGCCTGCATGACTTTCTGCGACGGCAGGTTATCCACGGCGGTGAATGCCACCACCTCCTCCAGCTGCAACTGGTCGAACCCACATCGCAGCGCCGTCCAGGCCGCCTCACTGGCATAGCCCAGGCCCCAATGCTCCCGGGCCAGGCGCCAGCCGATCTCGATGGCGGGCGTGAAATGGGCGTCGAACCCGACCACGCCCAGGCCGGTAAACCCGATGAAGGCGCCGGTGTCCTTGCGCTCCAGGGCCCACAAGCCAAAGCCGTGCTCGGCGAAATGGCCCCGCACCCGGCCGATCAGCGCGGCGCTTTCCAGCCGACTCAGGGGCGCCGGAAAATAGCGCATCACTTGCGGGTCGGCGGACATGGCGGCGAATTCCGGCAGGTCCTCGTCGCGCCATTGCCGCAACAACAGTCGCGGGCTTTCCAGTTCCAGTATCAGCTCCATCTTCACTCCCTTTCCATGCTCAGAGTCTACATCGCTGGTAGGATTCATTGCTCAATTGCCGCCGAAAACACCCATGTCACTGCCACTGATCTATCACGAAGACTACAGCCCCGAATTTCCGGCGGAACACCGTTTTCCCATGGACAAATTTCGCCTGTTGCGCGATCACCTGGTGGACAGCGGCCTGACCCGCGACGCGGACCTGTTGCGCCCGCCCCTGTGTCCGCCGCAGATCCTGGCCCTGGCCCATGACCGCGCCTATATCGAACGCTACATGGGGGGCGAGTTGTCTCGGGAAGACCAACGGCGGCTCGGCCTGCCCTGGAGCGAAGCCCTGGCCCGCCGCACGGTACGCGCCGTGGGCGGTTCGCTGCTGGCGGCCGAACAGGCTCTGGAACACGGACTGGCCTGTCATCTGGCCGGCGGCACCCACCACGCCCATTACGATCACCCGGCCGGCTTCTGCATTTTCAACGACCTGGCGGTCATCAGTCGTTATTTCCTGGCCAGCGGTCGCGTCTCGCGGGTGCTGATCTTCGACTGCGATGTGCACCAGGGTGACGGAACGGCTCGAATACTCCATGACACGCCGGACGCGGTAACAGTTTCCTTGCACTGCGAAAAGAATTTTCCGGCCCGCAAGGCCCACAGCGACTGGGACATCCCGCTGCCGATGGGAATGGGAGATGCCGCGTACCTGAGCGTGGTGGACGACGCCCTCAATTATCTGCTGCCGCTCTACCAGCCGGACCTGGTGCTCTACGACGCCGGCGTCGATGTGCACAAGGACGATGCCCTCGGCTACCTGAAGCTGACCGACGAAGGCCTCGCCGCCCGTGACGAAAGCGTGATGCGCCACTGCCTGGGACGCGACATCCCGGTGGTCGGCGTGATCGGTGGCGGCTACAGCAAGGACCGCAAGGCCCTCGCCCGACGCCATGGCATCCTGCACCACAGCGCACAAAAGGTCTGGGTGTCATCAGGCTGTCATTGAATGCTGGGCGCGTTACCCACAATGCCTGTGGAGCGGCCTGTGGATAACCTGAGTGAAATGATCTACAGGCTATGTCGCCTGTAGCTTGCGCACGCCTGGCTACTTTTTGATCACGCCTCCCGAGAACACCCAGTACAAGCCCGCTCCCACAAGGATCTGTGCTGATAGAATGCGCGGCTTATCCCCCAGCCTCACCAATCGCCATGACCCAAGCCCCCCAATCCGACACACCCAACATTGCCATCATCGGCGGTGGCCCCGCCGGCCTGATGGCGGCCGAGGTGTTGAGCCAGGCCGGCGTCCGGGTCGACCTGTACGACGGCATGCCCTCGGTGGGCAGGAAGTTCCTGCTAGCCGGTGTCGGCGGTATGAACATCACCCACTCGGAAGCTTTCCCGGCCTTTCTGTCCCGCTACGCCGAACGCGCGCCGAACCTTGCCCCCTTGCTGCGGGCCTTCGGGACCGATGAGCTGTGCAGGTGGATCCACGGCCTGGGCATCGACACCTTCGTCGGCAGCTCGGGCCGTGTGTTTCCCACCGACATGAAGGCTGCCCCCCTGTTGCGCGCCTGGCTCAAGCGCCTGCGCGATGCCGGGGTGATGATTCATACCCGCCATCGCTGGCTGGGCTGGAACCCCGACGGCAGCCTGCGCGTGACCGCCCCGGACGGCGAAAAGACCCTCTTGCCCGATGCGACACTGCTGGCGTTGGGCGGTGGCAGTTGGTCGCGCCTGGGCTCCGATGGCGCCTGGATGCTGCCCCTGGAACAGCGCGGTGTCACCCTTGAGCCACTGCAACCGAGCAATTGCGGATTCGACGTGCAGGCCTGGAGCGATCTGATGATCAGCAAATTCGCCGGCGCTCCGCTGAAAAACATCGCCATCGGTTTGAACGACGATCTACCGCGCCTCGGCGAATGCGTGATCACCGCCACCGGCATCGAAGGCAGCCTGATCTATGCCCTGTCGGCACCGATTCGCGAAGCGATCAACCAACACGGCAGCGCGACCCTTCATCTGGACCTGTTGCCGGGCCGACCTGTGGATAAGATCCAGCAGGCCCTGAGCAAACCTCGCGGTTCACGCTCGATGGCCAAGCACTTGCACAGTCAGTTGGGGATCGACGGGCTCAAGGCCGCGCTGTTGCGCGAACTTACGCCCGCCGAATGCTTCGCTGACCCGGCACGCCTGGCCCAGGCCATCAAGGCTCTGCCCGTCACCCTGGTAAAACCCCGTCCACTGGACGAGGCCATCAGCAGTGCCGGTGGCGTGGCATTCGAAGCCCTGGACGAACGCCTGATGCTCAAGCGGATACCCGGTGTGTTCTGCGCCGGGGAAATGCTCGACTGGGAAGCGCCGACCGGCGGCTACTTGCTGACGGCCTGTTTTGCCAGCGGCCGGGCAGCGGGGTTGGGGATATTGGAGTGGCTACAGCGCAAGAATTGATACCGCGACGCGCCCATCGCGAACAGGCTCGCTCCCACAGTTCGACGGCGTATGCGATCCCTGTGGGAGCGAGCCTGCTCGCGATAGCGATCTACCAGACAAAGCACATCAAGGCTTGCGCTTACGCGGCCCGGTATTGAACACCGGCACTTTTCGCACTGGCTTGATCGACGGCTCCACAGGCCCCGAGTCGCCGCTGTCGACCCACTTGCCCAGGTTGCGCTTGCCACCGCCGCCCGAGGCCTTCGGTTTCTTCGGCTTTTTCGGCTTCTTGATGACCTGGCCACTGGCATCGGTATCCGGCACCCGGTGCTCAGGCTCGAAATCCGGCTCCATCCGGCGCGACAAGGTCTGGCGTGTCAGCATCTCGATGGCCGACAACAGATTCACCTCATCGGCGCACACCAGGGAAATCGCTTCCCCGGTGGAGCCCGCCCGGCCGGTACGGCCGATACGGTGGATGTAGTCCTCGGCAACGATGGGCAGGTCGAAATTCACCACCAGCGGCAGGTCTTCGATATCCAGTCCACGGGCCGCCACGTCCGTGGCCACCAGGATCTGGATCTCGCCCAGCTTGAAACGGTCCAGCGCCCGTTGCCGGGTAGCCTGGGGCTTGTCGCCGTGGATGCCATCGGCGTTGACGCCCAGGCCCTGGAGTTTCTCCACCAACGCATCGACCCCGTTGCGGGTCTTGGCGAACACCAGCACCTGTTTCCACTTGTTCTTGCGCATCAGGTGCACGAACAGTTCCGGCTTGCGCTTCTTGTCCACCGTCACCACCCATTGCTTGACGGTATTGGCGGCCACGTTGCGCGGACTGACTTCGATGCTCAGCGGATCGTTGAGCATCTGCCCGGCCAGCAGGCGGATCGCATCGGAGAACGTGGCCGAGAACAGCAGCGTCTGGCGCTTTTTCGGCAATGCCTTGTAGATATTTGCCAGTTCCTCGGAAAACCCCAGGTCCAGCATGCGATCGGCCTCGTCCAGCACCAGGGTCTGCAACTGGTTGAACTTCAGCGCGTTCTGCCGGAACAGGTCGAGCAGGCGACCCGGCGTGGCGACCAGCAGGTCGACGCCCCGGCGCAGCTTCATCATCTGCGGGTTGATGCTCACGCCGCCGTACACCGCGTAGGTGCTCAGCGGCAGGTGCTGGGCGTACTGGCGAACGCTTTCGTGAACCTGCTCGGCCAGTTCACGGGTCGGCACCAGGATCAGTGCGCGCACGGAATTGGAGGCGACTTTCGGCCCCTCAGTGGTCAGCAACTGCAACAAGGGCACTGCGAACCCGGCAGTCTTGCCGGTGCCGGTCTGGGCCGCGGCCATCAGGTCGCGTCCGGCCAGCACGGCCGGCATGGCCTGGGCCTGCACCGGGGTCGGGGTCTGGTAACCGAGCGTCTCGAGGGCGCGCAGCAAGGGTTCGATCAGGCCAAGGGTGGCGAAAGTCATGGAAGTACCGTAGGAAAAATCAGCGCAAGGTGTGCAATGCGCGGCAGTTTACCTCAAATCAGGCTGCGGGCTTGGGCTTGCGCCACTGGGGAAGCCCAATCAACACCACGGCACTGATGATCACCAGCATCGCCACGGTCTCTTCGATGCCGATGCTTTCACCGGCAAACACGATTCCCAGCAGCACCGCCACCGCCGGGTTGACGTAGGCATAACTGGTGGCCGCCGCCGGACGCACGTGCTTGAGCAGATACATGTAGGCATTGAAGGCGATGATCGAGCCGAAACAGGTCAGGTACGCCAGGGCGAACCAGCCTTCCAGGGGAGGCATGCGGTCCAGGTGTTCGCCACTGGCGACACTGCCGATCAACAGCACCACGCCGCCCACCAGCATCTCCACGGCACTGGCCATTGCCCCCGCCGGCAGTGGCAAGTGCTTGCTCAGCACCGAGCCGAAAGCCCAGGATGCTGCCGCGAATACCAGTAACGTCGCGCCCAGGGGACTCGATTGCAGGTTGGACCCCAGGTTGAGCATCGCGATGCCGATCAGCCCCAGCACAATCCCCGCCCACTCCAGACGCGTATTACGAGCGCCCCAGAAATAGCCGCAGAGCAAGGTAAACAGCGGCACCGTCGCCACGGCCAACGCCGCTACACCAGAGGCCACGCCGGTATGTTCCGCGACGCTCACCGCGCCGTTGCCGAAGCTCAGCAACAGCACACCGATGATGGCCCCCGCCTTCCATTGCGCCCAGGTCGGCGCCGGCGCACCGCGCCAACGCAAGAAGCCGTACATCATTGACCCGGCAAGCACGAAGCGAATCCCGGCCAGCAGCAATGGCGGCCAGTGCTCGACGCCGATGCGAATCACCAGGTAGGTAGAACCCCAGATGACGTACAAGGCGAAGAAGGCTGCGATCAACGGCAGGGAAAAACGGCGTGTGCCAGGCATGGAGAGCTCGAAGTCAGGACAATGAGAGCCGCTATTCTAAAAAGGCGATGGACGGAAAATAAGCTACAAAACCTGTTTATCCAGGCCATACACTTTTCAAAGCAAGGAGATCGGCGCTATAAACCAGGCTTTCGAAAGCCACCCGAACTGGAAGCCGAACCGTGGATAAATACGACCGCATGCTCCTTGGCGCCTTGTTGGAAAACGGTCGTGCGTCCTACGCCGAACTGGCCCGCAAAGTGAACCTGTCAGCCCCGGCCGTGGCCGAACGGGTCAGCAAACTGGAGGCCAGCGGCGTGATCACCGGCTACCAGGCCAAGGTGGACATGGCCAAGATCGGCCTGCCGGTGCAATGCGTCATCGAACTGCGCATGAACCAGCACGGCAAGCAATCGACCTACGACGAGCTGTGCAAGATCCCACAACTGACCGAATGCCACCGGGTGACCGGCGATCCATGCGTCATCATGCAAGCGGCGGTCGGCTCCATGCCGGAACTGGAAGAGCTGATCAACCGTATCGCCAAGTTCGGCTTCAGCAAGACTTCGATCGTGCTGTCCAGTGCCATTGAAAAGCGCGTGCCGTTGGGGCACCTGGAAGGCAATGGGAAATGACACTGATCAACTGTGGAGCGAGCTTGCTCGCGATGGCGGAGTGTCAGTTACAGAGAAGCTGACTGATCCGACGCTATCGCGAGCAAGCTCGCTCCCATAGTTGTCCGGCGGTGTGCCTAAAAGCCGCGATGGCGCTTGAGATGCTCGTTGATCTTCGCCGCCGGCACTTTCTGCAAGCTGCACAGCAAATCATGGGACAACTCCCGCAACCCATGCTTTTGTCGCAACTCCGAGGCCAGGTGCGCGGTGAGGTTGGCGGCCATTTCGGCGTCGGCCATGGCCCGGTGGGCCTGGCCGGTATGGGGCAGGCCGGCGAAAGCGTTGAGCGTACCCAGCTTGTGGTTCGGCGCCGTCGGCATCAGGCGCCGGGCCAGCAACAGCGAACAGGCGAAGTTCTGCAGGCGGGTGCGTTTGATCCGCCCCAATTCGAAATCCCAGAATTTCTGGTCGAACGCGGCGTTATGGGCCAGCAGCGGCGTGATGCCGACGAACTCGTTGACCTCGTTCATCACCCGCTCGGCCGGCGGCGCGCTGCGCAGCATGGCATTGCTGATGCCGGTCAGTTGTTCGATGAACGCGGGCACCCGCACACCGGCATTCATCAGGCTCTGGTAGCGGTCGACGATGCGGCCCTGTTCGAGAATCACCACGGCGATCTCGGTGGCCCGGCAACTGCTGCTGGGGGTGATACCGGTGGTTTCAAAGTCGATGACTGCGATGCGTTCCAAACCCGTGTGAACTCCGTAACGATCAATTCTTGAGCAGCAACGCGCCTTCGATGGGCACGTAGCGACTGGCGGCGCGGATCAACGAGTTGGCCGTCAACCCCGGTACGCCATAGGCCACGGCCTGGACGCCGTGCTTGCGGATGATGCGTTCGAGCAGCATGTCGAAATCGCCGTCACCGGAAGCCAGCACCACTTCGTCGACGTGGTCGGCGGCGTCCATGATGTCGAGCGTGATGCCCACGTCCCAGTCGCCCTTGGCCGAACCATCGCTGCGCTGGATGTAGGGCTTGAGTTTCACGGTGAACCCCAGGTTGCGCAGGATCTGCTGGAATTGCTGCTGCTTGCTGTCACCGCGGTCGATGGCATAGGCATAGGCCTCGACGATCTGACCTTGCCTGCTGACATCGGCCCACAAGGCCGCATAGTTGAAATGGCAGCCATAGGCCTGGCGGACGGTGTAATAGAGGTTCTGGACATCGGCGAACACAGCGATTTTTTTCACCGCGGATCCTCTTGAATGCACAAGCGCGCAGGCTCTGGGTCAGGCCACCAGGCCCGAAAGGCGCCCAGTATGCCAGCCCCGGGGATCGTTCCGCGAATAATCGGTCCGAGGTGCCTGGCACCCCGGACGAATGGCGGGCTCAGACGAAGGAATCGTCGTCGCCGAAGAAAGACGAATCGTCGCTGTAGTCCGCGTCGCTGAAACCGTCCTGGTCACTGCCCCAGCTCTGGTTGTCGGCGACGCGCTGCTCGTCGCCCCAGCCGCTGTCGCCGCCACCGGTGTCATTGACCGGCTGGGCCGGCTCTTGCTGGAGAATCTCGACGATTTCCTGAGGCTGCTGGCTGTTATGGAAAAGGCTGCTGATGCCCTGTGCCAACATCACGCCACCGGCCACGCCCGCCGCGGTTTTCAGGGCGCCGCCCAGGAAGCTGCTCGTCGCCGGGGCCTGCTGCTGCGGCGCGCCGTAGCCAGCCGCAGGCGTGCCGAAGCCCTGTTGGGCCGGGGCGCTATTGAAGGACGGGCGCGCAGGTTCGCGCCAGCCGCCGGAAGCCGGAGCGACCGGAGCGACCGGAGCCGGAGCCGGCCGGGAATCGCGGTTGCCGCCGAAAATGCTCGAGAGAAAGCCACCACCGCCGCTGGGCGCCGCGCCCTGGTTGCGGGCATTCTGCAGGTCGGCCTGCAATTGTTCCACCTGCTGGGCGAGCTGCCGATTCTGTTCGTCGAGGCGCTTGATCGCCGCCTCCTGCACCAGGATCGCCTGGGCCATGAAATAGCCCGCCGCCGGCTGGTTGACCATATGCTCCTTGATCCGCGCCTCGGCCTGGGCATCGCGCGGGGCTGAGTCCTTTTCGGCCTGTTGCAGCCGTGAAAACAGTCCATCGATCAGGGTTTGTTCTTCGCTGTTCATGGCGACCTCATCAGATTGCCGGGTAAAAAACCATGCCGGTCCCGCAGGACCGCTGCCAGCCAGTAATGGGGCTCGCCGGGAAGGTTTCAATGCTCTTTACCAGATGTTTACGTTTGCTTGTGCGCTGGCTTGATCGGTTAAAGTGTCAGACCGCTTTGTTGAACTGCGATACCGACCCATGAATCCGTTAGACGTGCTGCGCGACTCCCTGTATTTCTTCAAGCGCCATCTGGGCCGGATTGCCGGCTTGTGCCTGCCCCTGGTGATACTCGAAGCCGTGCTGCAGCAAGGCGTGGACAGCGCCGTCGGTCCCGACGGATTTCCTGGCTACAGCCTGATCGTCGGGCTGCTGGTATATCCGCTGTACACCGCTGCACTGATCCTGTTTCTCGATGCACGCAGCCGCGGCGAATCGCCCCGCGCCCGTGACCTCCTGGCCGCCGCCCTCACCCTGTGGCCACGCTTCGCCGTGCTGACAGCCCTCAACACGCTGCTGATCCTGCTGGGTATCTCGCTGTACCTGCTGCCGGGCCTGTGGCTGATGGTGACGCTGGCATTCAGCGAATACCTGCTGGTGCTCAGGGGCCTGGCGCCCCTGGCGGCGATGAAGCAAAGCCTGCGCATGAGCCGCGGTCGCTTCTGGCGGATCCTGTTGTTCATTCTTGGCGTGATGGGCCCGCTGTGGCTGCTCAAGGGGGCCAGCGTCTCGGTGTATCCGCCACCGCAGAACCCCTGGGTCACCTTGCTGATCGACAGCGTCCATAGCTTCCTGCAGCTGTTCACCAGTGTGGTGCTGTTCCGGATGTTCATGCTGATCGAAGAAAAAACCGACAACTCGTGACAGGTGCCATGCAGGTATCGGGGTTGGGCCTGGGAAGCGCTCTCGGTTATGCTCGGGATCACTTTTGCGTACCGCCCAAAGCCGAGCCATGACCCGTTTACTGCGCTACACCCTGCTGGGCCTGCTGTCGATCCTCTGCCTGGCCGCCCTGTCGATCTACAGCCTGACCTGGCGTCCGCAGGACCGGGAAACCCTGCCGGTCAGCTGCACTGCCAATGCGGCGCCGCTGATGCCCGGCCAGGCCTTGAAGGTGATGACCTGGAACGTCCAGTTCCTGGCGGGCAAACGCTATGTGTTCTGGAACGACCTGGCCCGGGGCGACGATGAAAGCCCGACCCTGGAAGACATGGCCTTCAGCCTCGATGAAGTGGCACGTGTCATCCGCGACGAGCAGCCGGACATTGTCCTGCTCCAGGAGCTGGACAACGGCGCCAAGGCCAGCGACTACCAGAACCAGTTCAAGTTGCTGCAAGAGCGGCTCGCCGATCTCTATCCATGCAGCACCAGCGCCTTCGACTGGAAAGCCGACTTCATCCCCAACCCGCGGATCTTCGGCAGCGTCGGCCGGCAACTGGCGACGCTCAGTCGCTACCGCATCGACCACGCCGAACGGGTGCAACTGCCCGTTGCCAACGCCAATGTCGTCAGCCGCCAGTTCCAACCCAAAAATGCCTTGCTCATGAGCTACCTGCCACTCAACGGTGGCGGTCAGTTGGCAGTGCTCAACACCCATCTGGAACGGGCTGACGAGTCGGATGAAACCCTGCCCAAGCAGGTCGCGGCCGTGGCCAGGGCCCTGGACAGGCTCGAATCGGCAGGCACGCCCTGGATGATCGGCGGCGACTTCAACCTCCTGCCCCTGGGCCAGTACCTGCGCCTGCCGGTCGAACAACGCACGCCCTATTCCGCAGACAGCCCGCTGCATCTGCTATGGGACAAATACCCGATGATTCCCACCAACAACGAGGCCAGCGGCATCGACCGCAAGCACTGGCTGACCCACTATCCGAACGACCCCGGCCTCAACGGCCCCGACCGCACCGTCGACTACCTGTTCTACAGCCCGCAGATCAAGCGGGTCGCAGCCAGGGTGCGGCAGGACGATACCTTGCGCATTTCCGACCATCTGCCGGTGATTGCACGGTTCCTGCTGCCGGCATCGCCTTGACCCAGGCCGCATCGCCGCCACAACTGGACCTGCGCCGGGGTCAGCTCACTTGCGCGGCTTGACCCGTGCCGTCGCTTCGGCCACCAACGGATCATCCGGCCAGTAATGCTTGGGGTAGCGCCCCTTCAAGTCCTTCTTCACTTCGACATAGGTGCTGCGCCAGAAGTTGGCCAGGTCCTGGGTCACCTGCACCGGCCGGCGTGCCGGCGACAGCAGGTGCAGCTTGACCACCTGGCGTCCGCCGGCAATGCGCGGGGTATCGGCCAGGCCGAAGAGCTCCTGCAAGCGCACCGCCAGGATGGGCGGATGCTCACTGTAGTCCAGGCGAATCGACGAGCCCGAGGGCACACTCAAGTGATGGGGAGCCTGCTCGTCCAGGCGCTGCGGCAATGGCCAGGGCAGCAGGTTGTGAACGATGCTGGACAAATCCAGGTTGGCGAAATGACTGAGGCGCGAGACTCGCCCCAGATAGGGCATCAACCAGTGTTCGAGGCTGTCCAGCAACGCCCGGTCGCTGACATCGGGCCATTCGCTTTCGCCCTTGGCGTCCAGGTCGAGCCGACGCAGCAGCGCAACCCGCGCCTGCCATTGTCGCAGCTCCGGGGTCCAGGGCAGCAGCTCCAGGCCCTTGCGCCGAACCAGGTTCACCAGCGCCTGGCTGCGCGCCGATTCGTCCAGGCCGGTCAGCGGTTCGCGGCTGAGGACCAGCTCACCGACCTTGCGCTGGCGCTCGGCCCGCAACACGCCTTCGCGTTCATCCCAGTCCAGTTGATCCACCGTGCGAACCTGCTCGGCCAGCACCGAATCGAACAGCGTCGGGTCGAAATCCGTCGCCAGATAGATGCGCTCCTCCCGCTGGCCCTGGCGGCTGCCGAGGTCGGCGATCACCAGCCACGGTTGCTTCATCAGGCTGTCAGCCTCGGCAAACAGCGCGGCACGGCCGTTGGCCAGGCGATATTCCGCACCACCGGGCCGCCGCTGCTGGGCGACGCGATCCGGATAGGCCAACGCCAGCAGCGCACCGAGCCAGCGCGGATGATCGGGGTCGGCTACGGCCTCTTCGGCCTTGCCCCGCAGATAGCCGCGATATTGCCGGGCCAGTTGCCGCGCCCGTTGCACCCCGCCCTGGGCGCCGCGTGCCGCACGCTCTTCGCCGGACAACAGGGCCAGGCGACTGTGCAGGTCGGCGCCGGCGCCCCGGAGAATGTCTCGCTCACCCAACAGCGCCGCGACGTTGCACGCCATCTCCGCCAGCCCCAAGGCCTGGCCGCGCAGCAGCAGATGGGCAATGCGCGGATGGGCCGGCAACTCGGCCATGGCCTGGCCATGGCGCGTCAGTTGCTCGCCTTCCAGGGCGCCCAGGCGTTGCAGCAGGTCCTGGGCCTGGGCGTATGCGGCGGCAGGCGGGACGTCGAGCCAGACCAGCTGTTGCGGCGCCACGCCCCAGCGTCCCAATTGCAAGGCCAGCCCGGCCAGATCCGCCGAAAGAATCTCGGCGCTGCCGTAGGCCGCCAGTTGTTCGTGCTGGTCCTCGGACCACAAGCGGTAGCACACCCCCGGCTCCAGCCGCCCGGCGCGACCGGCCCGCTGGGTGGCGCTGGCCCGGGAGATACGCTGGGTGTCGAGGCGGGTCATGCCGCTGCCCGGGTCGAAACGTGGCACTCGGGCCAGTCCGGCATCGATCACCACCCGCACGCCGTCGATGGTCAGGCTGGTTTCCGCGATATTGGTGGCCAGCACCACTTTGCGTCGGCCCGCTGGCGCGGGGTCGATGGCGGCGCGCTGGGCCGCCAGGTCCAATTCGCCATGCAGCGGGCACAGCAGCACATCGCCGCTCTCGCCCAAGGCATCGGCCAATTGCTGATGGACGCGGCGGATCTCCGCTTGCCCAGGCAAAAACACCAGCACGCTGCCCGTTTCATCGTGCAGGGCTTGCAGCACTGTCTGCACCAGCCGCGGCTCGATGAATTCGCCGGGCTGGAACGGACGGCCCCAACGCACCGTCACGGGAAACATCCGCCCCTGGCTGCGCAGGATCGGCGCGCTATCCAGCAGCCCGGCCAGGCGCTCGCCTTCGAGGGTGGCGGACATCAGCAGGATCTTCAGCGGCTGCTCTTCGCGAAACAGCTCCCGGCCGTTGAGGCTCAAGGCCAGGGCCAGGTCGGCATCGAGGCTGCGTTCATGAAACTCATCGAAAATCAGCAAGCCCACGCCTTCCAGCGCCGGATCGTCCTGCAGGCGGCGGGTGAGGATGCCTTCGGTGACCACTTCGATACGGGTTTTCGGGCCTACCTTGCTGTCCAGGCGAATCCGGTAGCCCACCGTTTCACCGACCTTTTCCCCCAGTTCGCTGGCCAGCCGCTCGGCCGCCGCCCGGGCCGCCAGGCGCCGGGGTTCGAGCATCAGGATGGTCTGTCCGGCCAGCCAGGGCTCGTTCAGCAAGGCCAGGGGAACGCGGGTGGTTTTACCGGCACCGGGCGGTGCTTCGAGCACGGCTTCGTGGCGCGATGCCAAGGCTTGGCGCAGGGCGGGTAAAACTTCATCAATCGGCAAAGAAATCATGCGGGTGGCCTGTACGGTTAATTCAAGTGCTCAACTTCGAGTGCCAAGGCTTGTCAGGCAAGGCGCATGACGACTCGTAGCCCGCTACGGCGAGGATTGGCAACGCAGCCTGGCAAGTTCTGGCGCCGAAGTTGAGTGCACAAATTAGCCACACAGGCCACTAGCTCCAGAACGGAGGGCCGAGTATAACGGCGAACTGTTTCGCGTGGTCTGGACTCCAACCAGCAACGCCTTTACCTGCTCGGGAGATTGTTATGCGTATGCCATTTCGCGTGATCGGCGGCGTCCTGGTCGCCACCCTGCTGACCCAGCTCAGTGCCTGCGGCTCGATCTTCTATCCCGATCGCCGTGGACAGATCGATGGCAAGATCGACCCGGCCATCGCCGCCCTCGATGCCGTCGGCCTGCTGTTCTACATTATTCCCGGCCTGATCGCGTTCGCCGTGGACTTTGCCACCGGCGCCATCTACTTCGAACCGGGCAAGAGCGCCCAGATCGCCCCGGAGAAACTCAAGCCGGCCATCAACGCCGACGGCAGTGTCGACAACCATAAGCTGCAAGCGATCCTGGAAAGCGAACTGGGCCGCAGCTTCCCGCTGGACGATCCACGGCTGATCCAGCACAAGGGCAGCGCCCAGCAACTGGCTGCCTTCGGCCTCAAGCCTGCCGCATGAAGGGCGCCGCCGAAGGAACGAGCGCGTCATGACTACCAGCACCGAGCATGCCCGTTTGCTGCGCCTGGCCACCCGCGCCTCGGTGGCCGTGGCGTTGATCCTGATCGTCGCCAAGGCCCTGGCCTGGTGGTTGAGCGGGTCGGTGAGCATGCTCGCCGGCCTGACCGACTCGGCGCTGGACGGTGTCACCTCACTGCTCAACCTGTTGGCGGTGCATTACGCCCTGCGCCCCGCCGACGACGACCACCGCTACGGGCACGGCAAGGCCGAGTCCCTGGCCGGCATGGCCCAGGCGCTGTTCATCGGGGGCAGTGCCGTGCTCATCGCGCTGCAGGCGTTCGAACGCATGAAAGCGCCGGTCCCGGTGGATGCGCCCTGGCTGAGTGTCGGTGTGATCGTGTTTTCGTTGGTGCTGACCCTGGCGCTGCTGGCGTTGCAGCATCGAGTCATCCGTGCCACTGGCTCCAACGCGGTGCGTGCCGACTCGCTGCATTACCGCTCCGACCTGTTGCTCAATGGCAGCATCCTGGTAGCACTGGTGCTGGCCGGGCTCGGCTGGTTCCAGGTCGATGCGTGGTTCGGCCTGGGCATCGCCGCGTACATTCTGTGGAGCGCCGTGCAGATCGCCCGGGAAAGCTTCGCGGTGCTGATGGACGAGGAACTGCCGCCCGATGTCAGCCAGCATATGCTGGAACTGGCTTGCGCCGTGCCGGGCGTGCTCGGTGCCCATGACCTGCGTACGCGAATCTCCGGCAACCACTGGTTCGTGCAGTTGCACCTGGAGTTACCAGGGGACCTGACCCTGTCCGTGGCTCATGGCCTCAGCGACCAGGCCGCCGACGCCATCCACCAGGCCTATCCGAAGGCAGAAGTGTTGGTCCATGCCGATCCGTCGGAAGTGGTGAAGCACACCAGCGCTTGATGCCGGACACAGAAGCAGGTGTCGACGCTGATTCGGTTGTGGGTATCAGTAGGTCACCTGATACCCACGGCTGCTCAAGCAACCACCCTGGGCCTGGCGATAGGTCTGTACCACTTCCGGTGCCGGCGGGTAGGTGTAGTTGCGCGGGTCGAAGCCGCTCTGCTGCACTGCCCAGCGATAGCACTCGTAGCCATCCTGGTTGACCTGTTCGGGGGACTGGCCGTTGGCCGGATAAGCCAACACGTCGAAACCGTTGCCTTGGGGCTGCGGCTGCGGGTTGGCCACCGGCGCGTCGACCACCACATAATCCCGGGTGTTGGCTTCATAGATGTAATAGGCCCCGGCAGCGAGGAAAAACAGCGAACTGCCGATCCACACTTCCCGGGCGTAATCGGGCAGATAACGGGTACGAATGCCTCGTGGCGGCTGCACCACGACGTAGCGCGGCCCCTGGGGTCGATACCAGTAGCCACCCGAATAGAAATAATCCTCGCCGCGATAGGGCACGCGATAGTGACGGTCCGGAAAACGGTCGATCACATACCCGGGACGATACTGCGGCCCTGGGCCCCAGCCGTTGCCATGCCCGTCCGGTCTACCGGCCCAGTGCGGATCGGGACGGCTGTCATGGCCAGGTCGCGACCCATTGGCCGGGTAACCCTCGCTGCGGCGCGGAATATCGCGGTAGTAACCCGGCTGCGGCTCCCGGGTCTGGGTCACGCTGTCGGGACGGCCCTGGATCGGCAGGTTGTTGCCGGGTTGCTGCTGCGGCGGGCGACCGTAGGCGTTGGGATCGTAAGGTGGACGAACGTCCTGCTGCCCACTGGGGTACTGCGGCTGGACCTCGAACTGCCGACTGTTATCGCCACGAATGATCTCGTTGCCTTGGGGCCGGGGCTGGCCTGGGTAACCCTGCGGGCCGCCACGATTCTGCTGATCGTCGGCCATTCCCTGCGCACTGACACTTGCCCACAACAGACCAACACCTGCCAAACGCCAGATGCGCGACTTCATGAAATTCCTCACACGGGTTCAGGGCCTGAACATGAGACTGGAAAAGCCCAGGCCGGTTCTGCACAGATTATCAGCCCCGGGGCTTATTTCGCAGGCATAAAAAAGGGAGGCCCGTCGGCCTCCCCTTGTGAATTTTGTCCGTGCTCGACGCTTTTGACGTCGGCTCACCTCACGCCGTCTTCTGGACAGTGTGCAGCTCGGGGGCCTGCCGGCACCGGTGGGTGCCGCGACCGCAGCCGGCCTGATTCGGCGGGCTGCACTGGACTGTTTGTCCGAGCAGTGATCTTGGTGATAAGGATAGGCTTCACGGGCCGACAGATGATTGCGAAGATTGCTGGTTTAAACATCACTTGCGCAATTTTTAACCCCAGAGAGATAATCTGCCGCAATTATCAAGATAAAGGCCCGACCGATGAGCAAACTCGACCGTTACGACCTGAGCATATTGGCGGAATTGCAGCGCGATGCGCGGATCTCCAACCAGGAACTGGCCGAGCGCATCGGTCTGTCGCCCTCCCCTTGCTCGCGACGAGTCAAGCAGCTGGAAGACGACGGTTATATTTCACGCCAGGTCGCCCTGCTCGATCGCAAGATGCTCGGCCTGAGCCTGACGGCCTATGTGCTGATCGGCATGGATCGCCACACGCCCGAGCGTTTCGAGAATTTCGAGGCGGCCATCCGCAACCTGCCGCAGGTCCTGGAATGCAGCCTGGTGACCGGCATGGACGCGGACTACCAGCTCAAGGTGGTGGTACCGGACATGGACCATTACCAAAAGCTGCTGCTGGGACACCTGACCCGGATCGACGGCGTGACCAGCGTGCGTTCGAGCTTCGTACTGAACCAGGTGCTCAACAGCACCGAGTTGCCGTTGACTCACCTGCGTAACTGAATATCCCCATGAAATCCTGAGCAAGCGATGGCGGTGGACCGGCCAAATCACTGACAGCGGTAATGCCGCCATCGCGAGCAAGCTCGCTCCCACAGGGGGGCCGGGCGCATGGATATTGCGCTTGTCATAAATCCAACGTGGGAGCGAGCTTGCTCGCGATCGCGTCAGCCCAGGCGATGAATAGCTGCGACACACCGCCGCAGGCCAATCCCCCGCGCTTGCACCATGCCGTATACTCGCCGCGCCTTTTCAACCCCGCCCACGCCGGAGTGTTTCGATGGATCCTGCCGTTTTCGAAGAGTGGATGATGACTGGCCTGGTCAGCATCCTGATCATTTTCATGGGTTTCATCGTCTGGGACCTGGCCAAGAAATCCAAGGCCGGACGCTTCGGCTCGTTCATCCTGTTCTTCGTGCTGGGCCTTGGCGTGGCAGCGTTCATCATCAAGAGCGTGGTGATCGGCCTGATCGAATCCGGGACGCTATAAGCGCGCCGGCACTTCCTTCCACTGGCCCTGGTCGAGCCCTTCGATCGTCCAGTCGCCGATCCTGACCCGCACCAGGCGCAACGTCGGCAAGCCCACCGCAGCGGTCATGCGCCGGACCTGGCGGTTGCGCCCCTCGCGAATCACCAATTCCAGCCAGCTCGTAGGCACGCTCTTGCGAAAGCGCACGGGTGGGTTGCGTGGCCACAGCTGCGGCTCATCCAACTGCCGCGCCTCGGCCGGCAAGGTCATGCCGTCGTTCAACTCCACGCCATCGCGCAGACGCTGCAACTGCCCGGCACTCGGCTCGCCTTCCACCTGCACCCAATAGGTCTTGGCCAGCTTATGCCTAGGGTCGGCAATGCGCGCCTGCAATTGCCCATCGTTGGTGAGCAGCAGCAACCCTTCACTGTCGCGATCCAGCCGCCCGGCCGGATAAATGCCCGGTATGTCGATGAAATCCTTGAGCGTCGCCCGCCCCTGGCCATCGCTGAACTGGGTCAGCACATCGAAGGGTTTGTTGAACAGGATCAGCTTCGGCTCCGCCGGCGGGGCCTTGGCCACGCGGCGCGGCGCGGTTGCCTGTGGCTTCGCGCCGGGACGACGGGAAGCGGGACGAGGAGAACGGGGCATAGTGGCACGGCATCTAGCGATCAGGGCCGCCAATGCTAGTGGCCCGACCGCTAAATAACCACCGTCACATCAGCGGAACGGAGGCTCGTCGAAGCTGCGCAGCTTGCGGGAGTGCAAGGAGTTCAGCTCGGTGCGCAGCAGGTCCAGCGCGGCGATGCCGATCTTCAGGTGCTGGTTGACCGCCCGTTCATAGAACGCGTTGGCCGAACCGGGCAGCTTGATCTCGCTGTGCAGCGGCTTGTCCGAAACGCACAGCAACGTGCCATACGGCACCCGCAGGCGATAACCCTGGGCCGCGATGGTGCCGCTCTCCATATCCACCGCCACGGCACGAGACAGGTTGATCAACGGACGTTCCTGGGCCCAGCGCAGTTCCCAGTTGCGGTCATCGTAGGTCAGTACCGTGCCGGTACGCAGGCGCTTCTTAAGCTCGTCGCCCTTCTCGCCGGTGATATTCGCCGCGGCCTGCTGGAGCGCCAGTTGCACTTCCGCCAGGGCCGGAATCGGAATGTTTGGCGGTACCACCCGGTCGAGGATGCCATCGCGGCGCATGTAGGCGTGGGCCAGGACATAGTCGCCGATGGTCTGGGACTGCCGCAGGCCGCCGCAGTGACCGATCATCAGCCAGCAATGCGGTCGCAGTACCGCCAGGTGGTCGGTAATGTTCTTGGCGTTGGACGGACCCACCCCGATGTTCACCAGGGTCACGCCATGGCCGTCGCTGGCCTGCAGGTGATAGGCCGGCATCTGGTAGCGGTGCCAGACCACGCCGGCGGCGATGGCCGAGGCTTCGCCGTGGTCCATGTTCTTGTCGATGATCACGTTGCCCGGCAGGACCATGCGCACGAAACGCGGATCGCTGCGCAACTGCTCCAGGCCGTGGACGATGAACTGGTCGACATAGCGGTGATAGTTGGTCAGCAGGATCCACGGTTGCACATGGCGCCAGTCGCTACCGGTGTAGTGCACCAGTCGACGCAGGGAGAAGTCCACGCGGGCGGCATCGAACAGCGCCAGGGGCAACGGGTCGGTATTTTCCCAGTCATAGAGCCCGTCGGCGATGCCGTCGGTGGCGGCCGACAGGTCTGTGCTGGGGAAAACCCGCGCCAGCACCGCTGCCGTCACGCCGGAGCCGGCCAGTTCGTCACCCTGCTCGACCACGTACGGGTACGGGATGTTCTGTTCGCTGACACCCACTTCCACGGTGACGGTAAAGTCATGCATCAGCGGGACGAGCTGTTCCAGCAGGTATTTACGGAACGCGGCAGGGTGGGTAACGGTGACGCAATAAGTGCCCGGCAGCTGGACCTTGGCGTAGGCCCGGGTGGTTTGTGGGACTTCGCCGTGGCAATGGTAGGTCAGGCGCAGGGCGGGATAGCGAAACAAGGCCCGCTGCTCGGCATCCGGTTCGATTCGATCCTTGAGGTAACGCATGAGCGCCTGGTTCAGCGCGGTGGTCGCACGCTCGTGCAGTGCCGCGAGCCGGTCTACGGCTTGCTCGGCGGTTTGAACGACAATAAACGCTTCGGTCACGATCAGCTTCCTGTGTTCTGACTTGCAGGCCTTCATCTTGCCTGCATCGCCGCCCGACGGGAACAGTGGCGTATTGGCGCGCTCGATCATTCACCCACAATTGATCTTCAGCCCCTGTGGAGGCCAGCTTGATCGCTCCCACAGGGAGAGGTGGTGTTTCTAAAAGCCATGCGGAGTCGAGCGCGCCACGATCGCCTCGACATTCAACCCCCGAGGCAGGGCTCCATACGCCCGGCCGGTCGAACCCAGGCGACTGGCGATGAAGGCATCGCTGACCTCGCTGTTCCCCGCCTCCAGCAACAGCCTGGCTTGCAGGCCCACGGCGATGTCTTCGGTAAACTGCCGGGCGCGGTACTGGATGTCGTCGGTGTCCTTGAACGCCGTGTGCAGTCCCTCGATATGGGCGGCCAGGCGTTTGTCGCCGTGGCCGTCGCCCAGTTCGCTGAACAGCACTTCCAGCACCCCCGGTTCCTTGGACAGGGCCCGCAATACATCCAGGCATTGCACGTTGCCGGAGCCTTCCCATGTCGAGTTGACCGGCGCTTCCCGGTACAGGCGCGGCAGGATGCTGTCTTCCACGTAACCGGCACCGCCCATGCATTCGGCGGCCTCGTTGATCATTCCGGGGGCGCGCTTGCAGATCCAGTATTTGCCCACCGCCGTCACCAGCCGGGCGAACCTGGCCTCGTGCTCGTCACTCAAGTGATCCAGCGCCCGGCCCATGCGCAGGCTCAGGGCCAGGGCGGCCTCGCTTTCCAGGGCGAGGTCGGCCAGGACGTTCTGCATCAGCGGCTGCTCGCTCAGCAACCGGCCGCCGACCTGGCGGTGCGCGCAATGATGGCTGGCCTGGGTCAGGGCCTGGCGCATCAGGGCGCTGGAACCGACCATGCAATCGAAGCGTGTCATGGCAACCATCTCGATGATGGTCGGTACCCCCCGCCCCTCTTCGCCCATCATCCAGGCCAGGGCCCCACGGAACTCGACTTCGCTGGAGGCATTGGAACAATTGCCCAGCTTGTTCTTCAACCGCTGAATGTAGAACTGATTGCGGGTGTCGTCCGGGCGGTGGCGCGGCAGCAGGAAACAGCTCAACCCCTTGTCGGTCTGGGCCAGGGTCAGGAAGGCATCGCACATCGGTGCCGAACAGAACCATTTGTGACCCACCAGCTCATAGGCCTGCCCCGGACCGCTGGCGCCCACCGGATAGGCCTTGGTGGTGTTGGCGCGCACATCGGTGCCGCCCTGTTTCTCGGTCATCGCCATGCCAAGGGTGACCCCGGCCTTGTGCGCCATGCCGACATTGCGCGGGTCGTATTCGGTGGCGAGCACTTTCGGCAGCCAGCGCTCGGCCAGGTCCGGTTGCAGGCGCAACGCCGGCACGCTGGCGAAGGTCATGGTCAACGGGCAACCGGTGCCCGCTTCGGCCTGGCTATGCAGGTAGGTCATCGAAGCCCGGGCGACGTGGGCACCGGGTTGCGGATGGGCCCAAGGCAGACTGGGCAGGCCATGCTCGATGGCGGTGCGCATCAACTGATGGTAGGCGGGATGGAATTCCACCAGGTCGATGCGGTGGCCATAACGGTCATGGCTGGAAAACACCGGCTTGTTCTGGTTGGCCAGGAAGCCCGCCTCCATCAACGGCCCACCGGCCAGCGCGCCGTACTCATCGATCCGCGCCTGTGCCCAGCCAGCACCAAAACGCTGCGACCACTGTTGCAGCGGCAGGTCGATGCGATACAGGTTGGCACCGTCCAGGGAGGGGGGCTGATTGGTGACGTCGTGGGTTTCGGCGAACTGGTGCAGGTTCATGACGGGGCTCCTCGGTCGGCCAGCAGACCTTCAGTTAAGCACCGCCTCCAGGCCGAACAAAGTGTCATACCTGCCTAAATATCGGCGCTTTCACCCTGCTTCGGACAAAGCACCCGCCGTTGCAGGATCGTCTGCAACACCTCGAATTTCACCGGTTTGCTCAGGTAATCGATCAAAGAACCCGAGGGACAGAAAGGCTGCTCCAGGGAGGGACTGACCACCAGCACCGGCACATCTTCACACCCGGCCAGGGTACGGATCTGGCAGCAGACCGCCGCCCCGTCCAGCGGGGTCGACTGGCAGTCGAGCAACACCGCATCGAAACTGTCTTGCTGCAACAGTTCCAGTGCCGCATGCCCGTTGTCGACCGTACGCACCCGATAGCCAAGCTTGAGCAACATGCCGCGCATGACCAACTGATCGACGCTATTGTCATCGGCCAACAGCACCGTGCAGTCCTGGGGCCGGCGAGCGCCCTGCCGAGCGCCGAACGAAAACGGCGTGGGCACGGACACGGGCAGTGCCGTCTCGAATTCGACGTCCAGCTGGAAACGGCTGCCACGGCCGGGCTCGGAGGTATGGGTCAAACGGCCACCGAGCAACTCCACCAGTTGCCGGCAAATCGCCAGGCCGACGCCGAGACCACCGAACTCACGGGTCATCGAGCCGTCGAGCTGGAAGAACCGCTGGTACAACGTCGCCTCGCCCAGGTCGGTGAAGCCGATGCCGGTATCGATCACGGCGAAGGACAGCGCCCATCGATCGAGCGCCGTTGGCCTGCCACTGACTCGCAGCGCAAGCCCCCCCACCCGGGTGAACTTGATGGCATTGTCCAACAGGCACTCCAGGCATTGCGCCAGCTTGCCGCTGTCCCCCAGCAGGCGATCCGCCACGCCGGATGCCACGTCAACCTTGAAATCCAGCCCCTTGGCCCCGGCATTGCTGCCGAACTGCACCTGCAGGGCATCGATCATCCCGCGAAGGCTGAACGGTGCCGGCGAAACCTTGAGCTTGCCCGCCTGCAACTCGGTGAGGGTGAGCATACCGTTGACCATACGCATCATGTCCCGCGCCGAACCGGCGGCGGTCTGCTGGTACTGGATCAGCTCCTCCCCCATTTCGACGGTTTCCATCAGCTCCAGGGAACCGATCACACCATTCATGGGGGTACGCAGCTCGTGGGTCAGGGTGGCGAGGAATTCGTCCTTGAGCTTGTTGCCCTGGGCCAACTGCTGGTTGAGCATTTCCAGTTTCTGCCCGGCGTCGAACAGCGTCTGGGCCTGCTGTTCACGCATGGCGTTGATGCGGTCGGCCAGGGCCAGGGACAACAGCGCCACCTCGATGGCCGAGCCGATCTGGCTGGCGTACATGGTCAGGAAGACGTTCGGCAGGTAGCCGAGCACCATCATCGTGTTGACGATGCCCCCCACCAAGAACGCCGACCAGGCGATGATGAAGTAACGAGCCACCCGCAACCCGCGCCACCAGGCGAACAACCCGGCGGCAAAGATCACCACGGTGAAGACCAGCGCCAGTAGTGTCGCCAGACGCAGTGCCAGGGCGTAGCTGGTCATCAAAGACAGGCCGATCACCACGGCGCTGTAGGCGATCAAGGCCAGCAACAGCCGGTCCATCCAGCGGCAGTACTGGGTGGTCTGCAGGAAGCTGCGGGCGAACTGGCTGCCGAACAGTCCTGCGCAACCGATGAAGAACGGCGTCGCGGCGTTGGCCCACCAGGGGCTGTCCGGCCAGAAGAACTCCACCGCCGCGCCGTTGACCGACAACTGATAGAGGCCGAACGAAGCGATGTAGACGATGTAATAGAGGTAGCTGGTGTCTCGCACGCTCAGGTAGATGAACAGGTTGTAGACCAGCATCCCCAGCAACACGCCATAGATGATCCCCAACACATACAGGCGCACCGGTTGCTGTTCGAGGTAAGCGGTGCTGGACCACAGCGTCAGCGGCGCCTGGATCGACCCCTCGCTCTGCAGGCGCAGATACACGGTCTGGCGCTGGTCGGGCTTGAAGTCCAGGCTGAAGACATAGTTGTTCTGGCGAATTTCCCGGGCGGCGAACGGCAGCGCATCGCCGGTCCGGCGAACCAGGCGATACGCTCCCGTGGCGTCCGGCAGGTACAGGTCGAGGTGGTCCAGCGGCGGATACGCCAGCTCCAGCAGCCAGGTGCGCTGGGCCTGGGGATTCTCGGGACGGTAGTGCAGGTCGATCTTCAGCCAGAACGCCGACCGTGAATAACCGGCGTTGAGGGTGTCCTTGCCATGGGGCTTGAAGCCACCGGTTGCGGCCTGGGCCATGACATCGTCGAGGGTGGCCGTGCCGTTGACGTCTTCGAAAACCTGCATGGCCTGACCCAGGGACAGGCGTTGGGTGAACTCATTGAATTCGAGGGCGCTCGCCAAGGGGGGCAAGCACAGCAGCAACATCAGCAAATAGCGCATTTAAGCCCCAGCGTGGCCTGTCCGGTTGAGTCAGGAAGCCCCCCATTCCCTGAGTAGACGTAAAACCGGCATTACCTGTTATGTGTTGGATCCATCTTTAGCATAGCCGCTGATGGCCAATCTGCACCATTGAAATTTTTCCACCAGAACGCTCTAGAACGGGCGTTTCAGCGCAATGCATTGAGCTAGAGCTGTTGCTTTGGTCAGATTGCGATGCGCCCCTGCAGGCAGGCTCGAGGGTGGCGAGGGGAATTTAGCGTTTCGCCAGGCTCTGTACGAAAAGTCTTGAGACGAAGGTCAGGCAGTGCGGGGCAGTTTTCAACGCAGCATGAACAGGCATCAAGGCTTTTGGTACAGGGCCTTGGATCCCTCGCCACACATAAATCCTGCCTGCAGCTGTTTCCCCTGCTACAGGCGTGCGCCGATCGAATGGGTTTGGTGGTAAGCTCGCGCACCATGAATATCTACAGCTCTCGCCCCGTTGTCCTCTGTCTCTCCGGCCACGACCCCAGTGGGGGCGCCGGCCTGCAGGCAGATATCGAAGCCTTGCTCGCCCAGGGTTGTCACGCCGCTGCGGCGGTTACCGCGCTGACCGTGCAAGACACGGTGAACGTGAGCGATTTCCGCGTACTCGACCGGGAGTGGGTCCTGGCGCAAGCCAATGCCGTGCTCAACGATTCGTCGGTGGCGGCAGTCAAGCTGGGCATGCTCGGCTCGCTGGAAATGGTCGACACCGTGGTCGAGCTGCTCCAGGCGCATCCGCATTTGCCGACGGTCTGCGACCCGGTGCTGCGCGCCGGCGGCGGTGGTCGCCTGGGCAAGGATGAAGTCGGCTACGCCATGCGCGAACGCCTGTTGCCCTTGTCGATCATTGCCACCCCCAATCTGCCCGAAGCCCGCATCCTCGCCGAACTGCCCGAGGGCAGCGCGGATGAATGCGCCGAAAAACTGCTGCCCTTCGTCAAGCACCTGTTGATCACCGGCGGTCATGGCGACGAACATGAAGTTCACAATCGCCTGTATAGCCGGGACGGTCGTCGCGAAACCTTTACCTGCCAGCGCCTGCCCGGCAGCTACCATGGCTCCGGCTGCACCCTGGCCAGCGCCCTGGCCGGCCGACTGGCCCAGGGCGAACAGCTTGCCAGCGCCGTGAAGACAGCCCTGGACTACACCTGGCGCACCTTGCGCGATGCCGAACAGCTGGGCAAAGGCCAGTTCGTGCCGCGTCGCCTCCCGCTGGATTTCTGCTCCTAGCACCGGAGGCCTGCTGCATGAAACTACGTGGCCTTTACGCCATCACCGATAGCCAGTTACTGGCCGGCAAGTTCCTCGCCTATGTCGAAGCGGCACTGGAAGGTGGCGTCACCCTGCTGCAATACCGCGACAAGAGCAGCGACGAAGCACGGCGCCTGCGCGAAGCCGAAGCGCTGCGCAACCTGTGCGAACGCTACAAGACCCAGCTGATCATCAACGACGATGCCGAGCTGGCTGCGCGCCTGGGCGTCGGCGTGCACCTGGGACAGACCGATGGCCCGCTGGCACCGGTGCGGGCGCTGCTCGGGCGCAAGGCGATCATCGGCTCCACCTGCCATTCCAGCCTGGAGCTGGCCGAACAGGCGGCCAGCGAGGGTGCCAGCTATGTCGCCTTCGGACGCTTCTTCAACTCCAACACCAAGCCCGGCGCGCCCAGCGCAAACCTTGAACTGCTCGAACAGGCCCGCGTCAAACTGCATATCCCGGTATGCGCCATTGGCGGCATCACCCTGGACAATGCCGCCCCGCTGGTGGCCCACGGTGTCGACCTGCTCGCCGTGGTCCACGGCCTGTTCGGCGCCGACAGCACCGCCGAGGTGACGCGCCGCGCCCGCGCCTTCAACAGCCTGTTGCACATCAACTGATTCCGATTTCGAGAGACCGACCATGTCCCGTTCCGAAACCCTGTTTGCCAACGCCCAGAAACATATCCCCGGCGGCGTGAACTCCCCCGTCCGTGCATTCAAGAGCGTCGGCGGCACCCCGCTGTTCTTCAAGCACGCCGAAGGCGCATATGTCACCGACGAAGACGACAAGCGCTACGTGGACTACGTGGGCTCGTGGGGCCCGATGATCCTCGGGCACAGCCATCCGGACGTGCTGGATGCCGTACGCCGGCAACTGGAGCACGGCCTGTCCTACGGTGCCCCGACCGCGATGGAAACCGAGATGGCCGACCTGGTCTGCTCCATCGTGCCGTCCATGGAGATGGTGCGCATGGTCAGCTCCGGCACCGAGGCGACCATGAGCGCCATCCGCCTGGCCCGCGGCTACACCGGTCGCGACAGCATCATCAAGTTCGAAGGCTGCTACCACGGCCATTCCGACAGCCTGCTGGTCAAGGCCGGTTCCGGCGCGTTGACCCAAGGCGTGCCCAGCTCGGCCGGCGTGCCGGCGGCATTCGCCAAACACACCCTGACCCTGCCGTTCAACGATCTGGAAGAAGTCGATAAGATGCTCGGCGAAGTCGGCCAGGAAGTGGCGTGCATCATCGTCGAGCCGGTGGCCGGCAACATGAACTGCGTTCCGCCGGCCCCCGGTTTCCTCGAAGGCTTGCGCAGCCTGTGTGACCAACATGGCGTGGTGCTGATCTTCGATGAAGTGATGACCGGTTTTCGCGTGTCCCTCGGCGGAGCCCAGGCCCATTACGGCGTGACTCCGGACCTGAGCACCTTCGGCAAGATCATCGGCGGTGGCATGCCAGTGGGCTGCTTCGGCGGCAAGCGCGCCATCATGGAATGCATCGCGCCGCTGGGCCCGGTCTACCAGGCCGGCACTCTGTCGGGCAACCCGCTGGCCATGGCCGCCGGCCTGACCACCTTGCGCCTGATCAGCCGCCCCGGCTTCCACGCCGAGCTGACCGACTACACCACCCGCCTGCTCGACGGCCTGCAGATTCGTGCGGACGCCGCAGGCATCCCGTTCGTGACCACCCAGGCCGGCGGCATGTTCGGGCTGTACTTCAGCGGCGCAGACGACATCGTGACCTTCGAAGATGTCATGGCCAGCGATGCAGATCGCTTCAAGCGCTTCTTCCACCTGATGCTCGAAGGCGGCGTCTACCTGGCACCGAGCGCATTCGAAGCCGGCTTTACCTCCATCGCCCATGGCGAGGCCGAGCTGAAGATCACCCTCGATGCGGCCGAACGAGCCTTCGCTGCGCTGAAGTAAGCCTGTGGATAACTGACGCTGGCTGACACCAGCGTCAGTGATTGACGATAGCCCCCGGCCTCTTTTCCTACGCCTTTACCCCTGAAGCCGCCATTGATGCCCATCAGCAGCAGAAAAACGAGTAAAGACTTTGTAAGGATGGCCCTGCTTATTTCATAATGCGCGCTTATTGGATCCCCCGGAGGGTCCGCGCGCCCCTCAGAGGTAAGTCGATTCCCATGAACCGCACCGGCCGCACCCTTGCCCTGGGCTGCCTGTTGCTCCTTCAGCCCCTGCTGGCGAATGCACAGGCAGGCGGCAACTCGTTGTTGATCCCGGCGATGGGCCGTTGCACGCTCAACACCCAGCCACAAGATCTCGCACCGGCGCTCGACGCCTGTCGAAAAGCGGCGGACGCAGGCGATGCTCAAGCGCAATACGAGCTGGGTGAGTTCTACTACGACGGCAAGGCCGCGCCACGCGACCTCAAGCTGGCCCTCGACTATTTCGAAAAAGCCTCGCTGCAAGGCCATGCCCAGGCGCAGTTCAAGCTGGGCGGCATGTTCTTCCATGGCGAAGGCGTACCCGCCAATAACGTCCAGGCCTACATTGTCCTGAAGATGGCAGCGGTCAATGGCGCCGAAGAAGCCCTGGACACCGCCGACGAAGTCGCCGAGCAGATGCCCCGCGACGAGCTGGAAGTGGCAACCCAGGTGCTGGGACAGATCTTCCGCAAATACCTGATGGAATTGCAGAACGCCGACGGGCGCACGCCTTTTTCACCACTGCCCTGACTATTCTTCGGCCTTGATGGCCTCATCGCGAGCAAGCTCGCTCCCAAATGGGCTCTCTGTGCGCACAAGTTTGCGAGCATCGACAATCCAGTGTGGGAGCGAGCTTGCTCGCGATTGGGAGCACCTCGGTCTTGACTTACTTCTCGGGCATCGGCATCGGAAATGGCATCACGTTGCCAACCGTGCCACGGGCTTCGCTGATTTTCGGGGTGCCCAGGCGCTCCACCTCGTCGATACGCACGATCGAGTGCATCGGCACAAAACTGCGCACCACGCCTTCGAACTGTGCCTTGAGCTTTTCTTCACTCGGATCGACGACCACCTGCGTGCGCTCGCCGAAGACGAACTCTTCTACCTCCAGGAAGCCCCACAGATCGCTCTGGTAGATCTGCTTGGCGTACATCTCGAACACCTGGCCCTGGTTGAGGAAAATCACCTTGTAGATTGGAGCTTCACGTTTGGTCATGGCAGGCGAAACACATCGGCGGGTAAAAATGAGGGCGCGAACTATAGCATAGCCGTTGCTCGCACAGCGGTAGGAACCGGGGGACTTGTTCCCTATAATGCGCGGTTCTTTGAATCACGTGAGACCCAGGTCCATGGCCAAGAAGCTTTACATCGAAACCCACGGTTGCCAGATGAACGAGTACGACAGCTCGCGCATGGTGGATCTGCTGGGTGAGCACCAGGCCCTGGAAGTCACCGCGCGCGCTGAAGACGCGGACGTGATCCTGCTCAATACCTGCTCGATCCGCGAACGCGCCCAGGACCGGGTCTACTCCCAGCTCGGCCGCTGGCGCGAACTCAAACTGGCCAACCCGGAGATGGTCATCGCCGTGGGTGGCTGCGTGGCCAGCCAGGAAGGCGCGGCGATTCGTGACCGTGCGCCGTACGTTGACGTGGTTTTCGGCCCGCAGACCCTGCACCGCCTGCCGGAAATGATCGACGCGGCGCGCATCACCAAGCTGCCGCAGGTCGACGTCACATTCCCCGAGATCGAGAAATTCGACCACCTGCCCGAGCCCCGCATCGATGGCCCGAGCGCCTATGTCTCGGTCATGGAAGGTTGCAGCAAGTACTGCACTTTCTGCGTAGTGCCCTACACCCGGGGCGAAGAAGTCAGCCGGCCATTCGACGACGTGATCGCCGAGATCATCCATCTGGCGGAGAACGGCGTTCGAGAAGTCACGCTGCTGGGGCAGAACGTCAACGGTTATCGTGGCCTGACCCATGACGGCCGGCTCGCGGACCTCGCCGAACTGATCCGCGTGGTCGCGGCGGTGGACGGCATCGACCGTATTCGCTACACCACTTCGCACCCCCTGGAGTTCTCCGACAGCCTCATTCGCGCCCATGCCGAGGTGCCGGAACTGGTCAAGCACCTGCATCTACCGGTGCAATCGGGTTCCGACCGGATCCTCGCGGCCATGAAACGCAACCACACGGCGCTGGAGTACAAGTCCAAACTGCGCAAACTGCGGGCGGCGGTTCCGGGGATCTGCATCAGTTCGGACTTTATCGTCGGTTTTCCCGGCGAAACCGAGAAAGACTTCCAGCAGACCATGAAGCTGATCGAAGACGTGGGTTTCGACTTTTCCTATTCCTTTGTCTATAGCCAGCGCCCCGGCACTCCGGCGGCCGACCTGGCGGACGACACGCCCGAGGAATTGAAAAAGGAACGGCTCAACGCCTTGCAGCACCGTTTGAACCAGCAGGGTTTCGAGATCAGCCGACAAATGGTCGGTACCATCGAGCGGATCCTGGTGACCGATTACTCGAAAAAAGACCCTGGCGAACTGCAAGGACGGACCGAAAACAACCGCATCGTCAATTTCCGCTGCGACACCCCGGCCCTGATCGGCCAGTTCGCCGACGTGCACATCGACTCCGCGCAACCGCACTCCCTGCGGGGTTCGCTGGTCCAGTAACCCCCCATTGCCTGTGGGAGCGAGCCTGCTCGCGATAGCGGTGGATCAGTTGATGCCAATGTCGACAGACACTCAGCCACCGCGAGCTGGCTCGCTCCCACAGGGATAGTGTCGAGCCCTGTGATCGTTTAAGACCTTTCACACCCAGCCTACTGGCGTTATCCTTGATTTCACTTCAATTGCCCCGGGCGGCTAAAAACGACCTTGAACGCACCCATCGAACCCCATCGCTTTATCCTCGAGCCCTTTGAGGCTCGCCGCTTCGCCAATCTGTGCGGGCAATTCGACGAGCACCTGCGCTTGATCGAACAGCGCCTGGCCATCGAGATCCGCAACCGCGGAAACCAGTTCGAGCTGATCGGCGAACCCAAGCACACCACCTCCGCGGAAAACCTCCTGCGCCGTCTCTATCGGGAAACCAAAGGGAGCGAGCTGTCGCCGGACACGGTCCACCTGTTCCTGCAGGAATCGGCTGTCGAAGAACTCGACAACCACGCCCCGTCGGAACCTGCCGTGGCCCTGCGCACGAAGAAAGGCATGATTCGCCCGCGCGGCTTGAATCAACAGCGCTACGTGAAGGAAATCCTGGGCAACGACATCAACTTCGGCATCGGCCCGGCCGGTACCGGCAAGACCTACCTGGCCGTGGCTTGCGCGGTGGACGCGCTGGAGCGCGAACAGGTCCGGCGCATCCTGCTGGTGCGGCCGGCAGTCGAAGCGGGTGAAAAGCTCGGTTTCCTGCCGGGCGACCTGACCCAGAAGATCGACCCGTACCTGCGGCCCCTGTATGACGCGCTCTACGAAATGCTCGGCTTCGAACATGTCGCCAAGCTGATCGAGCGCCAGGTCATCGAGGTCGCGCCGCTGGCCTACATGCGCGGTCGTACATTGAACAACAGCTTCATCATCCTCGACGAAAGCCAGAACACCACCGTCGAACAGATGAAAATGTTCCTGACCCGGATCGGCTTCGGCTCAACCGCCGTCATCACCGGGGACATCACCCAGGTCGACCTGCCTCGTGGCACCAAGTCCGGGCTGCACCATGTGATCCAGGTGCTCAAGGACGTGCCGGGTATCAGCTTCACCCATTTCATGCCCAAGGACGTCGTGCGCCATCCACTGGTACAGCGCATCGTCGAGGCCTATGAGCGCTTCGAACAGCGCGCGGCCGAGGACACGCATGACGGCAAAGGCAATCGTCCCGATGCTTGAACTCGACCTGCAACTGGCCAGTGAACACCCCGCGCCCCAGGAAGCCCAGTTCCGCCAGTGGTGCGAGCTGGCGTTGCGCCAGCGCAGCGCCGACTCGGAGCTGACGATCCGCCTCGTGGACGAACCCGAAGGCCGCGAGCTGAACCACACCTGGCGGCAGAAAGACTACGCCACCAACGTGCTGTCGTTCCCCGCCGACGTGCCCGACGATCTGCTGGACATTCCGCTACTGGGCGACCTGGTGATCTGCGTGCCGGTGGTGGAGCGCGAAGCGGCCGAACAGGGCAAGAGCCCCGAGGCCCACTGGGCCCATCTGGTGATTCACGGCTGCTTGCATCTTCTGGGGTACGACCATATTGAAGATGAAGAAGCCGAGGAAATGGAAGCGCTGGAACGAACGTTGCTAGCTGAGTTGGGTCATCCCGACCCCTACGCCGACGACGAACACTGATACATCAACCTGTAACGACAAAGGATTCAGAGTAATCGCTATGAGCGAAGATCGATCGACCAACGGGCAGAAGTCATGGCTGGGCAAGCTCACCCAGGCTTTTGCCCATGAGCCGAAAAACCGCCAGGAGCTGCTGGAGCTGCTGCGCGATGCACACCAGAACAAACTGCTGGACAGCGAAGCGCTGGCCATCGTCGAGGGCGCCATCCAGGTCGCTGACCTGCAGGTACGGGACATCATGGTCCCGCGCTCGCAGATGATCAGCATCAAGGCGACCCAGACACCCCGCGAATTCCTGCCAGCCGTGGTGGACTCGGCCCACTCGCGCTATCCGGTGGTCGGCGAGAGTCACGACGATGTCATGGGCGTGCTGCTGGCCAAGGACCTGCTGCCGCTGATCCTCCAGGAGAACGGCGACAGCTTCAACATCAAGGACCTGCTGCGTCCGGCCACCTTCGTGCCCGAATCCAAGCGCCTCAATGTGCTGCTGCGCGAGTTCCGCGCCAACCACAACCACATGGCCATCGTCATCGACGAGTACGGCGGCGTGGCCGGGCTGGTCACCATCGAGGACGTGCTCGAGCAGATCGTCGGCGACATCGAGGACGAGCATGACGTGGAAGAAGACAGCTACATCAAGCCGTTGCCCAGCGGCGACTTCCTGATCAAGGCCCTGACGCCGATCGAGAACTTCAACGAGTTCTTCGACAGCCAGTTCTCCGACGACGAGTTCGACACCGTCGGCGGCCTGGTGATGAGCGCCTTCGGCCACCTGCCCAAGCGCAACGAAACCACGGAAATCGGTTCCTGGCGCTTCCGCATCCTGAACGCCGACAGCCGCCGGATCCACCTGCTGCGCCTGTCACCCATCGCCCGTTAAACCACTCGAGACCCGCTAAGGACATACATGCGCTGGATAACCCGCCCCGGCTGGCCCGGTAACCTGCTGGCCGTGGCGGCCGGCGCGATCACCACCCTGGCCCTGGCGCCTTTCGACATCTGGCCCCTGGCACTGCTGGCGGTGGGGTTGTTCTACGCAGGGTTGCGCGAGCTTTCCCCTCGCCAGGCCCTGGGCCGCGGCTGGTGCTTCGGCTTCGGCCTGTTTGGCGCCGGCACCAGCTGGATCTACGTCAGCATCCATAACTTCGGCGGCGCCTCGGTATTGCTTGCCGGGCTGCTGATGCTGCTGTTCGTTGCCGCCATCGCCTGGTTCTTCGCCCTGCCCGCCTGGCTCTGGGCCCGCTGGCTGCGGCGCAACGAAGCCCCATTGGCCGACGCCCTGGCCTTCGCCGCGCTCTGGCTCGGCCAGGAGGCCTTTCGCGGCTGGTTCCTCACCGGATTTCCCTGGATGTATTCCGGCTACAGCCAGCTCGACGGTCCGCTGGCCGGCCTCGCGCCGCTGGGCGGAATGTGGCTGATTTCCTTCACCCTGGCCCTGACCGCTGCGCTGCTGTACAACGCGCCCCGGCTGATCCGCGCCAGGCGCAAGGGATTCATCGCGGCCGGCGTGGCATTGCTGGCGGGCCCGTGGATCGTCGGCATGGCGCTCAAGGGGCATGCCTGGACCAGCCCTTCGGGCGACCCGCTGAGTGTCGCGGCGATCCAGGGCAACATCGAACAGAACATGAAGTGGGACCCCGATCAGCTCAACGCGCAACTGGCCCTGTACCGCGACATGAGCTTCGCCTCCAAACGCGTCGACCTGCTGATCTGGCCGGAAACGGCGGTCCCGGTGCTCAAGGAATCTGCCCAGGGCTATCTGGACATGATGGGCAACTTCGCCGCCGAGCGGCAATCGGCTCTGATTACCGGCGTGCCGATTCGCCAACTGGTGCGCCACGAGAAGCGCTATTTCAATGGCATCACCGTGACCGGCGAAGGCGACGGCACCTACCTGAAGCAGAAGCTGGTGCCGTTCGGCGAATACGTGCCCCTGCAGGACCTGCTGCGGGGCCTGATCGCGTTCTTCGACCTGCCCATGTCGGATTTCGCCCGCGGCCCGTCCGACCAGCCATTGCTGCAGGCCAAGGGTTACCAGATCGCGCCGTTCATCTGCTATGAAGTGGTCTATCCAGAATTCGCCGCAGGCCTGTCGGCCCGCAGCGACCTGCTGCTGACCATCAGCAACGACACTTGGTTCGGCACGTCCATCGGCCCCTTGCAACACTTGCAAATGGCCCAGATGCGTGCCCTGGAAGCCGGTCGCTGGATGATCCGCGCCACCAACAACGGCGTGACCGGCCTGATCGACCCCTTTGGGCAAATCACCGCACAGATCCCTCAATTCGAGCGAGGCATCCTCTATGGCGACGTGGTGCCGATGCATGGACTGACACCGTACCTGCAATGGCGCTCGTGGCCATTGATCATCCTGTGTGTGTTGCTGGTGGGCTGGGCGCTGATGGCGGGGCGGATGGCCAAGACCGTCTAAGGCCTTTTCCCGCCCCCATGGAGAGCGGCTTTATCCCCGCTGGGGCGCGAAGCGCCCCCCATTCAAACTGTCTGGCACACCACAGTGTCGGTTCTTTTTCGGGGCTGCTTCGCAGCCCAGCAGGGATAAAACCCCCTCGCCACAGACAGGCCATTCATCACAAGGCCGTTCAGCGATAGAACAACCAATACCCCACCAGCCCCACCGCCTCGTTCATCAACTGCCCTGATTGCCAGATCGACTTGAACTCCGGCATCCAGCCACCCAGCGGTCGCGCATTGTCCTGCCCCAGGAAACCCACCGGCGCCGGCACCACTTCAAATCCCGACCGTTCGAAGCTCATGACCGCCCGTGGCATGTGCCACGCCTGGGTCACCACCACGACCCGCTTGATACCCGCCGGCAGCAGGATCTCGGCGCTCATCCGGGCATTTTCCCAAGTGGTGCGGCTGCGCCCTTCCTGCCAGCGCACGGTGACGCCGAAATCGTCCCGCATCGAATCGGCCATCAACTGTGCCTCGGAGGGCGGGCTGCCGTAGTGCAGGCCGCCGGAGGTCAGCACCGGCAGTCCCGAGGCCTTGGCCAGGCGCGCCGCATAACGCTGGCGCTCCAGGCCGACACCAGTGGGCTGGTCGGCGCCCCAGGCCAGGTCGCCGCGCTCGCGGCCCGAGCCCAGTATCACGATGGCATCGGCCCGCTGGGCCAGACCTGCCCATTCGCTGTGCAGCAAAGGCGGTTCGCGCTCCAGGCCCTTGGCACTCCACTGCACCACCACCGGCAGGCTCATCAGCCAGAAACCGCCCAGCCCCACGATAAAACACAGGCGGGCCAGGCGCGGCCGGGAATCACGCCACCACCAGGCAAGCGCCAGCAACAGCAACAGAAGGCCGGGAGGTAATAAAAGCTGTTTGATGAAATAGCGAAACGGCATCGGGCATCTCCATAGATGCCCGAAGCCTAGGTGGGTTGACGCAAAGCGACAACAGATTCGAAAAGACCTTGAATCAAAAAAGCAGCACGCGTGAATCCGGCTTACTTGAACTGCATGGACCGGACCTTTGCAGCATCCTTGTCGGGCGTCCGATCCTTGAGCCAGACAACCTTGGCCGAACGGGGCGCATCGAGACGCTGGAGTACCTGGGCCCCGCTTGTGCGGGCCTGATGTCCGACCTGTTCGAGGTAAGCCTTGACCAGTTCGAACTCTGCGGGGCTCAAGCCACGCAGTTCCAGCTCTGCCGGACGCTCATCGCGCAAGCGACCGGCGGTTCTTGCAGCGTCCAGGGCCACCCCGAGACGATCGATCAGTTTTTCATACAACTCCGGTGTAGCGACTTTTCGTTGTGATTCAACCATCCCTCACCTCATTGAAGATAAGACTCACTCCCCATTGAGAAGCTTAGCTTCGCTGGGCAAACCGGCAGGACGCCGCGACCAACGGCCCTGAACGCTCGGTGGCGCCGGCTGTCGACACGGTCCGACACGCAATCAGGGTTTCCCTCCGCGGAGCGCGGTCATGTATGCTACGGCGCTTCCTGTAACTCCACTTCCAGCTCCGCTGGGCATCGAAAGCGCCACATTTGGCGTCGTTCGCGTCCAGCATGGCAACGAAGCGGATTGGGCCACCCCATTCAGTACAAAAGTAGCCATGCACGAACACTACCAGCCCCGTGAAATCGAAGCCGCCGCCCAGTCTTTCTGGGACGAGCAAAAGTCCTTTGAAGTCAGCGAACAGCCAGGCAAGGAAACCTACTACTGCCTGTCGATGTTCCCTTACCCCAGCGGCAAGCTACACATGGGGCATGTGCGCAACTACACCATCGGCGACGTGATCTCCCGCTACCAGCGCATGCAAGGCAAGAACGTCCTGCAGCCCATGGGCTGGGACGCCTTCGGCATGCCGGCGGAAAACGCCGCGATGAAGAACAAGGTGGCCCCTGCCAAGTGGACCTACGAAAACATCGCCTACATGAAGTCCCAGCTGCGCAGCCTGGGCCTGGCGGTGGACTGGTCCCGCGAGGTCACCACCTGCAAGCCCGACTACTATCGCTGGGAACAGTGGCTGTTCACCCGCCTGTTCGAAAAAGGCGTGATCTACCGCAAGAACGGCACCGTGAACTGGGACCCGGTGGACCAGACCGTACTGGCCAACGAACAGGTCATCGACGGCCGCGGCTGGCGCTCCGGCGCGCTGATCGAAAAGCGCGAGATCCCGATGTACTACTTCAAGATCACCGCCTACGCGGATGAGCTGCTGGAGAGTCTCGACGAACTGACCGGCTGGCCCGAACAGGTCAAGACCATGCAACGCAACTGGATCGGCAAGTCCCGGGGCATGGAAGTGCAGTTCCCGTACGATGTCGCCTCCATCGGCGAAGCCGGTACCCTGAAAGTCTTCACCACCCGCCCGGATACGCTGATGGGCGCCACCTACGTCGCCGTCGCCGCCGAGCACCCGCTGGCGACCCTGGCGGCCCGGAACGACTCCGAACTGCAAGCCTTCATCGCCGAATGCAAGAGCGGCAGTGTGGCCGAAGCCGATGTCGCCACCCAGGAGAAAAAAGGCCTGCCGACCTCGCTGTTCGTCAAGCACCCCCTGACCGGTGAGAAACTTCCGGTATGGGTCGCCAACTACGTGCTGATGCACTACGGCGATGGCGCCGTGATGGCGGTGCCGGCCCACGACGAGCGTGACTTCGAATTCGCCCACAAGTATGACCTGCCGGTCAAGCCGGTGGTCCGCACCAGCGCGGGCGACCAGACCCCGGCCCCTTGGCAGGACGCCTACGGTGAGCACGGCGAGCTGATCAACTCCGGCGAATTCGACGGCCTGGACTTCGCCGGCGCGTTCGACGCCATCGAAGTGGCCCTGATCAAGAAGAACCTGGGCGCCTCCCGCACCCAGTTCCGCCTGCGCGACTGGGGCATCAGCCGCCAGCGCTACTGGGGCTGCCCGATTCCGATCGTGCATTGCGACGCCTGTGGCGACGTCCCGGTGCCGGAAGACCAGTTGCCGGTGGTCCTGCCGGAAGACGTCGTACCCGACGGTGCCGGCTCGCCCCTGGCCCGCATGCCCGAGTTCTACGAGTGCAGTTGCCCGAAATGCGGCGCACCGGCCAAGCGTGAAACCGACACCATGGACACCTTCGTCGAGTCCTCCTGGTACTACGCCCGCTATGCCTCGCCGCGCTATGAAGGCGGCCTGGTAGACCCGGCGGCAGCCAACCACTGGCTGCCGGTGGACCAGTACATCGGCGGTATCGAACATGCGATCCTGCACCTGCTCTATGCGCGCTTCTTCCACAAGCTGATGCGCGACGAAGGCCTGGTCAATTCCAACGAACCGTTCAAGAACCTGCTGACCCAGGGCATGGTGGTCGCCGAGACCTACTACCGCCGCGAGGCCAACGGCGCCTACACCTGGTACAACCCGGCGGACGTGGAGCTGGAGCGTGACAGCAAGGCCAAGGTCATCAGCGCCAAGCTGATCGCCGATGGCCTGCCGGTGGAAATCGGCGGCACCGAGAAGATGGCCAAGTCCAAGAACAACGGCGTCGACCCACAGTCGATGATCAACCAGTTCGGCGCCGACACCTGCCGCCTGTTCATGATGTTCGCCTCGCCACCGGACATGAGCGCGGAATGGTCCGACTCCGGCGTCGAAGGCTCGCACCGTTTCCTCAAGCGCGTCTGGCGCCTGGCCCAGGCCCACGTCACCCAGGGCCTGCCGGGCAAGCTGGACATCACCGCCCTGAACGACGAACAGAAGGCCATCCGCCGCGCGATCCACCTGGCCATCAAGCAGGCCAGCCATGACGTCGGCCAGAATCACAAATTCAACACCGCCATCGCCCAGGTGATGACGTTGATGAACGTCCTGGAAAAAGCCGCCCAAGGTACCGAACAGGATCGTGCGCTGCTGCATGAAGGCCTGGAGGCCGTCACGTTGCTGCTGGCTCCGATCACCCCGCACATCAGCCATGAACTGTGGAATCGCCTGGGCCACGCGGACCCGGTGATCGACGCTTCCTGGCCCGTGGTGGATGAAAGCGCGCTGGTTCAAGACAACCTGACCCTGGTCATCCAGGTCAACGGCAAGCTGCGCGGGCAGATCGAAATGCCGGCCAGCGCCAGTCGCGAAGAAGTCGAAGCCGCCGCACGGGCCAACGAAAACGTGCTGCGCTTCGTCGACGGCCTGACGATCCGTAAAGTGATCGTGGTGCCCGGCAAACTGGTCAATATCGTCGCAAGCTAATTGGATCGGGCGCCCGGCCGCGGCCGGGCGCCGAATATGACCTGCGGGGCCGCACTGTCGGCCCATAGGGTTTCAAGGGGAGCAACAAGATGATCAAACGTAATCTGCTGGTCATGGGCCTGACCGTCCTGCTGAGCGCCTGCGGCTTCCAGCTGCGGGGCACCGGCACCACCGAGCTGGCCATCACCGAGCTGGATCTCAGCGCACGGGATGCCTATGGCGACACCGTGAAAATGCTGCGCCAGACGCTGGAGAGCAGCGGCGTGAAAATCTACAGCGGGGCACCGTACAAGCTGGTCCTGACCAACGAGCAGCAAACCCAGCGCAGCTTGAGCTACGCCGGTGCCGGCCGTTCGGCCGAGTACGAGCTGTCCAGCGAGCTGAGCTATGAAGTGCGCGGCCGGAATAACCTGATGCTGCTGGACGACAAGCTCCAGGTGCAGAAGGTCTACCTGCACGACGGCAACAACATCACCGGTTCCGACCAGGAGTCCAGCGAAGTGCGCGGCGAAATACGCCGTGACCTGGTACAGCGCATGATGCTGCGCCTGCAGCAACTGACGCCCACCCAACTGGATCAACTGCAGCAGACCGCCGATGCCCGAGCCAAGGCAGAAGCCGAAGCGCTGGAAGCGGCACGCAAGGCTGAGGCGCAAACCCCGCAGCAGTCGCCCCTGCAGATCCCTTCTGAATAAGCCTTGCGGGGCGCCCTCTCGCCCCGCTCGCCCTCTCTTATGAACCGTCTATGAAGCTGGCCCCCGCCCAACTCGGCAAACATCTGCAAGGTGCCCTCGCGCCGGTCTACATCATCAGCGGCGACGACCCGCTGCTGTGCCAGGAGGCCGCCGACGCCATCCGCTGCGCCGCCCGCCAACAAGGCTTCGACGAGCGCCAGGTGTTCGCCGCCGACGCCAGCTTCGACTGGGGCACCTTGCTCCAGGCCGGTGCGAGCATGTCCTTGTTCGCCGAGAAACGCTTGCTGGAACTGCGCCTGCCGTCCGGCAAACCCGGCGACAAAGGGGCCGCCGCGCTGATCGAATACTGCTCACGACCGGCCGAGGACACCGTACTGCTCATCAGCCTGCCGAAACTCGACGGCAGCGCGCAGAAGACCAAGTGGGGCAAGGCCCTGGTCGAAGGCCCACAGACCCAGTTCGTGCAGATCTGGCCGGTGGACGTCAGCCAGTTGCCGAGCTGGATCCGTCAGCGCCTGTCCCAGGCCGGCCTGTCGGCCAGCCAGGACGCAGTGGAACTGATCGCCGCCCGGGTCGAAGGCAACCTGCTGGCCGCCGCCCAGGAGATCGAAAAGCTCAAGCTGATGGCCGAAGACGGGCAGATCACCGTGGAAACGGTGCAAGCCGCCGTAGCCGACAGTGCGCGCTTCGATGTCTTCGGCCTGACCGATGCGATCCTCAACGGCGAAGCCGCCCATGCCCTGCGCATGCTCGAGGGTTTGCGGGGCGAAGGCGTCGAGCCGCCGGTGATCCTCTGGGCCCTGGCCCGGGAGTTGCGCCTGCTGGCCAACCTGTCGCTGCAATACAGCCAGGGCGTCCCCCTGGACAAAGCCTTCAGCCAGGCCCGCCCCCCGGTCTGGGACAAGCGCAAACCGCTGATGAGCAAGGCCCTGCAACGCTATTCCGCACCGCGCTGGGCGCAGTTGCTGCTGGAAGCCCAGCGCATCGATGCGCAGATCAAGGGCCAGGCCGCAGGCTCGCCGTGGATGAGCCTGAGCCGGTTGACGCTGTTGATGGCCGGCCAGCGCCTGCCGTTACCCGCCGAATAAACACACGGCAGAGCACACTGCATACCGTTGACTGGAGACTTACCCGGCAGGGGACTACCCGTGCTGATTCATCTGAGGCGCGGGGATTTATCCCCGCTGGGGCGCGAAGCGCCCCCCTTGATTCGCACCTGAAACCCTGCAGCACCAGACTCCAGCGCGGCTTCACACCCCAACAGGAAATTCCCTCGCCACAGGCAATCTCTCACCACAAATTGCCTGTCCGTCTGAACGTCACTTCCTGCACAATGCAGGGACTGGACAAAAACCCAGTCCTGTCCCATGATTTGCCTCGCAAGAAATCATCCCCCAGGAGAGATCCGATCATGCGCAAAAAGCCATCCAGGCATGGCCCCAACAAGGCCAAGTCCATCATCGCCCAGCCCCTGTTCCGAAGCCGTCAGGAACGACCCGCCAAGGGCAAGGGCAGCTACCGCCGCGAAGCCTTCCAGTCTGACAACTGGGAGGCTTCTTGCTTTGTGGCGGCTTGAAACATCGGGACCAGCCCAATTGTGCCTCGCCCATGATAAGGTCAGCATCTGATCTGTATTTCTGGACCCCTGCATGCCCTTCTGTCTTTCTCGCCGCTGGCCCCTGCGCCAATTGGCTGCTGCCACAAGCCTCGCGCTGCTAGTCGCCTGCGCAGAAAAACCCACCGCCGCCGACGCCCAACCACTCCAGACCGTTCCCGCCGTGACCGCTCCGGCCGTGGTCCCACCTGTGGTGCCCACCGGCGACAACCTCGACATCGCTCCCACCCAGACCTTCGCCGAATGGCAAGCGAGCTTTCGCAAGGAGGCCCTGGCCGCCGGAATTCGTGCCGACCTGTTCGATCGCGCCTTTATCGGCGTGAGCCCGGACATGAGCGTGATCAAGGCCGATCGCAGTCAGCCGGAGTTCACCCGGCCGGTCTGGGAATACCTCGATGGCGCGCTGTCCCCGTTGCGGGTCAGCAAAGGCAAGAACCTGATCCAGCAGAATGCCCAGGTCCTGCAGAACATCGAGCAGCGTTATGGCGTGGATCGCCAGGCGCTGGTGGCGGTGTGGGGCATGGAGAGCAACTTCGGCCAGTTCCAGGGCAACAAGTCGGTGATCAACTCCCTGGCGACCCTGGCCTATGAAGGGCGGCGCCCGGGCTTCGCCCACGCGCAACTGATCGCCGCGCTGCAAATCCTCCAACAGGGCGACATCACACCGGAAAAAATGCTCGGCTCGTGGGCCGGCGCCATGGGCCAGACCCAATTCATCCCCACGACCTACAACACCCACGCAGTGGACTTCGACGGCGACGGCCGCCGCGACATCTGGGGCAGCGCCACCGACGCCCTGGCCTCCACCGCCCACTACCTGCAAAGCTCCGGCTGGCAACGCGGCCAGCCGTGGGGGGTCGAGGTGCGACTCAAGGATGGGTTCAACTACCCCTTGGCCGATGGCTCGGTCCGCAAGCCGGTCTCCGAATGGCTGCAACTGGGGGTCAGCCTGCCGAGCGGCAGCCAGGTCCCGCCCGGCACCGAACAACTGTCGGCGGCCCTGCTGCTGCCCGCCGGTTATCGCGGCCCGGCGTTCCTGGTGCTCGACAACTTCCGCGCCATTCTCAAGTACAACAACTCCTCGTCATACGCTTTGGCGGTGGGCCTGCTGTCGGAGCGGTTCAGAGAGGGGGGATTGATCTACGGCCAGTGGCCCAAGGATGACCTGCCTCTGAGTCGTAGCGAACGCATCGAACTGCAAACCCTGCTAAGCAAGCACAATTACGACGCAGGCAACCCCGACGGCATCATCGGCGCCAACACCCGCAAGGCGATTCGCAGTGCCCAGCAATCCTTCGGCTGGCCGGCGGATGGGTACCCGACCCATCAATTGCTGGAAGGCCTGCGCAACCGCTGACTCACCTTGCGGCCGCAAGCAAGCTCGCTTCCACATGGAAACCCGGCTCAAACGGGCTGTCTCCAGGAGTTGGACACACATCCAACCCCTGGGGCTGCTCAACATCAAGCCTGACGGTCGGCCACCACATCCTGTTCCAATACCAACCGATTGCCCCCCGCATCCAGCTTCACCAAGGCCCCCATGGGCAAGGTCAGGTTCGGATCGCAGTGCCCGCTACGCCAGCCGGACAGCACCGGGATGCCGTAAGGTTCGAAGGTCTGCTTGAGCAAGCGATTCAGCGCCTCGCCATCCACCCCGGCCACATCCCCCACCAGCACGCCGTTGAGCCGCGACAAGGTGCCGGCCAGGCGCAACTGGGTCAGTAACCGGTCGATGCGGTACAGCGGCTCGTTGACGTCCTCGATGAACAGAATCACCCCGTCGGCATCGATCTGATAAGGCGTGCCCATGGTGGCCGCGATAATCGACAGATTCCCCCCCAACAGGCGCCCCTGGGCGATGCCAGGCTTCACGACGGTCAACGGATAGGCCTCGGGATGGATCATGACGCTGCCCGCCTTCATCTGCCCGCGCAGGAAGCTGAAAAACGAAGTGACGGTGGAGGGCTCCTTGCCCCCCAGCAGATCGGCGTTGAGCAACGGCCCATGGAACGTGACGAAACCCGCGTATCGGCTGATGGCCAGGTGCAGCGCGGTAATATCGCTGTAGCCAACAAACGGCTTGGCGTTGTCGCGCAGAAGCTGGAAATCGATGCGATCCAGCAAGCGCGGCGTGCCATAGCCACCGCGCAGGCAAATGATGGCCTTGACCTCGGGGTCGGCGAAGGCGGCGTGGAAGTCGTCGAGGCGAACGTCGTCGCTGCCAGCCAGGTAGCCATCCTTTTCATAGACCCCGGGGAATATCCGCAACTCGTGGCCACGGGCACGCATCCATTGCACTGCCTTTTCCGTGTCCAGCACGCCGGGACCGGCCGGCGCGATCACGGCGATCACTCCCTCGGGCGGCAACGCGGGGACCGGCTGGTGAGGACAAAGGGCGTGCGTGGGTCGAACGGTCATCCATGGATCTCCCTGGGAAGTGATGCACACACAGTAGTCAGGAACGAGCCCGAACAGAAGGGATCGCCGCCGGTTGCTACAAGAAAGGCTGAATTTACAGAAATCCGAGGCAAAAAAATGCCCGCTGGCGAGACACCGCGCGGGCATTCTGGAGGCTGGCCGCCGAATCAGGAACCCAGCAACTCGGCCTTGACCAGCTTCGCCTGCTCGTCGGCATGGTACGAGGAACGCACCAACGGACCGGAAGCGACGTTCTTGAAGCCCATCCGGTAGCCTTCCTCGGCGAACCAGGCAAAGGTATCCGGGTGCACGAAGCGCTGGACCGGCAGATGGCTGCGCGACGGTTGCAGGTACTGGCCCAGGGTCAGCATGTCGATGTCATGTTCACGCATGCGCTTCATGACCTCGATGACTTCGTCGTCGGTTTCCCCAAGGCCCAGCATCAGGCCGGACTTGGTGGGGATGTGCGGCATCATTTGCTTGAAACGTTGCAGCAGGGTCAACGACCACTGGTAGTCCGACCCCGGACGCGCGGCCTTGTACAGGCGCGGTACGGTTTCCAGGTTGTGGTTGAAGACATCCGGCGGCTCGGCGGCGGTGATTTCCAGGGCGATGTCCATGCGGCCACGGTAGTCCGGCACCAGGGTTTCGAGCTGCACGTTCGGCGACAGCTTGCGGATCTCGCGGATGCAGTCGGCGAAGTGCTGGGCACCACCGTCACGCAGGTCGTCGCGGTCCACCGACGTGATGACCACGTACTTGAGCTTCAGGTCGGCGATGGCGACGGCCAGGTTTTCCGGCTCGCTTGCATCCAATGGTTTCGGACGGCCGTGGCCCACGTCGCAGAACGGACAACGACGGGTGCAGATGTCACCCATGATCATGAACGTCGCGGTGCCGCCGGAGAAGCACTCCCCCAGGTTCGGGCAGGAAGCCTCTTCACAGACACTGTGCAACTTGTGTTTGCGCAACAGCGCCTTGATCCGGTCGACCTCCGGGGAAACCGGGATACGCACGCGGATCCAGTCCGGTTTCTTGGGTAGCTCGGTGGTCGGGATGATCTTGACCGGGATGCGTGCAACCTTCTCGGCGCCGCGCAGCTTTACGCCGGCCTCGACCTTGGCACGCGGAGCCGGACGTTCGGTAACATCCTGCGTCGGGATCATGGTTTGCACTGCATCAGTAGTCATATCAGTCGATTCCGCCCGTGAGGGTCGTCTGCTCAGCATAGTCGAGGTGTTTGACGAGCTGCGCGCGCAGCCGGGCACTTACCTCGGCAAATTCAATCGTTCCTGTGTGATCGCGCAGCTGGGTCATCGCCAGCCCCGCATAACCACAGGGATTAATCCGTCGAAACGGCGAAAGATCCATGTCCACGTTCAACGCCAGGCCGTGAAACGAACAACCGTGGCGGATCCGCAGGCCCAGGGAAGCGATTTTCGCCCCGTCGACATAGACGCCCGGTGCATCCGGCTTGGCTGCGGCGCTCACGCCGTAGCTGGCCAGCAGCTCGATCAGGCAGGTCTCCATGCGCGTCACCAGCTCACGCACGCCAAACCCCAGCTTGCGCACGTCCAGCAGCAGGTACGCGACCAGCTGGCCGGGGCCATGGTAAGTCACCTGCCCGCCGCGGTCGACCTTCACCACCGGAATATCCCCCGGCAGCAGCAGGTGCTCGGCCTTGCCGGCCTGGCCCTGGGTGAACACCGGCGGGTGTTCCACCAGCCAGACTTCGTCCGCGGTGGTGTCACCGCGTTCGTTGGTAAAGCGCTGCATGGCATGCCAGACCGGTTCGTAAGCCATCCGGCCCAGCTCGCGAAAGCCCAGCGTGCCCGGCATCACAACACCATGTGCACGAAACCGGTCGCCCGCAGTTCGCTGTTGATGTCGTACAGCTGTTCCTGGCCGGTGGCGATGATGTGCAACTGAATCGTGGTGTACTTGCCGTTGGTGCTCTGGCGCTCGGCCAGGCTCTTGAGATCAACGGTGGCGTGCTTCTCGACGATGGCGACGATCCTGTCCTTGAAGCCCACCCCTGTATCGCCGATTACCTTGATGGGGTAATCCGCGCACGGAAATTCGATTTTTGGCGCCTTTACTTCAGAGTCTGTCATGGCGTACGGCCTCACAAGCCGTGGTAACGAACATGGCCCCGCGCCGGACAGGAACGGGGCCATGAGGGTCAACACTCGAATCAGTTGAACAAGCCGTAGAAGAATAGACGGATGCTATCCCACATGCGGCGGAAGATACCACCTTCCTCGACCGCGTCCAGGGCGATCAGGTCGGCGCTGTGCACCACTTTGTCTTCCAGTTTGACTTCCACCTTGCCGATCACGTCACCCTTGGCGATAGGGGCGGTCAGTTGTGGATTCATGGTCATGCTGGCGGCAAGCTTCTTGAGCTGGCCTTTTGGCAGGGTCATGGTCAGGTCCTGGGCCAGGCCGGCCTTGACCTGGCTGCTGGTGCCTTTCCAGACCTGGGCCTGGGCCAGTTCGGTGCCCTTCTGGTAGAAGGTCTGGGTTTCGAAGAAGCGGAAACCGTAGGTCAGCAGCTTCTGGGTCTCGGCGGCACGAGCCACTTCGCTGTTGGTGCCGAAGACGACCGCGATCAGGCGCATGCCGTCACGAACCGCCGAAGACACCATGCAGTAGCCGGCCTCTTCGGTGTGGCCGGTCTTCAGGCCGTCGACGGTCTTGTCGCGCCACAGCAGCAGGTTGCGGTTAGGCTGCTTGATGCCGTTCCAGAAGAACTCCTTCTGGGAATAGATGGCGTAGTGCGCCGGGTCTTCGTGAATGATCGCCCGCGCCAGGATCGCCATGTCGTGAGCCGAGGAGTAGTGCTCGGGGTTCGGCAGGCCGGTGGGGTTCATGAAGTGGCTGTTGGTCATGCCCAGGTCGGCGACCGTCTTGTTCATCATGTCGGCGAACGCGTCTTCGCTGCCGGCAATGTGCTCGGCCAGGGCGACGCTGGCATCGTTGCCGGACTGGATGATGATGCCGTGCAGCAGGTCGCTGACGGTCACTTGCGAACCGACCTTGATGAACATCCGCGAACCGCCGGTGCGCCAGGCGTTTTCGCTGACGGTGACCGGGTCGTTTTCGCCGATCTGGCCGCGACGGATCTCCAGGGTGGCGATGTACGCAGTCATCAGCTTGGTCAGGCTGGCCGGAGGCAGGCGCTGGTCACCATTGCTCTCGACCAGCACGTTGCCGCTGCTGGCATCCATGAGCACAAAGGATTTGGCCGCCAGTTGTGGAGGCGACGGCATCATCTCGGCCGCGAACGCGGTGGGAGAAAGAAGCAGCGGGACTAGCAGGCAAAGGCGCTTGGCAAAGGTGGTGATGTTCATCCGTCTCTCGAAATCGCTAATGGGACTGCCCAAAGGCAAAACTAAACAGGCAGCCCTGGAGCTGCCGCGTATTTAAGTTGCTCACTCACATCCCTTGCCGGGCTTTTGTTATTCATGGAGCCAACAACCTGACCCGCTCGAACCGCAAGCGGGCCTTGAATCAAATCATTCGGCGGTGACCAGGCTCGGCGAACCGAGATTGGCCAGGCGCACGCTGTTCTGGACCTGCTGGACCTCACCCGGAGAACCGATCGGCCCCAGGCGCACCCGATGCAGTGTCTGCTGGTTGCGCACGATCGAGCTGATGAACACCGGAGCGCTCACCATCGTGCTCAGCTTCGACCGTAGCAGTTCTGCAGCGTCCGGGTTGGCGAACGCGCCCACTTGCAGATACTGGCCAGACGCCGTTGCAGAAGCGTTTTTTTTTGCCTCGACCTGCATCGGCACGACGGCCGCGGCGTGCTGCTGCGGCGGAGGCGTCCACTGCTCCACCGTTCCGGTGGAAGCCGTCACCGCCGGCGCCGCATTCTGCGCCACTTTCGGCTCGTTGAGCATCAAAGGCGCCGGACGGCCTCGCTGGGCCCACCATTCCTGCGGGTCGATGCCCTCGACCTTGACCCGCGCGGTGCCGATTTCAGCGTAACCGAGTTTTTTCGCCGCCGCATACGACAGGTCGATGATACGGTCGGAATAGAACGGCCCGCGGTCGTTGACCCGCAGGATCACGCTCTTGTTGTTGTCCAGGTTGGTCACCCGGACATAACTGGGCAGCGGCAGGGTCTTGTGGGCCGCGCTCATGCCATACAGGTCGTACACCTCGCCATTGGCGGTGTTCTGGCCGTGGAACTTGGTGCCATACCAGGAGGCCGTGCCCGAAGCGACATAACGCTTGGAATCGGCCATCGGGAAGTAGGTCTTGCCCAGTACCGTATAGGGGTTGGCCTTGTAGGGACCGGTGTGCAGGGTCGGCGTGGCATCGGGAATGCGCGAGACATCCACGTCCCACCACGGCGCGCCGTCCTTGTGGGCACGGTTGATGTCCAGGCCCGGCGTGGCACGCACGGCGGTGCTGTTCTTCTGGGCCGGCGCACGGCTGGTCGAACAGCTGACGACCAGCAACGACAACGCGGCCAATGCCACGAGCTTCAGGGGTTGACAGGTAGGCAATGCCCGCATTATTTGACGCCCCGTGCTTTTACCAGCTCTTCAGACAGCTGATGCACGGCCATGGCGTACATCACACTGCGGTTATAACGCGTGATCGCGTAGAAATTCTTCAGGCCCATCCAGTATTCGGGCCCTTGTTCGCCTTCCAGGCGCATGGCGGTGACCGGCATGTCATCACGCAGCGCATCATGACTCGACCAGCCCAACGCTCGCAACTCCCCGACGGTTTTCGTCGGCTCAATGCCCTCGCTCAGCCCCTGGTCCACCTGGTCGCCACGCACGTCGGCACGGCTGACCACCGGCTGGCCGGCTTCCCAGCCGTGACGCTTGAAATAGCTGGCGACGCTGCCGATGGCATCGGCGGGGTTGGTCCATATATTGATGTGGCCGTCGCCGTCGAAATCCACTGCATAGGCGCGGAAACTGCTGGGCATGAATTGCGGCAGGCCCATGGCCCCGGCGTAGGACCCCTTGAGGGTCAACGGATCGACCTGTTCTTCGCGGGCCAGCAGCAGGAATTCACGCAACTCCTTGCGGAAGAACTCGGCGCGCGGCGGATAATCGAAGCCGAGGGTCGACAAGGCGTCGATGACCCGGAAGTTGCCGGTGTTGCGGCCAAAGAAGGTCTCCACGCCGATGATGGACACGATGACCTGGGCCGGCACACCGTATTCCTGCTCCGCGCGGGCCAGGGCGGCCTCATGCTGGCGCCAGAAGTCCACGCCCCGGGCGATGCGCGCCTCGGTGATGAACATCGGCCGGTACTCGCTCCACTGCTTGACCCGCTCGGCGGGCCGGGAAATCGCATCGAGGATCGACTGCTTGCGCTCGGCCTCGCGGAACACGCCCATCAGTTGCTCACCGGCGAAGCCATAGTCGCGGGTCATTTCACCGACGAATTCGGCCACCTGCGGCGAGCCTTCGTATTCGCCGGCCAAGGCGTGCGACGCAGCGCCCAGGAAGCCGACCAGGCCGATCCACGGAACATGTCGCGTCGACCAGCCACGCATTGCTTGCATTGAACTCTTCACCTTATTCAAACCTGAGCGATCCACTTGCGGTGTGTATGAATCGACATCAAAACCCCAAACGCTGACAGTAGCGTCACCAGCGAAGTTCCTCCGTAGCTAATGAAGGGCAACGGCACCCCCACCACGGGCAACAAGCCACTGACCATACCGATGTTGACGAAAACATAAACAAAAAACGTCATGGTCAGGCTGCCCGCCAGCAACTTGCCGAACAGGGTCTGGGCCTGGGCAGTGATGACCAGCCCCCGGCCGATTAGCAGCAGGTAGATCAGCAGCAGCAGGCAGATGCCCACCAGGCCGAACTCCTCGCCCATCACCGCGATGATGAAGTCGGTGTGGCTTTCCGGCAGGAAGTCCAGGTGCGACTGGGTGCCCATCAGCCAGCCCTTGCCGAACACACCGCCCGAGCCGATGGCCGCCTTGGACTGGATGATGTTCCAGCCGGTGCCCAGCGGGTCGCTCTCCGGGTCCAGGAACGTCAGGACCCGCTGCTTCTGGTAGTCGTGCATCACGAAGTACCACATGGCCACCGACACCGGCACGGCGGCGGCGATCACGCTCAGGATCCAGCGCCAGCGCAGCCCGCCCATGAACAGCACGAAGGCGCCGCCGGCCAGGATCAGCAGCGACGTGCCCAGGTCCGGCTGGCGCACGATGAGGATGAACGGGATGCCGATCAGCAACAGGCTGATACACACATGCTTGAGTTGCGGCGGCAGGGAGCGCTTGGACAGGTACCAGGCGATGGTCGCCGGCATGATGATCTTCAGGAATTCCGAAGGCTGGAAGCGGATCACCCCGGGAATGTTGATCCAGCGCGTGGCGCCCATGGCGTTGTGGCCCATCACGTCCACGACGATCAGCAGGCTCACGCCGACGACATAGGCCAGGGGCACCCAGCGTGCCATGAAGCGCGGCTCCAACTGGGCGATGACGATCATCGACACCAGGCCGATACCGAACGAAGTGGCCTGCTTGGCCAGCAGGTCCCAGCTCTTGCCGCTGGCCGAATACAGCACGAACAGGCTGCCGGCGGCCAGGATCAGCAGCAGGATGAGCAATGGTCCATCGATGTGCATGCGTTGCAGCAGGGTGGCGCGACGGCGCATCACGTCTTCGCTGGAGAGGATCCGGTCGAAATTACTCTTCACGGGCCGTAGCCTCCGCGCTGATAGGGCTTGCGAATTCAGGCTTGAGCTGACCGTGCTCATCCAGCAGCCAGGCGTCCATGACCTGACGCACCACCGGCGCGGCGACGCCGGAACCGGACTCACCGTTCTCCACCATCACCGACACGACGATCTTGGGGTTCTCGGCCGGGGCAAAACCGACGAACAGGGCGTGGTCGCGATGGCGCTCCTGGACCTTGGAACGGTCGTACTTCTCGCCCTGCTTGATGGCGACCACCTGGGCCGTACCGCTCTTGCCGGCGATCCGGTACGGCGAGCCGATGGCCGCCTTGCGCGCCGTGCCCCGGGCGCCATGCATCACTTGCTGCATGCCGTTGTTGACCTTCTGCCAGTCCGACGGATTGCGCAGGATGATGTCCGGCATCGGATCCGGGTCCACGGGGGTCTGGCCCTCGATGGTCTTGGCCAGGTGCGGACGGTGCCATTTGCCCTTGCTGGCCACCAGGGCCGTGGCCTGGGCCAGCTGCAACGGCGTGGCCTGCATGTAGCCCTGGCCGATCCCCAGGATCAGGGTTTCACCCGGGAACCACGCCTGGCGGCGGGTCGCCCGCTTCCATTCCCGGGACGGCATCAGGCCCGGCGACTCCTCGAACATATCCAGGGAGACTTTCTGGCCGATCCCGAACTTGGTCATGTAGGACGACAGCCGATCGATCCCCAGCTTGTGGGCCAGGTCGTAGAAGTAGGTGTCGTTGGAACGCATGATGGCCGTTTCCAGATCCACGTAACCGTCGCCGGTACGGTTCCAGTTGCGGTACTTGTGATCGTAGTTGGGCAGCATGTAGTAGCCAGGGTCGTAGACCCGGCTCGAGGCGGTCACCACCCCGGCGTCGAGGCCGGCAATCGCCACCGCGGGCTTGATGGTGGAACCCGGAGGATAAAGACCGCGCAGCACACGGTTGAACAGCGGCCGGTCGATGGAGTCGCGCAGCTCGGCGTAGGCCTTGAAACTGATGCCGGTGACGAACAGGTTCGGATCGAAACTCGGCTGGCTGACCATCGCCAGGACTTCACCGGTGTTGGGGTCCAGCGCCACCACGGCCCCCCGCCGCCCGCCCAGCGCCGCTTCGGCGGCTTCCTGCAACTTGATGTCCAGGCTCAGCACGATGTCCTTGCCGGGAATCGGGTCGGTGCGCTTGAGCACCCGCAGCACGCGGCCCCGGGCGTTGGTCTCGACTTCCTCGTAGCCCACCTGGCCATGCAGCTCGGCCTCGTAGAAGCGCTCGATGCCGGTCTTGCCGATGTGGTGCGTACCGCTGTAGTTGACCGGGTCGAGGGTCTTGAGCTCTTTCTCGTTGATCCGCCCCATGTAGCCCACCGAGTGGGCAAAGTGCGGCCCCTGGGGATAATGCCGGACCAACTGTGCCACCACCTCGACGCCGGGCAGGCGGAACTGGTTCACCGCGATCAGGGCGATCTGTTCCTCGGTCAGCTCGAACAGGATCGGCACCGGCTCGAACGGCCGCCGCCCCTGGCGCATGCGTTTCTCGAAGATGGCCCGGTCCTCGGGCGTGAGCTGCAGCACTTCGACGATCACGTCGAGCACCTTCTGCCAGTCGCCGGAACGCTCGCGGGTCATGCTCAGGCTGAAGCTGGGCCGGTTATCGGCCACCACCACGCCATTGCGGTCGAAGATCAGCCCGCGAGTCGGCGGAATCGGCTGGACATGCACCCGGTTGTTTTCCGACAGTGTGGAGTGATAGTCGTACTGGATGACCTGCAGGAAATAGAGCCGCGCAATCAGCACGCCAATCAGCGCCACCACAGTGATGGCACCGAACACGACGCGACTGCGCACCAGGCGGGCGTCTTTTTCGTGGTCCTTGATGCGGATCGGCTGGGGCATGAGGGCTGGATTACTTGTGGTAAGGATGCCCGGACAGGACTGTCCAGGCACGATACAGCTGTTCACCGATCAGGATCCGCACCAGCGGGTGCGGCAACGTCAGGGGCGACAACGACCAGCGCTGGTCGGCCCGGGCACAGACTTCCGGCGCCAGCCCTTCCGGACCGCCGACCATGAAGTTCACCGTGCGCGAATCCAGCCGCCAGCGATCGAGCTCCACCGCCAGTTGCTCGGTGCTCCAGGGCTTGCCATGGACCTCCAGGGTGACGATCCGCTCGTTCGGCCCGACCTTGGCCAGCATGGCTTCGCCTTCCTGGCGGATGAAGCGCGCCACGTCGGCGTTCTTGCCACGGGTGTTGAGCGGAATTTCCACCAGTTCCAGGGCCAGCTCGGACGGAAGACGCTTGGCATATTCATGCCAGCCCTCTTCGACCCACTTGGGCATGCGGGAACCGACGGCGATCAGGCGCAGTCGCACAGCGGTCCCTTATTGCTGGTCTTTGTTGAGCTTGGTGAAGTGCTCATGGGTGTTTTCCGGGCTGTGGTGACGGGCATCGGCCGCACGGCTCTGCTCGGCACCGGCCCACAGGCGCTCCAGGTCGTAGAACTGGCGTGCCGAGGCGGTCATCATGTGCACGATGGCGATGTCCAGGTCCAGCAGTACCCAATCGCTGTCGCCCTTGCCTTCTTCGCCCAGAGGCTTGAGGCCCTTTTTCTTCACCTCTTCACGGACCTTTTCCAGCATCGCGTTGATCTGGCGATTGGAGGTACCGGTGGCGATGATCATGTAGTCGGTGATGCTTTGCTTTTCGCGAACATCCAGAACCTGGATGTCCTGGGCCTTCACGTCTTCCAGGGCATCGACGATCACTTTGACCATCGGGTTCTCGATTACGGTGTCTTTGTTCGTCATATAAAACTCGTTTTGCTCATATGTTCGGGCGCTTCGTAACAGTGAAGCACGCCTTGTTCAGTTCGACGCACGGTACAGCCCGTGCGCATCGATGTAGGCCAGGACCGCGTCGGGCACCAGGAAACGTACCGACTTACCGCTGGCCAGCAGTTGACGGATCTGGGTGGCGGATACCGCGAGCGGCGTCTGCCAGACGAATGCAATCTGTCCGCTCGGCCCCTTCAGGGCCAGCGGGTCGCTCACCGAGCGGGCCGCCAGCAGGTTGCGCAAGGCATCCGGCGGCTCGCTGTCGGCATCCGGGCGCTGCAACACCAGGATGTGGCAATGCTGGAGCAACTCCTCCCAGCGATGCCAAGTAGGCAGGCCGCAAAATGCGTCCCAGCCCAGAAGCAGGAAAACCTGGGCATCGGCGGCCAGTTCGGCACGCATCAGCTCCAGGGTGTCAATGGAGTAGGACGGCTTGTCCCGCTGCAATTCGCGGGCGTCCACCACCAGCGGCGGCACACCTGCCACCGCGCACTCGACCATCGCCAGACGGTCCTGTGCCGATACCTGCGGCGTTCCCCGGTGCGGCGGCCTGGCGCTGGGCGTCAGGCGCAGCTCATCGAGGCCCAGGGCATCGGCGACTTCCAGCGCACCGCGCAAATGGCCGATGTGCACCGGATCGAACGTGCCGCCCAGGATGCCGATGCGCCGGGGCGCGGTTGTCATCGTCGCAGCGACTGCCGGGTCGAGATCGCCCAAGTCAGACCGGCTCCTGTCCGCGCAACTGGCCGTCACCGACCACAATGTACTTCTCGCAGGTCAGGCCTTCGAGGCCCACCGGGCCGCGGGCGTGCAGCTTATCAGTAGAAATGCCGATCTCGGCACCCAATCCGTATTCGAAACCGTCGGCGAAGCAGGTCGGGATATTGATCATCACCGACGCCGAGTCCACCTCGGCCACGAAGCGCCGGGTTTCGCCCTGGTGCTCGCTGACGATCGAGTCGGTGTGGTGCGAGCCGTGGCGATTGATGTGCTCGATGGCTTCATCCAGCCCGTCGACCACGCGGATCGACAGGATCGGCGCCAGGTACTCGGTGTCCCAGTCTTCCTGGGTGGCCGCAACGGCCTCGATGACCGCGCGGGTGCGCTCGCAACCGCGCAGCTCGACGCCTTTTTCGCGCAACTGTGCAGCCATGGGCGGCAGGAAGTCCCGGGCCACGGCCTGGTCCACCAGCAGGGTTTCCATCGCGCCGCAGATGCCATAGCGATAGGTCTTGGCATTGAAGGCGATACGCTGGGCCTTGGGCAGATCGGCGTGGGCACTGACATAGACGTGGCAGATGCCGTCCAGGTGCTTGATCACCGGCACGCGGGCGTCGCGGCTGATCCGCTCGATCAACCCCTTGCCACCACGAGGCACGATGACATCGACGAACTCGGGCATGGTGATCAGCGCGCCGACAGCGGCGCGGTCGGTGGTGTCCACCACTTGCACCACGGCCGCCGGCAGGCCGGCTTCGGCCAGGCCGCGCTGGATGCAGGCGGCAATGGCACGGTTGGAATGAATCGCCTCGGAACCGCCACGCAGGATGGTCGCGTTACCGGACTTCAGGCACAGGCTCGCCGCATCGATGGTCACGTTCGGCCGCGACTCGTAGATGATCCCGACCACGCCCAGGGGCACGCGCATCTTGCCGACCTGGATGCCCGACGGGCGATAGCTCATGGCGCGGATCGCCCCCACCGGATCCGGCAGTGCCGCGACCTGGCGCAGACCGACGATCATGCCGTCGATGCGGGCCGGCGTCAGCGCCAGACGCTCGAGCATGGCCGGCTCGAGGCCGTTGGCCCGGCCGGCGGCCAGGTCCAGCTCGTTGGCGGCGGACAGCTCGGCGCGCGCAGCGTCCAGCGCATTGGCGGCGGCCTGCAGGGCGCGGTTTTTCTGCGCGGTGCTGGCCCGGCCGATGATGCGCGACGCTTCGCGAGCGGCGCGACCCAGGCGGGTCATGTAGTCAAGAACGGACTCAGTCATGGTCTGTGTGGTCTTGGCGAGGGAGAAAGCGGCAGATTATAACTGTCGTATCCCTCGACTAACAGCGTGGACTCGCAGCGGTGACCGGCGGAAGCACAAAACCGGCACAAATTTCACCTGTTCAGCGGTGATTAAGATTGGCATTGCTATCATCGCGCTTCCTTTGGCCTCACTTCGCCCATCGTCATGACCGACTCGCCTTCTACGCCCACTGCCCTGCCCCACGCCTTCTTCGATCGCGACGCCCAGGTACTGGCCCAGGACCTGCTGGGCAAAGTCATCCGCCACAAGGTTGGCGAACTGTGGCTCAGCGCGCGGATCATCGAGACCGAGGCGTATTACTTTGCCGAAAAAGGCAGCCACGCCTCGCTGGGCTACACGGAAAAACGTAAGGCTTTGTTTCTGGATGGCGGACACATCTATATGTACTACGCCCGGGGCGGCGATTCGCTGAACTTCAGCGCACAGGGCCCGGGTAACGCCGTGTTGATCAAATCGGCCTACCCTTGGGTCGATGGCATTTCCGGACCCCAGAGCCTGGCACAGATGCTGCTCAACAACCCCGACGCCCAGGGTCGCCCGCGCACGCCGCAAAAGCTCTGCGCCGGCCAGACCCTGCTGTGCAAGGCCCTGGGTCTGAAAGTGCCGGACTGGGATGCCAGGAGCTTCGACCCCGAACGCCTGCTGGTGGAGGACGTGGGCGTACCGACGGTCAATGTGATCCAGACCACCCGCCTGGGCATCCCATTAGGGCGCGACGAACACTTGCCCTATCGCTTCGTCGATGCGGCCTATGCCCCCTGGTGCACCCGTAACCCGTTGCGACGCGGCCAGGTCGAAGGTCGCGACTATTTTTTGCTTGGATGAACACAGCACCGCCGAACCCTGGGGCAGCGAGCTTGCTCGCGATAGCGTCGGATCAGCAGAATGGGGGGCTGACTGACCCACCGCCATCGCGAGCAAGCTCGCTCCCACAAGGGTCTCGGTGACCACGGTCTCTCGCTCCCGCAAGGGCCCGGTGCAGGAAAGGTTGCATGCCGATCACTATTCAACGGAGTTGTTCTTATGGGCCCATGGCTCGATAGCATCACAGGATGGCTGGCCGCCAACCCGCAATGGCTTGCGGTAGCAGTATTCATCGTTGCATGTGTGGAATGCCTGGCAATCGCCGGGCTGATCGTGCCGGGTACCGTGCTGCTGTTTGCGGTGGCGGTGCTGGCCGGCAGCGGCGCGCTGTCCCTGGGCGAGACGTTGCTGCTGGGCCTGCTGGGGGGCTTGCTCGGGGACCTGGTGTCGTATTTCCTGGGGCGGCACTTCCACCAGAACATCCGGCGCCTGCCGGGGCTGCGCCATCACCCGGAATGGATGAGCGCCGCGGAAAACTATTTCCAGCGCTACGGCATCGCCAGTCTGCTGGTGGGCCGCTTCATCGGCCCGCTGAGGCCGATGCTGCCGATGGTGGCCGGGATGTGCGACATGCCGTTCCCGCGCTTTGCCGCCGTCAGCCTGCTGGCCGCAGCGGGCTGGAGCGTGGCGTACCTGCTGCCGGGCTGGGCCACCGGGGCGGCGTTTCGCCTGCCGCTGCCCGAAGGCTTCTGGCCCCAGGCCGGCGTGGTTATCGGCAGCATCGCCGTGATGATCGGCTTGAGCGTCAACAGCAGCCTGCGCCGCCATCGACATGCCGCGGCATTGATCGCCGGCCTGGGCCTGGTGATCCTGATCGGCCTGTTCATCGGGTTCCGCTACCTGAGCGCCTTCGACCAGGGCCTGATGGCGCTGGTCCAGGAGCATCGCAGCCCGAACCTGGATGAAATCGCCGTGACTTTCACGCTGATCGGCGAATTCCGCTACATGCTGATTTTCAGCGTATTGCTTACCGTCCTGCTGCTGGTGGCACGTCAATGGCGACAGGCAATCTTCGCCGGCTCGACGATGCTGATCACCGCCTTGGCCAATACCGGACTCAAGCATTTCTTCGCCCGCATGCGTCCGGAAATCCTCACCGAACCCCTGACCAGCTACAGCATGCCCAGCGGCCATGCCTCCGGCTCGTTCGCGATGTTCCTGGCCCTCGCCGTCCTGGCCGGGCGTGGCCAGCCGCCGCGCCTGCGCCTGACCTGGCTGTTGCTGGGCTGCATGCCGGCCCTGGCCATCGCGCTGTCACGGGTATACCTCGGCGTCCACTGGCCGAGCGACATCCTGGCTGGCGCCATGCTCGCCGCCTGCGTCTGCGCCGCCATGCTGTGGCTGAGCCAGCGCCAGGCGCCGTTGCCGGCCATGCCGCCGAAGATCTGGTGGCTGGTCCTGCCGGCCCTGGTGGCGGGGTTCAGCTTCTTTGCATTGCGACACCTGCCCCATGGGATGCTGCGGTATGCCTATTAGGCAATCCAGAGCAAGCTCGCTCCCACAGGGGATCGGTGCTGTCTGGTGGTGTCAGGCGAAGAGTTCGCCCTGCAACTCGTCGAGCAAGGCCTGGATGGCGTCCAGGCGCTGCTGGGGATCGTCGAGCTGCAGCAGGTCGAGCTTGTCCAGCTCATTGAACGGCAGCAGGTAGGCCAGTTGGTTGGCCAGCGATTGCTGGCCGGTCGCTTCGGTGCCCATGTTCAGCGCCTCGACCATCGGATGCTCGGCCAGGGCCTTGAGCAACGCCACCAGGTCGGCGTCCTCGTCCTGCAACGGTTGCTCCGGCTCTTCCTCCAGCCACTCCACTTCAGCGACCGTCAGTTGATCCGGCTGCACCGTGCTGCTGTGCACGATGAAGCGGCGTGCGCCCTGCACGCGAATCCCCAGCAGGCCGTTGTCCTGCTGGGAAAAGTCGGTGATCCGCGCTTCACAGCCGACCCGCGCGTAGCCTTGCGGCGCGATACCGACTTCCTGGCCATCGAGGATGCACACCACCCCGAACCCCTCACCTTGCTTCATGCAGCGGCCGATCATGTCGAGGTAGCGCGCCTCGAAAATCTGCAGATCGAGGATGCACCCGGGAAACAGCACCGTGTTCAACGGGAAAAGCGGCAACGTCATAACCCAGTTCCTTAGACGGTCATCGATACAACCAGCGGCAGCAGCACCGCCGTGGCCACGCCCATCAGGCTCATCGCCAGCGCCGCGAAGGCGCCGGACTCCTCGCTTTCCTGCAATGCCACCGAAGTGCCCACCGCATGGGCCGTCAGGCCCAACGCCATGCCCCGCGCCTCAGGGCTGCGCACGCCCAGGCGGTCCAGGATGCCCGGCCCCAGGATCGCCCCCAGCACGCCGGTGATCAGCACGAACACCGCGGCCATGGCCGCCACGCCGCCGATCTGCTCGGCCACCAGCATGGCGATCGGCGATGTCACCGACTTGGGTGCCATGGTCATCAGGATCATATGCTCGGCCCCCAACGCCCACCCCAGCAGCACTGCGGACCCGGTAGCGAACACCCCGCCTATCACCAGCGTAGTAAAAATCGGCCAGAACAATTGCCGGATCCGCCGCAGGTTCAAATACAGCGGCACCGCCAGGGCGACCGTGGCCGGGCCCAGCAGGATGCTGAGGATCTCGGTGCTCTTGCGGTATTCGGCGTAGCTGATGCCGCAACCGACCAGCACACCGATCAGCACCAGCATCGACATCAACACCGGTTGCAGGAATATCCAGCGGGTCTTTTCGAACGCTGCCAGCACCAGTTGATAGGCACCCAGGGTGATGCCGATGCCAAACAGTGGATGATGGATCACCGAGGTCCAGGCGCCTTGCCAATCGAGCATCATTGCGAGTCCTCCGGCGCCGGAGCGTGACGCCGGGCCAGGCGCTGCATCAGCACGCCGGTCAGCGCCACGGAGAAGACCAGCGACAACGTCAGCGCCCCGACGATGGCCCAGAAGTCGGCGGCGATGGCCCGGGCATAGACCATCACCCCCACCGCCGGCGGTACCAGCAGCAAGGGCAGGTACCGCAACAGACTGCTGGCGGCCAGGCTCAGCGGCTCGCTGACCTCGCCCCGCATGACCAGGTAACCCAGCAACAGCAGCAGGCCGATGATCGGCCCCGGCAGCACCGGCAAGAACAAGTGATTGATGGCGGTGCCCAGCAATTGGAACAGCACCAGCCAGGTCAGGCCCCGTAACAGCATCCGCTCTTTCCCCCGCGACATGTCCCCATTGAATGCGCCCGCATTATAAGCATGCCCGCGCTATGGTCCGGCATTCGTAAAAAGCATGGTCGATGACCTGCCCGGTCCGTCATGTTGATCTACAGTGGTTCTCCGGGGGCCCAGGTCCCCGCTCCAGATAAAACCGATGAACCAAGGAGAGTCTCAATGCCCTATGTGCCTGTTGCAGCGCTCAAAGATTATGTCGGCAAGGAACTGGGACGTTCCGAATGGCTGAGCATCGACCAGGACCGCATCAACCTGTTCGCCGAAGCCACTGGTGACTTCCAGTTCATTCACGTCGATCCGGTCAAGGCGGCACAGACCCCGTTCGGCAGCACCATTGCCCACGGGTTCCTGTCGCTGTCGCTGATGCCCAAGCTGATGGAAGACATCCTGATCCTGCCCGAGGGCGTGAAGATGGTGGTCAACTACGGACTCGACAGCGTGCGTTTCATCCAGCCGGTGAAAGTCGATTCCAGGGTCCGGCTCAAGGTCGACCTGGTGGACGTGACCGAGAAAAAACCCGGCCAATGGCTGCTCAAGGCCACCGCCACGCTGGAAATCGAAGGTTCGGACAAACCGGCCTACATCGCCGAGCCCCTGTCGCTCTGCTTCGTGTGAACCCAGGCGGAAGCGAAGCCGCCCAGGCAGTTTCGCACCGCTTCTCTATATCCAGAAGGCGCAGCTGCGGCATACTCGTCGCCTGATTACCTGGATCCCCGTTATGCGCTCACTTGCTCCCTTGGCCCTGACCCTCTTGCTGACTGCCTGCGGCGACGGCGAATCGCTGCTGCCGCCCGACGCTCGCCTGCCCGATGGCGGCCGCTACCGCGGTGAGCTGGTGAACGGCCTGCTGCAAGGCCAGGGGCGCGTCGACTACCCCAACGGCAGCTGGTACGCCGGGCAGTTCGACCAAGGCCAATGGCATGGCAACGGAGAATGGCACGGCAGCAACGGCGAGGTCTATCGCGGCCAGTTCCAGCATGGGCTGTTCCATGGCCAGGGCAGCCTGAGCACGCCCAACAGCAGCTACAGCGGCGGGTTCAAGCACGGCCGGCGGGACGGGGAAGGCACGCTCAAGGAAAACGGCATGACCTACCGCGGCGAATTCAAGGCCGACCGGTATTCAGGCCTCGGACGCCTTGAGCTCGCCGATGGCAGCCAGTACCAGGGGCCCTTCACCAACGGCAAGCCCAACGGAGAAGGCCAACGCTTGGATGCCGCCGGCAATCAGTTCACCGGAAACTTCGTCGACGGCCAGCTGCAAGGCCGGGGCACCTTCAACAGCGCCGATGGCGATGTCTACGTCGGCGGGTTCAAGGACAACCAGCTCAGCGGCCGCGGTCGCTACGAAAACGCCGATGGCGATGTCTGGATCGGCCAGTTCAAGGAAGGCGCCCTCACCGGCAAGGGCGAACTGATCGGTGCCGATGGCAGCCATTACCGCGGTCAATTCAATGAATGGCGTTTCACCGGCCAGGGCCGCCTGAACCTGCCCGATGGCAGCTTCTACATCGGCCAGTTCGAAAACGACAGCTATAACGGTCGCGGCACCCTGGCGCTCACCGACGGCACGGTACAGAGCGGTATCTGGGCCAATGGCCAGCGGGTGCGCGACGCCGACGGCAAACCGCTGCCGGATGTGCTCGAACTCGGCCTGCTGGCCCAGGGCCGGCTGCTGGACGACGCACTGGCCGACATCCCCGCCTCGACGGCAGCGGTGGAGCTCTACAGCCTGACCCTGGGCGGCGACGGCAAGCAGAGCGTGTTCCTGCGCGAATCCGACTATGTCGCCAACATGCTCACCAGCCGCTTCGGTGCGTTCGGCCAGATCCGCCTGGTCAACCATCGCGACCACCTGGGCGACCGTCCCATGGCCACCCGCGAAAGCCTGCGGCGCGCCGCCCGCACACTGGCCGAGCGCAGCGGCCCGGAAGACCTGGTGTTCATCTACCTCACCAGCCATGGCACCAGCGAACATGAACTGGTCCTGGACCAACCGCGCATGGAACTGGCCGACCTGCCCGCCGATGAACTGGCGGCGGTGCTGGCGCCCCTGAAAAACCGCGACAAAATCGTGGTGATCTCGGCCTGCTACTCAGGGGGTTTCATTCCGGCCCTCAAGGACGAACGCACCCTGATCATGACCGCTTCCCGGGCGGACCGGGTGTCCTTCGGCTGTTCCGAGGAGGCCAACTTCACTTATTTCGGCGATGCGCTGTTCGCCCAGGCACTGAACCAGACCGACGACCTGGAACAGGCTTTCAAGCTGGCCAAGGCCACCGTTGCCGAACGGGAACAGGCGGACAATTTCGAAGCCTCCGAACCGCAGATCTGGGCGCCCAGGACGGTGCTTTCCCACTGGCAACTGCTGCGTAAACAGCAGGCGCGCAAAGCATTGCAAAGTACCGCACTGAACGACGAGGGCCAAAAGAGCAACTAAGCTGAACCGTATCAAGGGGGAAACACCATGTACTTGACGCCTCAGCATGTCTTGCTCGCCGGCGCTACCGGGCTGACCGGGGAACACCTACTGGACCGGTTGCTCAACGAACCGACCATCAGCCGGGTCCTGGCACCTTCACGCCGGCCATTGGCGGAGCACCCGCGCCTGGAAAACCCGGTCGGGGAGCCGGCCGACGTACTGCCGCGACTCGACGGCCAGGTCGATATCGCCTTTTGCTGCCTCGGCACGACCCTCAAGAAAGCCGGCTCCGAACAGGCCTTCCGCGCGGTGGACCTGGACCTGGTCGTCGCGTTTGCCAAGCGTGCCCGGGAACTGGGGGCCCGGCACCTGATCGTCATCAGCGCCTTGGGGGCCGATCCAAAATCGTCGATCTTCTACAACCGGGTCAAAGGCGAGATGGAAGCGGCGCTCAAGGCCCAGGACTGGCCGCAACTGACCATCTGCCGGCCTTCCCTGCTGCTGGGGGAACGGCCCGAGCCTCGCCTGGCCGAGCAACTGGCCGGCCCCTTGTCGAAGCTGATCCCGGGCAAGTACCACGGCATCGAAGCCTGCCAACTGGCCCGCGCCATGTGGCGCCTGGCCCTGGAAGAGCAGGATGGGGTGCGGGTGGTGGAGTCGGATGAGTTGCGCAAGCTGGGCAAGTAGGCTGGGCAAGCGGCCCCGTATCCAAGCCAAGCGCTTGTGGTGCGAGGCAATTGTGGCGAGGGGACTCATCCCCGCTGGGCCGCGACGCGGCCCCAAGGCAGCCAGCTCGATCGGCCTGATACACCGCCTTCTGCGGTTTTGGGACTGCTGCGCAGTCCAGCGCGGATAAATCCTCTCGCCACGGGAGTGCTTTCGTGCAGCTACCTCTTCTGAGCCCTACATCCCGCCGGTCGCCTGGAACCCCACGCCCATTGCCGTGAACAACGACAGCGGCAGCAACAGGGTGTCGAGCAACGCACTGGCCGGCAGGTCGACGCCTGGATAGCGCGGGGCCTCGGCGCCGAAGCGGTCCTTGGCGCAACAACCGCCATAGAGGGCATAGAGATCCAGCCGCGTCCCGGCATATACCACCGGCGCACCAGGCTTGGCGGCGTCGAGGGTACGAGCGGTGGCACAGCCGGCCAGTTGCAGCGCCAGCGCCAGGACCAGCAGCTTATTCATCGCTGCTCAAATGATGCTCACCCCAACGCGGCAACATGTCCTGGGGAATGTTCAGCAGATTGAGGATTCGCGCGACCACGAAATCGATCAGGTCGTCGATGGTCTGCGGCTGGTGATAAAACCCCGGGGAAGCCGGCAGGATGGTTACGCCCATGTTCGACAGCTTGAGCATATGCTCCAGATGAATACTCGAGTACGGCGCCTCCCGAGGCACCAGGATCAACTGCCGGCGCTCCTTGAGCGTCACGTCCGCGGCCCGCTCGATCAGGTTGTTGCAGGCACCGGTGGCGATCGCCGACAGGGTTCCGGTGGAACACGGCACCACCACCATCGCCGCCGGCGCGCCGGAGCCGGAAGCCACCGGCGACATCCAGTCCTCCTTGCCGTACACACGGATCTGCCCCGCCGCAGCTCCCGTGTATTCGGTGAGGAACGCCTGCATCATCTGGGTCTTGGCCGGGAGGCTCACGTCGGTCTCGGTGGCGATCACCAGTTGCGCCGCCTTGGAGATGAGGAAGTGCACCTCGCGATCTTCCCGCACCAGGCAATCGAGCAGGCGCAAGCCGTACTGGGCGCCGGAAGCTCCAGTCATTGCCAGTGTGATGCGTTCGGGGCCATTGTCCCCCAGGCGAGTATTCATTTGAGCGCCTCGGCCAGTTTGCCATGCAGGCCGCCAAAGCCACCGTTGCTCATGATGACCACGTGCGTGCCGGGCTGTGCCTGGCTCTTCACGCGCTCGATGATGCCTTCCAGGGAATCGCTGACAATCGACGGCACCGTGCACAACGCCGCAGTGGCTCCCAGGTCCCAACCGAGGTTGGCCGGTGAGTACCAGATCACCTGGTCGGCATCCACCACGCTTTCGGGCAGGCCATCACGGTGCGCACCAAGCTTCATGGAGTTGGAGCGCGGCTCGATAATGGCAATCAACGGCGCATCGCCGATGCGCTTGCGCAAACCGTCGAGGGTGGTGGCGATGGCGGTCGGGTGGTGGGCGAAGTCGTCATAGAGGGTGATGCCGCGCACTTGGGCGACTATCTCCATACGCCGCTTGACGCTCTTGAATGCGCTCAATGCGGCGATGCCCATGGAAGGCACCACACCGACATGCCGGGCCGCCGCCAGTGTCGCCAGGGCGTTGGCGACGTTGTGCTGGCCGGTCAACGCCCACTCCACCACACCCTGGGATTGGCCTTCAAACATGACCTCGAACTGCGAGCCATCTTCGCTGAGCAATTTCACTTGCCACTGCCCGCCCGCGCCGGTGGTCTGCACCGGGGTCCAGCAGCCCATCTCGATGACGCGCTGCAAGGCCGGTTCGGTGGTGGGGTGGATGACCAGGCCTTCGCTCGGGATGGTACGTACCAAGTGATGGAACTGCCGTTCGATGGCGGCCAGATCAGGGAAGATGTCCGCATGATCGTATTCAAGGTTGTTGAGAATCGCCGTGCGGGGACGGTAATGGACGAACTTCGAGCGTTTGTCGAAGAACGCGCTGTCGTATTCGTCCGCCTCGATCACGAAAAACGGCGTGCCGCCCAGGCGCGCCGATACCGAGAAATTCTGCGGCACGCCGCCGATCAAGAAGCCCGGGCTCATGCCGGCGTGCTCCAGGACCCAGGCCAGCATGCTGCTGGTGGTGGTCTTGCCGTGGGTGCCGGCCACTGCCAGGACCCAACGGCCCTGCAGCACATGGTCGGCCAGCCACTGCGGCCCCGACACATAGGGCAGGCCCTTGTTGAGCACGTATTCCACCGCCGGGTTGCCACGGGACATGGCGTTGCCGATGACCACCAGGTCCGGCGCGGGGTCCAGTTGCGCCGGGTCATAGCCCTGGGTCAGTTCGATGCCCTGGGCTTCCAGCTGGGTGCTCATCGGTGGGTAGACGTTGGCGTCGGAGCCAGTCACGTGATGGCCCAGCTCCTTGGCCAGGACCGCCATCGAACCCATGAAAGTGCCGCAAATACCGAGAATATGGATGTGCATAGTCGACCTCGTAAAACATGGCCGCAGGTTAGCCTAGGGAGGGGGAAATCGCACCTTGTGTTTCGATCTCACGCCGCCTTACAGGTGCCTGCCAGACTTGCAAACAGCCCATACCCCCTGCTCGCGATAGCGGTGGGTCAACTTGCGTTGATGCTGGAGGTGCCGCCGCCATCGCGAGCAGGCTCGCTCCCACAGTTGACTGCATTCCTTCAGGGTAGATGCGCTGCGGCTCAGCGGGCGATGGCGTGTTTACGCAATTTTCGGTAAAGGGTATTGCGGCTGATCCCCAGTTGTTCCGCCGTGTGGGTCATATGCCAGCGCTGACGCTCCAGGGCATCGAGCAACGCCAGACGCTCGGCATCTTCCAGGGGCCGTTCCGCCACCGTTTCGACCACGGCAACCGGGCGCTGGCGGATCATCGCCGGCAAGTCTTCCAGGCCGATCCGCCCGCCTTCGCACAACGCGGCCAGGGTGCGCAGGACATTGCGCAACTGCCGCACATTGCCCGGCCAGTCGAATCCCAGCAAAGCCTGGCGCGCCGGTTCCTCGATGAGCACCGTCTCGCCCCCGCTCTCCTCAGCCAACAGAAAATCCAGCAACTGCGACTTGTCACTGCGCTCGCGCAAAGGCGGGAGGGGAATTTCCAAGCCATTGAGTCGGTAGTACAAATCCTCGCGGAAACTGCCATCCCGCACCCGGTCGAGCAACTGCCGGTGGGTGGCGCTGATGATGCGCACGTTCACCGCCTCGGGCTCGCCGCCAATGGGCACCACCTGGCGGTCTTCAAGCACTCGCAACAGCCGGGTCTGCAAGGCCAGGGGCATGTCGCCGATCTCGTCCAGGAACAACGTTCCGCCGTCGGCCTGCTGCAGCTTGCCGCGCATGCCTTCCTTGCGGGCCCCGGTGAAACTGCCGCCGCGATAACCGAACAGTTCGCTCTCGATCAGGCTTTCCGGGATGGCCGCGCAGTTGAGGGCGACAAAATGCTTGCCGGCGCGCTGGCTGGCGTGGTGCACGGCCTTGGCGAACGCCTCCTTGCCGGAGCCGGTTTCGCCATGGATCAGCAGCGGCACGTCGCGTTCGAACACCCGCAGCGCCTTGCGAAAATGCTCCTGAAGCGTCGTATCCCCCAGGCAGATACCCGACGCCCGCGCGGGTTCGATGGCCTTGAGCGCCGGCGCGATCGGCACCGGCACGCTGCGCGCCTGGCCACGCAAGACAGCGAACAGATGCCGCCCATCTCGGGTGCGCAGTGGCCAACTGGCGCTGGCCTGGGGACTGGCCCGGCCCAGCAATTCGTCCAGGGAACAGTCGAAAAAGTCCTCGACCCGCTGACCGATCAAGCCACCGCGCATGTGCCCAAGCAGGTTCAGGGCGCTCTGGTTGACCGCGCGGATCCGCCCTTCGCCATTGAAAGCCAGCAGCCCTTCGCTGAACAGGCCCACGGATTCGGCTTGCAAATGGAAGCGCAACAGCCATTGATCGTCGAAGCAACGCAGGAAGTAGCAGCTCTCGATCATCTTCGCCGACAGGTTGACCAGCGCCATGGTGTGGAACTGGCTCTGGCGCGACACGTCGGGCCGGGCCGAGGACACGTCGAGCACCGCCATCAGTTCGCCGTGCGGGTCGAAGACCGGGCTCGCCGAGCAGGTCAGGCCGGTATGGCGACCGCGAAAATGTTCTTCCTGGTGGATGGTCAGGGCCTGGCGCTCCACCAGGCAGGTGCCGATGCCGTTGGTGCCTTCGCAGGCTTCGCTCCAGTCGGCGCCGAGCCAGAGGCCGGCCCGTTCGAAGATCTTGCGTTCGCTGGGAGCGGTGACGCAATTGAGGATCACCCCCCGGGCGTCGGTGAGCAGCACCGCATGACCGGCGCCGGAGAGTTGCTGGTGCAGGCTGGTCATTTCCGTGCCGGCGATATGCAGCACCTGCTGCAGGCGCTCGCGGCTCTCCAGCACCCGGCCATGCTCGAGCACCGTCGGCGCCAGGTTCTGGGCCGGGTCGAGGTGATAATCCTCCAGGCAGCGCAGCCAGGAACGGGCGATCGATGGATCGCTGCCAGGGCCCTGCAAATGGGCCTTACCCTGGGTGACCGTGAAGACTTGCTGGGCATGGCGGGTCAAATGGTTGCTGTGCATTTCTTATTATTCTCCCCGAAGGTTGCGGCCTTGTTGGAGTAACGGTCCGGACACCTGATGCTTTATCTGACACTTAACCTGTACGTGACGCTTGAACCTGGTTGGGCACTTGACCCCGGGGCTGGCACTTAACCTGTGGCGAGGGGATAGATCCCTCGCCACAGGTACATCCACTCACCAAAAGATACCCCTTCGCCATAACGGTGTTCGGCAGGCCATCTGGCGCATGCCCCAGCATCCTCCAGCCCAACCGGCAATGCAATGCTGGCGAGACCCGGCAGTCACAGACTGTCTCACCCATGGCACAAAGTGTCACACCCGCCGTATCGCGATCGTCACACCGGCCATCCGTTTGTCCGACGAACTCCTCCTGAAGTCTTGGTTTACGGGCCTTGCAAGGCAATGGCCCAACCTTTGCTCTAGGCTTAAATACCGGCGCTCGATTTGCGCGGCCTCCCGTATAAGCACAAAAGCCAAGGAGAACTCATCATGCGTTACGCTCACCCCGGTACTGAAGGCGCTATCGTTTCGTTCAAGAGCAAATACGGTAACTACATCGGCGGCGAGTTCGTCGCGCCTGTCAAAGGTCAGTACTTCACCAATACTTCCCCAGTCAATGGCCAGCCCATTGCCGAATTCCCGCGCTCCACGGCCGAAGACATCGAAAAGGCCCTGGACGCCGCCCATGCTGCCGCTGATGCCTGGGGCGCCACGTCGGCCCAGGCGCGCTCGCTGATCCTGCTGAAGATCGCCGACCGCATCGAACAGAACCTCGAGACCCTGGCGATCACCGAATCCTGGGACAACGGCAAGGCCGTACGCGAGACCCTCAACGCCGACATCCCCCTGGCAGCGGATCATTTCCGCTACTTCGCCGGCTGCCTGCGGGCGCAGGAAGGGGCGGCCGCCGAGATCGATGGCAACACCGTGGCCTATCACATCCATGAGCCACTGGGCGTGGTCGGGCAGATCATCCCGTGGAACTTCCCACTGCTGATGGCCGCCTGGAAACTGGCCCCGGCCCTGGCCGCCGGTAACTGCGTGGTGCTCAAGCCGGCCGAGCAAACCCCTCTGGGCATCTGCGTGCTCATGGAACTGATCGGCGACCTGCTGCCGCCCGGCGTGCTCAACGTGGTGCAAGGCTTCGGCAAGGAAGCGGGTGAAGCCCTGGCCACCAGCAAGCGCATCGCCAAGATCGCCTTCACCGGTTCCACCCCGGTGGGCTCGCACATCATGAAATGCGCCGCCGAGAACATCATCCCGTCCACCGTGGAACTGGGCGGCAAGTCGCCGAACATCTTCTTTGAAGACATCATGCAGGCTGAGCCAAGCTTCATCGAAAAAGCCGCCGAAGGCCTGGTGCTGGCGTTCTTCAACCAGGGCGAAGTCTGCACCTGCCCTTCCCGTGCCCTGGTGCAGGAGTCGATCTACGACGAATTCATGCAAGTGGTGATGAAGAAAATCGAACAGATCAAGCGCGGCGACCCGCTGGACACCGACACCATGGTCGGCGCCCAGGCTTCGGAGCAGCAGTTCGACAAGATCCTCTCGTACCTGGAGATCGCCAAGGGCGAAGGCGCGCAATTGCTCACCGGCGGCGCGGTGGAAAAACTCGAGGGCAACCTGGCCAGCGGTTACTACATCCAGCCGACCCTGCTCAAGGGCACCAACAAGATGCGCGTGTTCCAGGAAGAAATCTTCGGCCCGGTGGTGAGCATCACCACCTTCAAGGACGAAGCCGAAGCCCTGGCCATCGCCAACGACACCGAGTTCGGCCTCGGTGCCGGCCTGTGGACCCGCGACATCAACCGGGCCTACCGCATGGGCCGGGCCATCAAGGCCGGGCGCGTCTGGACCAACTGCTACCACCTGTACCCGGCCCACGCCGCGTTCGGTGGCTACAAGAAGTCCGGTGTCGGCCGTGAAACCCACAAGATGATGCTCGACCACTACCAGCAGACCAAGAACCTGCTGGTGAGCTACGACATCAATCCGCTGGGGTTCTTCTAAGCCATTGGGGCAAGGCAGGTTCTCCTGCCTTGCCCCTTAGATAGCTATCGCGAGCAGGCTCGCTCCCACAGTGGATCTGTTGCCAACCCTGGAAAAAGAGTTATCCACAGATCCCTGTGGGAGCGAGCCTGCTCGCGAGAGCGCCCTCACTGACAACATCAATTTACCGCCCACCGCTCTGGCATGAGCCTTGCGTGCCCGCTCCACCACAAACCCGAAAGTCCAACAGATCGAACAATAAAAAAGAAGAGAGGACTTATGACAACCACGACTCAACTCAAACCCACACTCGGCACCCTGCATTTATGGGGCATTGCCGTCGGCCTGGTGATTTCCGGCGAGTACTTCGGCTGGAGCTACGGCTGGGGAACCGCAGGGACCCTGGGCTTTCTCGTCACCGCCCTCATGGTGGCGCTGATGTACACCTGTTTCATCTTCAGCTTCACCGAACTGACCACCGCGATTCCCCACGCCGGTGGGCCTTTTGCCTACAGCCGACGGGCCTTTGGCGAGAAAGGCGGGTTGATCGCCGGCATCGCCACCCTGATCGAATTCGTCTTTGCGCCGCCGGCCATCGCCATGGCCATCGGCGCCTACCTCAACGTGCAATTTCCGGAACTGGATCCCAAGCTCGCGGCCGTCGGCGCGTACGTGATCTTCATGACCCTGAACATCCTCGGCGTCAGCATCGCCGCCGCCTTCGAACTGGTGGTCACGGTGCTGGCGGTCGCCGAACTGCTGGTGTTCATGGGCGTGGTCGCGCCGGGCTTCAGCTTCAGCAACTTCGTGCTCAACGGCTGGGCCGGCTCCAACGAGTTCAGCCTCGCCTCGATCCCGGGCATTTTCGCGGCGATCCCCTTCGCCATCTGGTTCTTCCTGGCCATCGAAGGCGCGGCCATGGCCGCCGAAGAAGCCAAGGACCCGAAACGCACCATTCCCCGGGCCTATGTCAGCGGCATCCTGACCCTCGTCTTCCTGGCCATCGGCGTCATGATCATGGCCGGCGGCGTAGGCGACTGGCGGCAACTGTCGAACATCAATGACCCGCTGCCCCAGGCCATGAAAGCCGTGGTCGGCAACGACTCGACCTGGATGCACATGCTGGTGTGGATCGGCCTGTTCGGCCTGGTGGCGAGTTTCCACGGGATCATCCTCGGCTACTCGCGCCAGTTCTTCGCCCTTGCCCGGGCCGGCTACCTGCCACGGGGCCTGGCCAAGCTGTCCCGCTTCCAGACTCCGCACCGGGCGATCCTGGCCGGCGGCGTGATCGGCATCGCGGCGATCTACAGCGATGGCCTGGTGAACCTGCAAGGCATGACGCTGACGGCGGCGATGATCACCATGTCGGTATTCGGCGCCATCGTGATGTACATCATCAGCATGCTCAGCCTGTTCAAATTACGTAAGACCGAACCGAACCTGGAACGCACCTTCCGCGCCCCGGGCTACCCGATCGTACCGGGCATCGCGCTGTTCCTGGCGGTGGTGTGCCTGGTGGCGATGGCCTGGTTCAACCCGGTGATCTGCCTGGTCTTCCTCGGTTTCATGATTGCCGGCTACCTGTATTTCCAACTGACCGCCAAGCAACGCTCCAACGCCCCGGCGGACGCTATGCTCACAGGTATCTGAAGTTGCACCGGCACCGGGCCGAGGGCCCGGTGCCTGCCATATAGAAGTGCATGCCAACCCCCTGTGGGAGCGAGCTTGCTCGCTCCCACAGGATCACGGGGTGTATTCAAGTTATTCAGAGAATCAGGAGGACACCGCCCATGGCCGCATTCGCCCATTCCGTCGGCGCCCAGACCTATCGCTTCGACAGCCTCAAGGACTTGATGGCCAAGGCCAGCCCGGCGCGTTCCGGGGATTTCCTGGCCGAGGTCGCCGCACTCAACGATGGCGAGCGAGTCGCCGCGCAAATGGCCTTGGCCGACCTTCCTCTCAGCCATTTCCTGCAAGAAGCACTGATTCCCTATGAGGCCGACGAAGTCACCCGGCTGATCGTCGACACCCACGACAAACAGGCCTTCGCAGCGGTCAGCCACCTCACCGTCGGTGGGTTTCGGGACTGGCTGCTCAGCGATGCCGCCGACGAGCACAGCCTGCGGGCGCTGGCCCCGGGCCTGACGCCGGAAATGGTGGCGGCGGTGTCGAAGATCATGCGCGTCCAGGACCTGGTGCTGGTGGCGCAGAAAATCCGCGTGGTGACGAAATTTCGCGGCACCCTCGGCCTGCGTGGCCGGCTGTCCACACGCCTGCAGCCCAACCACCCCACCGACGAGCCCGCCGGAATCGCCGCCAGCATCCTCGACGGCCTGCTCTTGGGCAACGGCGACGCCATGATCGGCATCAACCCGGCCACAGACAGCACGGCCTCGATCTGCGCCATGCTGGAAATGCTCGACGCCATCATCCAACGCTACGACATCCCCACCCAGGGCTGCGTGCTGACCCACGTCACCACCTCCATCGAAGCGGCGAACCGTGGCGTGCCCCTGGACCTGGTATTCCAGTCCATCGCCGGCACCGAAGCGGCCAACGCCAGTTTCGGCATTAACCTGAACGTGTTGAAAGAAGGCTACGAGGCCGGGTTGAGCCTCAAGCGCGGCACCCTCGGCAACAACCTGATGTATTTCGAAACCGGCCAGGGCAGCGCGCTGTCGGCCAACGCCCACCACGGCGTCGATCAACAGACCTGCGAGACCCGGGCCTACGCCGTGGCACGGCATTTCAACCCGTTCCTGGTGAACACGGTTGTAGGCTTCATCGGCCCGGAATACCTGTACAACGGCAAACAGATCATCCGCGCCGGCCTCGAAGACCACTTCTGCGGCAAGCTGCTGGGCGTGCCGATGGGCTGTGACATCTGCTACACCAACCACGCCGAAGCCGACCAGGACGACATGGACACCCTGCTGACCCTGCTGGGCGTGGCCGGGATCAACTTCATCATGGGCATCCCCGGCTCCGACGACATCATGCTCAACTACCAGACCACCTCGTTCCACGACGCCCTCTACGCCCGCCAGACCCTGGGCCTGAAACCGGCGCCGGAGTTCGAACAATGGCTCGCCAACATGGGCATCTTTACCCAGGCCGATGGCCGGGTGCGGTTCGGCGACAACCTGCCACCGGCGTTCCGCCACGCCTTGGCACATTTGGGATAAGCCGCATTTGGATGAGTATTGGCCGATGGATAAAAAACCTGTCGACACGCAAAACCCCTGGTTGGAACTGCGCCGCCTGACACCGGCGCGCATCGCCCTGGGCCGCACCGGCACCAGCCTGCCCACCCAGGCACAGCTGGATTTCCAGTATGCCCACGCCCAGGCCCGGGATGCCGTGCATTTGGCGTTCGATCACCAGGGCCTGCGCACGCAACTGAGCGAGCGCGGTCGCGAGAGCCTGTTGCTCCACAGTGCCGCCAGCGACCGCCACAGCTACCTGCAGCGCCCGGACCTGGGCCGACGGCTCGACGAAGCGTCCGCCCGGACCCTGCAGGACTACGCCGCCGCCCACCCCGGCGGCGTTGACCTGACCATCGTGGTAGCCGACGGCCTCTCCGCTCTTGCCGTGCATCGCCATACCCTGCCCTTCCTGGCGCGTCTGGAAGAGCAGATCGCCGCCGAAGGCTGGTCGGTTTCGCCGGTGGTCCTGGTGGAACAGGGCCGCGTTGCCGTGGCCGACGAAGTGGCGCAGCGGCTCGGCGCAAGAATGTCGGTGATCCTCATCGGCGAACGCCCCGGCCTCAGCTCCCCCGACAGCCTGGGGCTGTATTTCACCTACAACCCCAAGGTCGGCCTGACCGACGCCTATCGCAATTGCATTTCCAATGTCCGTCTCGAAGGCCTGAGCTACGGCATGGCGGCCCATCGCCTGATCTACCTGATGCGCGAGGCCTGCCGCCGACAGCTCTCGGGGGTCAACCTGAAAGACGAAGCCCAGGTTCACACTCTAGAGTCGGAAAAAAACGCCGATATGAAAGGTAACTTCCTACTGATGCCGCCCCAAGACTGATCCGGCGCCCGATTGCGTTTCTGATCCGCTTTCAGGCAGCATCGAAGCACGACAAGGCACCATCGTTGTCAGAACTTCTGTCGACCTTTTGTTAGCGAGACCTACCATGCGGATTATCCAAGCGACCCTGGAACACCTGGACCTGCTGACGCCCTTGTTCGTCAAATACCGTGAATTCTACGGCTCACTGCCGTACCCGGACTCTTCCCGGGCCTTCCTCGAGAAGCGCCTGCGCCGCAAGGAGTCGGTGATCTACCTGGCCTTGCCCGATGACGACGACAACAAGCTGCTGGGCTTCTGCCAGCTCTATCCAAGCTTCTCGTCGCTGTCCCTCAAGCGCGTGTGGATCCTCAACGACATCTACGTCGCCGAAGACGCCCGCCGCCAGCTGGTGGCCGACCACCTGATCCGCACCGCGAAGAAAATGGCCAAGGAAACCAACGCCGTGCGCATGCGCGTTTCCACCAGCAGCAACAACGAAGCGGCGCAGAAAACCTACGAGTCCATCGGCTTCAAGGAAGACACCGAGTTCAAGAACTACGTGCTGCCGATCAGCGAAGGGATCTGACCCTGTGGCTGAGTCCCCTGCCACAACACCACCCCCTTTGTGGCGAGGGGATTTATCCCCGCTGGACTGCGAAGCAGTCCCAAAACCTGAGCACGCGGTGCATCAGACTGACCGAGTCACCTGTTTTCAGGGCCGCTTCGCAGCCCAGCGGGGATAAATCCCCTCGCCACAAGAGCCTTCACCCAGCCTTCCCCCCGCCACAACACCACCGAAATCCCTAGCTACAAACTCACCCCGCACCTCCCCCTCCAGACCGTATAATGCCGCTCTTCCCGGCTTGTAAGAAAAAGCTACACACGCTGTAGTCATACTCAAAGCCCGACCCAAAGCCTGCCGAGCCAGGCCACCACCACAGGTGTTTTGCATGGATTTCAACCCCCTCGACCTCATCCTGCACCTCGATGTGTACCTCGACATGCTGGTGACCAACTATGGGCCGTGGATCTACGCCATCCTGTTCCTGGTGATCTTCTGTGAAACAGGCCTGGTGGTAACGCCCTTCCTGCCGGGGGATTCGCTGCTGTTCATCGCCGGCGCCGTGGCGGCGGGCGGCGGCATGGACCCCTGGTTGCTGGGTGGCCTGCTGATGCTGGCGGCGATCCTCGGCGACAGCACCAATTACCTCATCGGCCGCACGGCGGGGGAGCGCCTGTTCAGCAACCCGAACTCGAAGATCTTCCGCCGCGACTACCTGCAACAAACCCACGACTTCTACGACAAGCACGGCGGCAAGACCGTGACCCTGGCGCGCTTCCTGCCGATCATCCGCACCTTCGCCCCCTTCGTCGCCGGCGTGGCGAAAATGCCATACATGCGCTTCTTCGGCTTCAGCGTACTCGGCACCGTGCTGTGGGTCGGCGGCCTGGTCACCCTCGGCTTCTTCTTCGGCAACGTCCCATTCATCAAGCAGAACCTGTCGCTGCTGGTGGTGGGCATCATCCTTTTGTCGCTGTTGCCGATGATCATCAGCCTGGTCCGCAGCCGACTGGCCCGCGGTTCCAACGCCGCATCGCGCTGACCCATCATGTGGTCCCTGAGCACTTGGCGTCGCCGACGCACCCTCGCCAGGCACCCCGTTGCCGATGAAACCTGGCAGCGAGTGCGTCATCAACTGAGCTTCCTCGACGGCATCAGCCCCGCCGAGGACCAGTGGCTGCGCGAAGCCTGCGTGCTGTTCCTGCATGACAAGCACCTGACCGCCCTGCCCGGCGTCGAACTGCACCAGGAGCAGCGCCTGTTGCTCGCGGCCCAGGCCCAGCTCCCGCTGATGCACCTGGGGGATCTGAACTGGTACCAGGGCTTCCACGAAATCGTCCTCTACCCCGACGACTTCCTCAGCCCCCAGCGCTACCGCGACGCCAGCGGCATCGAGCACGAATGGGATGGTGAACACAGCGGCGAAGCCTGGCCCCAGGGGCCGATCATCCTGGCCTGGGACGGCGTCATCGCCAGCGGCGGCTGGGACGGCTACAACCTGGTGATCCACGAACTGGCCCACAAGCTCGACATGCTCAACGGCGACGCCAACGGCCTGCCGCCGCTGCATGCCGACATGCGGATCCAGGACTGGGCCGAGGCCATGCAACAGGCCTTCGACGACCTCGATCGCCAGTTGGACCGGGATCCGGATGCACAAACCCTCATTGATCCCTACGCGGCGGAAAACCCTGCGGAATTCTTCGCCGTCACCAGCGAATACTTCTTCAGCGCCCCGGACCTGCTGCACCAGGCATACCCCAGGGTGTATGAACAGCTGCGGCTTTTCTACCGCCAGGATCCGTTGGCCCGGCTGCGGCAACTTCAGGCCGAAGATCCGGTCTACCAGGCGTCATACCAAGGTCTCTAAGACCCTTGATACGTGGCATCAGCGGCTGAATATGCCTATAATCGCCGCCACTTTTGGTCAATCCGACCAGCCTTTTGGTCAACTAACGGGGGCACCGCCCAATGAGCTACAGCAAGATTCCGGCTGGCAAAGACCTGCCGAACGACATCTACGTTGCGATCGAAATCCCGGCCAACCACGCCCCGATCAAATACGAAATCGACAAGGACAGCGATTGCCTGTTTGTTGACCGTTTCATGGCCACCCCGATGTTCTACCCGGCCAACTACGGTTACATCCCCAACACCCTGGCCGACGACGGCGACCCCCTCGACGTACTGGTGGTGACCCCTTACCCGGTTGCCCCAGGTTCGGTCATCCGCGCCCGTCCGGTCGGCATCCTGAACATGACCGACGACGGCGGCGGCGATGCCAAAGTCATCGCAGTGCCACACGACAAGCTGTCGCAGCTGTATGTTGATGTGAAGGAATACACCGACCTGCCAAAACTGCTGATCCAGCAGATCGAGCACTTCTTCGAGAACTACAAGGATCTCGAAAAGGGCAAGTGGGTCAAGATCGAAGGCTGGGCCGGTGCTGACGCCGCCCGCGAAGCGATCACCAAGTCGGTTGCCGCCTACAAGGGCTGAGCCTGAACTTGCAGAAGAACCCCGGTTTCCACCGGGGTTTTTTATGCCTGGAGCATCGCTTAATACGTCAATGTATTAATAGTGCCGAACAACGTTTATCTGCGTTTAGCTCACTCAATTCAATTCCCGCAAACGGAAAGATCGTCTTATAAATTTGCACGACATGTTTATTGCTCAAAACACAGTCGCCCCTAAACTTTCCGTTTATGAAAAAGATCTCCAGTGGCGACCGCTTCAGAGCCCTTCTTAAAGAAGCCAATATCCGCTCCGCCGACTTCGCGAAGTTATACGGCGTGAAATCGCAGCACGTGAACAACTGGTTCAACCGAGGCATCCCACCCGGGCGCATCCATGGCATCGCCGGCCTGCTGACCGTCAGCCCCCAATGGCTCGCCAACGGCGAAGGCCCGCAAACCCCGCTGGGGCTGGGGCCCGGCACCACCTACGATGCCGCCGAAAACCAGGGCGTCTACAGCGTGCCGGAAGCCACGGACATCGAACTGCCCTACTACAAGGAAGCCCCCATCGCCCCCGGCGCGATCAAGACCCACGTCATCGAGATCCCCGGCCAGACCACCCGCCTGCCCCGCAGCCACCTCGAATCCCTGGAAATCAACCCCAGCGACGCCATCTGCACCACCATGGTCGGCGACAGCATGGCCGAACGCATCGAAGACGGCTCCACCCTCGCCATCGACCGCGGCCTGACCCAAATCGTCGACGGCCAGATCTACGCCCTCGAACACGACGGCATGCTGCGCATCAAGTACCTGCACCGCATCCCCGGCAACCGACTGCGCCTGCGCAGCCACAACAGCGTGGCCTACCCGGACGAAGTCTTCAGCGCCGAACAGATCGAAGCGCAGAACATACGGGTGATTGGCTGGGTGTTCTGGTGGTCCACCCTCAACAAACAAAGACCGCCAGTGTTCGATTGACCACCCCACCGCAAGATAACCACCGAAGCCCCTGGTAGTCAGGCGCTTCAGTGGCGAGCGCATCTGTGGTGAGCACATCTGTGGCGAGGGGATTCATCCCCGCTGGGCTGCAAAGCAGCCCCCGCTTTTCCCCTTGGATCAGCGATAACCCAATGATTCCACACCACTTACCACTGGGATTCTGCCAAAAACCCGCGTATCCTGCGCCCCACATTTGCGAGCACACGCCTCGCACCGACAAGGCAGATCACTTTCTGACCAAGTCCCACAGCCGGCCGCACGAGCCGGATGTACGTTTTGAAGGCTGGTGAGGTTTGTCAAAAACGAACTGAGTCAGTCAACGAGAAGCCGGCCATAAGCCGGCTTTTTAATGCGTCATTTATTGACCATTATCCATCTCACGCGGCCAAGACAACTCTCGTTGCTTCTGAATGGCGCAATGCCATGGCCAAACTCGCCTTACCTTGGGTAAGCTACCGCGACTTACGCATCAAAGCGCAGGTTTCGCGCAGAGTGGCTACGCAACCGAAGGATCGAACATGGCAGCCAGCAGTAATTTCGCCTTTCTCATGGAACACGATCCCGTTTTCCTAAAGCTTGCGAGCACAGCCGAGCAGGTATTCGCCAGCGATCCCAATACAACGTTAATCAAACTACGCCAACTTGGCGAAGCCTTGGCCCAGGATTTGGCCAGTCGCGCCGGTATCGAGTTTGATACCCACACCTCTCAGTCCGACCTGCTGTACAAGCTCAGCCGCGAAATCCAGCTGGATCAAAACATCCGCAGCCTGTTTCATACCCTGCGTGTTGAAGGGAACAGAGCCACTCACGGGTTCCATACTCAGCATCGTGAAGCCATGGATGGACTAAAGGTCGGTCGGGCCTTAGCCATCTGGTATCACCGGTCCTTCGGCAAGAACGCCGAGTCCTTCAAACCCGGCCCTTTCGTTACCCCCAGCGACCCCAGCGCCCCACTACGCGACCTGCAAAATCAAATCGAACAGCTCAGAGCGCAGCTCAACGATTCCAGCCAACAGCTGGAAAATAACCAACAACTTGCCGAACTGCTCAAGCGCGAAGCCGAAGAATACGCTGTGCTTGCCGAGCAAATGGATGCTGAGTCGCGTAGCAACAAGCAACTGATCAAAGAGCACGAAGCTGCCCTACAAAAGATGCGCTCAGAGCATGAGCAAAGCCTTAAAGCACTGCAGCAGCAACTGGCCGCACAGCCTCAGGCCAGCAAACAGGTTGCCAAGAAAACCCAACAGGCCAGCAGTAGCTTTGATCTTTCGGAAGACCTCACCCGCATTTTGATCGATCAGCAATTAATCGATGCCGGATGGGATGCAGACTCTCTTGACCTCACTTACAGCAAAGGTGCACGTCCCGAGAAAGGTAAAAACAAAGCCATCGCCGAATGGCCAACCAGCAGCCCCAAAGCCTGCGCCGACTATGTGCTGTTCGCTGGCCTAATGCCTATCGCCATCGTCGAAGCCAAGCGTAAACGCATCAATATTGCCGACCGAATTCCCCAGGCTGAGCGTTATGCCCGCGAGTTCAACCTATCCAGTGAGCATGTACAGCCTTGGTTGCAAGCTGGCCAAGCACACCCCTGGAGCGATGGTGACGGTAGCCATTTCCGCGTGCCCTTTGCTTTCGCCTGTAACGGTCGTCCCTTTATTAAGCAGCTTGCAGAGCAGTCCGGCACTTGGTTCCGTGATCTGCGCAGCCCTGCCAATACGCGCCGGCCGCTGCAAGACTTTCACAAGCCAAACGACTTACTAGATCTGCTCAAACGCAGCCAGGCGGAAGCCGAGGCCAAGCTCAAAGTCGAAGGCTTCGCTTACCTTAAATTGCGGGATTACCAAGAGAAAGCCATCCAGGCCGTGGAACAGGCACTGGCTAACAATCAGCGAGATTGCCTGCTGGCCATGGCCACCGGCACGGGTAAAACCCGAACCATCATTGGCCTGATGTATCGTTTCCTCAAAACCGAACGCTTCAAGCGCATCCTGTTTCTGGTTGACCGCAGCGCCCTTGGCCAACAGGCCATTGACTCGTTCAACGACACCACACTTGAGCAGAATCATACTCTGGGGCAGATTTACGACATTAAAGAGCTCGGCGACATGGCCGCAGAAGCGGAAACCCGCATCCAGGTAGCCACTGTCCAAGCCATGGTCAGTCGGATTTTCCGCTCGGATACCCCACCATCCGTAGGTGAGTTCGATTGCATCATCGTCGACGAAGCCCACCGGGGTTACACGCTCGATCAGGAGATGACCGAGGGTGAACTGACCGTGCGCGATCACAGCCAATACCTCTCCCAATACCGTCGTGTGCTTGATCACTTCGATGCCTGCCGCATCGGCCTCACGGCCACGCCAGCCAAACACACCAGTGAAATCTTCGGAAAGCCGGTTTACACCTACAGCTATAGGGAAGCTGTTGCTGACGATTGGCTCATTGATCATGAGCCGCCGATCCGCTATGAAACCCAACTCAGTAAACATGGCATCCGTTTTGAAAAGGGCGAATCGGTCAGCGTGATTAACACCTTGACCGGTGAGGTCGACGCAGCGGAACTGGACGACGAACTCACCTTTAATATCGAGTCGTTCAACCGTACGGTCATAACACCAGCCTTCGACAAGGTCATCTGCGACGCACTGGCCAACGAACTGGACCCGTTCGGCGAAGAAAAAACCATGATTTTCTGCGTCAACCAAGCCCATGCGGAACGAGTAAAGAACCTGCTTGATGAGTCCTTTAAGACAGCCTACGGAGAGCAGTACAACGAAGCGACCGTGCGCATCATTACTGGCCAGAGCGACAAGGTCGATCAACTGATTCGCCGCTATAAGAACGAACCACACCCCAGCATAGCCATTACCGTCGACCTGTTAACCACTGGCATCGATGTGCCGAAAATCTGTAATTTGGTGTTCATGCGCCGCGTACGCTCGCGCATTCTCTATGAACAAATGAAAGGCCGTGCTACCCGTCGATGCGACGAAATCGGAAAGACCGTGTTCCGCATCTACGACCCGGTCGACCTTTACGCCAGCCTGGAAGCGGTCGACACCATGAAGCCGCTGGTGAAAAACCCTAACATCTCGCTGGAACAATTGGTCGGTGAACTCACCAGCAGTGCGAGCCACGACGCCCCCGGCAGCCAGGAAGACAGCAGCCATGCCCATGACGTGCTTGATCAACTCAGCCAACGTATCATGCGCATCCTGCGCAAAGCTCAACATAAGGCCGAAAACAAACCAGGCCTCAAACGAAAGCTTGATGAACTGCAGGAGATCTGGGGCGTTGAACCAGCCAAGCTGCATAAGCACCTGCATGAACTAGGTCCGCAGCAAGCCGCTAATTTTGTTCGTCAACATAGCCAACTGATCGACCAGTTAGCCGCCGTCAGCGCCCTGTTGGGTTCGGAAAAGTACCCAGTCATCTCCCCCCATGCCGATAAGTTGATGGTCCGCGAGCAAAACTATGGGCAATACCAAAAACCCGCGGACTATCTGGAGAGCTTTCATGAGTTCATCCACAAACAACTTAATCAGTCCGCGGCCCTTGGCGTCGTGGTTAACCGTCCCAAAGATCTAACGCGCGGACAGCTGCGAGAAGTACGACTGCTACTCGATCAGAACGGCTTCAGCGAAGCCAGCCTGAAAAGCGCCTGGCGCAATCAGACCAATCAGGAAATCGCCGCCAGCATCATCGGTTACATCCGCCAGGCGGCCATTGGCGAAGCATTGCTGCCATTCGATCAACGCGTCGCCAATGCCATGCAGGGGATTTACGCCTTGCAGCCTTGGACACCCGTACAACGCCGTTGGCTGGAGCGTCTTGCCAAGCAACTGGTGCACGAAGTGGTGATTGATCCGCAGCAGGTCAATGATGCCTTTAGGGGCGATGGAGGACTCAAGGGGCTGGACCGCAACCTGGGCGGGAAACTGGATTTGGTACTGGAAGCACTGAACGATAATCTTTGGTCGGCTGCTGGATGAGCCTGAACTGCTCGAGGGTTTTCCGGTGGTCATCATCCGCTGCCCCAGATCCGAGGCCACGCGTCCTTACCCCCAGGCACGCGAAGCAGCAGCGGAATCGCGCAGATACGCAGGGAGCCACTGTTCCACTCATCCCTGCGGCGCCAAAAAACTTGCAAAACGGAACATCTGTGCATAACCTCTCACGCAACACACCCGCCATGCCTATGGTTGCTCCGGCAGCTACGCACAAATTGAGCGGGTTTTTTATGCTTGGTAGTTTTTCCGCATGAAGCTTTTCAGCAAGCCAGCCATTGATATTCCTGCGCAATTGGCCCTGCTCAAACAACGCGGGCTCACTATCTTGGACGAAGGCAAGGCGCACTGCTTTCTCGAAGCCGTTAGCTTCTTTCGCCTCACGCCTTATATGCGCCCTTTCCAAATTTCTGAAGATGCCGAGCACGGCTTTAAGCCCGGTACACGGCTGCGATCGCTCACTCGCCTATACGACTTTGACCGACGCTTGCGGCTGTTAGTCATTGATGCCATTGAACGTATTGAAGTCGCGGCCCGAGCCGCCATCAGCAACCATATGGGACCGCACTATGGCGCTCATTGGTATCTGGAAAGTCGTTTCTTTCAGCGCGATTATCGTCATCAGGCTCTGCTCGATAACATTCAGAGCAAGCAGGACAAGGCGCGCCAGGACCATATGCGGGAATGCCGGCGCATCGACGCTTCTCAAGCGACTGATACCCGCAAAGCGCAGCTCAAAAGCCTGCGTACCAAGGAAAGCTATGCACGCCATTACGCACTGACTTACAACACACCCGACCTAATGCCCGCTTGGGCCGCAATGGAAGAAATTACCCTTGGCGAACTCTCGCACTTGTTCAAGGGTTTGGCACGCGATGCCGACAAAAAGGCCATCGCCCGACGCTTAGCGTTGCCGGGTCCATTGCTGCAATCCTGGCTGCACACCCTGACGACCATTCGCAATATTTGCGCGCATCACGCGCGGCTGTGGAACCGGGAACTGGGTATCCGCCCTGAACTGCCCAAAACCGTCAATTTTCCTTGGCCTCAACATCTACAACGTCCAGGACAGCATGCCCGCATGTTTACGGTGCTATGTATCCTCAATTTACTGATGCGCCAGGTCAGTCCACATACCAGTTGGGATAGACGTTTGTATGAGTTGTTAGATGAGTTCGCCGATATCAACCTGGCAGCCATGGGCTTCCCGCCGGACTGGCAGAACGATCCGTTCTGGCAAGTACCCGGCTGAATAAAATTTTGCGATCTCCCCGCTGCCATGAATCCTTTCTGAGAGCTCCCATGACCAACTCCGACATCGTCCAGAAACTCTGGAACCTATGCGACGTACTGCGCGACGACGGCATCAACTACAGCGACTACGTCACCGAGCTGGTATTGCTTTTGTTCATCAAGATGGAATTCGAACAGGTCCAGAACAACGACAGCTTCACCCACAAACTGCCCGAGGGCGCCCGCTGGCCTGACCTGGCAAGCAAGTCCGGGCTCAACCTGCTCGATCATTACCGCCAGATGTTGTTAGACCTGGGCAAAAACAGCGACCCGCTGATCGCCGCGATTTATGCCGACGCCCAGACCCGCTTGAAAGAACCTCGTCACCTGGAGCAGTTGATCAAAAGCCTGGACGGGATCGATTGGTTCAGCGCCCGCCGCGATGGGCTTGGTGATCTTTATGAAGGGCTGCTGGAGAAAAACGCCAGCGAAACCAAATCTGGTGCAGGACAGTACTTCACCCCACGCCCATTGATCGACAGCATCATTCGCTGCATCAAGCCGCAGCCCGGCGAAACTATCCAGGATCCTGCCGCCGGCACCGCAGGTTTCTTGATCGCTGCGGATGCCTATATCAAAGGCAACACCGACGATCACTACGACCTCGACGAAAAAGCCCGCAGTTTTCAACGTAACCGCGCCTTCATCGGAATCGAACTGGTGCCCGGCACCCGCCGTTTGGCCCTGATGAACACTTTGCTGCACGGCATGGAAGGCGACGAAGAAGGCGTGGTGCACCTCGGTAACGCCCTCGGCCAGACCGGGGCCAATCTGCCCAAAGTTGATGTCATCCTCTCGAATCCGCCATTTGGTACAGCCAAGGGCGGTGGTGGCCCAACTCGCGACGACCTGACGTACAAAACCAGTAACAAACAGCTGGCCTTTCTTCAGCACATTTACCGTGGCCTGAAACCCGGTGGCCGCGCCGCCGTGGTGCTACCGGATAACGTATTGTTCGAAGCCGGCGTTGGTACAGACGTGCGCCGCGACCTGATGGACAAATGCAACCTGCACACGATCCTGCGCCTGCCCATTGGCATTTTTTATGCTCCGGGTGTGAAGACAAATGTGCTGTTTTTTCAGAAAGGTACTGCCGACAATCCGCGTCAGGATCAAGGTTGCACGCAGCGCACGTGGATCTATGACCTACGTAGCAATATGCCTAGGTTTGGCAAACGCACGCCGTTTGGGGCGCAACACTTAAAATCCTTTGAAGACTCCTATGGCGAGGACGCCAACGGCAACGGCGCGCGCGCCGAAAATGTCGAAGGAATCGGAGTAATCAGCCGCTTCCGTGTATTTAGCCGCGAGCAGGTCAAAGAGCGAGGCGACTCCCTAGATATCAGTTGGATTAAGGATGCCAACAGCCTCGACGCCCTCGACCTACCCGCTCCGGAAGTACTGGCTGGCGAAGCCATGGCCGAACTGACCGAAACGCTGCATGTACTGGAAGAGCTGATGAAAGCTCTAGGCGCTGACGATGAAGTGGCAGCGCAGAAATTGTTGTTAGCTGAAGTAATGGGGCTTTCTGCTAACGAGGATAAGGCATGAGCAAAGTCATCCCTGCTAACTGGCTACCTGTCCGCTTCGAGGAGATTTTCACACAAATTTCTACCTCTGGAAAAAAAGTTAAAACCACTAAGCTGTTAGCTAAAGGTAAATTTCCAGTTGTGGACCAAGGGCGAGCGTTCATCTCAGGCTATCTAGATGATTCAAATTTGGTAGTAAGCGATGAAAAACCATTGATAATTTTTGGCGATCACACTCGCGAGATAAAATGGATAGATTTTCCATTCATCCCCGGTGCCGACGGTGTAAAAATCCTCAAACCACACTCCGAGGTGAATGGGCGATTTTTATATTTTTTTTTACGCAACCTTCAGATTGAAGGCAAAGGGTATGCTAGGCACTTTAAAATTCTAAAGGATGCTGAATACTTCCTCCCCCCGCTGCCCGAACAAACCCGCACAGCCCAAAAGCTCGATCAACTTTTAGTTCAGGTCGACATTATTAAAGCTCGAATTGACGCAATCCCTACATTAATCAAACGCTTCCGCCAGTCCGTTCTTGCCGCCGCCACTTCAGGGCGGCTAACCGAGCACTATCGTCAGACAAATAATCACTACGAGAATGTCGTTCCGAATCTTAAATCGAAAAATCTTAGCGCGGAAGAGCTAGCAGGAGCCGAGGAACTTCTGGGAGAGCCCCTACCCTCATGTTGGACTAAATACGCCTTGGAACAGCTTGTTGAGCCAGAGAGAGGGATCCCATACGGAATTGTTCAGACTGGTAATGCAGCCAGTAAAGGGGTACCAACTGTTAGGTGCGGTGACGTAAAGTATCTCTTCATCGAAACGTCGGCTCTGAAACTAGTCTCCCCTGAAATCGAGCAAAACTACCAAAGGACTCGGCTTAAAGGTGGCGAGGTGTTACTGGCAATCCGCGGCTCCGTAGGGAATGTTGGCGTTGTTCCCGAAACTCTGCGCGATTGCAACATTAGCCGTGAAGTTGCAATGATTCCGACACTCCCGTCAGTTTTTCCATTCTTCTTAGCATGCCTTCTTCAAAGCCCCGTTGGGCAGCGTTTACTGGCTGGTAAAATCCGAGGTGTGGCGCAAAAAGGCATTAATTTAGCAGATGTGAAAAGGCTGCCAGTCGCTTTGCCGCCATGTGAAGAACAAACTGAAATCGTCCGCCTAGTCGAACAACTCTTCGCCTTCGCCGACCAACTAGAAGCCAAAGTCACCTCAGCAAAAAAACGCATCGACCACCTAACCCAAAGCATCCTGACCAAAGCGTTCCGCGGGGAACTGGTCCCTCAAGACCCCAACGATGAACCTGCCAGCGTGCTGCTGGAGCGTATCAAGGCCCAACGTGCCAGCGCCCCCAAAGCCACGCGCGGGCGCAAGGCATCAGCTTGAGCACACCACTGAACGATTTGCACGCTGGACATTACGCCTCGGCAATTGAACAGGAAGTCATTTATGCCCATTCCGGATTTTCAGAGCGTCATGCGGCCGACACTGGCCACCGTTGCCGACGGTACCCCGCTGGCGCTAAGCGAGCTTCGCGAACGCATCGCCAATGAGTTTCAGCTCAGCGAGGAGGAGCGCAGTGAACGCCTGCCTTCCGGCAAGCAAACGGTCATTAACAATCGAGTCGGTTGGGCGCGCACCTATCTGAATAAGGCGGGGCTGCTGAGCATTCCGGCGAAGGGACTGGTGCAAATCACCGAACGCGGTCTAGAGGCGCTGAACAGCGGGCCGGCACGTATTACCGTTAGGTGGCTCAAGCAATACCCTGAATTCGCCGCATTCCATACGACCAGTCCCGCCGATGACCCAGCGTTAGCCTTGCAGAGCGAACCGGTCGAGCAAGCCACCCCCGACGAGCAGCTGGCCGCAGCACATCAGGCGCTGACGCAATCATTGGCGGATGAACTGCTGGTCCTGGTGCGTGCAGCTTCACCAACTTTTTTCGAGCAACTGGTGGTCGATCTGATGATCGCCATGGGTTACGGCGGTTCACGCAAGGAAGCTGGACGCGCGACGCAACAAACCAACGACGACGGCATCGACGGAATCATCAAGGAAGACAAGCTTGGCCTGGACGTTATCTACCTTCAAGCCAAGCGTTGGACCAACACCGTACACCGCCCGGAAATCGATAAGTTCATCGGCGCCCTCACCCGACAACGCGCTCGCAAGGGTGTGTTCATTACCACTTCGGACTTTTCCAACGGCGCCCGCGAAGCCGCCCTGAGCCTGGATATCAAAGTGGTTTTGATCGATGGGTTGGAGCTGGCGCGGTTGATGGTTGAGAACAATCTGGGTTGTAACGTCAAACAGGTTTACGAAGTGAAGCATTTGGATAGCGATTATTTCGTGGAAGATTGACCGCTACCCTCAAACTTCAGGCATAAAAAAGGTCTTGCCACGCAAGACCTTTTTTATGCCTGAAGGGCAACGAACGCCCCGCCCTACCTCACCTCAACAACATCCAAAACCCGATTCGCCAACAACTCACTCAACTCCACCACCTGCAAAATCCCCAACACCACATGCCGTCGCGACCCTTCCAGGTCAAACGCCAGATCACTGAGCATCGCATTCGCCGAGGCCAGGTTTTCACTGAGATTGACAAGCAGACACTCCGAATCAACATCAGGCGCAATACGGAAAATAGTGTCAGGCTTGTCAGACGTTTCTTTCTTCGGCGTAGGGTTCAGATAGAAATCCAAAGCCCGGTTGGCAGCGTCATCCAGTTTCTTGTTGCGGGCAGACTGAACGCGGGACTCATGTTCGTCTGTAGCTGGCGGGTTCGGTGTAATTTTGACCATGGTAAAGCTCCTAGAGTCTGTTGGAGCTACCACCCTTCGCTGCGAAACGAAGTATGGGGTGGCAGCTGTACGCGGGTTCGCAGACCGGGACTCTAGGGACCGGCAGACCCGAAGGTCTCCCACGCACAGCCACCTCTGACGAAATCACAGACATGGGCGATCTGTTTTCGAAGGTGACGTTGTGCGCCTATAGAGTCCGGGCTGCGAAACCCGATCACTGATGAGCAGTGACGGATTCAAACTACCGAGGGGACCCAAGACGCACAAGCCGGCGGATTCTGGCGTAGTTGTAGGCGATGGCGCAAGGCGATGTCGGTCTTGGCCAGGCTCGTGGAGTCGCGATAAACAGCTGGCCGGAACGTTGCGGATGCACCGCTATCGCGAGCAAGCTCGCTCCCACAGAGGGGCTTGTGTACATACGTCGCAGGCAAATGCATTCGCGACTGGCTGCATCCTTGCAGCCAGTCGCGAAGAAGGTTACGACTCGTTGTTCAACGGGGCCTGCGACCAACATCGCAATGAATCAGGCGGGATATCTCGATCATATCCACAACGGTTTTGTCATCGACCTCAAACCCGCTGCCTGAACCCCCTGTGCTGCTATTACTTGAGCGTAACGTCAAGCATCGGCGGGATGTACCCATAGTCGTACTCGGCCACGACAAACGTCTGCTGCCCTTTTATCTTCAAGCCCACCGTGGGTGCCTCGGTGCCACCCACGCGAACCTGCGTGCCGGTTTCGTCGGTCGGTACGCTGTCGATGAAGGAAGTCACCAGGCCGTTTGGCATTACATAGTGCGAGTAGGTCTGGAATGGCTGGGAGGACGGGTTGCCCAGCACCAGGCCGGAGCCGTTGAGCGGTACGTAGGGGCCGAACAGGGAGTCTGCGACAAAGCCGTATACGCCATCCGGCCCGGTCACGCCGTCGGCATAGGTGAAGGTGTGGCTGATCGTGAACAGGTAGTACTTGCCGTCCTGGAACACGAAGTGCGGGCGTTCGGTCTGGTCGTTGACGCCCACGGCGGTCAGCAGGGGCGGCAGCATTTCCCAGTCGTCGCCGTCCGCGTCGCGGGCCACGGCGATGCCGACGCAGGCGGTCTGGAAGCGCGAGTTGCCGACCTCTTCATAACCCGGCGGCACGTCGCCGATTTCGGCCTCGCCCACTTTGTGCGAGCCGCGCTCACCGGCCACGTTGCCCTCGAACAGCATGTACAGCTTGCCATCTTTCGGGTCGCGGAAAGGCCATGGGTCGCGGAAACCCCAGAAGGCGTTCTGGGCTTCGGTCTGGTACATCTTGCCGTCGGCCTCGAACAGCGGCTTGACCTTCTCGAAGCCGACCATGCTGACACCATGTTCGGTGGTCACGACCCGACCGCGCACCTTGACGATGGTCGCGCCTGGGGTGACGGCGGTGTAATACAGGTCCACTTCACCGCGGTCGTTCAACAGAATCGGCGTACCGGCCCATTCGCGAACGGTCGGCGAAACGCCTTCGGCCATCACACGGCCACCGAATTCCCAGTCCTTGCCGGTACGGGAAAACCAGAAGTACATCTTCGCCCGACCGTGACGATCGTTCCAATCGCGCAGGATGTCGTAGTTACCGTTCTCGTCCAGGTACTGCGGGTCGTTTGGATGACGGTCGGCCGTCAGGGTGAAGATCACCGACCAGCCGTCGACGGACGTCACGTTACCGTCCAGGTCGCGCAGGGGCATGGTGTCCCAGATAAACACGTCGTCGCTCAATACGGGGAAATCCGCGCTGACCAGAGGCTGGGTGGTGGTGGGATCATCCGCCCGGACTTTCAACGCATCGGCGCGGGTCCAGAGGCTGGGTTGATGGGGGGTTACACCGAATTTTTCAGCGTTGGTTTTCATAAGCTACTACCTCGTCCATGAATGGATTGAACTGAATAAAGATTGATAAATACTGTATGTGCATACAGTGAAAACAACCTTATAGAGGCTCCCCAAAGGGGTCAAGCAAAAAAATGCATTTATGCATATTCAGAGTTTTTCCTGGATGCTGATACGTTTCAGCGATGGATATTCCTGAAAGTTAATTCATGGCTAGATCGAAGACGTTGCCTGCACATTAGGGTTTTTCACGGCAGGCGGGACGAGTTGCATTCGGGCATAAAAAAAGGCCTTGCCGTGGCAAGACCTTTTTCCTATCCGGGGCAGCGTGTCCGCTGACTACCTCACCTCAACGATATCCAACGCTCGATTGGCCAACAGTTCACTCAACTCGATCACCTGCTGGATCCCCAACGCCACATGCCGCCTGGACCCGTCCAGGTCGAAGGCCAGGTCGCTGATCATGGCGTTGGCCGAAGCCAGGTTCTCGCTGAGGCTGGCCAGCAGGCATTCGGAATCGACATCGGAAACGATGCGAAAGAGGGTGTTGAGAGTGTCGGACGTTTCCTTGTCGGGCTTGGGTTTCAGGTAGAAATCCAATGCTCGGGTGGCTGCGTCGTCGATTTTCCTGTTGCGGGCAGTCTGGGCGCGGGAGACGTGTTCGTCGTTGACTGGGGGGTTCGGTGTAATTTTGACCATGGCCTTAGCTCTCGTTTGGTTAAGGCTACAACCCGCTCGCGACTAAACGATTGGGAGGCAGCTGTACGCAGGTTAGTCGACCGACGAGCTAAGAAATCGGCGCGCCCAAAGGCGCCCTGCGCACAGCCACCATCAAGTGCAGGGATGGGGAGATCCCTGACTGAAGGACGCTTGAGCGACTTAGCAACAACGGGCGACTAAACCCGATCACTGACAATCAGTGACAGGTCCCAAGCTACCGACGCGACCCCAGGCGCACAAGCCGGCGGATTCTGGCGTAGTTGTAGGCAACGGCGCAAGGCGGTGTCGGTTGGGTATTGCAGCGGTGTCGGGTGGCGGGCCGATGCGGCATGACCGTTGTTTGCCCGGATCCACGGCGAGTAGACTGCCTCACGGTGTGCAGGACGCTCCCCACGGCGGCGTCGAACGGACGGAGGGCATTTCGCTGCCGTCGTACTCAAGGAGAATGACCATGAACCTACCGCCCGACGGGCTTCCCATCTACCGGGTGCTGACAGGCCCCGACGATGCCGCATTCTGTCATCGGGTCAGCGATGCGTTGAAAATGGGCTATACGCTGCATGGTGGCCCGGCCGTCACTTTCAATGGTGAGCGGACCATCGTCGCCCAGGCGATTCTCTGGCCGACAGGCACCCCCACCGCGCCCCCTTTCGCTGACGCCCGATAGCACCGCAAAGCCATGACTCGGCCCGCCGAATGGATTGGATCCAGGGCTTGTCTCAAGGGGCGTTATGGGTCTATTTTGTTCGCATAACAATATAGCCGTTCGGACTATGCCGACGGCTCAGGCGCAAGCGACGTGATTCGTATCGAACAGGAAATACGAACGCAACGCCCCACCCTATGGGGCGCGCTTGTGATTTGATCAACTGGGGCAGCGTTCCCCATGACAGTCTTCCTTATTCAAACGATCCGACGTTTTCGGATTGCCGCTGCCAATGAAAATGTATGTGGGGTGGCCAGTCAGCCACGAGCACACGGATGTTCATGACCCTGCGTTATTGGCCTGATAACGCAGTGGCTTACAGGGAGGTTGTCATGCTGGATCGCCAACAGTTGGAAGCGTTTGCCTGCGTCATCGAACACAAGAGCTTTGAACGCGCGGCCTCGGCGCTCAACATCACCAGCGGTGCCATTTCGCAACGAATAAAGTCGCTGGAAAACTCGCTTTCAACCATCCTGGTCATTCGCGAAAGACCCATTCATCCCACATCGGCCGGCCAGGCCTTGTTGCAGCATGTCTCGGCACTGCGTTCGCTCGAACATGATGTGCTGAGGTTGCTGTCGCGCAAAGGCAATACGAACTCCAAGATTGCCATCGGTGTACACCCCGACTCGCTCAATACCTGGTTCGCCCCGCTGTTGATCGAGTTGATGCGGGCCGAACAGGTCTGTGTCGAAATCATTTCCGATGATCGTTGCTCCAGCCTGAACATTCTCAAGCGCGGGGATGTCCAGGGGTGCGTGTCGGTGGTCGCCGATCCCCTCGATGGGTTTGAAGTCCATCCGTTGGGGGCCATGGAATACAAATGTGTCAGCACCCCCGACTATATGCGCCGCTATCTGGCCCGCGGCATGGGCACGCATTCGCTGCTCGACGCGCCGGCGATCACCCGGGGGCGCAATGACACGCGCCACACCGCCTTCCTTCGCGAACTGCTCGGCGTCTCGATCGAGCGGTTCCCCTGTCATTACTTGCCTTCATTGCCCATGGTCCAGGATGCGGTCCTGGCGGGGCTGGGCTATACGCTGATGCCCGCGGATGTCGCCGCGCCGCTGCTCGAAGAAGGACAACTGGTGGACCTGATGCCGGACAGCAGTTACCGCGAACCGCTCTACTGGCATGGCTGGATGAACCACTCGGTGGTCAAGGACCTGGTGGGAAGGCGCATCATCGATACCGCCAGCAAGTCCCTGCAACCGGCGCCCTGTTGAGCGATCCGCCACGGCGTCAAGGCTCGTTAAGCGTTACTGGCGTGGCTTTAAAAAATCTAACGCGCCGTTTGCGCGACATGCTTGGGCGTAGACTCGAACGGACATCAAGACTGGGTGAGTGAGGGGGCTCGTCATCGTGAAAAGTACTGGATCGGATGCTTACCACGCGCACCCCATGGCCCCCGATGCAATCTTGAAATGCCTGACCGACAGCATGGGGAGCGACGCCTGGACACGGGTCCTCGCCCAGCGCTTTTCCAGCCCGGCGGAGTGTGTCGCGGAGATATTCAATCCGCACCGGCCGGGGGGTGCTTATGCTTGCACGCGCCGCGATGGCGTTGCATCGGGTTGGGCCGTGTACTTTCGGTTCCACGAACGCGCCGGTTATGACGGAAGCATGAAGCTGGTGCTGCACAGCGAAGACGAGGATGCCAGTTCCAGCGTTTTCGATGTGCTGTCCAGCGCGTGCGCCTCAAGGGGCAAAGAGCAAGGCGTGCACACGCTGATCAGTGTGGTGGACAGCCATATGCAACGCCACGCCTCATGGTTTTCCGACAGCCCCTTTCTGTTGGGCGGCGCGGTGGGAGCGAGCGGAAATTCGACGCTGAACGTGTTCTACAGGAAGTTATCAGATGATTCGGCCGGCCACTCCCGATGATTTGCCCTCCATGGTGGAAACCTACAATCAGGCCATTGCCGACAAGGTTTTCGCCAATTGTGACGTTCCCCAGCACACCCATGAAAAATTCGCCCTGACCTACTTCGGAAAGAACCGACGTTTCGCCGTTCTCGTTTATTTGTCGAGTGACGGCGAGACGGTCGCGTGGGGTGCCCTGAAACCCTTTTCCGCGCGGCCCGACGACGAAACCATGGCGGAAGTCGCCGTGTATGTACGACGGGACATGCGTGCCCGCGGGGTCGGGATCCGACTGCTGCAAGCCCTGGAGGTCTCGGCGAGAGAGGCCGGTTTCGAGTCGCTGGTGGCCATTATCCTGGGGCCGAACCACGCCAGTGCCCGCGGGTGCAAGTCTCAGGGTTTCTCCGAATGTGTACGGATTCCTCGGATCGCAAGGCTGGAGGACACTCTGGTCGACATAGTCTGGCTACAGAAAAAAATGGAAGGGAATGCTCATGGTTTTGATCGTTGACGAGTCGTATCAGCTGGGGACCTTTCGCGACAATGAAGACTCCCTGCGTCGCCTGAAATCCCAGGCCGGCATTGCGCTGGACCTGGAGTTCGATCATCTGAGGCAAGCCGGGCTGACCCAGGGACAACGGGTCCTGGATGTCGGCTGCGGCCCGGGCATCATCACCACCCAGATTGCGCTTCGGGCCCAGCCCAGCCGGTTGATGGCCCTGGACTGCAATGAAACCAGCATCAGCGAGACGCGCAAGCAATTGGCCGGTGCCGGCATCGACGAAGCCCAGGTGCGCCAATGCAACCTGTATGACGAAAGCCTGACCGAGCCGGGGCAGTTCGATTTCAGCTATGCGCGCATGGTTTTCCAGCACCTGTCGGAGCCCCTGAGCGCCTTGCGCAATATCCACCGCAGCCTGGCCATCGGCGGGCGCCTGTGCATCTGCGACATTGACGACCGCTGGTTCGGCGCCTCGCCCCAGCCGCCCGAGCTGCAGTCGTTCCTCGCCCGCGTGGCCAGGGCCCAAGCCGCTCGCGGAGGCGACCGTCACGTCGGCAGCAAGCTGGCGAGCTATTTCGAACAGGCCGGCTATGGCGATATCCGCTGCAGCATGTTGCTGGTATCCACGTCGCTGATCGGGGCGAGCGCTTTCTGCGACCTGGTCTTTGGCTACAAGATGGAAGTGATTCCAGAAGACGAACTCGAACTGGCCCGGCGCGAGATGGCCGTGATCACCCAAAGCATCGAGAGCCCGGGCGGCTGGGCGGGGATCGGCGTATTCTTCGTCTCTGGAGAAAAACAGTAACGCAAAGGAATCTGCGCATGCCTGGCAAAGCCAAACTCAACCAGAAAATCGCCCCCACGGCGCGGATTGCATCGAGCGCCGTGCTCGAAGGCAATGTGTCCATCGGTGCCGGAACGGTGATCGGACACGGTGCGGTCCTCGTCGCGGAAGGTGGCGCGCTGACGATCGGGGAAAACTGCATCGTCATGGAAAACGCCGTGATCCGCAGCACCGCCCATGACGACTGCCACATCGGCAATCACGTGATGGTGGGCCCGCATTGCCATCTGACCGGCTGCCGCATCGACGACGAGGTGTTCGTCGCGACCGGTGCGTCGGTCTTCAACGGCGCTCGCCTGGGCAAAGGCGCGGAGGTGCGCATCAACGGCGTGGTGCATATCAAGACCGTGCTGGAGCCAGGCGCCACGGTGCCCATCGGCTGGATCGCCGTGGGCGACCCGGCACAACTCTTTTCCCCCGACCAGCATGATGAACTCTGGGCGGTGCAGAAGGAGCTGGATTTCCCCCGCTACGTTTTCGGCGTCGACCGCGAAAGCGAAGGCGTCGTCAGGCAGATGATGGAGCGCTACGCCCGCTTCCTGCGCCAGCAGCAGGTGGGCGATGAGTGACACACCCGGGGGCACTGACGAACCGACGCTCATCGACGGCCACAGCCATATCGCTTCCACACGCTTCACACCGCTGAGTTTCCTGGAGGGGGTGGCCGACAATATCGAAGTGAAGCTGCGGGCCAGTGGATTCCCGGTTTCCCGCACGAGGATCCTCGATCAGTTCCAGCGCGAACTGGCCGATCACCAGGGAGATGCCCAGATCGCGGCGATGGACAGGGCCGGAATCAGCCGCTCCGTCCTGCTGCTGCCGGACTTCTCCTTCGCCTTGCCGGATACCGAGCTGACCATCGACGAGATGTTCCAGGAACACCGGGCCATTCTCCAGCGCCATGCCGGACGTTTCGCGGTCTTCGCCGGCGTGGACCCACGCTGGGGGCGAGACGGGCTCGACCTGTTCATCCGCGGCATCGAGCAATACGGCTTCAGCGGCATGAAGCTCTACCCGCCCTGCGGCTACCAGGCCGATGATCCGGCGCTCGCGCCGTTCTACGAATACTGTGACGCCCACCACCTGCCCGTACTGCTGCACATCGGCCCCACCTCCCCCGCCCTGTCCTTTGCTCCCGCCCAGGCCATGTGGGTGGACGAGCCCGCCCGTCGCTACCGGAACATCCCGTTCATCCTCGCCCACGGCGCAGTCAACGACCAGGTGCAGTGCATCCAGCTGTGCAAGTACCGCCCCAACGTCTACCTGGACTTGAGTGGTGCCCAGCACGCGATCGACGCCCGCGGCCGTTCGCCGGTGCTGAGCACGCTGCTGGAAAGCGAGATCAATCACAAGATCATCTTCGGGACAGACTGGCCCATCAACAATCATGAGGCGATCAACAAGCGACTGCGCGCCTTCATTGTCGATCCGGACCAGGCCATCAGCGATCACGATGCGCGCCTGATCCTTTCGGGGAACCTGCAGCGCCTGCTCGACGGAATCATTTCCCCGCAGCGCTGAAGAAAGTGCATTGCACCCTTGGGCGCAATGCCTTTTCCGGCTCGGTCATGCGCGCAGGTGGATCGGCTCCTCGTCCTGCAGACGGTCGACGAAGAACGTCCGAAAAGGCGAAGGATGACGCAGGCTGCGTCCTTGTTGGATGAGCTGCCTGGCACGGTCGAACTGCCGGGCCCGTATGGCCGCCTCGATGGTGGTCAACTCCAGCAGGTCACGCTGCGCATTGCTGCCGCCTATGGCCCGCACCGCCGGCAGGATCTTGCTCAACAGATCCAGGGCGCTGTCGTAGTCCTCCTGCTGGAAGGCAATCAGCCCCCGGCAAACGGTGCGTGTCACGTTGGCGATCATCGGGACCTTGGCATACGTGGAGTCGATGCGTCGCAGGATGCGCTGCACCAGCACCTGGTGATTGGAGCTGGCCATCGCCATGATCGAATGCACATCGTTGAACCAGTACTGCGACTGATCGATGGAAGGCATCCAGTATTGCGCCACTTCCTGCCACAGCTCGGAAACATCCACCCCCGTCAGCGACAAGCGCCACAACAGGCTGACTGCGTCCAGGTCCTCGTACCCGTCGGGGTCGTTCTTGATCCTGATTTTCTGATGGAACGTCTGCAGGACCGCCTCCGGGCGTTGCATATAGAGGTTGAACAGCGCGTGATGCCACCACAGGTGGATGCGCATGCAGAGGTTGTCGCCCCAGTTGTCCTCGGTGTCGTCCAGCCACTTCAGCGTCTGGGCGTACTGCCCGCGCTCGTAGCCGACGTGACAGGCGGCATGGATCGCATAGATGTCCCGGGGGTTGATCGCCAGCGCGCATTCGGCCGCGACACTGGCGGCGTCATAGTCGCCGTTTTCCACCAGGGCAAAGGCTTCGATGCCGCGCACGTATCCATACAAGGGATGCGCGGGCCCCCAGAAGGGTCTTATGGTGAGCACCGTTTCGCGCATCCGCTCGGTCCACCCCATGTTGAACTCCAGCATGTGCACGCTGAACAAGGCCACCACATCCCGCGGATGCTGGGCCAGCAGTTCGCGCCAGCAGGCATGGGCGAGTTCGTAGTCCTGATTGACCCAATGATTGCAGGCCGCCAGGTGCCCCTGCTCGCGGGGGTTCAAACACTCGGGATCGAGACCGCCCAGCAGCAGCGTGGCCTGCTGGATCTGCCGGTCCTCCATGCTCGATAACCTGACGACGCTTTCGATCAACCGAGAAATCGGGCAACGCACTTCGCGCCGCTGCAACAGTGGAAGTGGATCGAACTCCATCCCAAGAATGCCTGTCAGGGCAGTCTCCAATTCGTCTGCTTCGTCGGCGTCCTGCACTCGCACAGGCACACCGCGAGAATCAATGAACTCGATCATAAGAAATCCTTCCCTGTGGGTCTCTGCGTCGGCCTGGGCATGCTCAGGCGGCCAGTTCAGCGAGCCTGGCCGGGGTGATGCCGTTGACCAGCGCGGCCGGGTTGATCTCGCGATCGAGCCGTTCGTGGATCAGGTTCAGTATCGCGATCAACAGCATCGAGTTGCCCCCGGCGTCGAAGAAGTCCGCCTGGTCGGTCTGCGCCGGGTGCTTGAGCACTTCCGCCCAAATGGAGTGGACCGTGGACAACGGGCCGGTGTCGGTCTGAGTGTGCAGTTCCTGGGTTGGCATGTTCATGGGCGTTCCTCCAGAGAGCGGGATTGGCTGAATCACGGTTGAGGTGTGTATTGGGCAAGCAGATTGGCGCGCAGGTTGGGCGCGTCGATCGAGAACAGGAATTTCTGGCCCTTGGCGGGAGTGTTCTGCCGGGCGTAATCGACGTAGTTGATCATCGTGTCTGCCGAGAAGCAGTGCCCGCAGCGCGCCACGTTATCCAGGTACAGCTGGCGACGCGAAAACCCGAGGCGGGTTTCCTTGAGCTGCGTCACGGGGCGGAAGATGTTGTTGCAGAACACTTTGCTGATATCGGCCAGGGTGATCCCGGAAGTCTCCAGGACTTCATTCAGGATTCGCCCGTAGAGTTCGGGCTCGTCCTTGCCGTGGTTGGAGGTGATCGGATCCTGGCTGACGCCGAAACGCGAAGACACGATCTCCAGGCCCGGCCCATCGCACCGGGTGACCAGGCAACTGGCCGCCGAATCGCTGAGCAAGGCGAAGTTGTTGAAGCGTATGGACTCGTCGTAGACCTTGTCGGCGGTGATGATCAGGATGTTGTTGTAGACACCGGCGCGCACCATGCTCTCAGCCATCACGATGGCACTCATGAAACTGATGCAGTTGTTGAGGGTGACGCCGATGGGAAAGGCCTTTCTCAGTTCGAGACCTTCATACAGCCGAACGTTGAAATTGATGTACTCGATCTCGTTGCCGGGAAAGCAGGTCGAGCAGAACATGACGAAGTCGATATCGCCGGCAGACACGCGGCTCTGGGCCAGGGTCTGGCGAGCGGACCTGATGCCCAGGTCGAATATATCGCCGTCGGTCTTGAAGTAGCTTCCCCAGCCGAATACCCCCGGCTCGTCCGGATAGCCGAAGCGATCGAGCATAGCCTTGAAGTCAGGCACATCGTGATAAGGACGTTCGACTTCACCCAGGGCGTAGGAACAAGCGTCAATCATTATGCGCATGCGCATTCGTCCTTTTACGGAACAGGGCCGCAGATGCTCCGGCCCTGGAGTCATCAGGCAGGGATGAACGGCTCGCCCAGCATGTTCGTTTCGCGGATACGGTTATGGGTGTAGCGGTTCTCGCCCGACACCACGACAGCACCGTAATTCTCCAGGCTGACCTCGCCACCGAACTCGTGGAGCATGTCGGTATCGGGGTGGATAAGGACTTCCGGGGGTACGTAGCGGGCGGAGTATCCCAGGCGCATCTTGTCGGTCAGGCCCAGGTGCGGAAGCGAGGAATGCAGCACCGTCGACCAGAAGATCACGCACTCGCCGGCCTTCATCTCGAAGTAGACCGCCTTGGACTCGTCGGGCTTCCAGTCCGGGTCGACTTGCAGGTCGCGGTAATCGTAGCCCCACAGCCCACGACGGACGCCGTCCTTGACGAGGTTGTTGTTCTTCTCGGGGTTGAAGATCAGACGCTTCTCTTCGTCGTAATGCATCATGTTGTGGGTGCCGGGGACAATCGCCATGCAGGCGGTGTCTTTCATCGTGTCGGTGAAAGCGGTCCAGGCGGTCAGGGTCCCGCGACGTCCCGAGTCATCGGGCCAGACGATATGGGGACGCCCCGCCACGCCGGCGAAGGTATTGGCCTGGTGCCAGTCGGTGCCCGCATCGCCGGGGTACTTGGAGAAGAACTCGGTGCGCCAGCACAGCAGGTCCTTGCCCATGAGGCTGCGCACCTTGTGCACGATCCTGGGGTTGCAGACATGCTGGCCGAGGAAAGGGATATCCAGGTGCCGGTCATAGTTGGCGAGGTTATTGTTGCCGGCGTTGGAGATTGTATTGTCGGCATACACGGCGTTGCTGCGGTCCAGTGTCTGCAGCCGCACCGTTCGCCATTGCCGCTCCATCTCTTCCGGTTCATAAACCTTGAACGGCTTTACGTATCCATTCTTGAAGAAGAAAGCAATTTCCTCATCGCTAAGTCCGAAGTCTTCTTTTAACGCGTCCAAGGTAAATCTCCTTGCCTGCTCAGTGTGGAAGATCAATGTTTGCGTGGCGACTCAGTTGAATACGCAAGTTTCGTATCGGGACGATATGTTCTTGCGTTGCAGCTTCAGGTTCCGGGTCAGCAAACCGTTCTCGGCGGTAAACGGCTCGGTGGACAGGAAATAATTGCGGATCGGTACGCTGGCACCGGCGTTGTAATCGTCGATGGTCTTTTCGATCAGTTGCCGGGCGCTCGAATCGATCTGTTCGACCACCAGCAACATTCCCAGGTGGGGACGGCGGGCTCCCAGCGCCACGGCGTACTGCACGCCAGGCAGGCTGTTGAATGACTGCTCGACGGCCGTGGGGTGAATTTTCTGGCCACCTGATGTGATGATCGTGTCGTTCTTGCGGCCTTCAATGAAGATATAGCCGTCGGCATCGATACGGCCGACGTCGCCGGTGGCAATGACGACTTCGTCCCGATACACCGCCCTGGCGACTTCTTCTGGCTGGTCCACGTATCCGCAGGTCAGCCGCCGATGCGACCTGAGCAGAATCTCCCCGTCGCTTTCCAGGGTCACGCTGCCCGGCACCAGTGCCCGACCGACCGAACCCGGTCGGTTGTGCTGGAGGGTGTTGACGGCGATGGGGCCGTACTCGGTCATGCCATAGGCTTCCAGAAGCGGCAGGCCCGCCGTGTGATATCCGTCCAGCACAGCCTGCGGCAACGCAGCCATGCCGCTCCACATCTGTCGCATGTTCGAGCCGAACAGTTCGCGCAGCTTCTGGCCATTGCCATCGGCCAGGCGCCACATCGCGTCATAAAAAAGCGGAGGGGCCAGGAACAGGCTCGGGGAGGTCTGCTTGAGGGCTTGCATGGCGGTCTGCATGCCACTGAGCACGATGTCGATGCCGGCATCGATGCACCCGTAGATCAACAGCTTCTGCTGATAATTGGACAGGGGCAGGAAGATCAGGAAACTGTCGTCCGGCCGGGCGTCGATGGCCGAGAAGAACTGCCGGGCATTGAGCAGGACGGTGGCGTTGTTGACGCGAATCTTCTTCTCTTTGCCGCTGGTGCCGGAGGAGAAAATGGTGGGCCCCGCAACCGCAGCGAAGGCATTCGGACACGCCCGGTTCCGACACAGCCTCAAGCCATGGAATGTTCCAACGGGCTCCCATGAGCCAGGGTCCACCTCGTCGCGGTACAAGGCGCTGACCAGCACAAAGGCAATGTTCTGCTGGCCGATGTCGGCCAGGGCGCTGCGGGCGGTTTTCTCGGGAATCTGCAAGGCGATGCAGCCGATATTCAATAAAGCGAGGTCCAGTAAAAAAGCCGCCTTGCCGTTCTCGGCGATCACCGCGACCTGCATGCCCGCCTGAAGGCCTACCTCGGCGAGCTGGCGCGAAACCAGCGAAACCTCCTGGTACACGTCAGCGAACCGGACACGTTCCATTTCCGTACGTTGATGAAACACAACCCCATTGCGCGGGTTGCCTTTCAACTTTGAAATCAGTGTTTGCAGTCCTTCACTTTCCACGCCGCTCGCTCCTGCGTCCGATGGCATCGGTCGTCAGAGCCTACTACCGGCAAACACCCTCGTGGCGTTGCGTTAGGTTTTTGCAGTGGCCTTTAGTTTTGCTAACGCAAGTTGCGCCGCATGTCGGGGCCTGGGTATTTTCAGGCGTCCTCGTCGCGCCCTCTCTGCCGATCATCAAGGCTGTGGCGGGCGGGTTTGCTTCGAGGCGCTCGTTCGACGGTCCACGCCCCGGTCACTCGCCCGTCACGCGGTTGGCCCCACCGGAGTTTCATTCATGTCGTCGCGAAACTTGCTGTTCTACGGTGTCGTTGCGCTGTCCACGGCTTGCGACCAGGCCGTATTGACCGGCGTGATCTGGATGTCGCTCAAGCTCTCCGGTTCCAGCGTCCCCCTTGGCGTGGTCCTGTGTCTCTCGGTCGCCGTTCCCTTCGCGCTGGATCTGCTGAGTCGAGGACGAGCGGCCAACATCGACGCCCCTTGGCTGGTGGCGTTGCGTATCTCGGCCTTTGCCATTGCGGCACTCTTCGCCTGGTCCGGACTGGCCTCGGCCCTGGGTGTCTTCCTGTTGATCGCCTTGCTGGTGGGGACAGTCGATTTCCTCACGGCAAGCTCCCTGGAAATCGAGAACACCCGCCGGGTCGTCGCCGGCTGGCTACCGGCGGACGATGCCGCGCGCTATATGCAAACCGCCATCCAGGTCGGCGGTTTCTCGGGATCGTTGGCCGGTGGCGCACTGCTGGGCCTGCTCGACGATTCGGTCTTTCTGATGGCCGTGGCGTTGACGGGGGCGGCCCTGAGCCCGGCGTTGCTGGCCGGCCGGATGAGGCGCAGCGTCATCGTCGAGGCCCCGGGCCCTGCCCCTCGGCAGGCCAGGCAAAGCCAGGACGATACGTTCGAAATGCCCTACGGCTGGATGGCCTGCCTCGGGTTGATCGCCCTGCACATCGGCGCTTTCAACAGCATGATGCCGGTCGTCTACCAGCAAGTTAACCATTGGAGCCCCACCAGTTTCGGCATCGCGTCCGGCGTCGCGGGCATCGGGGCTTTCCTGGCCGCGCTGCTGCCCCTGGGCAAGCACCGCCTGGTGCTGTTCGCCAGCGCCCTGATCGTGGTGGATGCGCTGATGGTCCTGGCGCCCCTGGTGCCGCTGTCGCTGGTCGGGGCGTTCCTGGTCGGATTCGTCACCAACCACCTGCGAATCGCCGTTCGCAGCCAATTGATGCGCTGCGCGAACAACGATGGCCAGGCGGCATTGGTGGGCAGTCGCAGCACGTTCTGCGCCTATTCGATGCAGGCCACCGGCCCTTTGTTATTGACCTTTGCGACCTCCGCATCGGTCTTGGGCCCGACATCCGGCCCGGCGCTGATGATCGGCACCGGCCTGGTCACCGCCCTCGGGCTGCTGGGACTGGCCCAGTTGCGTCGCCCCGCGCAGCCCGTTCCGCTGGCGCGCTCATGATTGATTGATGGAGGCATCCGATGAGTTCCACAGAGCTTGAAACCGATCGACAGACCGTGCTCGCGCAGGTCTACGCGCTGATGAAGGAAGTGGCGCCCCAAAGCGTCCAGGTCGACCCGCAGCTGTCTTTTCTCGAAGCAGGGGTGGACTCGATGAAGCTGATGCTCCTGGTGACGCGCCTGGAGGATGCCTTTGAGATCGAGTTCGAAACCGACCATCTGGCCCCCCAGTTCCTGGGCAGCCCGGCAGCTGTCGCCGGGCTCCTCCTGGAGCACTACCTGACTGCCTAGGCGAGGATCGCCCGTCATGGAAGAACAACCGTTTGCCTACGATGTGCACCTGTACGACCGACGTTTCCTCAATTGCTTCCAGCGCCATGCCGTTGTGTTCATGAAACGCCTGGGCATAGAAGTGGACTGGCTCTTCTACAACGCCTTGCCGGCGGTGGACGATATCTTCCAGCAGATGGTGGTGCAGAACAAAGCCAAGTACGCGCTGCAAAGCGGCTATTTCGCCGACGACGACCTGGCGCTGCTGGGCGTACGTTTTCATGAGCGCAAGGCCGAACACCTGGATGAGCTGCTGCCGGTCATCCACCAGCAGATCCAGGCCTACGGTTGCGCCTTCCTGTCGGGGGACGTGTATTACTTTGCACACTGTCCCGAATACCGCAGCTCACATGCCCAGCACGTTGTCGTGCTGCGCCAGGCCCATGCCGACGGCACCTGGGACATCGTCGATGACAATGCCGCCAGTGTGCTGTGCGAATACCGCTACCCCCAGGAAGTGATCGACCAGTTCTTCCAGAACGAGGGCAGTCGCCGCATGTTCTGCCTGGAGTGGACACCGCCACGACACAGTCTCGAGCGTTCATTCCGCCAGCGCCATCAGGCATTCCTGGACGGCTTCAAGGTGGAACCCTGGTTCTACGGCCACCTCGAAGCGCTGCTGGACAACCCCCTGGCCTGCGACACGACCAAGTTTCGCGCGCTGCATGACGTGTTCACGCTCCTGGCTGGCTCGCGCAATTGCTTTGCCCGCTACCTGTCGATGACCGGCGTACCCGAGGCGACCCTCGAACGGGTCCAGCGGTTTGCCCAGGAGGCCGGTGTGCTCAAGGGCTTGATGGCCATGGCGCAGATCACCGGCAAGGTCCGTCGCCGCGACTTGGTCACGCGGTGCGCTGCCCTGGAAGGCCTGGAGGCTGACTACCTCGACGACCTTCGCTCGATGCATCGACAAACGGTGGTCCAGGCCTGACCGCTCAGGTACCCGGACGAATCAGCACTTTGCCCCGCGCGTGGGCGGTGGCGACCTTCTCCAGCGCCGCGCGGGTGTCGGACAAGGTAAAGCTCGAATCGATGATGATTTGCAGCCGGCCCGCACTGAACTGCCTGACCGCCTCGGGAAGGAACGGCACTGCGCTGGCGAAGAAGACGAATTCGCCTGTGCAACCGTCCCGTCCCTGGATGTTGAACTCCACCAAGGTCGAGATGTGTCCCCCGGGGCGCAGCACCTGCCAGGACTCTTCGAGCGTCTCGCCGCCCAGGGTATCGAGCACCAGGTCGATATCCCGCACACCTTCAAGGGTCTGGCTCCGGTAGTCGATGACCTCGTCGGCGCCCAGGCTTTTCACCAGCTCGATGTTCTTCGCCGATGCGGTTGCGATCACATGGCAGCCGGCAAGCTGGGCCAGCTGGATGGCCATGCTGCCCACGCCCCCGGCCCCGGCATGGATCAGGACCCGCTGCCCTGGCTGCAACTTGCCGACGTCGAACAGCGCCTGCGCGGCGGTGCCATAGGCCGTTGGTAAGGCGGCGGCCTGTTCGAAACCCATCGACGCGGGAATGACGCAAAGCTCGGCGGCGGCGATGACCAGCCGCTGCGCGAAGGCCCCACCGTGGCTGGGGGTGGTGCGGCCGACGACCCGGTCGCCGGCCTTCAGGTGCCTCACCCGCTCGCCCACCGATTCGATCACGCCACTGAAATCCGTGCCTGGCGCATAGGGAAACGTCACGGGAAAGATCGGCTGCATGTAGCCGGCGATGATCTTGACGTCCAGCGGGTTGACGCTGGCGGCCTCGACGCTGACGACGACTTCCTCGGGTTGAGGGGTTCGCAGGGTCGCTTCACCAGCGACCAGCACATCCGGGCTACCGAACTCGTGAATCAAAGCGCTCTTCATTTGGCAGACTCCTCTTCAGGCCTGGGTGGGGAACCGGCCAAGCTGGATGAACACGCCGAACCAGTCTTCCAGGTGCCATGTCGTCGTCAGCTTCGCGTCGTGGAAGCGGTGGAATTCATGGATGGGGAAACTGACTTGCCTGCCGGTGGCGGCGATGCCGAAAAGCTCACCGTCATGGGTGCCGCTGATTTGCGCGCGCACGGCCATTTTTCCAGGCTCCTGGACCACGTCGTGGATAACGATCCGCACATCGGGGAACGCCTGGACAACGCTGCGGATGATGGTCTTGATGCCTTCAGGGCCGGGGGCCTGCCCCGACGCCAACGGGATGTCGTCCCAGTGCGGGGCCAGCACTTCGTCGACCAGATCCGGTTGTTTGTCGCTGAACGCGCGGTAGAACGTTTCGACCGCCAGGCGCTCGGCGCGCAGTTGGTCGGCAAGGCTGATGCTGGAGATGTTCATCGGTTTCTCGCTGTGGCCAGGTGGGGTAGCAAGATAGTGCGAGGGCGGGATACGATCCGTCTAACAAATAACCGATATAGATGTTTATTTGATTCATGGATTTTCATGGCATCGATTTGAACCTGCTGGTGGCATTCGACGCACTGATGACCGAGCGCAACGTTACGCGGGCCGCGGCTCGGGTGGGGGTCAGTCAGCCGGCGATGAGCGCGGCCCTGGCCAGGCTTCGCAAACTGTGGGGCGATCCGCTGTTTGCCCGCAGCGCCGACGGTCTGTTGCCGACACCCAGGGCCCGGGAACTGGCGGTGCCGATCGCCCAGGCGTTGCATCAGTTGCAGGTGGCACTGGTGGAGCGCCCCGCGTTCAACCCTGCCGAGGCTCGCGCGGTATTCAAGCTCGGCCTGTCGGACTACCCGGCCTATGTGCTCCTGCCCGCCCTGTTGCAGGCCCTCGCCGAACAGGCGCCGGGGGTTTCGGTGAATGTCCATGCGTTCAACGACCGCGACCATACCGTCGACATGCTGGACAACGGCCTGATCGACGCGGCGGTGGGCGTGCCGCCGACCCAGGCTGCGGCGAGGATCCTGAATCGAACCGTGCTCAGGGACGAGTTCGTCACCATCGTGGCCCATGACCATCCGGTTGCCCGCCGCGCCATGACCCTCAAGGCTTACCTGGCGCTGCGCCATGTCCTGGTGTCTCCCGAGCAAGACTTGTACGGCGTGGTGGACCAGGCTCTCGCCCAGCAAGGAAAACAGCGGGAGCTCGCCCTGACATTGCCGCAGATGTTCGCCGTCCCCTCGCTGATCGCCCGTACCCGGCTGACCGCCACGGTGATGCGAAGAGTGGCGATGAGCGCGGCCGGCAGCCATAAGCTGGTGATGTTCCCGCCACCGGTGACGCTGCCGCCGATGACCTTCGACCTGATCTGGCACAGGCGCAGCGAGTCCCATCCGGCGCAGCAATGGTTCAGGGAATTGATCGCCGAAGTCGCCGGGCAGCTATGACGCCACGGCCAGCGTGGCGGCCATGGGGACGGTCCCTCTTGCTCCCCGGCACGCGATACCAGCCAGGCCTTTCACGGCAAGATGTAGACCTGAGCCCAATCTGGAGAAATACACCACCAGCCAGGCCATGACCTGTCGTAATCTCGCACCTGCATTCATCACGTCCGCCAACGTCCCGAGACCATCGCGATGCCCTCGATCTACCAACTCAAACCCGCCTTCCAGAACCTGCTGCGGCCCATGGTCCAACGGCTCTACGACAAGGGCGTCACCGCCAACCAGGTCACCGTGCTGGCAGGTGCCGTTTCAGTGCTGGTCGGCGCGATCGTCGCCGGGTTCGCCCAGCACCCCTGGGTGTTCGTATTGGTGCCAGCCTGGATGTTCCTGCGCATGGCCTTGAACGCCGTGGATGGCATGCTCGCCCGGGAGTTCGGCCAACAATCGCATCTGGGCGCCTACCTCAACGAGCTATGCGATATCATCGCCGACGCTGCCCTGATCCTGCCTTTCGCCCTGATTCCCGATGCCAGCCTGTTGCTCGTGTTGTCGGTCACGCTGTTGGCGTTGTTCAGCGAATACGCCGGTGTGCTGGGGCCGATGGTCGGGGCTTCGCGACGCTACGACGGGCCGATGGGCAAGAGTGACCGGGCCTTCGTGCTGGGCGTGCTGGCGACTGGCATCGCCCTGGGTTGGCTCGGGGCTCCCTGGGTCGATGGTGTGATGGCGGTGGTTGCCGCCCTGCTGGTTTATACCTTGGTCAACCGGGTGCGTCATGGCCTGGACCAAGTGAAGGAAAACGCTCCCTCAGCATAAAGGATCTTGCAATGCGCGAAGCCCAACACCGGACATTCACCACCCATGACGGCGTGGAGCTGTTCTACCGACACTGGCCGGCCGTCGACGTGGCCCCGGGCGAACCCCGCCAGGCCGTGCTGCTGTTTCACCGTGGCCACGAACACTCCGGGCGCATCGCGCACCTGGTGGACGAACTGGACCTGCCCGGCTTCGACTTTTTTGCCTGGGACGCCCGGGGCCATGGCCAGTCCCCTGGCGAGCGGGGCGACAGCCCGAGCTTTGCCACCAGTGCGCGGGATGTACAGACGTTCTGCGACCACATCGGCGCGCAGCACCAGATCGATGAACAGAACATCGCCGTGGTGGCGCAAAGCGTCGGCGCGGTGATCGCCGCGACCTGGGTCCATGACTATGCACCGCGCATCCGTTCGCTGGTGCTGGCATCGCCGGCGTTCAAGGTGAAGCTCTACGTGCCTTTCGCCCGTCCGGGCCTGGCGCTGATGCGCAGGTTTCGCGGCAATTTCTTCGTCAACAGCTACGTCAAGGCGAAATTCCTCAGCCATGACCCGCAACGCGTGGCGTCCTACGACAGCGATCCGCTGATCACCAAGGCCATCTCGGTCAATGTGCTGCTGGGCCTGTACGAAGCCGCCGAGCGGGTGGTGGCCGATGCCCAGGCGATCCAGGTGCCGACGCAGTTGCTGATCTCCGGTTCCGACTTCGTGGTGCACCGCAAACCCCAGGAACAGTTCTTCGAGCGACTGGGCAGCCTGCAGAAAGAGAAGCACATCCTGCCGGGTTTCTTTCACGACACCCTGGGGGAGAAGCACCGCGCACCGGCCATTGCCAGCGCCCGGCGCTTTATCCTGCAGAATTTCGAACGCCCCCTGGAGCGCCCTTCCCTGCTGGATGCCGACCGCCTGGGCGCGACCTGCGCCGAAGCCGAATCCCTGGCAATGCCGCTGCCGCACAATTCGCCGCGCGACCTGTACTGGCGCATGACCCGCGCCAGCATGCGCCTGGGCAGCACCCTGTCAGCCGGCGTGAAGCTGGGCTTCGACACCGGTTTCGACTCCGGCAGCACCCTGGATTATGTCTACCGCAACCGCGCCACCGGTACTTCGGCGCTGGGGCGGCTGATCGACCGGAACTACCTGGATTCCATCGGCTGGCGTGGCATCCGCCAGCGCAAGCTGCACGTGGAGGAACTGTTGCGCCTGGCCATGGGCAAGCTGCGCGAAGAGCAGCGCGAAGTGCGCATCGTCGATATCGCCGCCGGCCACGGCCGCTACATTCTCGAAGCGCTGCAGGGTGTCAGCCCGTTGCCGGAGTCGATCCTGCTGCGGGACTACAGCGACATCAACGTGCGTGATGGCGGCGCATTGATCCAGGAAAAAGGCCTGGGGCACATCGCCCGTTTCGTCAAAGGCGATGCTTTCGATCGCCAGGACCTGGCAGCCCTGGAGCCCAAGCCGACCCTCGCGGTGGTGTCCGGCCTGTACGAGCTGTTCGCCGATAACCAGATGGTCGGCGGCTCCCTCGCGGGCCTGGCCGAAGCGGTGGAACCGGGGGGGTTCCTGATCTACACCGGCCAGCCGTGGCACCCGCAGCTGGAGCTCATTGCCCGCGCCCTCACCAGCCACCGCGCCGGGCAGGCGTGGGTGATGCGTCGGCGCAGCCAGGCGGAAATGGACCAACTGGTGGAGGCTGCAGGCTTTCGCAAGATCACCCTGCGGGTCGATGCGTGGGGCATCTTCAGCGTTTCGCTGGCCCAGCGAGTGCAGTGATGAGCGCTGTCATCGCCCCCGCCCGGGAGCCGGCGCTGCTGAAGCCGGCGGTGTTCTGGCTGCTGTTGCTGGCCCCGCTGTTCTTCAGCACCTACGGCTTCGCCACCTGGGTCACGTCCCAGCGCGACGATGTCGGCAGCCTGGTGTTCGGCTGGGAAAGCCACATGCCGTTCATGGCCTGGACCATCGTGCCGTACTGGTCGATCGACCTGCTGTATGGCTTGTCCCTGCTGCTGCCCAACAGCCGCGAGGCCCTCAAGCGACACGCCTTGCGCCTGCTCACGGCCCAGGCGATCGCGGTCAGTTGCTTCCTGCTCTGGCCGCTGCGCTTCACCTTCGCCCGACCGGAGATGGATGGGGTGTTCGGTTGGCTGTTCGACGTGCTGGCCGGTTTCGACAAGCCATTCAACCAGGCGCCCTCGCTGCACATCGCGTTGCTGGTCATCCTCTGGGTTTGCTACCAGCGCCATCTGCAAGGCATCTGGCGCTGGCTGATGCACGGCTGGTTCGCCTTGATCGGCGTGTCGGTGCTGACCACTTACCAGCATCATTTCATCGACGTTCCCACCGGCGCGCTGGCCGGCTGGCTGTGTGTCTGGCTGTGGCCGCTGGATCGGCCCAGCCCGTTGCGAAGCGCGCGCCTGAGCCATGACCGCGCACGCCTGCGACTGGCCTTGCGTTATGCCTTGGGCGCGGCAGCGATGTCCATTCCGGCGTTTGCCTTCGCCGGCGCCTGGCTGTGGCTGGTCTGGCCGGCGGTGGCGCTGCTTTGGGTGGCGCTCAATTACCTGCTGTTCGGCGCCGACGGGTTCCAGAAGCGTGCCGATGGCCGGCTGAACCCCGCCGTACGCTGGATGCTGGCCCCCTACCTGGCAGCCGCCTGGGTCAATTCCCGTTGGTGGACACGCCAGCATCCGCAGCCGGATCAGGTCACGGATGGCGTCTGGCTGGGGCGCGTGCCTACGTCGGCGGAATTGAAGGGCAGCCCGTTCAGCGGCGTGCTCGACCTCTGCGCCGAACTGTCCGTGGACAGCACTGGCATCGCCTACCGCTCATTGCCGGTGCTCGACTTGACGGTGCCGACAGCCGGGCAATGCCTGGAAGCGGCGCAGGCGATCGAGAACTTGCGCCCATACGGGCCGGTGCTGGTCTGCTGCGCCCTGGGCTATTCACGCAGCGCCACCGCCGTGGCCGCGTGGCTGCTGCACAGTGGCCGGGCGGCGAGTGTCGATGACGCCATCGGGCAAGTCCAACGGGCCCGCCCGGGCGTCGTACTGCATCCGGCCCACCGCCGGGTTTTGACGCAACTGGCCGAGGAGCACCAGCGATGATCAGCGACATGGAACTGCATACCGTCGCGAGCCTGTTGCGCCGCGGTCACGCCCTGGACCAGCTGTCCACCGGGCTGACGCTGCTGGCGGCGCTGCTGGGGTTCGGGCAATGGCTGGTGGGCGTGATCGACCCATGGTTGCTGCTGTTGAGTGCCACATTGATCGTCCTCGGCTTGCTGGAAAAATACTGGGCGCTGCGCGTGGCATTCGATGCCGATCTGTTCCAGCGCATGGCCGACAGCCCCCATTCGCTGGCCGAGCGCACCTTCGCCCTGGATCAGGCCCTCACCACCCTGGGCCTGCAGCCGGCCGAACGCGCCGGCCGCCTGTGGAGCGAACGCCAACGAGGCGCGTTGATGCTGTTGCGTCGACAGTCGCGCCTGCTGGGGGCACAAGTTGTCTTGACGCTGGGCTTCATCCTGGCCAGTCCCTGGCTAGCCTTTTCAGGATAAGGAATCCTCATGTTCGAACCCGTGGTCGCCAACCTCATCACCTCCGCCGCCCGCATGGTCACGGGCGCCCGCAGCCTGTGGCTCGGTTGCGCGCCGCGGCCGGTGCAGCGGATCTATTTCGCCAACCACAGCAGCCATGGCGATTTCGTGCTGCTCTGGGCGTCCCTGCCGCCGGCACTGCGCAAGCTCACTCGCCCGGTGGCCGGTGCCGACTATTGGCAGACCAGCCCGCTGCGCCGCTACATCATCAACCGGGTGTTCAATGGCGTGCTGGTGGACCGGGAGCGCAAGGATCCCGGGTACAACCCGCTGCAACCGATGCTCGATGCCCTGCACAACGGCGACTCGCTGATCATCTTCCCCGAGGGCACGCGCAACCCAGACGAAGGTCTGCTGCCCTTCAAGAGCGGGATCTATCACCTGATGAAAAGCCATCCCGAGGTCGAAGTGATCCCGGTATGGATCGCCAACCTCAACCGTGTCATGCCCAAGGGCCGGGTGCTGCCTTTGCCCCTGTTATGCACCACCAGTTTCGGTGCACCGCTGTGCATCGAAGAAGGCGAAAGCAAAGAGCAATTTCTTGAACGCAGCCGCGCCGCACTGCTGGCACTGGCCCCGGAGCACGTCTGACATGGATCGATACACCCTGATGTTGTTTGGCGGAATCGGCGCGATTCTGGTGCTGGCGTCCGTGATCGGCTTCATCCTCAAACTGCGGACCAAGGGCGCACCGAACTCGGTCATCGATAACCTCAACGCGCGGATCAATGCCTGGTGGATCATGGTGCTGGTGATCGGCATCGCGTTCTGGCTCGGCAATGCGGCGGTCATCCTGCTGTTCTACGCAGTGTCGTTCTACGCCCTGCGGGAATTCCTGACCCTGACGCCCACCCGACGCAGCGATTACCCGGCCCTGGTGGCCGCGTTCTACCTGGCGCTGCCGCTGCAATACCTGCTGATCTACTACGACTGGTACGGATTGTTCTCCATCTTCATCCCGGTGTATGTGTTCCTGCTGCTGCCGATCCTGGCGTCCCTGGGCGGCGACAGTACGCACTTCCTGGAGCGTGCTTCGAAGGTGCAGTGGGGATTGATGATCGCGGTGTTCTGCATCTCCTTCGTCCCGGCCTTGCTGACCCTGGACATCGCCGGTTTCGAGGGCCGCAACCTGTTGCTGATCGCGTACCTGGTGATCGTGGTGCAGCTGTCGGATGTGTTGCAGTACGTGTGCGGCAAGTTGTTCGGCAAGCGCAAGATCGCACCGAACCTGTCGCCTTCGAAGACCGTGGAGGGCTTTGCCGGCGGCATCCTGCTGGCCTCGCTGATCGGCGGCGCGCTGTGGTGGATCACGCCGTTCAACCCCTGGCAGTCGTTCCTCATCGCCTTGCTGATCAACCTGCTGGGGTTTGCCGGGGGCATCGTGATGTCGGCGATCAAGCGCGACCGCGGGGTGAAGGATTGGGGCCATATGATCGAAGGCCACGGCGGCATGCTCGACCGACTGGACTCGGTGTGTTTCGCGGCACCGATCTTCTTTCATCTGGTCCGGTATTGGTGGACCTGAAAAAAGCCCACTGAAAGTGGGCGAAGGGAAAGCAGCTGTTCGGCAACATCAGGCCAGCGTCAGGTTGACTGCTTGCCCGTGGCCGACGGCATAGCACTGGAGTCGACCCGCAGCTTGCGCGCTCGGGCCACGGCTCGTTCCCACTCCCGGACGTCGTGGCTGCAAAAGATCTCGACAGGTTGATGATCCCGGGACAACGCCAGTTCCCGCAAACGACTCTGGTTATGCAGGCGTGCCGGACGGTCCGTGTCCATCATGTACTGATAAAACCGCATGCCCGGCGGACAATGGCGTTCGGGTTGATGGACTTCATCGTGGAAGAAATACGCATCGCCGGCGTGAAGCATCCAGCCGCCGGGGGTGCGCAGGGCGATCCCGGCGTGACCAGCCGTATGGCCCTGCAACGGCACCAGGAAAATATCCTCTTCTTCCGCCCCGATCAGCGCCCGCACCGAGTCGAAGCCAAACCAGGTGTCGCCTTCCGTGGTGTAGAACTCCCAACTGTCCACACCCTGCCACTGCCGGGCCTGGAACCGACGCCGACTGATCCAGGTGTTCGCGGAGCGGGCCACCGCCATCTCGTCGCGCATCACATGCACCCGCGCCTGGGGAAAATCCTGGAGCCCGCCGGCGTGGTCGAAATCCAGGTGAGTCAAGAGAATGTGTCGCACATCGTGGGCGTCGAAACCCAGGCGTCGGATCTGTTCCAGCGCCGTGAGCCGATGCTCGAACCGGATGTTGTTGAACGTGCGAAAGAATCGGCTCAGCCGCTCGGGGGTCTGGATATCCCGCTGGCCGAATCCGGTGTCCACCAGGATCAGGCCGTTGGTGTCTGTTTCGACCAACAGGCAGTGACACACCAGGCACGCCGTCAGCCCACGACTGTAGCCATCGAACAACGCCCCGCCCACCGGGCACATGCAGCCGCAGTTCAGGTGATGGATGCGCATGGATGGCCTCCTTTCGCGGGGTGGGGCGTCTGGTTCGGTTCTTTATGGGCTCTCTGGAATCGACTGGAAGGGGGGTTGGGAATTCAGTGAAGGCGACAGGCGGTGACAGTCTCCTGCCTGTCTACCACCCACGATTGTCCAACAGCTGTTGGCCAATTCTCCTCACGGATAACTAAAACTTTTCACCAGGGTCAACTCCCCCGGCGCCCGCATCGGGACCACGAACGTCTCCATTTTTTCGCTCGGCGTGCCCTCTTCCGTGATCACGGTGATCTGCGCCGTGGTCAGGGCTTGTTTCGCCTGCTCGACTGATTCTGCGTCTTCATCGCTTTCCTCGTTGCGATAACCGCCGCCGTAGTAGTTGACGTAGACCTGGTACTGCCCCTTGATCGGTGCCGGCATGGCGAAGATCTCCGGGCCGTAGCCGGTGGTGACGTCGACGTCGAGCGCGGCACCGTTGGGGGCGACCCGGTCGCCGTACCAGATGTGGGCACCGTCGGGCGTGAGCAGGTGCAGGTCCAGGTCGGTGCCGTCGCTGTCCCAGGTCAGCAAGACCCGCAGCTTGGCCGGCGTGGCGCCGCCACTGGTGTTGAGGAACTGGGTGCGGTGACGATGCTGGCCATCGGGACTGCGCACTTCGACGCTGTTGGTGCCGTTGGGAAACGAGAATGGCCGGTCGAAGCGCCCCTCTGGATCGAGCTTCAACGGCAGGCTCACGCCGTTGACGATGAGTTTGCCCGGCTCGCTCGTGTCCTTGGGCATGGCCTTGATCTGGCCGGTAATGCGGGCCGTGCCGGCCTGGCCCTGGGGCGTATTGACCGACGAGGCCGGGTAGTTGACGGTCTGGCTGAAGTTTTCATCCTCGCCGCCCGGTGCGCCGCTGCGCCAGCCGCCGACCGGGGTGTCGAGTTTGATGCCGTCAGCGGCAACGGCCAGGGGCAACGCGGTCATGGCGCAGAGCAACAGCAAGACCTGTGGATAACGGAGTGTCATGGTCTATTCCAGCAAGAGGTGACGGGCGAGCCCTTCGATATAGTCTTCGTCCTGGCCGTTGGGATGAGCTTCGAAGGCCAGGTGCAGGTATTCATGAGTCAGGTCGAGGCGGTCCTGGAGCGATAGCACGCCCCGAACGTAGATGCGCTGGCGCTCGCGGTCGACATAAGGCCGGCCGAAGGCGAGACGGCATACTGCAAAAGCGCTGATTTCGTTGTAGCCCACTTCGCTTTCCAGCCGAGGACGCCAGCCTCGACGCTGCTTGAGCAGCCATTGCTGGGCAGCCGGCAACGCTTCGCAGGACGCCACCGGATTGTCCCAGCGACTGAGGCTGGCGCGTGGATAGGCATGCAGCAGGATCGCGTCGTAGCGCTGCCCGGCGCTGGCTTGTTCCACCGCCTGCTGCCAGGACAGCTTGTCCGGACCTGGCTGGTCGGAGTGATAGGTCACATCGGTGCCGGCCAGGACCAGGTCGTTGGTCCAGGCGGCGATCGACCGGGTTTCGGCCGTCGCCGGGCGCGGGGCGACCCGTTGCCGATGGCTGCTGTCGTCGATGCTCAGGCAATCGCCGTTGCGCTGGGCGTTCTGCAACAGGTAGGTGCGAATCGCCACGGCCAGGGCCTTGGCCGCTTCGGAGGGTTCGGCCTTGGCTTCGCGCTGCAGGACCCGGGCGACGTATTCCTCCCGGTCCAGCCGCGCCACCAGCTTGCCGGGCGTCAGGAACAGCTCGCCGTCGCTATGGATATCCAACTGGTTGCCGTTGGCGAACTCGACGCGGTAATCACCGCGCAATTGACCCGGCGCGACCGGCCGATCACCCGACATGACACGCTGCAACGGGTAGCGGGCAAACAGGCCCACTTCCACGCAACGTCCCGTTTCGGCCGGCCAACGCACCGGCAGCGCCGCGGCCAGCCCGTCACCGAACACCTTCAGGACCTGCTGGCTGGTGCCCCGCCCCCCGGCCCATACGGGCGTCCCATCGGCCAGCCAACCGGCGAAGCCACCCTGGCGCGATGCCGGCCCCTGCTCGCCGAGCCAACTCCAGGTCTTGACCCGCAGGCGACTGCCCAATTGACCGACAAGCCGGCCATCCGAGGCGTTGAGCACCACATCCAGCAGCACCCGACGGGCCTGGTCCTGGGCCGGCAACGTGGCCAGCGCCTCGAGCAGCTCGACGACGGGCACCTGCTTTTGCGGTTGCAGGGCGGGCAGGTCCAGCAGCCAGGACGGCGCCTGGCGAGCCTGCCAGTAGTCTCGCCAGTCCGTGGCCCCCAGCCCGAGCCGCTGCGGCTCGAAATACAGCCCACAGGACTTCACCAGGGCCTGGTCGCGACCGATGCTCTTCCCGGCGCTGCAGCAATACACTTCTTCCTTGGACTGGCCGCGGCACTCGTAGGCCGGTTCCTGTGCATGGGTGTCCACCAGCCAGGCGTAGACGAACAGCTTCCACAGGCTGCCCAGTGGTGCCTGCAGGGAATCGGGCAACGGCTGGCGGTCCAGCACCTGGCCCTGGCCCACCCGCAGCAGCTGGCCGTCGAAGGCCAGGCGCAGTGGCTCGTCCTGCGCTGTCGCCAGCGCAGGAATCAAGCACAACAGCCACCCAACCAGCAGGCCGCGCATGTCAGTCGACCGTGACCTGACCAAGCGCCGGTTTCTTTTCCCAAGCCTGATTCTGCGGTGCATAGACCTGGGTGAAGCGCACCGGCGGCAGGTTGAACTGGCCCTTCTGGGAGAAGCGCACCAGATGCCGCAGGCGCAGTTCGCCACTGAGGGCATCCACCGGCACCGCGTAGGCCATCTGGCCGGGTTCGAAGCGGGCCTTTTCCAGCGAAGTCGGCTCGCTGCCAGCCTTGCCCAGCAACTGGATGCCCCAGGTGGTGCGCTCCACATCGGCACCCGGTGGCAGCGGTACTTCGAGCATGCCGTAGCGCAGCGGGGTCGGCGCCTTGCTGTTGATGATCACCTCATCCAGATAGAGGCCGTCGCTGGACAACGGCTTGCTGCCCACGGATTCGAGGGTGAAGGTGTAGGCATCGACACCCGGCACCAGGCGCGACAGGCGACGGGTGATGGACACCGCCATCGGTGCCATCGGCGGTTGCTGGCTCTGGAAGCTCAGCGCGGCCTGCAATGGACGCTCCTGGGCGCCGCTGAGGGTCAGCACGGTCGGGACTTGGGCGCCTTGCCACTGCCAGTAGGTTTCCCCGGTGGCGCCTTGTCGGGCTTTCCAACCCTCGCCTGGGGTCAATGCCACGGCCGGCGCAGCCTGTTCGATGCTGCGTTGCAGCCAGGTCAAGGCCAGGGCCCGTTCCAGGGTCGACTGTTGCGGCAGCAGGCGTTCCAGCAGGGCGGCGGAGCGTGCCTGATCGAAGGCTTGCAACGACGCCAGCAGCGCCTCGACGAACGGCTGCGAGCTGACATCCAGTTGCTGCTGGGCAGCGGCCAGCTGACGGTTGAAGGCGTCCGGCAGCGGCACCTTCGCCTGGCGGGCCAGGGAGGCGGTCAGTACACGGGCACTGGCCAATCCGAGGGCCGAATCCGGGGCGCTCATGATCAGGCTGTCCGCGCCATCCTCCATCACGCTCCCGGCGCTGCCCTCGCCTGCCTTCGCCAGGTCTTCCATCAAGCCGCTGAGCAAGGTGTTCACCGGCAATTGCATCTGCCGAGCGAACGACAGGATCAACGCACGCTGCAACAGCGCAGTGTTGCCCGCCTGCTTGGCGTAGACCTCCAGCACCCGCTGCCAGTGTTCCGGCGGCAGGTTCAGGTCCAGGACCTTGCTGGCGTGCCAGTCGGCGTAATAGGCGTAGGCGGTCAGGAAGGCATCCGGCTCCCCTTCCTGGCCCCACCAAGTAAAGCTCGCCGAAGGACCGGCCATCTGCACCAGGCGCAGACGGCTGTTCTGCATGACCAGGCGCAAGCGGTCGCGGGTCTGCGAATCCGCGGCCAGGGTCGGGTAAGCGATGCTCAACGGCAGCAGACGGCTGGCAGTCTGCTCGACGCCGCCGTACGGGTAGCTCAACAGGTCGTCCAGGGCCGAACGGAACAGCGCTTGCGGGCTGTCGTCCAGGCGCAGGCGGATATCGCTGGCATCTGCTGGCAATGCCAGTGGGGTATCCCCCGTGGCCACGTCGAGGCGCTGGTTCTGGGTGACTTGCCAGCCATTGCCGCTGGCGTTCAGGCGAACGGCCAGGGCGTCCTGGGTTTCACCGTTCAACTGCAACTGCACGTCCAGGTCGCCGTTGCTCAACGCCAGCGCCGGCAGCGCGACATAGTTGATGCCGTGTTTCAGCTCGGCCACCACGCGTTGTTCAGTGCCTGCGTAGCGGATCAGCAACTCGGCCTTCAGCGGCTTTTCCGACTGGCTGAAAGCGAACAGGCCCAACTGCGGCTTGTCGCCGTTGCGGAACCGGGTCGGACCGCTCCACTTCAGGTACAGCGGCTTTTGTGAAGCGATGAACTGCTTTTTCTGTCCCACTTGGCCGTCGTCGGAAATGGCACGCGCGGTGATGCGCCAGCGCGTCAGCGAGTCCGGCATCTTGAAGGTGAAACGGGCCTTGCCGTTGGCATCGGTTACCAGTTCCGGCTGCCAGGCGGCGGTATCCACGTCCTCGCGACGTGGTCGCTCCAGCACCTTGACACCACGCTCGCTGCGGTTGGCCTTGCCCGGTGCGCCGGGGCTGCCCGGCAACGCGACGTCGTAGCTGATGAACGAGAGGCTGGCGCTGGTGCGTACGTTGTTGCGCCGCGGGTGATAGAAGAACTGGTCGATGGTCGGGGCCACCTCCGGTTGCAGGGCATAGACCATTTCGTCCACGACGCTGACCGTCAGGTGGGCCGGTATCGCCTTGCCGGCGAACTGGGTGCTCAGGTCGACGGTCACCGTGTCACCGGGCCGGTAAGTGGCCTTGTCGGTGGTGACGGCGACGTCGATCTGTGGCGCGACCACCTTGATGCCAGCATTCTGGAAGCTGTATTGGCCGCCCTTGGTGTACAGGACCGAGAAGGTCATGTTCGGCGCGAAGGCGTCCTTGACCGGGATGCGCGCGCGGTATTGGGTGGGGCTGAGGCTTTCCATTTTCAGCCAGTCGCCTCCCTTCGACAGCAGCGCCGTGGCCTCGACCTTGTCCCGCTCCAGGGACAACAGTGCGTCAGTGACCGGCTCAGGGAAGGTGATCAGCGCCAGCGCTTCGTCTCCAGCCTTGTACTCGGGTTTGTCGAGGACAATCTCCACGGTACCCGGTACCGCCTTGACGCCTTCGCCGGTCACCGAATGCCCGGTGGCGCCAATGACTCGACCATGGTCATCCTTGAGCGTGAGGTTATAGGTACCGGGCCGCTCGAAGGCCAGGCTGAAGCCCTTGTCCTTGGCCGTCAGCTTGCCTTCGCCCGTGCTCTGGTCTTCCAGTCTCACCCAGGCGTAGCCGGCCGGCGTCACGGCTTTGCTCGGCTCGTTGCCGCCTTCGTTGACATAGCTGAAAGCGACCTTCTCCCCCGCCGCACTGAAGCGCTGGGGGGCGCTCAGGCGAAAGTTCGCCGCGCCACGGTCGATGAGGATTTCCTTGGTGGTCTTGACCCGATAGGCCGCGCCATCGCTGGCGAATACCGTCAGGGTGTAGCGACTCGGTTTGTCGGCGGCCGGCAGGTCGAGGGTCGCGACGCCCTGCTCATCGGTGGTCACTTCGCTGCTGGTCAGCTCCACCGGGAACTGCCCCAGGTATTGCAGCTCGTTGTCCACCATCGACAATTGCTGGGCCCGCAGGCTCAGGCTCACGGTAGCGTCGGCCACCGGCTTGCCGTCCGGATACAACAGCACCAGCTTGCCCTTGACCGGCTCGCCCGTGCGGTAATCCTGCTTGTCGAGGTTCAAGGCGATTTCGAAATGCGGCTTGATGTACTCGGCCACGCGAAAGGCGCTGCTGTAGAGCTGGTCCTTGTAGCTCAAACGCAGCTCGTAACCACCGGCCACGGCGTTTTCCGGCAACTGGAAGCGTCCCTGGGTACCGGCCTTGGCGTCCAGCTTCAGGGCCAGGGTCTGCAACGCGGTGCCGGTGGCATCCAGCACGCTGACGTTGACGTCAGCCGCCGCCGGCTGCACCGAATCACGGGCATTCTTGAATTCGCGGCCGACGATCTTCAGCGACACCCAGTCTCCAGGGCGATACAGCGGCCGGTCGGTGAAGGCGTAGAGCTTGGTGTCGTAGATTTCGCTGTCGTAGTAGAAGTTCTCGGAGACGAATACGCCGCCCTCCTCGTCTTCGCCAATGACGAAGGAACGCTCGGGGCTGACGTGCTTGAGACGCAGCAAGCCGTCTTCATCGGTGGCACCGCTGCTCATCACGCCCAGGCCATCGGTCCAGAGCACGTTGACCTTGGGCACCGAACGACCTTCATGCTTGCGCGCGGCCCAGACCAGCAGTTCGTCGCCGGCGATCTTGCTCACCGCCACGGTGTTGGAAACGAAGACCATGGTGGTCGCGCGATATTTGCCGATCAGCGCCTCCACCAGATACAGGCCAGGCTTGAGCTGCCCCAGGGGAATATAGACGTTGCCCGGCGCGACGCTGACGAACTCACTGGAAGAACCGGCCAGATTGACGCCTGCCGGCGGCTGGATCGGCTTGGCCTGCCACAGCGGGTAACGGAACTGGCTGACCACCGGCAGGCCCGGGATCAAGGCGAATTGCGGCGAGGCCTCGTAAGGCGTCGGCGCGACCATCGCATCGCCCATTTTCAGCTCGGGCACTTCTTCGGTGACCTGTTGGCGGGACTCGTAGGAGAACGCCCGCTGCATCACCCGACGTGACTTGCGATACCAGTTGTCCCACAGGTACGCGAGGGTATTGGACAGGCCTTCGCCCTTGAACTGACCGTCGCTGACCACCCGGTGCAGGTTTTTCTGGCGCTTGAGGAAGTCCAGGGGTTTTTCGATGCGATAGACCCGGATGTCGGCGCCGCCGTAGGGCTCCATGCGGAACCGGCGATAATCGCGGCCCGGCGCTTCGAGGCGAACCATGGCCTGCTCGTCGCTGGCGAAACTGCTGTCGGCCAGCAGGAAAAAGCTTTCACCGGCCACGGGTGTGTAGCCGCTGGGCTCCACGGTGTCTTCGGCATTGACGACAGGGGCCAGCAACAGGGCAAACAGCAGGGGCAGTTTCGAACACAAGCGCAGCATGCGGGCACCGGTCATTGGGAGAGAAAGTTGAGTCGATAGACGCCGATGAAGTTGGGGTTGGCTGCGTCGGGTATCCATCGGGTGTCCTTCCAGTTCATGAGTTGTTGCAGGCTTGCGGAGCGCATGCCGTTGTCGGTAGGGGTAGTGGTGCCGGTGTGATAGGCGATGTAGCGGCCCATCCAGATCATCAGGTGCTGGTCGTCGCCCTGATCGAAGAACATCAAATCGCCGGGGCGGGCCTGAGTCACGTCACGGCCCACGAGGCGACTGTTGAACTGGATCAGCTTGATAGCGTTGACGTAGGGCCCGACCTTGCCGCCACCCTGCTGCCACTGCTGGGCCAGGCGTCGCTGGGCGTCGCTCAGCTCGAGCTCCGGCGGCAGGTAGCGGTTGGACATGCCGTTGCTGCGCAGCCATTTTTCGTTATGGACCTTGAGCGCTTCGTTGGCGGCGAAACGCACCAGGCCGGCACAGTCCTGCTGGTACCAGCGCGGACTCGGGCCACGACTGAGCTGTTCCTGGGCGATGCGCACGAACCAGGCACGAAAGACCTGGGATTGCTGGACATCCAGGGGCGGCGTCTCGACGGCGAACGCCGGTCCGCCCAGCAGCAACGCGAGCGTCAGCACCCAATGGCGATTGCGGAGCAGTCCGATCACAGCGCTTTCCATTCCAGCGGCAGCCATTGCCAGTGGCCGTCCGGCTCGCTGCCTTCGGGCAGCGTCAGGGCGTACTTGCCATAACCGCCGAGGGTGCGCAGTTTCGGGATCAGGTAGGTCTGCGCGGCGTTGTAGAACACCGGTTCCATGTCCTGGGGCAGGCTGTCCAGGGTTTCACGCTGCATCAGTTGCGCCATGGCGTCCGGGCCGAAGTAGACAGGCATCAGCACATCCTTGGGCAAGACGTCGGCCATGGGCGGGAAGCGCTTGTCGAGCGTGCCGAGGGCCTTGTCCACCAGCTTGTCGTCCAGGGAAAACAGCAGGGTGGAGCCGTGACGCGCCAGGCTGACCCGCATGAAGGCCTTGCCGGTGATGGATTCGGGCTGCAGCGAGTCCTTGGCCAGGTAGGGGCCGAAGTTGGAACTCACCTGGCGTTGCCAGTGATGCATTGGGCCTTCCTGCTTCTCCACGACCGGGAACGCGTGCTCGGCGACATTGTTTTCATAGGCGCCCACCATCGAGCCGAACAGGCCGCCCAGGTCGGCGTCGAGCTTGCCGTCGTCCGCGTTCAGGCTCGCTACCAGCAGCGGTGTGTACAGCCGCGAATCGGCGTACCAGCACAGGCCCGCCGCGCCGGCCATGTGTTCGGTCATGGCCTGGGCGGCTTTTTCATCGGCGCCGAGTTTCACCAGCAGCGGCTTCTGTTGTTCGGCCGCCAGGGGCAAGGACACGCAGGCGCTGGCGCCCATGGGCATGGCTTGCCAGATTGGCTTGAAGTCGAAGTCCGGCTGGTTCTCCAGCTCATCCAGGGCCAGGAAGCTGTGCCAGCCCTTGTCGTCCATGTCGAAACGCACCCCGGCGAAATTCGGGATGAAACGCTGGTAACCCATGGCGAGGACGCTGGCATTGACCGCGATGCGTTGCTTGACCTCAGGCGCCCTGGGCGGCAGGCCGAAGGCTTCCGGAAAGAGTTTTTCGCCACTGAGCAAGGCTGCCAGGGCGGTCGTCGAGACACTGCCGCGCTCCTGCGAGGGCCCGTTGGCCGGGTCATAGAGCTTCGTCGGGTTGGACAGCACCACCAGTTTGTCGCCATGGGACGCGAAGACCAGTGATTTGCTGGCGTTGTAGCTGAGTTGATAAAGCGCGACCTCATCGCCACCGACCTTCAGGTCGCTGAGCTTGCTCAACTGCGTGTCGTCCAGCGCGACTTTCGCCAGGGGCTCCAGGACCTTGGCCAATCCGCCGCGATCCATCACCAGCAGGAAATCCTTGAGGCGACCATCGGCACCACGCCACAGGGCCACGTCGGCCGGCTGGTCGAACAGTTCCTCGATCAGGCTGTCCTGCAACTTGAGGTCATGCTCGTAGATGATCCGGCGCAGGCTGCCAATCAGCCCGAGGCGGTCGGCATGGGCCTGGTAATAGAAGACGAAGTCCTCGGTGAGCGTGGCCTTGAGAAATGGCACCGCCAGCAGATCCTTGGGCAACTGGCTCAGGGAGTGGGCCTCGAGCAAGCCATCGGGGCGACTCAGGCCGAGCTTTTCCAATGCCAGCGCCATGGGCGGCGCCTTGGGCTTGTTCATGAACCAGCCCAGCCCGGCAGCCACACCGGCAACCAGGCACAGCCCGATCAGCATCGCCGGCCAGCGGCGCGCAGGTTTAGCGACAGGTGTCGGCGTGGTCGGGGAAGCAGTGTTGTCGCTCATATTCACAAGGGCCTATTCATCCGTGGAGCGGGATACTTAATAGTTGAAAGTCTTGACCAGCAGCAGGTCGCCGATGGCGCGCAAGGGCACGACGAAGGTCTCGCGTTTTTCATCGACAGTGTTTTCGTTGAGCACCAGGTTGATCTGGGAAGTGATCACCTCGTTCTGGTTGCTGGTTTCGTCGAAGTTGTAGCCGCCGCTGCCGTAGTTACCCCAATAGTTGACGTAGACCAGGTACGTGCCGTGCATCGGCGCGGTCATGGTGAACATCTCGGGGCCGGGGCCATCGACGCCATCCGGGTCGAGGCCGCCGCCATTGGTCAGTGCCGGGCGACCGAAGAAGGCATGCTGGCCGTCGGGTGTGACGATATGCAGATCCAGCTCGGCCTTGGGATCGTCCCAGCCCAGCACTACGCGAATCTGCGCCGGCGTTCGCAGGTTGTTGGCTTCATAGAACTGCACGCGCTTGAGGGACTTGCCTTCTGAGCTGCGCACCTCGACGCTGTTGGAGCCAGCACCGAACGCGTAGGGCCGGCCAAAACGCCCCTCATCGTCGGTATAGAGATTCAGTGGATTGCCGTTGACCGCCAGGCTGTGGGGTTGTCGGGCCGTGCCGATGTCCTTGAGCCGGCCTTCGATCATCGTGCGATTACGCTGCACGCCCCGGTCGATGGGCGGCGTGGGATAGGCCACCTGCGGGTTTTCAGTGCGATCGAGCAGACCGTTGAAGCGCCAGCCGCCCACCGGCTCCGACATCTCGGCCGCAGGCTCCGCCCACACCAACGATGCGGCCATCAGCGCGATCAGCAATGAAAGAAAACGCATGTATGCCTCCTGCCATGCGCAACGCAACCTGGCGCCCTTCCTCGGCGCATTGATTATCTTTTTTCAGGTTTCGTCAGGAGCCCGCCATACGGGGGCTGTAGATGGCGCGAAGGTTAGCGATTCGGCGCATTATTCACAATCGGGGAACGCGTGATTCTGTGTGGGAAATCACGTCTTGGGGAGAGCGTGAGCCGATTAGCGAAGTTATTCGGCTCAAGAAATGAGCCGAATAACGTTATTATTCGGCTCATCCCCGGTATGGACAGGCTCATGGAACCCTATTGGATCTGGCAACAGCCCGACTGGCCCAACTTTCACTGGCAGCCCGAAACATTGGCGGCTCTGCTACGCGAATGCGTGCAAACCCAAGGTCAACTGCTCGGCATGACCGGCGCTGTCACCGCGTCGCTCAACGCCCAGAACGAATTGGATGCGTTGTTGCAGAACATCGTGACCTCATCGGCCATTGAAGGGGGAGCAATTGAATGTGGGCTCGGTGCGGTCGTCTCTGGCCCGACGCCTGGGCCTGGAGCGGGCCAGTGACACTCCGGTCAGCCCGCGCAGTGAGGGCCTGGCGAACCTTTTGCTGGATGCTACCCGACACTTCGGCCAGCCCCTGACCGTCGAGCGGCTGCTTGAATGGCACGAGTGGCTATTCCCTGAACAGGCGAGCGACCTGGCCCATCAGCACATTCGCGTAGGTTCGCTGCGGGGAGACAAGCCAATGCAAGTGGTCTCGGGCAGATTGGACCGTCCCACTGTTCATTTCGAGGCCCCGCCTCGCCAAGGTCTCGAACAGCAACTGCAAACCTTCCTCGACTGGTTTGAGGCCAGCCGTCATCAATCCGGACTCGATCCTTTGTTGCGCGCCGGTATCGCCCACTTCTGGTTTGTCACCCTGCATCCGTTTGACGATGGCAACGGGCGCCTGACACGCACCCTCACCGATCTCGCACTGGCCCAGGGCGAAGCCCAGGCGATCCGTTTCTACGCCATGTCCGTGAGCATTCTTGATGACCGCGCTGGCTACTACCGAGCACTTGAAAGCGCTCAGAAAGCCACGCTGGATATCACCGATTGGCTTACCTGGTTTTTGCGGACCCTGTCGCGCAGCTTGCACAAAGCCATGGCCCAGATCGAAAGCGTGTTGGGCAAGGCTCGATTCTGGCAGGTTCACCGCGCCTCGGGACTCACCCCAGAACAGACCAAAGTGCTGAACCGGTCGCTCGATGGTGGTGAACAAGGTTTTGAGCACGGTATCAGCGCAGCGCAGTACCAGGCCGTGGCCAAGGTTTCCAAGGCAACCGCAACCCGACACCTGGCGAAGTTGCTGGAAAAAGGCTGTCTGGAGCGATTACCGGGAGGTGGACGCAGTACTCGGTACCGAATCAATTATCTAGCTGCGTGAGACTGTGTTTGTGGTAAGCGGATGTTGCTGCGGCAAAGACACGCCACAGAGGAACACTCCCCCTCCAGCCCTGTCCTGATTTGCCCCGAACCCCCATGTCTGCTAGTGTCGCGCCGGTTTAACAGTCAACCGGAATAGCCGCCATGGCCCGCAAAAAAGCTGCATTGGACTTCGAACAATCCCTGGCCGACCTGCAAACGCTGGTCGAACGGCTGGAGAACGGCGAATTGTCGCTGGAGGACTCGCTGACCGCCTTCGAGCAAGGTATCGGCTTGACTCGCGACTGCCAGGCGGCGCTGGCCCAGGCCGAGCAGAAAGTGCAGTTGCTGCTCGAACGCGACGGGGAATTGGCCGAAGAGCCCTTCGACGCGGAACAGCCTGAATGATCGGCGCGTATCAGGCCAGCAGTCAGGCCCGGGTCAATGCTGCGCTGGAGACGTTGTTCAACGCCCCGAGCCCCGAGCTGGCCCGCCTGTATGAAGCCATGCGCTACAGCGTGATGAACGGTGGCAAGCGCGTGCGTCCGTTGCTGGCCTATGCCGCCTGCGAGGCACTGGGCGGCCAGGCCGAGCAGGCCAACGGCGCGGCGTGCGCGGTGGAACTGATCCACGCGTATTCCCTGGTCCATGACGACCTGCCGGCCATGGACGACGACGACCTGCGTCGCGGCCAGCCGACCACTCACAAGCAGTACGACGAAGCCTGCGCGATCCTGGCCGGCGATGGCTTGCAGAGCCTGGCATTCAGCGCCCTGCTGGACCCGGCCCTGAGCGATTGCCCGGCGCAGACCCGCCTGGACATGGTCAGTACCCTGGCGCACGCGGCAGGGCCCGCCGGGATGGTGGGAGGCCAGGCCATCGACCTCGGCTCGGTGGGACTCAAACTCGACCAGAATGCCCTGGAACAGATGCACCGGCACAAGACCGGCGCACTGATCGAAGCCAGCGTCCGGCTCGGCGCCCTCGCCAGCGGCCGGGCCACCCCGCAGCAGTTGCAGGCCTTGCAGGTCTATGCCCGGGCAATCGGCCTGGCATTCCAGGTGCAGGACGACATCCTCGATGTGGAAAGCGATACCCAGACCCTGGGCAAACGCCAGGGCGCCGATATCGCCCGGGACAAACCCACCTATCCGGCCCTGCTCGGCCTTGATGTGGCCAAGGCCTACGCCCTGGAACTGCGCGACCAGGCCCTGGCCGCGTTGCGACCGTTTGCCGCGGCGGCCGAGCCGCTGCGCGATCTGGCGCGATATATCGTCGAGCGTCGCAGCTGATCACAGGTAGCCAAGTTCCGGCCAACGCGTGGGCAGTTGGCGATGCATGAGGTAAACTGCCGCCTCTTTTATACCTATAACGATTCGCCTGATGCCCACGACGTTCCAAGAGATTCCCCGCAAACGCCCGACCACGCCCCTGCTGGACCGCGCTGCCACGCCGGACGGCCTGCGTCGGTTAGGTGAAGCCGAGCTGGAAACCCTGGCCGATGAGCTGCGTCTGGAGCTGCTTTATACGGTCGGCCAGACCGGCGGGCACTTCGGTGCCGGCCTGGGCGTCATCGAGCTGACCATCGCGCTGCACTACGTCTTCGACACGCCAGACGACCGACTGGTGTGGGACGTCGGCCATCAGGCTTACCCGCACAAGATCCTCACCGGTCGCCGCGAGCGCATGAGCACGCTTCGCCAGAAAGGCGGCATCGCCGCGTTCCCACGGCGCTCCGAAAGCGAGTACGACACCTTCGGGGTCGGTCATTCCAGCACCTCCATCAGCGCTGCCCTGGGCATGGCGATTGCCGCCCGCCTGCAGAACAGCGAGCGCAAGGCCATTGCCGTGATCGGCGACGGCGCGCTGACGGCGGGCATGGCTTTCGAGGCGCTGAACCATGCGCCGGAAGTCGACGCCAACATGCTGGTGATCCTCAACGACAATGACATGTCGATCTCGCGCAACGTGGGCGGGCTGTCCAACTACCTGGCGAAAATCCTCTCCAGCCGCACCTACGCCAGCATGCGCGAAGGCAGCAAGAAGGTCCTGTCGCGCCTGCCCGGCGCCTGGGAAATCGCCCGTCGCACCGAGGAATACGCCAAGGGCATGCTGGTGCCCGGCACGCTGTTCGAAGAGCTGGGCTGGAACTACATCGGCCCCATCGACGGCCATGACCTGCCCACGCTGATCGCCACCCTGCGCAACATGCGCGACCTCAAGGGGCCGCAGTTCCTGCACGTGGTGACCAAGAAAGGCAAAGGCTTCGCCCCGGCGGAAGTCGACCCCATCGGCTACCACGCCATCACCAAGCTCGAACCGCTGGATGCACCGGCTGCCGCGCCGAAAAAGGCCGGCGGTCCGAAGTATTCCGCCGTGTTCGGCCAGTGGCTGTGCGACATGGCGGCAGCCGATCCGCGCCTGCTGGGTATCACCCCGGCGATGAAGGAAGGTTCGGACCTGGTGGCGTTCAGCGAACGTTATCCACAGCGTTATTTCGACGTGGCGATCGCCGAGCAGCACGCCGTGACCCTCGCCGCCGGCATGGCCTGCGAAGGGGCCAAGCCGGTGGTCGCGATCTATTCGACGTTCCTGCAACGCGGCTATGACCAACTGGTGCACGACGTCGCGGTGCAGAACCTGGACGTGCTGTTCGCCATCGATCGCGCGGGCCTGGTGGGCGAAGACGGCCCCACCCACGCCGGCAGCTTCGATCTTTCGTACCTGCGCTGCATCCCCGGCATGCTGGTCATGACGCCGAGCGATGAAAACGAGCTGCGCAAGATGCTCACCACCGGCCACCTGTTCGATGGCCCCGCAGCGGTACGCTACCCTCGTGGCAGCGGCCCGAACGCGACCATCGAAACCGACCTGGAGCCCATCGAGATCGGCAAGGGCGTGATTCGTCGCCAGGGCAGGCAGACCGCCCTGCTGGTGTTCGGCGTCCAACTGGCCGAAGCCATGAAAGTGGCACAGACCCTGGATGCCACGGTGGTGGACATGCGTTTCGTCAAACCCCTGGACGAAGCCCTGGTGCGCGAGATGGCCAGTCATCACGAATTGCTGGTGACCATCGAAGAAAACGCCATCATGGGCGGCGCCGGCGCGGCGGTCAGCGAATTCCTGGCCCGGGAGAATATCCTCAAGCCCGTGCTGCACCTGGGCCTGCCGGACATCTACGTCGAACATGCCAAGCCTGCGCAGATGCTGGCTGAGTGCGGGCTGGACGAGGCCGGGATCGAGGCGTCGGTGCGCCAGCGGCTACAGCTGCTGGGCCTGTAAGTTCAGCCAACACAAACTCCCTGTGGGAGCGAGCTTGCTCGCGATAGCGGTGTGTCAGCCAATGGATGGCTTGACTGATCTTCCGTCATCGCGAGCAAGCTCGCTCCCACAAGGGTTTGTGCAGACCAGAAATATCCGGAACACCCATGAAACTCCGCCTCGCCCTCACCCTGACCCTACTGCCAACCCCCGAACTGCTGGCCGACACCTTCGAACGCGAGCAGGCCCTGAAACTGCCGGACGTGGTCATCAGCGCCAACCGCCAGGTCGAGGCGCGCAATGACAGCAGCGCTGCCAACACAGTCTTCACCCGCGACGATATCGACCGCCTGCAACCGGCCAGTGTCACCGACCTGCTCAGCCGTGTGCCCGGCGTGCAGGTGGCGCCCCAGGGTGGGCGCGGCAGCCTGCCGGGCATCTACATTCGCGGCACCAAGTCGGCCCAAAGCCTGGTGCTGGTGGATGGCCAGCGCATCGGCAATGCCACCTCCGGCGACAGCAACCTGCAGCGCCTGGACATCAACCAGATCGAACGGGTAGAAGTGCTGCGCGGCTCGCGCTCGGTGATCTACGGCGCCGACGCGGTGGGCGGGGTGATCCAGATCTTCACCCGACGCGGCAATGAACCCGGCCTGCAACCGCGCCTGCACCTGGGGGCCGGTAGCCACCGGACCTGGGAGCGCAGCCTGGGCCTGTCCGGTGGGGACGAGCGGACCCGCGTCAACCTCGGCGCCAGCCTGACTGAAACCGCCGGGGCCAATCGCACCCATGACTCCTATGGCAGCGACCGGGACCGTGACGCCAATCGCAACCAGTCCTTGAGCCTGAGCTTGAGCCATGTCATCGACGAGAACGTGGAAGTCGGCCTGAACCTGCTGGATAACCGCGGCAAGAACGAGTTCGACAACCCGTTCGGCCGCTTCGACCCGACTGCATTCGAATCACTGCTCCAGCAGCCCTACAGCGATTTTGCCGTGAGCAGTTTCAGCAGTTACGTGGATGGCCGGATCAACGACGCCTGGAAATCCCGCCTGGAACTGGGTCACAGCGAGAACCGCGAGAAGACCTTCGACAAGCTCAGCGATGTCCGGGAAGTATTCAATACCTACCGTGACTCGCTGACCTGGCAGAACGACCTGGCGCTGGATGCTCGCAACAGCCTGATCCTGGGAGGCGACTGGTACCAGGACCGGGTCAACAGCAGCACACCGTTCGACGAAGACAGCCGCTGGAACCGCGCGGCGTTTATCCAGCATCGTTTCCAGGCTGAAACCTTTTCCACCGAACTGGGCCTGCGCCGCGACCAGAACCAGCAATTCGGCGGCCAGAACAGTTGGAGCGCTACCGCCACCCTGCCGGTTGACCCGCGCAACGACCTGCTGCTGACCTACAGCGAAAGCTTTCGCGCGCCGACCTTCAATGATCTCTACTACCCACAATTCAGCAACCCGGACCTCAAGCCCGAGACCGCCAGAAGCTACGAGCTGCAATGGCGTAGCCAATTGGCCGATAACACCCGCCTGGAGGCCTCGCTGTACCGTACCGACCTGCAAGACGCGATCATTTTTGGCAGCGACTCACGTCCCCAGAACGTCGCCTCGGCGCGCATCGACGGGTTTGAAATGGCACTCCTGCAGGACTTTCACGGCTGGCAAAGCAACCTGGGCCTGGCGGTGATCGACCCACGGGACCGGGACAGCGGCCACACCCTGGCCCGTCGCGCCCGCCGGACCTTGAGCCTGGACCTGGACCGGCAATTCGACCGACTGGGCCTGGGTGCCACCTGGCAAGCGGTCAGCAGCAGCTATGACGACGAAGGCAACCGCAACACCCTCGGCGGCTATACCCTGCTCGGGCTGCGCGGCAGCTGGGCACTGACCCGGGAAGTGAAGTTGGAGATGAAGGTGGATAACCTGCTGGACAAGGCTTACAGCCGGGCGTTGTACAGCCATGAAGGTGGGCAGTATGGGTATCGGGAGGAAGGTCGGGCCTGGTTGTTCGGGGTGACTTGGACACCGTCACTCTGATCCACGATCTTCAGTGCCGGCAGCGCCCCTTTCGCGAGCAAGCTCCCACGGACCTGGGGCTGGCAAAAAATCCAACATGCCATGCATTGCAAAACGCCCATGCAAGAGCGGGCATGCTCGCCAAGGGCGCACCGCGCTCTAACGGTCTGGCGCGATCAACCCGCACAACCCCGCCGTCGCCTCGATCATCTGCCCACTGGGCCGCTCCAGGCCCTTGTCACTGACCCGCAACAAGCGCCCCTGCTTCACCGCCGCCAGCTGCGGCCAGGCTTTCCACGCGTCGAGCTGGGCCTGTTCGGTGGCCAGGATGACCTGGGGATCGCGCTGCAAAACCGATTCCACGCTGACCTGCGGCGCCGGCAGGGTCAGGTCGGCAAAGACGTTACGCGCCCCGCAAACCGCCAGGGCATCGCTGATGACCTGCCCACCGCCGACGGTGTACAGCGGCCGATCCCAGACCTGGTAGAACACCGGCAATGGCTCAGCGCGCCGATAGCGGCGGCGCAACGCCTCGAGACGCTCGCGCAACAGCGCCGCTCGCTGCTGCCCTCGTTCGGGACGGCCGAGCCGCGCGGCAATGTCTTCGATCTGACCGATGAGTTGGTCGAGGTTGTGGGGCTCGGCCACATAGACCGGGATAGCCAGGCGTTTGAGCTGCTCGCGTTGCGCCTTGCCGACGCTGCCGGGCCAGAGCAGGAGCAGATCGGGCCGCAGGCTGAGCAACCGCTCCATATCCAGCTGCCCGTAACGTCCTACGGAAGGCAGATCCTTCAGCACGGGCGGACGCTCACCGCCATCCAGCACCCCCACCAGCAGGTCGGCGGAGTCCAGCTCAACGACGATTTCCGACATTGACGGCGCCAGGCTGACCACCCGCGGGGCCGCGGCAGTCGAGGCGCTGGCGACCAGCAGCAAGACCGCCAGCCAGCGGCCCATCAGCCGAGTTGGCGCGGTAGGCGATACAGGTAGAACAGCACCGCAGTAGACAAGGCCAGCAGCATCAACGGCACGGCCTCCAGGCCGACGAACACCGCCAGCGCACCGATCCAGGCCGGCAAGCCGGCGGCCAGGAAAGCGGCACGGCGGCGGGCCGCCAGCTCGATCCAGGCCTGGGGCTCTTCAGGGGTGTCGAGAGACTTCTGCGTGGCAATCAGGGCAAGCTTGTACGCGCCGAAGAATCGCAGGCTGACGAACATCGAGGCCACGCCGGCGATGAACAGCGGCATCGCCAGCACCGGCAGGATCGCCTCGCCCTGACCAAACACCGCGTTGATCACGAACAGCGGCAGCAAGGCCAGCGCCAGGTATTTCCACCAACTGACGGCCAGCCGCCTGCGGACCTGACCCCGCGTCACGCGCGGTCGACCTCGCCCTGGTGCTCGTTGCCCATCATATGGTCGAGCTTGCTGGCCTTGGTCGCCAGGTAGAGCTTGTTGTGAGGATTGTGGCCGGTGTGCAGCGGCACACGCTCGGCCACCACGATGCCCATGTCGGTCAGCGCCTTGACCTTGCGCGGGTTGTTGGTCATCAACCGCAGGGACTTGATGCCCAGGTGTTCGAGCATGGGCTGGCAGATGCTGTAGTCGCGCAGGTCGGCGGCGAACCCGAGGCGCTCGTTGGCTTCCACGGTATCGGCGCCACCATCCTGCAATTCATAGGCGCGGATCTTGTTCAACAGGCCAATGCCGCGCCCTTCCTGGCGCAGGTACAACAGCACGCCGCGGCCTTCCCGGGCGATGGCCTGCAGCGCGGCTTCGAGTTGCGAACCGCAGTCGCAGCGCTGGCTGAACAGGGCATCGCCCGTCAGGCATTCGGAGTGAAGGCGACCAAGCACCGGCGCACCATCGGCAACATCACCCAGGCTCAGCACGACGTGTTCGCGACCGGTGGCTTCATCGAGGAAACCATGCATGGTGAATTGCGCAAAGGGCGTTGGCAGCTTGGAAGCGGCAACAAAAACGACAGGCACCGGTGTGCTCCTGATCTAGTACTGGAGATTCGCAGAGGGGGGCATTGTAACAGCAGCTTCCGATGGACGCTTAGGCTGAATTATCGGCCATTACCATCGAAAAGGTTGATCACGGTTTCGGCGGCTTGCCGTGTGCGTCGAAAGGATAAGGTTGTTTCCAACGCTCGAAAATCGGTTTCAACTGGCCGCTCCTGACCAGGATCTCCATGCGGCGGTCGAACAGCGCGCTCAACGCCTTTCCGTTTTCGGTGTTGGCGAAGCCCAGGTACAACGGCAGGTTGATCAGCGGCGAGAGCTTGTACTGCTGGGGGTTATCGGCCTTGGACAGTACATCCTCGATTTCCATCAAGGCGTCGATGTAGAAGTCGGCCCGATCATGCAGCAACATCGGCAGGATGCCCACGGAGCGGTGGATTTCATTGAAGCGCCGGATATTGGGCAGGTAGTTGTTGTATTCGTACCCGCGCATCCACACCAGGCGATAATTGCCTATGGTCGCCAGGGTCGGCGTTGGCTTGGAGGCCAACCCCAGGGCATAGATGTGATCGACATCGTAATGCCACTTCGGGTACAGCACGCCCTCGGACTCATCGAGGTACGCGCCGACCTGCACGTCGGCCTCGCCGCGCTGCACCAACCCGATCGAACGGGTGTAGGGCACGCTGCGGATCTCCAACCGGACGCCTTCGGGCTCGAACACTTCCCGCAGGATGTCCCAAGCCATGCCCTTGCCATCAGCCTGGGTGTAGTCGGACCATTCCTCGCTGGCGGCACGGACCTTGTCGGGCAGCGGCGCCGAGTCGGCCACCCGGATGCCAAGGCCAGCTCCTAGACACAGCAACAGCAACAGTGCGCGGCTTACGCCCATGCCTGAATCCCTCAGGTGAAACACCACACCAACCCCTGCATTGCCAACCAGGCGAAAACACCCGCCAACACATCGTCAAGCATGATACCGACACCGCCGTGTACGTGACGGTCGACCCAGCGAATCGGCCATGGCTTGAGGATATCGAAGAAGCGGAACACCAAAAACCCCGTCAACAACCAGTACCAGCCCTCCGGCACCAGCCACAGGGTGATCCACATGCCGACCATTTCGTCCCAGACGATACCTTCATGATCGTGCACCCGCAGGTCGTCCGCGACCTTGCCACACAACCAGAAGCCGAACAGCATGGTGATGCCCAGCGCCAGCCAGTAGCCCCAGTCCGGCAACATCTGCCACAACGGTATGAAGGGTAGCGCAACCAGCGAGCCCCAGGTGCCCGGGGCCTTGGGCAACGTGCCGGAACCGAAGCCAAACGCCACGAAATGCCAGGGATTGCGCCAGACCGACGGGGGTACGAATTCAGCCGGGACCTGGTTGGGATGATCTGTCACGGTGTCTCCCGAAAATGTTGATAACCCCGGATTTGCGGGGTGATGTCGCGTCCGTCCGGGTCGACCAGGCTGACGCCCTGCCCTGCTTCGACACGGCCGACCACGTGGACGGGCCAACCTTGCGCCTGCAATTGCGACAATCGGACAGGCGGTAGGGTGAAGAGCAGCACATAGTCGTCCCCACCACTCAGCGCGGCCTGTTCGGCCTGGGCACGCCCAAGCAATGCCAGCAAAGCCTTGGACAACGGCAGGCGGTCCCGTTCAACCTTTAATGCGACGCCGGACGCCAATGCGATATGCCCGCAGTCGGCCAGCAGTCCATCGGAAATGTCCATCGCCGCACTCGCCAGGCCTCGCAACGCCAGGCCCAGGTCGACCTGGGGCCGTGGCGACCAGTACTGCGCCAGCAATGGCTCGGCGACCGCCGGTTCGGCTGCTCGCTGGCCGAGCACCAGGGGCAGCGCGCCGGCAGCGTTACCCAGTTCACCACCGACACACAGCCAGTCGCCGGGGCGCGCGCCGCTTCGAGTCAGGGCCTGGCCGGTCGGCACGCGGCCGAACACGGTCATGGTCAGGCTCAGCGGCCCTCGGGTGGTATCCCCGCCCACCAACCCGACACCGCAGGCCTGGGCCATCTGGTTCAAGCCGCGGGCATAGGCCTGCAACCAATCGGCGGTCACCGTCGGCAAGGTCAAGGCAAGGGTAAAGGCCAGCGGGGTCGCCCCCATGGCAGCCAGGTCACTGACGGCCACGGCCAGCGAGCGCTGGCCCAGCAGATAGGGATCGCAAGGGTCGGGAAAATGCACACCGGCCACGAGGGTGTCGGTGGAAACGGCCAACTGTTCCCCGGCAGGGACCGCCAGCAAGGCACAATCGTCGCCGATCCCCAGCGCAACGCCCTCGCCGCCCTGCGCACAAGGCGCGGCGGCGAAGTAGCTGCGGATCAGCTCAAACTCACCCATTCAGCGCTTGAACGCCTTCACTTCGGCTTCGCGCAGACGCGGTGCGAGCTTGTCGAGTACGCCGTTGACAAATTTGTGGCCATCGGTGGAACCGAAGACCTTCGCCAGCTCGATCCCCTCGTTGATCACCACACGATAGGGTACATCGACGCGGTGCATCAGTTCCCAGGTGGACAGCCGCAATACCGCCAGCTCAACCGGATCCAGCTCTTCGATGGTCAGGTCCAGGCAAGGGGCCAGGGCCTTGTCGATCTCGGTCTTGTGAGCCGGGACGCCGTGCAGGATCTCGCGGAAATACGCACCGTCGACATCGCTGAAATCGTTATCGACCCGAAACTGAGCTTCGATCTCGTTCAACGATTGCCGGGCCATGTGCCATTGATACAAGGCCTGGGTCGCGAGCTGACGGGCTTCGCGACGCTTGGCGCTTTTCGACGGCTTGCCGGCATCGGCCGGCTTGGGATCGCGCGGGTTGAAACGATCGCTTTCGTCGCTAATCACTTGGCCTCCAACTGCGCCAGCAGGCTGACCATTTCCAGGGCGGACAGGGCAGCTTCGGCACCTTTGTTACCGGCCTTGGTGCCGGAACGCTCGATGGCTTGCTCGATGGAATCAACGGTCAGCACGCCGAAGGCGACCGGCACGCCGAACTCCATGGAGACCTGGGCCAGGCCCTTGGTGCACTCGCCGGCCACGTATTCGAAGTGCGGAGTACCGCCGCGAATGACCGCGCCGAGGGCGATGATTGCCGCAAACTCGCCCTTTTGAGCGACTTTCTGCGCAACCAGCGGAATTTCGAAGGCGCCAGGGGCACGGATGATGGTGATGTCGCTTTCGCTCACGCCGTGGCGAACCAGGGCATCGACCGCACCGTCAACCAGGCTCTCGACCACGAAGCTGTTGAAACGGCCCACTACCAGAGCGTAGCGGCCTTTGGGGGCGATGAAGGTACCTTCGATGGTCTTCAGGGTCATTCGTCAGATCTCTTAAAGAGCCAGAGCGCGTTCTATACGCGCTCTTTCAGTGATATTAGCTTCGAATTACAGCACCGCAGATCCCGCCATTGCCGCTCGCTTGCGTCACGTTTGTGGCGAGGGGGTTCCCCGCTGGGCTGCGAAGCGGCCCCTTTTTCTGGGACTGCTGCGCAGTCCAGCGGGGATGAATCCCCTCGCCACAATAATCCGACAAGCCTGAACAACAATGCTGAAATCTCCGGGCCTTTATTCGGAGGGCACGTATTCTACAACTTCCAGATCGAAACCGGATATCGCATTGAACTTCATCGGCGCACTCATCAGGCGCATTTTACGCACGCCCAAGTCGCGAAGGATCTGCGAACCGGCACCGACGATGCTGTAGGTGGTCGGTTTTTTCACGGCGGTCTGATCGGCGGTTTCACGGATGTGGGCCAGCAGCACGTCACCGTCGAGGGGATGTCCGAGCAGCAGCACCACGCCGCTGCCGGCCTCGGCCACCGCGGCCATGGCGGCGCGCAGGCTCCAGCGGCCAGGCTGCTTGACCATCAGCAGGTCGCGCAGCGGGTCCATGTTGTGCACCCGGACCAGGGTCGGCTCTTCGGCGCACACGGTGCCCAGGGTCAGCGCCATGTGCACGTCACCCTCCACCGAGTCGCGGTAGGTCACCAGGTTGAAATGGCCCAGCTCGCTGTCCAGCGGCTGCTCGGCGATCCGCTGAACGGTACGTTCGTGGATCATCCGGTAGTGGATCAGGTCGGCGATGGTGCCGATCTTGATGTTGTGTTCGGCGGCGAAGGCTTCCAGTTCCGCGCGACGGGACATGGTGCCGTCGTCGTTCATCACTTCGCAGATCACCCCGGCAGGCTCGAAACCGGCCATGCGCGCCAGGTCGCAAGCCGCTTCGGTGTGGCCGGCGCGGGCCAGGGTGCCGCCGGCCTGGGCCATCAGCGGGAAGATGTGACCGGGGCTGACGATGTCTTCGGCCTTGGCGTCCTTTGCGGCGGCGGCCTGCACGGTACGCGCACGGTCCGCGGCGGAAATGCCGGTGGTCACGCCTTCGGCGGCCTCGATGGAGACGGTGAACTTGGTGCCGAAGCCGGAGCCATTGCGCGGCGCCATCAGTGGCAGCTTCAGCAGTTCGCAGCGCTCGCGGGTCATCGGCATGCAGATAAGCCCACGGGCATGCTTGGCCATGAAGTTGATGTGCTCGGCCTTGCAGCACTCGGCGGCCATGATCAGGTCGCCTTCGTTCTCGCGGTCTTCGTCATCCATGAGGATGACCATCTTGCCTTGGCGGATGTCTTCAACCAGTTCTTCGATGCTATTGAGCGCCACGCGGCACCCCCTTGGGTCAGGATTTGAGGTAGCCGTTGGCGGCCAGAAAACTTTCAGTGATGTTGCCAGGCTTTTGCGAGGAGCCCGACTCCGCGGCCTTGTCCCCCAGCAGCAGGCGCTCCAGGTAACGGGCCAGCAGGTCGACTTCCAGGTTGACCCGGCGCCCCGGCCGATACGAGGCCATGATGGTTTCGCTCAAGGTATGGGGAATGATCGTCAGCAGGAACTCGGCGCCATCCACCGCGTTGACCGTCAGGCTGGTGCCGTCGACGGTGATCGAGCCTTTATGGGCAATGTACTTGGCCAGTTCTTTCGGGGCGCGGATGCGAAACTCCACCGCCCGGGCGTTATCGGTGCGGGAAACCACTTCGCCGACGCCATCCACATGACCGCTGACCAGATGCCCGCCCAGTCGCGTGGTGGGAGTCAGGGCCTTTTCCAGGTTGACCGGGCTGCCGCTCTTGAGGTCGTTCATGGCGGTGCAGTCGAGCGTCTCGCGACTGACATCGGCCATGAAACCGTTGCCCGGCAGTTCGACGGCCGTCAGGCACACGCCGTTCACGGCGATGCTGTCGCCCAGCTTGACGTCGCTCAGGTCGAGCTTGCCGGTTTCGACGTAGACCCGCACATCACCGCCCTTGGGGGTGAGTGCGCGGATGCTGCCGATGGATTCGATGATGCCGGTAAACATGGAGTCCTCCTCGAGAACAGGCCGCCGCTTGAGCGAAGGCCGGCAATTATACGCTGGCCAGCGGAACGGGAATGGCGATGACTCGCCAGTCATCGCCCACGGCACGGATTTCGGTGATTTTCAGTTCCGCAGCGTCCTTCATCTGCGCCAGCGGCCAGTCCAGCAACGGTCGCGCCGAAGAGCCCAGGAACTTGCCGGCGATGAAAATCTGGAATTCGTCCACCAACCCTTGCCGGGCAAATGCCCCCGCCAGGCGCGGACCGGCCTCCACCAGCACTTCATTGACGCCACGGGCCGCCAGTGCCTTGAGCAGGCGATGCAGATCGACCTGGCCGTCATCCCCCGCCACGATCATGCACTCAGGGCCATTGGCATACTGTTCTTCAACCGCCATGCAGGTGGCGACCAGCGCCGGACCGGCCTTGAAGAAAGGCGCGTCCAGCGGCACCCGCAGGCGCCCGTCCACCAGCACCCGCAGCGGCGGACGGCTCATGACCAGCGCCGTCTGCTGCGCATCCAGCCCCAGTTCGTCGGCGCGCACGGTCAGCCGGGCATTGTCCGCCAGCACCGTGTCGGCACCGGTCAAGACCACGCTGGCCTGGGCGCGCAGGCGCTGTACCGCCGAACGCGCGGCGGGACCGGTGATCCATTGGCTTTCGCCGCTTTGCATGGCGGTGCGGCCATCGAGGCTCATGGCGAGCTTGACCCGCACGAAGGGCAGGCCGTGTTCCATGCGCTTGAGGAAACCTTCGTTGATCTTGCGCGCCTCGCCCTCCAGCACGCCGCTTTGGGTGGCGATGCCGGCCTGGGCCAGCCGCTGCAGGCCGCGACCGGCGACTTCCGGGTTCGGGTCCTGCATCGCCGCCACGACCCTGGCGACACCAGCATTGACCAACGCATCGGCACAGGGCGGCGTACGCCCATGGTGGCTGCAAGGTTCCAGGGTCACGTAGGCCGTGGCGCCCCGGGCCAGTTCACCGGCGGCGCGCAGGGCATGGACTTCGGCGTGGGGCTCCCCGGCGCGGACATGCCAGCCTTCCCCGACAATCTGTCCGTCACGCACGATCACGCAACCGACCCGCGGATTGGGATGGGTGGTGTAGTGACCACGCCGCGCCAGCTCCAGGGCACGGGCCATGAACTGGGCATCGAGGATGGCCTGTTGCGCCGTAACGGTCATTCTTTCACCGGTTCGCGGGCCAGGCGGTCGATTTCCTCGCGGAACTCGTTCAGGTCCTGGAAGCGCCGATACACCGAGGCGAAGCGAATATAGGCGACTTCGTCGAGCTTCTGCAGCTCGGCCATCACCAGCTCACCGACCACCAGGGATTTGACTTCCCGCTCGCCGGTGGCCCGCAGCTTGTGCTTGATGTGCACCAGCGCCGCTTCCAGGCGCTCGACGCTCACCGGGCGTTTTTCCAGGGCGCGCTGCATACCGGCGCGCAGTTTTTCTTCGTCGAACGGCTGGCGACTGCCGTCGGTCTTGATCAGGCGCGGCAACACCAGTTCAGCGGTCTCGAACGTGGTGAAGCGTTCGCCGCAGGCCAGGCATTCGCGCCGGCGGCGCACCTGTTCGCCCTCGGCGACCAGTCGCGAGTCGATGACCTTGGTGTCGTTGGCACCGCAGAAGGGACAGTGCATGGTGGCAGGCAACAAAAAAAGGGAGGGCCATGGTAGCGCATCCCACTGGCAAGACAAGCCATAGGGTTTACGGTATACAGACGGGCTTATCGCCTGACCCATGGAATTCACCTTGCTGGAGCCACACATGCCGCTACGATCGCTCGTTCTGCTCAGTCTTTTCAGCCTGCTGGTGGCGTGCAGCAGCGACGCCCCGAAACCCGCTGCGCCAGCACCGGCTCCGGCGCCGAAACAGGCCCAGGAGAAAGCCCGGCAAGCCGCGGAGCTGGGGCCGTTGCCCGCCCACCAACGAGAGCTGAGCGGTACCCTCGACGGTGTACCGGCCGGGGCCGAAGTGGAGTTGGCACTGCTGGTGATCGACGACAAGGATCGTCCCCAGCAACTGCTCGCCAGTTCGAGCCTGATCGGTACCAACCAGACCCTGCCCTTCCGCCTGCGCTTCAACCCACAGGCCTTCCCGGTCGGCGCACGGGTGGAGTTGCGCGGACGCGCCACCCAGTCGGGCCAGTTGATCCTGCACCTGCCGGAACAGCGGATCACGCAACCGACCACCCAGGCCCTGGGCTCGCTGCAATTCGTCAAGGCGCCGTGATCCGCCAAGGCATGCAGGCACCGCAGACCCTGCAACAGGCCCTGGGCGAACTGCTGGGCGACGCGCGGCTGACGGCCTGCCCGCTGCCCGGTACGGACCTGGGGCTGTGGCTGATCGACGGCGACAACATGGACCGGGCCTTCAGCCCGGAAGAAACCCGGCGCATCCTTCACGAACCGCCGTACTGGAGCTTCTGCTGGGCCAGCGGCCTGGCGATGGCCCGCTATCTGGCTGAGCGGCCGCACTGGGTGGAAGGCAAGCGGGTACTGGACTTCGGCGCCGGCTCCGGCGTGGCGGGCATCGCGGCGGTCAAGGCCGGGGCGCTGGAAGTGGTGGCGTGCGACCTCGATCCGCTGGCGATTGCCGCGTGCCGGGCCAATGCGGCGCTCAATGGCGTGGAGCTGGGGTATTCGACGGACTTTTTCGCCGAGGCCGATCGCTTCGACCTGGTCCTGGTGGCCGATGTGCTCTACGACCGGGCCAACCTGCCACTGCTCGATCACTTCCTCAGCCGCGGCCGCGAGGCCCTGGTGGCCGACTCCCGGGTACGGGACTTCCGGCATCCGCTGTACCGACGTATCGAACTGCTCGAGGCCATGACCTTGCCGGACCTGGCCGAGCCAGAAGAGTTTCGGCATGTGAGCCTGTACCACGCGCAGCGCCAGTTCTAGAAGCCTCGCGAGCAAGCTCGCTTCCACAAGGGATCCAGTGCTCATGCGAGCCCCGTGGGAGCGGGGTTGCTCACGATGGGGCCCTGCCCATCAACACGCCTCTTACCGACACCCCGCTTTCAGCCACCCCCACCAAGCCGTATAGTTGCTCCATTCAAGCGTTCTATGAGATTCCCATGACCCAGGACACGCCCTACATCTTCGACGCCACCACCGCCGATTTCGACCAGTCGGTGATCGCGAACTCTTTCCACAAGCCCGTGCTGGTCGATTTCTGGGCCGAGTGGTGCGCCCCGTGCAAGGCGCTGATGCCGATGCTGCAAGGGATCGCCGAGAGTTATCGGGGCGAACTGCTGCTGGCCAAGGTGAACTGCGATATCGAACAGGACATCGTCGCCCGCTTCGGTATCCGCAGCCTGCCCACGGTGGTGCTGTTCAAGGATGGCCAGCCCGTCGATGGTTTCGCCGGGGCCCAGCCCGAATCGGCGGTGCGGGCGATGCTCGAACCCCACGTACAGATGCCGCCGCCAGCCGCCGCCGACCCGTTCGAGCAAGCCCAGGCACTGTTCGACGAGGGGCGCTATGCCGACGCTGAAGCCCTGCTCAAGACGCTGCTGGGTGAAGACAACACCAACGCCAAGGCGCTGATCCTGTACGCCCGTTGCCTGACCGAACGCGGTGAACTGGGCGAAGCGCAAACCGTGCTCGACGCGGTGAAAAGCGATGAGCACAAGGCCGCCCTTGCCGGGGCCAAGGCGCAGATCCAGTTTCTCGCCCTGGCCCGGAACCTGCCGGATGCCGCCGACCTCAAGGCACGCCTGGCCAAGGACCCGCAGGACGATGAAGCGGTGTATCAACTGGCTGTCCAGCAACTGGCCCGCCAGCAGTACGAACCGGCCCTCGATGCGCTGCTCAAGCTGTTCACCCGCAACCGCGCCTACAGCGAAGGCTTGCCTCACAAGACGCTGCTGCAGGTGTTCGAACTGCTGGGCAACGACCATCCGCTGGTGACGACCTATCGTCGCAAGCTGTTCGCAGCGTTGTATTGAAGAGGCAGTTGCAAGCTTCACGCTACAAGCGTCAAGACGGTTTTAGCCTGTAGCTTGAAACCTACTCTGCGACCCAGCTATAGAGCGGCGTATCGCCGCCGCTCGATACTTTCACCTCGGCGCAATGGCGCAACCGCACCAGCAGACGCTTGCCCGCCGACGCGCTGCCGGTCAGGCCTTCGAGCTGTTCCAGCAGGTCCGGGCCGCTCAGTTGCCCAGCCTTGCGCAGCAGTTCCCTGGCGATCTGCCATTGGGCATCGTCCTGGTTCGTCGGTTTGGTCGCCGGTGCCGCCGTGCCTTCGGACTTGGCCACTTGCAACTGCGCGCCGAGCTGCGCCCAGTCGCCCTCATCCATTTCGATCGACAAGTCCACCGGCCAATCGCCGACGGTTCCGCGTATGCGCAACATCACCGTGCTCCTGAAGATTTAATGTTGCCATGCTCCCATGGGCCTTGCGCGACGCCAAGCAGCCGGTCAAACTCTCCGCACTTTCGTTATAAGATTACATAACACATATTCACCTGTCCGGAGACTCGTCATGCGCCGTCTGCTTCTCGCCCTGCCGTTTGCCCTGCTGCCTTTGGCTGTCGCCCATGCGGCCGCCGAGCATGATCACGACCATGACCATGAACATGGCAGCCTCGGCGCCCACGAACACGGGGTCGGCCGCTTGAGCGCCGTGCTGGACGGCCAGACCCTGGAACTGGACCTGGACAGCCCGGCCATGAACCTGGTGGGCTTCGAACATGCCGCCACCAGCGACGCCGACAAGAAGAAGGTCGCCGCCGTCCGGGCCCAGCTGGAAAAGCCCCAGGCCTTGTTCAACCTGGCCGATGCCAAATGCTCCCTGGCCCAGCAGGAGCTGGAAAGCCCGCTGTTCGGCGACGAGCCGGAGCATGCAGGCCATGACGAAGACGACGATGGCGACGAGCACCACGAACACAGCGAGATCCACGCCCGTTACCAGTTCACCTGTGTCGCGCCTGGCGCCCTGACCCACCTGGACCTGGCGCCCCTGTTCAAGATCTTCCCCGCCACCCAGAAAATCCAGGTACAACTGATCGGCCCGAGCGGCCAGCAAGGCGCGGAATTGACGCCCAAGGCGGCCAGCCTGAAATTCTGATTCACTGCAAACCCCATGGGGGAGCGAGCTTGCTCGCGATCAGGCCGACACATCCGAACGGATGCAGCCTGACACCGCCATCGCGAGCAAGCTCGCTCCCACAGGGTTCACCTTGATCTGACCGGTTTCATATGACCCAAGCTCTCATCGAACTGTCCGACCTGGTCTTCAGCTGGCCCGGACATCCGCCCTTGCTGGACATCCCGGCATTTCGCCTGGAAGCCGGCGAGACCCTGTTCCTGAAAGGCCCCAGCGGTAGCGGCAAGACCACCCTGCTGGGGCTGCTGGGCGCAGTACAGACACCGGACCGGGGCAGCATTCGCCTGCTCGGTCAGGAGCTCAGCGCGCTGAGCGCCGCCAGCCGCGATCGCTTTCGGGTGGACCACACCGGCTATATCTTCCAGCAATTCAACCTGCTGCCGTTCCTTTCGGTGCGGGAAAACGTCGAGCTGCCCTGCCACTTTTCCCGGTTGCGCGCGCAACGTGCCGTGCAGCGCCATGGCAGTATCGGCCAGGCCGCCGCTACGCTGCTGACGCACCTGGGGTTGGCCGATCCGGACCTGCTCGGGCGCCGCGCCGACTCATTATCCATCGGCCAGCAGCAACGGGTCGCTGCCGCCCGGGCCCTGATTGGCCAGCCGGAACTGGTGATCGCCGACGAGCCCACTTCGGCACTGGACCACGATGCTCGGGAAAACTTCCTGCGGCTGTTGTTCGCCGAATGCCGCGAAGCGGGGTCGAGCCTGTTGTTTGTCAGCCATGACCGGAGCCTGGCGCCGCTGTTCGACCGCAACCTCTCGCTGGCCGATCTCAATCGCGCCGCCAAGCCACTCGAGGTCTGAGATGTATCTGTTCCGTCTAGCCATGGCCAGCCTGGCGAACCGCCGCTTCACCGCGTTCCTCACCGCCTTTGCCATTGCCCTCTCGGTCTGCCTGTTGCTGGCGGTGGAGCGAGTGCGCACCGAGGCCCGCGCCAGTTTCGCCAGCACCATCAGTGGCACCGACCTGATCGTCGGCGCCCGCTCAGGCTCGGTGAACCTGTTGCTGTATTCGGTATTCCGCATCGGCAACGCCACCAATAACATTCGCTGGGACAGCTTCGAACACTTCGCCAGCAATCCGAAGGTCAAATGGGCCATTCCCATGTCCCTGGGCGATTCCCATCGCGGCTACCGGGTCATGGGGACCACCGAGGCCTACTTCGAGCATTACCGGTATGGCCGCCAGCAACACCTGGCGCTGGCCGATGGCCGGGCGTTCGCCACCGATCCCTTCGAAGTGGTGCTTGGCGCCGAAGTGGCCGAAGCGTTGCACTACAAGCTCGGCGACAAACTGGTATTGGCCCACGGCGTGGCGACAGTCAGCCTGGTCAAGCATGACGACAAGCCCTTCACCGTGGTCGGCATCCTCAAGCGCACCGGCACTCCGGTGGATCGCACGCTGCACATCAGCCTCGGCGGCATGGAGGCGATCCATATCGACTGGAAGAATGGCGTGCCGGCCCAGGGCAACGGTCGCATCAGCGCCGACCAGGCTCGCAACATGGACCTCACGCCCCAGGCGATCACCGCGTTCATGCTCGGCCTCAACAACAAGATTTCCACCTTTGCCCTGCAGCGCGAGGTCAATGAGTTCCGAGGCGAACCACTGCTGGCGATCCTGCCCGGCGTGGCGTTGCAGGAGCTGTGGAGCCTGATGGGCACGGCGGAAAAGGCCCTGTTCGTGATATCCCTGTTTGTGGTGCTGACCGGCCTGATCGGCATGCTCACGGCGATCCTCACCAGCCTCAACGAGCGCCGCCGGGAAATGGCGATCCTGCGCTCGGTGGGTGCCCGGCCGTGGCACATCGCGAGCCTGCTGGTGCTCGAGGCCTTCGCCCTGGCGCTGGCCGGGGTGGCCGCGGGGCTGGTCTTGCTCTATGTCGGCATTGCCGCGGCACAGGGCTACGTGCAGTCGACCTACGGCTTGTACCTGCCGCTGGCCTGGCCGAGCGAGTATGAATGGACGCTCATGGCTGGCATCCTGGTCGCCGCCCTGCTGATGGGCACCGTGCCGGCCTGGCGCGCCTATCGCCAATCCCTGGCCGATGGCCTGTCGATCCGTTTATGAGGACGTTGAACATGCCCCGCGCCGTGCTTGCACTGCTGCTGATGGTCGCCCTGCCCCTGTGGGCGGCCGAACCGAGAGACCTGGCCTGGTCGGAAATGATCCCGGCCGGGGCACCGCCCGAGGTGCCGAACATGACCCCGCTGCACGACCTATCGCAGATGGGCGATGCCTTGGCCGCCGAATCCGCCCCGGCGGCCAGGCAGGACATGCCCAATGCGCCGGTGGTCAAGGAACTCGATGGCCAGCAGATTCGTTTGCCGGGCTACATCGTGCCCCTGGAAGTGAGCGAGGAAGGCCGGACCACGGACTTCCTGCTGGTGCCGTATTTCGGCGCCTGCATCCATGTACCGCCTCCGCCCTCGAACCAGATCGTGCATGTGAAAAGCGAAGTCGGGGTCAAGCTCGATGAGCTGTACCAGCCGTATTGGGTCGAAGGGCCGATGCAGGTCAAGCCGTCCACCAGTGAACTGGCCGATGCCGGGTACCAGATGGAGGCCGAGAAGATCTACGTGTATGAGTTGCCGGAGTGAATCGGCTGGTGATGTGCAGTCCGTCGGGTAGCTTGCTCGCGATGGGGCCGTCAAGGCTTGCTCATCATCACTTCATTGAGCTGAGTCAATTAATCGACCAAGACTCATTGAGCTGAGTCAAAAGACCGGGGCAGACGCCTTCGTACCATAGGACATCAATTTCAAATGTTCTCTGGAGCCCCCATGCACAAGTCCTTGCTCAGCGCCTCCCTGGTCGCCCTCGCACTCGCTGCCCCCATCGCCCAGGCCCATACGGCCGGCGATATCATCGTTCGCGCCGGCGCCATCACCGTCAATCCGGAGGCCGACAGTTCCAGCGTCAAGGTCGACCGTGGTCCGCTGGCCGGTGCCGACCTGGGCGGCAAGGCGACCATGAGCAGCGACACTCAACTGGGCCTGAACTTCGCCTACATGATCACCAACAACCTGGGGATCGAGCTGCTGGCGGCGTCGCCGTTCGAGCACGATGTGAAGATCAAGGGCACCGCCTTGGGCGCGGCCAACAACAAGCTCGGTACCCTGAAGCACTTGCCTCCGACCCTGAGCCTGGTCTACTACCCGCTCGACGCGAAGTCGGCCTTCCAGCCTTATGTCGGCGCCGGCATCAACTACACCTGGATCTACGACGAACACGTGGGCAGCGAAGCCAGCGCCAACGGCTTCAGCAACTTCCGCGCGAGCAACAGCTGGGGCATGGCGTGGCAGGTGGGCGCTGACTACATGCTGACCGACAACATCATGATCAACGGTCAGGTTCGCTATATCGACATCGACACTACCGCCTATGTCGACAACAACGCCGTGGCCGGCGGCACCCGGGCCAAGGTGAACGTCGACGTGGATCCATGGATCTACATGGTGGGCTTGGGCTACAAGTTCTGACCTGCAGCACGATGGCAAGTTGAAAACACACAACAGCGTATGCCGTGACAAAAAAAAGGCGCCTCGAAAGGCGCCTTTTCTCATTCAGCGGCCCAGCAGCCGAGCCAGCCCCACGCTCATCGGTGTCTGTGGGGGAAAGCGGAAGCGCTGCAACAGCCGGTGATTGTCGGCCCGTGAGTGCCGGATATCGCCAGGACGCGCCGGACCATGGCTGATCGGCGGCAAGTCACCGACCACCGCGGCCAGCGCCTGAAGCATCTGCTTGAGGGTCGTGGCCTGGTTCCAGCCCACGTTCACCGCCCCGACTTCAACCTCGGTTTTCTCGATGGCCTGCACCAGCAGGTCCACCAGGTCTTCGACATAGACAAAGTCCCGGGTCTGCTCACCATCGCCGAAGATGGTAATCGGCAGGCCTTTCTGCGCCCGTTCGCTGAAGATGCTGATCACACCGGAATACGGTGAGGACGGATCCTGGCGCGGGCCGTAGATATTGAAGAAGCGGAACACCACCGGCTCCAGGTCATGCTGGCGACGATAGAAATCCAGGTAGAACTCGCTGGCCAGCTTGTCCGAGGCATACGGCGTGAGCGGCGCCTTGGGGGTGTCTTCGTCGATGGACTGGCCTTCGCCGTTGTTGCCATAGACCGCCGCGCTGGAAGCGAACAGCACCCGCTTGACGCCGGCCTGGCGCATGGCTTCACAGACGTTCAGGGTGCCAATGAAATTGCTCTGGTGGGTGCGCACCGGGTCGTCCACCGAAGCCTGCACCGAGGCCACGGCGGCCAGGTGCGCGACGGCACTGCAACCGGCCATGGCCCGGGCCACCAGCGCCGCGTCGGCGACATCGCCCTCGATCAGCTCCACGGCAGGGTTGTCCAGGGGCAGGTTGCTGCGCTTGCCGGTAGACAAATCGTCGAGGATTCGCACCGAATGGCCCTGGGCGAGCAACGCGTCGGTCAGGTGCGAACCGATGAAACCCGCACCGCCGGTAATGAGAACAGGGCCTTTAGCCATGACGATAGAACCTATCCAGGAGAGACGGGAGGGCCGCGCGCCAGGCGCGGGGCTTGATCCCGAAGGTATGCAGAATTTTCTTGCAGGCCAGGACCGCGTGCTGCGGTTCTTCCGCGGCGTCCGGCCGTGCGGCGTGGGCCTGGGGCGTGGGCGACTCGATCGCCAGCGGATGCAGGGCGCGGGCTTCGGTCAGGATCGCCTGCCCCAGCGCCAGCGGCGTGGTCGCCTCGTGTCCGGCGTAATGGTAGGTGCCCCACAGCGGCGCCGCACAGTCGAGCTGCTTGAGCACGGAGATGATGACCCGCGCCGCGTCATCGACCGGCGTTGGATTGCCGCGACGGTCGTCGGCCAGCAGTAATTCCTCGGGGTGTTCGGCCCGGGCCAGGAAGCGCCCCAGGATGCCGTCGGGGCTGTCGTCCAGCAGCCAGCCGAAACGCAGCAGCACATGCTGCGGGCAGGTGGCCCGCACGCTCTGCTCGATCCGCCACAGTGCCTGGCCGCGCAGGCCCAGGGGCACCGGTTCGTCCTTTTCGCTGTAGGCGGTGGCGCGGGAACCGTCGAAGACGCGATAGCTCGACGGTTGCAGCAAGACGATATTGTGATGCTGGCACAACTCGGCCAGGCGCTCGACGGCACGCTCCTGGCTGGCCAGGCGCTGTTCGCTCACCGCCTCGGCCTGGAACCAGTCGAAGTAGTACGCCAGGTTGATCACGGCGTCCGGGCGGGTGTCGTCGAGCAGCTGCGTCAGGCTCGCGGCATCCCAGCCGTCTTCGGGCGGGCGGGGGGCGAGAAAACCGATGTCTTCTTCCGCACCGAGGCGAATCAGCGCCTGCCCAAGGGCATTTCCGCCGCCCAGTAACATAAGGCGCATTCGCATAAAGTCAGCAGGCCCAGTCTGTTGGCACAAGAATTTGGTCGACAACGCCCACAGGCGTCGTCGGAATCCTTGCATTTTGCGGGTTTAGTGCGCAACCGTCATCCGTAAAGTGTGGATCGCATCCTACAAGGTTGGTAGCTGGCCTGTGGCGAGGGGATTTATCCCCGTTGGGCTGCGAAGCGGCCCCTTTGATTGCCACCCGGGCGGGTCAGGTCCATTCCATTCGTCCGGGGCTGTCTTGCAGCCCGGCGGGGATAACTGCCCCTCGCCACAGACGCAGTATCAGTACTTGCATCTTCCCCACTGCGCCCGCATAAACTGCCACATGAATCTGCCCCTTGCCGCCGACCACGCCATGGCAGGCTTCCACCCTGCCGTCCGCGCCTGGTTCAGCCAGACATTCCCGGCGATCACGGCCGCCCAGGCCCGGGCCTGGCCGCTGATCGGCCAGCGCCGTTCGACCCTGGTGGCCGCGCCCACCGGCTCGGGCAAGACCCTGACCGCCTTCCTCGCGGTGCTCGATGAACTGGTGCATCGCGGCCTTGAACAGGGCGGCCTGCCGGACCAGACGCTGGTGGTCTACGTCTCACCGCTCAAGGCGCTGAGCAACGACATCCGGATCAACCTGCAGAATCCACTGGCCGGCATCACCGAACAACTGCGGCGGATGGACCTGCCGCCCCTGCACATCACCACCGCCGTGCGCACCGGCGACACGCCGCAGAAAGAACGCTCGGCCATGCGCAAGACCGCGCCGCACATCCTGGTGACCACCCCTGAATCGCTCTATGTGTTGCTGGGCTCCGATTCGGGCCGGCAGATGCTCGCCAGCACCCGTACGGTCATCGTCGACGAGATACATGCCATCGCGGCGAGCAAGCGCGGCAGTCACCTGGCCTTGAGCCTGGAGCGCCTGCAGGCGTTGTGTGCCGAACCGCTGGTGCGCATCGGCCTGTCCGCCACGCAGAAACCCATCGAAGCGGTGTCGCGCTTTCTGGTGGGCGCAGGACGCCCGTGTGAAATCGTCGACATCGGCCACGCCCGCCCCCGGGACCTGGGCATCGAAGTGCCTCCGGTACCGCTCTCGGCGGTAATGGCCAACGATGTGTGGGAGCTGGTCTACAACCGCCTCGCCGACCTGGCCCGTGAGCACCGCACCACGCTGGTGTTCGTCAATACCCGACGCCTGGCCGAACGCCTGAGTCGCCATCTGAGCGAACGCCTGGGCAAGGACGCGGTGGCGGCCCATCACGGCAGCCTCGCGAAGGAGTTCCGCCTCGACGCCGAGCAGCGTCTCAAGCGCGGCGAACTGCAGGTATTGATCGCCACCGCGTCCCTGGAACTGGGGATCGACATCGGTGATGTCGACCTGGTGTGCCAGATCGCCTCGCCCCGCTCGATTTCGGCGTTCCTGCAGCGGGTCGGCCGCTCCGGCCACCAGGTCGGAGGGACGCCCAAGGGGCGCCTGTTCGCCACCACCCGCGACGACCTTATCGAATGCGCCGCCCTGCTCGATTGCGTGCGCCGTGGCGAGCTGGACATCCTGCACATTCCCACCGCGCCGCTGGATGTGCTGGCCCAGCAGATCGTCGCGGAGGTCAGTTGCCAGGAATGGCAGGAACAGGCGCTGCTGGAGACCTTCCGTCGCGCGTCGCCCTACGCCGCCCTGGACGAAGGGCACTACCAGGCATTGCTGCAGATGCTCGCCGAAGGCGTCAACGGCCGCCAGGGCGTGCGCAGCGCATACCTGCACCGAGACGCTGTCAGCCGTACCCTGCGCGGGCGCCGGGGCAGCAAGCTGACGGCGGTGACCAGCGGCGGCACCATCCCGGACAACGCCGACTACAGCGTGCTGCTCGAACCCCAGGGGTTGAACATCGGCAGCGTCAACGAAGACTTCGCGGTGGAAAGCATCGCCGGCGACGTGTTCCAGCTGGGCAACACGTCCTACCGCATCATTCGCGTCGAGACCGGCCGCGTGCGGGTCGAGGACGCCCAGGGCCAGCCCCCGACCATTCCGTTCTGGCTCGGCGAAGCGCCAGGGCGCAGCGCCGAGCTGTCCATGGCGGTGGCGCGCCTGCAGGCTCAGCTCGACCGTCTGTTGGGCGCGACGCCGGGCAATCTGCAACCGGCCCTGGACTGGCTGACCGGCACCCTGCAGTTGAACCAGGCCAGCGCCGAGCAGTTGGTGGATTACCTGGCCCCGGCCCGGCTGGCCTTCGGCGCCTTGCCGTCCCAGGACACCTTGCTGATGGAACGCTTTTTCGACGAGTCCGGCGGCACCCAACTGATCATCCACAGCCCTTTCGGCAGCCGCATCAACCGCGCCTGGGGCCTGGCCCTGCGCAAGCGGTTCTGCCGCACCTTCAATTTCGAGCTGCAGGCCGCCGCCAGCGAAGACGCCATCGTGCTTTCGCTGTCCACCGGTCATAGCTTCGAGCTGGACGAGGTCTGGCGCTACCTCAACAGCCAGAGCGCCGAGCAGGTCCTCGTCCAGGCCGTGCTGGATGCGCCATTGTTCGGCGTGCGCTGGCGCTGGAACGCCGGCGTGGCCCTGGCCTTGCCGCGCTACACCGGCGGGCGCAAGGTCGCGCCGCAGATCCAGCGGATGAAAAGCGAAGACCTGATCGCCAGCGTGTTTCCCGACCAGATCGCCTGCCTGGAAAACCTCGCCGGTGAACGGGAGATCCCCGATCATCCCCTGGTGGAACAGACGCTCGACGATTGCCTGCATGAAGCCATGGACAGCGAAGGCTGGCTGACACTGTTGCGACGCATGGAAGCGGGGGAAATCCGCCTGATCAGCCGGGACCTGCCGGCCCCCTCGCCCCTGGCGGCGGAAATCCTCAGCGCCCGGCCCTACACGTTCCTCGACGATGCACCGCTGGAAGAGCGTCGCACCCAGGCGGTGATCAATCGCCGCTGGAGCGACCCACAGTCCACCGATGACCTTGGCGCGCTGGACGCCGAGGCCATCCAGGCCGTCCAGGACGAAGCCTGGCCGACACCGGCCACTGTCGATGAAATGCATGAAACGCTGATGAGCCTGGCCTGTATCGCCGACCACGAAGCCACCGCCCATGCCTCATGGCCGGGTTGGTTGCGGACGTTGGCCGACAGCGGTCGCGCCTGTCACATTCAGCTCAGCACCGAACGCGGCCTGTGGCTGCCCCTGGAACGGTTGACCTGCCTGCAGGCGATTTATCCACAGGCTTCATGGCAACCGCCATTGACTCCCCTGGCCGGTTTCGACGAAGCCTGGGATCCCGACGAGGCCGTGGTGGAACTGCTCCGCGCTCGCCTCAGCGCCTTCGGTCCGCAGCCCCTCATGGCCATCGCTTACCCGTTGGGCTTGTCGACGCCACAGGTCACCCAGGCCTTGGCGCAACTCGAACAGCAAGGCTACGTGCTGCGGGGGCGGTTCACACCGGGTGGCGGGCAGGAGCAATGGTGCGAGCGACACCTGCTGGCGCGCATCCATCGCTATACCGTCAAGCGTCTGCGCCGGGAAATCGAACCGGTGTCGCTTAAGGACTTCATGCGCTTTTTGTTCGACTGGCAACACCTGTCGCCCGCCACCCAGGGCCGGGGCGCGGCCGTCCTGCCGTCGATCGTTGGTCAGTTCGAAGGCTACCCGGCCGCCGCCTCGGCCTGGGACGGTGAGCTGCTGCCGGCGCGGATCAAGGACTATTCGCCCACCTGGCTCGACGAACTGTGTCGCAGCGGCAAACTGGTGTGGACGCGCCTCAATGCCCGGCAGAAACCATCGGCCGGCGCCCTGCGCAGCACGCCGATCGTATTGCTGCCGCGCAACCGGGTCGCCCTGTGGAGTGGCCTGGCCGAGCAAACGCCCCCCGGCGAACTGTCCCTGAAGACGCAAAAGGTCCATCGGGCCCTCAGCGAGCACGGCGCCCTGTTCTTCGACGAACTGCTGCACGAAGCGCATCTGTTGCGCAGTGAACTGGAGATCGCCTTGCAGGAGCTGGTGGGCGCCGGACTGGTGAACGCCGACAGTTTCGCCGGGTTACGGGCGTTGATCACCCCTGCCAGCAAACGCCAGGCCCGCAGCAGTCGGCGTGGGCGCGGGGCGTTTGTCGGCGGCATGGACGACGCCGGCCGCTGGGCCCTGCTCCGCCGCAGCCAACCCGCCCCCGAAGAAGGCAATCGCCCCGCATCGACCCCGCCCGAGACGCTGGAACACATCGCCATGACCCTGTTGCGCCGCTACGGGGTGGTGTTCTGGCGCATGCTGGAGCGCGAAGCCGACTGGCTGCCGAGCTGGCGCGAGCTGCTGCGCACGTTCCATCGCCTGGAAGCCCGCGGGGAAATTCGCGGCGGGCGCTTCGTCAGCGGCCTGGCAGGCGAGCAATTCGCCCTGCCGGAAGCCATCCCGCTGCTGCGCGAAGTGCGCCGCCGCCCCACCGACGGCAGCCTGATCGCCGTGTGCGGGGTCGACCCATTGAACCTGGCCGGCACCCTGCTGCCAGGGGCGAAAGTACCGGCGCTGGCGAGTAATCGGCTGGTGTATCTGGATGGGCTGCCGGTAGCGGCGCAGATCGCCGGCAAGCAGCATCTTTGGATGGAGCTGGATGCTCAAGGGATGGCTGAGGTCCGGAACAAGCTTATTCAGAAAGGTTGAGGGTGTCTGGACGGGCCCCCGCCCGAACCTCACCCACTACCGAGATTGATCAGGCACCTGCTCCCCCTCTTTCGGCTCTTCCACGAATCGCTTGGGCATCATCACCTGCTGTGGATAAGTCTGCGCAAAGTGCACCGCCGGGTGGTTATCCACAAGCTTCTTCAATTGATGGTTGAACGCGCGGCTCACCGCGTACTGCCCGCCGGAGACCGTGCGGAACTGCGCCGTGAGCACCACGCCGTTGAGGTCCATCTTGTCCACGCCGAACACATCCAGCGGCCCTTGCAGGTTGAACTTGAGAAACGGATCTTCAGCGATCGAACGCCCGGCCTCGCGAATCAGCTCGATGGCCTGGTCGACATCGGTGTCGTAGGTGAACTGCACCGAGAAAAATGCAAAGGCGAATTGCCGGGACTGGTTGGTCACCGCCTTGATCTGGCCGAACGGTACCGAGTGCACGAACCCCTTGCCGTCGCGCAGGCGCAGGGTGCGGATGGTCAGGCCTTCGACGGTGCCGGCGTGGCCGGAGCTGAGCACCACCCAGTCGCCGATGGACAGCGTGTCTTCAATGATGATGAACAGCCCGGTGATCACATCCTGCACCAATTGCTGCGAACCGAAACCGATCGCCAACCCCACCACTCCGGCACCGGCCAGCAACGGGGCGACGTTGATACCCAGGTTGGCCATGGTGGTGATTGCGCAAATCACCACCAGGATGATTTTCGCCGCGTTGCGCAACAGCGGCAGGATGGTCTTGACCCGCGTACTGGGCTGGCGCGCCCCACGTTTGTTGAGCGGTGGTTTCAGGGCTTCCTGGATGGCCGTATCGAGCACCACCCACATGAGCCAGGTCACCAGCAGGATCAACCCGATGCGACTCAAGGAATCGCTGATCGCCCGCCCCACGGCATTGCGCGAAGCGAATTCGAACAACGAAAGCCCCCAGATCCTGCCGAGGATCTCGATGAACGCCACCGCCATGACAATCCGCAGCAAGGCATGCAACAGGCTCAACAACCGGCCCTTGTAGGCACTGTTGCGCTGGATGGCTTCGGCCTTGGGAGACTTGAACACCTGTTGGAACACGGTGCTGAGAAATACCGTGGCGATCAGCAGGATAGTGGTGAACAACGCACAGCGCAGGGCCCTCTGGTTATCCTCGCCCACGCCGATCAGGCTCACCGCCGAGACCAGCACCATCAGCAATATCGGCCAGTTCCACAGCCCGGAAAAAACCCGCAGCGACTCCTGCAGGGCCGGCTGTTTCAAGCGTTGGGCCAGCGGGCGGTTGCGAATCAGATGCGCCACGGGCCGGCGCATGCGGATCACCAGCCAGCCAAACAGCACCGAGGCGAACAGCCCGGTGAACACCGCGACGCTGGCGGTGATGTTGCCCCCCAGTTGCCGGGCGATCTGCGGACTGGTCAGTGCATCGCTGAGGGCGGCGAGGAAACCGAACAGGAACAACGGACGGGGAATGAAATGGCGAATGATCGACACCGCCCGACGTTTGTGGCCGGCATTGAACATCACGATCACGCAGAGCAGCACCGAGGTGGAGAAGATCCCGCTGCTGGTGGCATAGGCAAAACACAGGGCCAGGGCACGCCCGACCGAAACTTGCAGGAAGTGGCTGACATACAGGGTCAGCGGCAGGCAGACCAGCGCCGGCACGGTGTAGGGCAGCAGGTAGCCGAGCAGGTCCCGTATCCGTTGCCGGCTGCGCAGCCAACGACGATGGCCCAGATGGCGCAGCAGCAGCCGGGCCCCGGTCCAGATCAGCGCAAAGGCACCCAGCCAGACGCCGGAAAGCAACAGGAAATCCCCCGCCACGCGCCAGGAGGACCGGGCGGTCTGGTCCACCAGCCTGTCCACTTCGTCCGCCGCCCGGTCCGCCCGCAGGCGCCAGGCATCGATCAGGCTCTGGTTGAGGTCGAGCTTGTCCTGGACATCGTCGATGCTCGAACTGATGGCGCCCAGTAAACCGCCCTGCACCAGTGGCTCGGGTTCGGCGGGGGCCTCACTGGGCGCCGGTGCGGCAGGCGCAGCGGCCGCAGCGTGGGCGATACCGCCCGTCAGCAGCGACAGGACCAGCAGCAAGGCAGTGCTCAATCGAGACAAAACGCGAGGCTCCTTCACACGGGATTGGTAAGGAACTGATTCAAAACGAGCCGGCAAGTTCGCTTTGCCGGGTGAATCGGGAAAACCTCCGGGACTTCAGCCAAGACCAGATCCTTTGGCGAGGGGATTTATCCCCGCTGCGCAGCAGCCCTATAAGGCGGCACCTCGGTGCATCAGCTCAACCGCGTGTTTTTGTCTGGGACTGCCTCGCGGCCCAGCGGGGATAAATCCCCTCGCCACAATGCTCACTGCCATCAATACCTTTCTCCACAGGACCTCATGGGCCTCACCGCCGGGCATCCCGTCGAAACTTTCTTCACCGCGCGAAGGTCATCACAAGACACAGGCAGTACGAGGTCATCTGGCGCGGGAGGGACACATGACGGCGATCCACATCGGTATTTCCGGTTGGCGATACACGCCTTGGCGGGGGGACTTCTACCCCAAGGGACTGACCCAAAAGCGTGAATTGCAGTTCGCCTCGCGAGCGGTCAACAGCATCGAGATCAACGGATCGTTCTATGCCCTGCAACGCCCTGAACGGTATGCCCAGTGGTACGCCGAAACACCGCCGGGCTTCGTGTTCAGCGTCAAGGCGCCGCGCTTCATCACGCACATCAAGCGTCTACGGGACATCCGCAAGCCCCTGGCCAATTTCTTCGCCTCCGGGGTGCTGGAGCTCAAGGAAAAGCTAGGGGCGATCCTCTGGCAATTCCCCCCCAGCTTCAAATTCGACCCTGAGCTGTTCGAAGACTTTCTCAAACAACTGCCCCACGACACCGAAGCGGCCGCGGCCCTGGCCCGGGAGCACGAACCGCGCATGGAAGGCCACGCCAGTACCGAAACCGACAAGAAACGCCCGCTGCGCCATGCGGTCGAAATCCGCCATGAAAGTTTCATCGACCCGCGCTTCGTCGCGCTGCTCAAGCGCTACGACGTCGCCCTGGTGATCGCCGACACCGCTGGTAAATGGCCGTATCGCGAAGACGTCACCAGCGATTTCGTCTACCTGCGCCTGCACGGCGCCGAGGAACTGTATGCCAGCGGTTATACCGACGAAGCCTTGAAGCGCTGGGGTGACCGGATCGAAGCCTGGAGCCACGGCAAGCAACCGGAGGATGCCCAACTGATCGATCCGACAACCCGACCCAGGGCGCGCAAGCACCGGGAAGTGTTCTGCTATTTCGACAACGACATCAAGGTTCGCGCCCCTTACGACGCACGCCATCTGCTGGAGCGCTTCGATCTGGACAAGGACCTGGCCACAGCTCCCGGCCAGCGTCCCGCCGAGGGAGTGTTGCCATGAGCACGATCCCCTCCGAAACGGGCCTGGACCCAAGGGGTGACGCGATCCAGGGCCAGGCCCGGGATCTTGGCCGGATCCGCCGTTTCACGGTGCTGACGGTCAATACCCACAAGGGGTTCACCGCCCTGAACCGGCGCTTCATCCTGCCGGAGCTGCGCGAAGCGGTGCGCAGCGTGTCCGCCGATGTGGTGTTCCTGCAGGAAGTCCATGGCACACACGAGCATCATCCCCAGCGCTATAGCAACTGGCCGAGCATGCCGCAATACGAATTCCTGGCCGACAGCCTGTGGCCACAGTTCGCCTACGGGCGCAACGCGGTCTACCCGGCGGGGGACCACGGTAACGCGCTGCTGTCGAAATTCCAGATCATCCGTCACGACAACCTGGACGTCTCCATCAGCGGCCATGAAAACCGCGGCATGCTCCATAGCGTGCTGCGCCTGCCGGATGGCGATGCCCCGCAGGTGCATGCCATCTGCGTACACCTGGGATTGCGCGAGAACCATCGTGTCGAGCAATTGAAACTGCTCTGCCAACGGTTGAGCGAATTGCCGCCCGAAGCGCCGGTGATCGTGGCCGGGGATTTCAACGACTGGCGCGGCAAGGCCAACGAGCTGCTTGCGCCCTGCGGCCTGCGGGAAGTGTTCGCCGAGCAATGGGGCAAACCGGCCCGCAGCTTTCCGGCGCGCCTGCCCATCCTGCGCCTGGACCGCATCTACGTGCGCAACCTCAAGGCCCATCATCCCAAGGTCTTGAGCGTACGACCCTGGTCGCACCTTTCCGACCATGCCCCTTTGTCGGTGGAGATCGAGTTATGAGCGCGACGATGAACAAGGCGACGGTGGAACAGGTCGAGGTTCCACCCACCGAGCGCAATCCGGCGCTGGTGGACATCGAATACGGTTGGCATGGCAATAACCGCGTCACACTGCTGGAGAATGGCGAGCAATACTTTCCCAGGGTCTTCGAGGCCATACGCCGGGCCGAGCAGGAGATCCTCCTGGAAACCTTCATCCTGTTCGAGGACAAGGTCGGCTACGAACTGCGGGACCTGCTGGTGGACGCCGCCCAACGGGGCGTGCGCATCACCGTCAGTCTCGACGGCTTCGGCTGCGGCGAACTGACGCCGCAGTTCCTGACATCGCTGAGCGACGCGGGGGTGCGCCTGCAGATGTTCGACCCGGCACCCCGGCACCTGGGCATCCGCACCAACTGGTTCCGGCGGTTGCACCGCAAGATCGTGGTGGTGGACGGGGTGATCGCGTTCATTGGCGGGATCAATTTTTCCGCCGACCACCTGGGCGACTTCGGCCCCGAGGCCAAGCAGGACTACTCCGTGGAAGTCAAAGGCCCGGCAGTGGTGGATATCCATCACTTCGCCCTGTTGCAAAGCGGCCGGCCGGCCCGGGCCAAATACTGGTGGCAGCGACGCCGCAGCCGCCGCAGCGAACTGGCGTTCAACGAACATGATGGCCAGGTGCGCCTGGTCTATCGCGACAACCACGAGCACCAGACCGATATCGAAGAGGTCTACCTGCAAGTGCTGCGTAGCGCCAAGCGCAGGGTGGTGATCGCCAATGCCTATTTCTTCCCCGGCTACCGGTTGCTGCGCGAAATCCGCAATGCGGCGCGGCGTGGCGTGGAGGTGCGGCTGATCCTGCAGGGCCAGCCGGACATGATGATCGCCAAGCTCGCGGCGCGCATGCTCTACGACTATCTGCTCAAGGCCGGAGTGGTGATCTACGAATACTGCGAGCGCCCCCTGCACGGCAAGGTGGCCCTGGTGGACGAGGATTGGAGCACGGTCGGGTCCAGCAACCTCGACCCCCTGAGCCTGTCGCTGAACCTGGAAGCCAATGTGCTGATCCGCGACCGGGCCTTCAACCGCGAACTGTTCCAGCGGCTCGAACACCTGAGCCACAACCATTGCACCGTCATGCGCCCCAACCATGCCCCACGCGGGCTGCTGTGGCGCATGACCATCGGTTTCATGGTGTTCCACTTCCTGCGGCATTTTCCGGCCTGGGCCGGATGGCTGCCGGCCCATAAACCGCGTCTGAAACCTTTTTCGCCGCCGACGGCGGTTCGGAGCGAACCCCATGAACCACTCTGAAGCGCATTCCGTGCCGAGGGACGCCCACGGGCCGGACCAGGCCAACACCGCATCCAGGCCCGCATCGCGCTGGAGCCGCTGGAAAAGACCGCTGACCCTGGCGTTCTTCCTGCTGCTGATCGTACTGTTCACAGCCCTGGCGAGGCGTATCGACTGGGCGGAAGTCCTGGCCACCCTGGCCGATTTCAAGATTCGCACATTGCTCATCGCCGCAGCCCTGACCATTACCAGCTTCATTACCTATGCCTGCTTCGACCTGATCGGACGTACCTACATCCGGCAGAAACTGGGGTGGCGGCAGATCCTGCCGGTGGGGGTGATCAGCTACGCCTTCAACCTCAACCTCAGCGCCTGGGTCGGCGGCATCGCCATGCGCTACCGGCTCTATTCGCGGCTGGGGGTCAGCACCGGCAACATCGCCAAGATCCTAGGCCTGAGCCTGGCCACCAACTGGTTCGGCTACATGACCCTGGCCGGCGTGGTGTTCAGCAGCGGGCTGGTCACCCTGCCACCGGGCTGGAAACTCAGCAGCAATGCCTTGCAGGGTGTCGGTGTGCTGCTGCTGTTGGTGAGTGCCGGTTATCTGCTGGCCTGCCGGTTCTCCAAACGTCGGGCCTGGACGATCCGGGGCATGGAAATCAATCTGCCGTCCCTGCGCATGGCGGTGCTGCAGTTGGCGCTCGGCGCGTTGAACTGGTCGCTGATGGCGGCGGTGATCTTTACCTTGCTGCCGAGCAAACTGGACTATCCGCTGGTGCTGGGCGTATTGCTCATCAGCAGCATCGCCGGGGTGATTACGCACATTCCTGCGGGGCTCGGCGTGTTGGAAGCGGTGTTCATCGCGCTGCTGCAACACGAAGTCTCTCGGGGCAGTTTGCTGGCGGGGTTGATCGCCTATCGGGCGATCTATTTCATCCTGCCGTTGCTGATCACGGTGGTGATGTATCTGGTGATCGAGGCGAAGGCCAAGGCGTTGCGGGTCAAGCCTGGGGTCAAGCGCTGAGGTGCCACGCCCGGCCCCATCGCGAGCAAGCTCGCTCCCACAGGAGATGGCATTGGACATGGGGTTGGCGCCCGTCGCAGTCCGGTGTGGGAGCGAGCCTGCTCGCGATAAGCCCCGCACACACCCACATGATCAGCGCTCCTGGATGATGCTCAACCGCTCTCCCACCACCATTTCCGTGATCCAGTCCACCAGGATCGAGGTGTAAGCCTGCTGTGACACGGGATCGCTCAGGGCATGGTCGGCTCCGTCGATGATCCGGTGCGTCAGCGAGTGGGTCTGCTGGCACGCGGCGCGGTAGCTCATGATGGTGGCGTGGGGTACATGATCGTCGGTCTCCGACTCCACCAACAGCACGTCCCCCGTGAACTGCGAACACGCGTGCAAGGCACGATTGGTATGGGCGTGGACCAGGGTGCTGCGATAATCCAGCAGGTCAGTCTTGTCCAGGTCGCGCTTGGGCGTATGCCATTGCTCGTCGCGGTACAGGGCCGGCACCCGCAGGGCCAGCCAGCGTACCGGTCGCAGCGAGGTCAGGATGGCTGCCAGGTAACCGCCGTAGCTGGTGCCCACCACAGCAATCGCCGAGGTGTCCAGGGCCGGATGGGCGAGCAACCGGTCATAGGCCGCCAGCAAATCACGCAGATTGTCTTCCCGGGTGACCCGGGACAACGGAATGCCCGCCCCGCCGGTGTGGCCGCGCAAGTCGAAGGTCAGGCACACGCAGCCCAGGCCGGCGATGCCTTTGGCCCGTTCCAGATCACGCTCCTGGCTGCCACCCCAACCGTGTACGAACAACACGCCGGGCACTTTCGATTTGGGACTGAGGAACGTCCCGTTCATGTGCTCATCATCGATCTCGATCTGAATGGTTTCGCTTCTAGCCGTCATGGGATTGAACCGTTACGTATTTGAGTAGGAAATCACCATTTTCCGCCGCGCCGCGATACACCTCCCGGGCACCGGCGGGTAGCGGTTGGTCGGTATAGGTTTCCACCGAGGACACGCGCACCACACTGGTGGAGGGGTCCTCGACGAATACCTGCAACGCCGCAAGCTCGGCACTGCTGGCCCCGCCCATGCGCCAGGATTGTTCCAGCACACCGCTACGGGGCTGGCCGCCGGCGTCGAGGCCCTGGGCAATGTCGTAGTTGCGCCGCGACGCGAAGAAACCGGGATAGGCCTGGTTGGCGGCATCGTCGAACACCTGGGCCAGTCGCACCGCTTCGCGAACGTCGTCGGCCAGTTCAAGCCTGAGCAACTCGATGTAACCGCCCTGCACCACCAGCAGGTCCGAACCGCCGTAGACCTCCAGCCCCTCGCTGTCACGGGTGAGGTGTTGCACGCCGCAATAGCTGATGACCTTGCCGCCGATGCTGCTCTGGCCAACGCTCTGGGTCTTGACCTCCCGCAGGTTCTGCTCCAATACCACTCCGGCGCTGAACAACGCCTGGGCATCGGGCGCGGCGACGATTTCGTCGAACTGGGCGATGCTCTCGATCACGCGCTGGTCGCGCCCGGCACAGGCATGGATGGGCTTGAAGCGGATCGGCCCGGCGTACAGCAGATGTTCGGCTGCGGGGCGCGCGTCCTTGAGCGAAAAGACACTGACACCGTCGAGCACCACGCCGCGGCTCAATTTGGCGAACAACGGCGACCACCCCTCGGGCGCGACGGCGTACTTGTTCAACAGACCGTGGGTGATGGCCTTGGTGCAGATGAAATCATGCTCGACATAGCCGCCCCACAGATCGTCCGGCCCATGGACACCGAACTGCCGCGCGGCTTCGGCGCCGATCAGGGTTTGCGTAGGCAGCAGATACAAGTCGCGCCCCGCATGTTGCTCGCGGTCATAGCTGCCGCCGTATTCAAACCCGAGGATCTGCGCCAACCAATGGGCCAAGGCTCGATTGGTGTGCACCTCATGGACGGGCGCGTGAGGATTGATGGAATGCGCCACTACCGTTTTGTTGCGTTTGACTGACGTCATGCGTTGCCCTTACCTCGATGGCTTCAAGTAAAGGGGTGCAGAGATCAGGCCAAGGCTCGGCGGGGGACGAACGGTCAGGAAAATGGGCGTCCCGTCGGAGGATTAATAGCATCTGGCCTGTTTCATTCTGCACGACCAGCGCAAAGCATCCCGCAATTTGCACGACTGGGGATAAAGGCGTCGCTATCCCTTTGAACCGCTCGGCGGGCTCACACCGAATCTCGTCCGGTAGTCGCTCGGCGCCAGCCCGGTGATTTTCCTGAAGATCGCCCGGAAGGCGCTCGCATCCTGATAGCCCACGGTCCAGGCGATGTGGTCGATGGTGCCGTTGGTGAATTCCAGCATTTCCCGTGCCTTGCCAACCCGCAGGTGCTGGCAGTATTCGGTAGGCTTGAGGCCGGTGGCGGCGCGGAACCTTCGCAGGAAGGTGCGTTCTTCCAGCCCTGCCCGTTCGGCCATCGCGCCCAGAGACACATCCACCGCTCCGCTGCCTTGCAGCCAGTGCTGGACCTTGAGAATCGCCGCATCCCCATGCCCGAGGATCGGCGCGAAGTTGCTGCCGCACTGGCTGGCGCTGTCGCTATGCTCGATCACCAGAAATTGCGCCGTGCGTGTGGCGATGCTCGGCCCGAGCAGGCGGTCCACCAGGCGCAACCCCAGCTCCGACCAGGCCATCAGTCCGGCCGTGGTAATCAGGTCGCCATCGTCGACGATGGGCTTGTCCGCCTGGAGCCTGACCTTGGGGTAGCGGGCGGCGAAACTCTTGGCGGACGTCCAGTGAGTGGTGGCGCTACGCCCATCGAGCAAGCCGCTTTCGGCCAGCAGGATCGAACCGACGCAGACCCCGCCCAGTACCGTGCCGCCGGCATGCTGTGTCCGCAGCCAGTTCATCAGTCCGTCGGCAGCCTGGCCTTCGCTGAAACCGTCGAGGGATGGCGGGATCAGCAGCGCGGCCAGTTGGCCCGCCGGCCCGGCTGCGCTGTCGAACACCCGTGACGGTGCCTCACCGTGCTCCGCCCGCCAATGGCTGACCCGCAGACGCGGCAACGGCGCGCTGGCATGCTCCAGCGCGATCCGGTCCGCCACGGCGAACAGGTCGGTCAAGCCATGCACCGCCGCCAACTGCGCGCCCGGATAGATCAACACCCCGAGCTCCGCGACCGCCCTTTGTTGCACCATTGTCAGTTTTCCCTCGCTTATTGTCGTTGCGGCCAATCCTCGACGCGGCGGCAAAAGCCGATGATGGCCTCACTTCCAACCTGATCGAGGAAAGCCCCATGTCCAAGCAAGCGCTCATCGTAGTCGATATCCAGAACGACTACTTCCCCCAGGGAAAATGGCCGCTGGTCCGCGCCGAAGCCGCCGCCGACAACGCCGCCCGGATCATTGAAGCCTTTCGCCAGGCCGGCAACCAAGTAGTGCATATTCGCCACGAATTCACCTCCGAAGATGCTCCGTTCTTCACGCCAGGCTCCGAAGGCGCGAAGCTGCATTCCAAGGTGCTCAACCGCGCCGATGAGCCGGTGGTGCTCAAGCATTATGTCAATTCGTTCCGTGAAACCGAGCTGCAGGCCCTCCTCGACCAGCACGGTATCGAACAATTGGTCATCGTCGGCAGCATGAGCCATATGTGCGTCGACGGTGTCACCCGTGCGGCGGCGGATCTGGGTTATGACGTCACGGTGATCCACGACGCTTGCGCCACCCTGGACCTGGAATTCAACGGCGTCGTCGTCCCCGCCGCCCAAGTGCATGCGGCCTTCATGGCGGCGCTGGAGTTTGCGTACGCGAGCGTGGTGAGTACGGAGGAATTTCTAGGTGGCAGAGCCTGAGCACCAAGGGCCAGGCGTAAAAAAACCGCGTTTCGAAAACGAAGCGCGGTTTTTTGTGCGATGCGGTATTCAGCGACTCTTAGAACGGAATATCGTCATCGAAGCTGTCGAAATCCGGCGCCGGCTGCGGTGCGGTCTGTTGCGGGGCCGGACGCTCGCGCTGTGGCTGAGGCGCCGCCTGCGGACGTGGAGCCTGCTGACGAGGCGCGGACTGCTGGTAGTTGTTGCCACCTTGTTGATCGCCCTGCGGACGGCCGCCCAGCAGTTGCATGGTGCCCTGCATGTCGACGATGATTTCAGTGGTGTAGCGCTTGATGCCGTCTTTTTCCCACTCGCGGGTCTGCAGCTTGCCTTCGATGTACACCTGCGAACCCTTGCGCAGGTATTCGCCGGCGATCTCCGCCACCTTGCCGAACATCGACACGCGGTGCCATTCGGTCTTTTCGACCTTCTGGCCGGTCTGCTTGTCGGTCCACTGTTCGCTGGTCGCCAGACTCAGGTTGGTCACGGCGTTGCCGTTAGGCAGGTAGCGAACCTCGGGATCCTGGCCGCAAGTACCGACCAATATGACTTTGTTAACCCCACGGGCCATAACGTTCTCCTAGGCTTCGCACGCGGTCGGTGCCGGGTTGTTCACCAGGCGCTCGAGCGTCGCACGATCCAATAATTCGGTGTCCAGTTTGATATAAACGGCCGCTTCGTCGGCGACCACCACTGCATCGGTTACTCCAACGACGGCCCTGAGGCGCTCGGCCAGGCCTGCTTCGCGGATGGCTTCGGGCGACAACGGCAAGCGCAGGCTCGTCACATACGGAGGTTCGCGCATGGTAACAGCAAAGACCAGCCAAAGTGCAGCCAGCGCCGCGCATCCCAGGAATACAACCGACAAACCGCCATGCTGGAACAACCAGCCGCCCAGGATCCCGCCCAACGCCGAACCCAGGAACTGGCTGGTGGAATAGACCCCCATCGCCGTGCCCTTGCCGCCCGCCGGTGAAACCTTGCTGATCAGCGACGGCAGGGAGGCCTCCAGCAGATTGAACGCGGTGAAAAATACCACCGTGCCGATCACCAGGGCCCGCAGGCTGTCGCCGAACTGCCAGAAGAATAGCTCAGTGAGCATCAGCGTCACGACGGCGCCGAGCAAAACTCGTTTCATTTTGCGTCGCTTCTCGCCATAGATGATGAAGGGAATCATGGCGAAGAAAGAAATCAGCAGCGCGGTGAGGTAAACCCACCAGTGTTGCTCCTTGGGCAGGCCGGCCTTCTCGACCAGCGCCAGCGGCAAGGCCACGAAGCTGGACATCAGCATGGCATGCAGCACGAAGATGCCCAGGTCCAGGCGCAACAGGTCCGGGTGCTTGAGCGTGGGTATCAGCGCCTGGCGGGCCACGCCGGACTCGCGATGCTGCAGCGGCCCGGTGGATTGCGGTACCACGAAGGCCACGATCAGGATGCCCAGCAGGGCCATGGCACCGGTCGCCAGGAACAGCCCCGACAGGCCGAAAGCCCGGGTCAGCAAGGGACCGACCACCATGGCGACGGCGAACGACAGGCCGATCGTCATGCCGATCATGGCCATGGCCTTGGTCCGGTGCTGCTCGCGGGTCAGGTCTGACAGCAGTGCCATGACGGCGGCGGAAATCGCCCCGGCACCTTGCAGGATCCGCCCGGCGATCACGCCCCAGATCGAATCGGCGCTGGCCGCCAGGACGCTGCCCAGGGCAAAGACGATCAACCCCAGGTAAATGACCGGACGCCGGCCGATACGGTCGGAAATGACACCAAAGGGAATCTGGAAAATCGCCTGGGTCAGGCCATACGCGCCAATCGCCAGCCCGATGAGGGCCGGCGTCGCGCCCGCCAGGTCCATGCCATAGGTCGCCAGCACCGGCAACACCATGAACATGCCCAGCATACGGAAGGCGAACACCAGGGCCAGACCGCTTGCCGCTCGGGTCTCGCCGCTACTCATGCGTTCGCTGTGGGGATCGTGCATGGAAAAACCTCATCTGAACCGGCGGCGATTCTACCAGTCCCATCGATTGAGGGGGTATATCGCGACGGTTTGACGCGCAGTCTTCATGTATGGCCGCCGTCGCGATTCAATAGTGTGCATCCATCCAGTATTTGCCCTTATACTCCTACGTTTTCGACGCCCGCCGAGCGAGGCCATTTTGGACAAGATCCTGATTCGTGGGGCCCGTACCCACAACCTGAAGAATATCGACCTGACCCTGCCACGGGACAAGCTGATCGTCATCACCGGCCTGTCCGGATCCGGCAAATCATCCCTGGCTTTCGACACCCTGTACGCCGAAGGCCAGCGACGCTATGTCGAATCGCTGTCGGCCTACGCCCGGCAATTCCTGTCGATGATGGAAAAACCCGACGTCGACACCATCGAAGGCCTGTCGCCGGCGATTTCCATCGAACAGAAATCGACTTCCCATAACCCCCGATCGACGGTCGGCACCATCACCGAGATCTACGACTACCTGCGCCTGCTCTACGCGCGAGTCGGGATCCCCCGCTGCCCCGATCACGACATCCCCCTGGAAGCCCAGACCGTCAGCCAGATGGTCGACCTGGTACTGGCCCAGCCCGAAGGCAGCAAGCTGATGCTGCTGGCACCGGTCGTCCGCGAGCGCAAGGGCGAGCACCTGCTGGTCTTCGAAGAGCTGCGAGCCCAGGGCTTCGTGCGGGCCCGGGTGAACGGCAAGTTGTGCGAACTGGACGAACTGCCGAAGCTGGATAAACAGAAGAAGCATTCGATCGATGTGGTGGTGGACCGCTTCAAGGTCCGACCCGACCTGCAACAACGCCTGGCCGAGTCCTTCGAGACCGCCTTGAAGCTGGCCGACGGCATTGCCCTGGTCGCGCCGATGGACGACGAACCCGGTGAGGAAATCATTTTTTCCGCACGCTTCGCCTGCCCGGTCTGCGGCCATGCCATCAGCGAGCTGGAACCCAAGCTGTTCTCCTTCAACAACCCGGCGGGCGCCTGCCCGACGTGCGATGGCCTGGGGGTCAAGCAGTTCTTCGACACCAAGCGCCTGGTCAATGGCGAACTGACCCTGGCCGAAGGCGCGATTCGCGGCTGGGACAGGCGCAACGTCTATTACTTCCAGATGCTCGGGTCCCTGGCGGCCCACTACAAGTTCAGCCTGGACAAGCCGTTCAACGAACTGCCCGCCGACCGGCAGCAGTACATCCTGCACGGCAGCGGCTCGCAGAACGTCGACTTCAAGTACTTGAACGACCGCGGCGACATCGTCAAGCGCTCCCACCCGTTCGAAGGCATCGTGCCGAACCTCGAGCGGCGCTACCGTGAGACCGAATCGGCGAGCGTGCGCGAAGAGCTGGCCAAGTTTCTCAGCACCCAGCCCTGCCCCGACTGTCGTGGCACCCGTTTGCGGCGGGAGGCCCGGCATGTCTGGGTGGGCGAGAAGACCTTGCCGGCGGTGACCAACCTACCGATCGGCGATGCCACCGACTATTTCGGCGGCCTCAAGCTCACCGGGCGCCGCGGCGAAATCGCGGACAAGATTCTCAAGGAGATTCGTGAACGCTTGCAGTTCCTGGTGAATGTCGGCCTGGACTACCTGACCCTCGATCGCAGCGCGGACACCTTGTCCGGCGGCGAAGCCCAGCGCATCCGCCTGGCCAGCCAGATCGGCGCGGGCCTGGTGGGGGTGATGTACATCCTCGACGAACCTTCCATCGGCCTGCACCAACGGGACAACGATCGGCTGCTGGGGACCCTGAAGCATTTGCGGGACATCGGCAACACGGTGATCGTGGTGGAGCACGATGAAGACGCGATCCGCCTGGCGGACTACGTGGTGGATATCGGCCCCGGTGCGGGGGTACATGGCGGGCATATCGTGGCGCAGGGCACTGCCGCCGAGGTCATGGCCCATCCTGACTCCCTGACCGGCAAATACCTGTCCGGCCGTGTGAAGATAAAGGTCCCGGCCAAACGTACGCCGCGCAACAAGAAGCTGTCCCTGACCCTCAAGGGAGCCCGTGGCAACAACCTGCGCAACGTTGACCTGGAGATCCCGATCGGTCTGCTCACCTGTGTCACCGGCGTATCCGGCTCCGGCAAATCCACCCTGATCAACAACACCCTGTTCCCTCTCAGCGCCACGGCCCTGAACGGCGCAACCACCCTGGAAGCGGCGGCTCACGACAGCATCAAGGGCCTGGAGCACCTGGACAAGGTGGTCGACATCGACCAGAGCCCGATCGGCCGTACGCCGCGTTCGAACCCGGCGACCTACACCGGCTTGTTCACGCCGATTCGTGAGCTGTTCGCCGGCGTGCCCGAATCCCGTTCCCGGGGCTACGGCCCGGGCCGGTTCTCGTTCAACGTCAAGGGCGGGCGCTGCGAAGCGTGCCAGGGCGATGGCCTGATCAAGGTGGAGATGCACTTCCTTCCGGACATCTATGTGCCGTGCGACGTGTGCAAGAGCAAGCGCTACAACCGCGAAACCCTGGAGATCAAATACAAGGGCAAGAACATCCACGAAACCCTCGAGATGACCATCGAAGAGGCGCGGGAGTTCTTCGACGCGGTGCCGGCCCTGGCACGCAAGCTCCAGACGCTGATGGACGTGGGCCTGTCCTACATCAAGCTTGGGCAGTCGGCGACAACCTTGTCCGGGGGGGAGGCCCAACGGGTCAAGCTGTCCCGGGAACTGTCAAAGCGCGACACCGGCAAGACCCTGTACATCCTCGACGAACCGACCACGGGCTTGCACTTCGCCGATATCCAGCAATTGCTCGACGTGCTGCATCGTCTTCGCGACCACGGCAACACCGTGGTGGTGATCGAGCACAATCTGGACGTGATCAAGACCGCCGACTGGCTGGTGGACCTTGGGCCGGAAGGTGGCTCCAAGGGTGGCCAGATCATCGCGGTGGGGACGCCCGAGCAAGTGGCGCAGATGAAGCAATCCCATACCGGTCACTACCTCAAGCCTCTGCTGGAGCGCGACCGGGATTGAGACACCGGTCATGAAAAAGCCCCTGCCATCTCATCGATGCCAGGGGCTTTTTCATAACGGCATGCCCACCAGAACAACGGTCTCACCGACCTCAAGCCAGAATCAGCACTGCGACTGCAGGTAGTTTTCCAACCCGATCAACTTGATCAGCCCCAACTGCTTCTCAAGCCAGTAGGTGTGGTCTTCCTCGGTATCGTTGAGCTGGACGCGCAGGATCTCGCGGGTCACGTAGTCGTTGTGTTGCTCGCACAGTTCGATGCCTTTGCACAACGCCGCGCGGACCTTGTATTCCAGACGCAAGTCAGCGGCCAGCATTTCGGGCACGGTGGTTCCGATATCCAGGTCGTCTGCGCGCATGCGTGGAGTGCCTTCAAGCATCAGGATCCGGCGCATGAGTGCATCGGCGTGCTGAGTCTCTTCTTCCATCTCATGGTTGATACGTTCGTAGAGCTCGGTAAAACCCCAATCCTCGTACATCCGCGAATGGATGAAATATTGATCACGTGCCGCCAGCTCACCGGTCAGCAGCGTGTTGAGGTAATCGATTACGTCTGGGTGACCTTGCATCGCCCTACATCTCCACAAGCTTTGAAAGGCTCTAGTTTGAACCATGCTGACTGCAAGGTCACTCGCTCATCGCAATAAAAGCGAAGAAAATCCGAGAAAATAGGGTTAAATAACGCAAAAACCGCCCAAATGAGGGCGGTTCTGCTTCTCGTTTAGACTTAGTTAAGCTGTACGCCCAACGCCTTTGCGATGCCTTCGCCGTAAGCGGCGTCTGCCTTGAAGAAGTGCTGCAATTGACGGTCGACGACGTCTGCCGAGACACCCGCCATCGCACCGGCGATATTACTGATCAACAGCGCTTTCTGCTCGTCGTTCATCAAGCGGAACAGCGCCCCCGCATGGCTGTAGTAGTCAGTATCCTCGCGATGATCGTAGCGATCGGCCGCCCCGCTCAAGGCCAGAGCCGGCTCCGCATAACGTGGTGCCTGCTTCGGCGCCTCCACATAGCTGTTCGGCTCGTAGTTGGGCGCTGCTCCACCGTTGCTGCCGAACGCCATGGCACCGTCGCGCTGATAGGTGTTGACCGGGCTGCGCGGAGCATTCACCGGCAACTGCTGATGATTGGTGCCGACACGGTAGCGGTGCGCATCCGCGTAGGCGAATACGCGGCCTTGCAACATGCGGTCCGGCGAAAGCCCCACACCTGGCACCATGTTGCTGGGCCCGAACGCTGCTTGCTCCACTTCAGCGAAGTAGTTCAGAGGGTTGCGGTTGAGCTCCAGTTCGCCGACTTCAATCAGCGGAAACTCTTTCTGCGACCAGGTCTTGGTCACATCGAACGGATTTTCGTAATGCGCAGCAGCCTGGGCTTCGGTCATGATCTGGATGCAGACGCTCCATTTCGGGAAATCACCGCGCTCAATGGCGTTGAACAGGTCACGCTGGGCGTAATCCGGATCAGTACCCGCCAGGCGAGCGGCCTCGGCCGGCGACAGGTTCTTGATGCCTTGCTTGGTCTTGTAGTGCCATTTGACCCAGTGACGCTCACCCTGTGCATTGATCAAGCTGTAGGTGTGGCTACCAAAGCCGTGCATGTGGCGATAGCCGTCAGGAATGCCGCGGTCAGAGAACAGAATGGTGACCTGGTGCAGGGCCTCAGGCGAATGCGACCAGAAATCCCACATCATCTGGGCGCTTTTCAGGTTACTTTGCGGCAGACGTTTCTGGGTGTGGATAAAGTCCGGGAACTTCAGCGGATCGCGAATGAAGAATACCGGCGTGTTGTTACCCACAATGTCCCAGTTACCTTCCTCGGTGTAGAACTTCAGGGCGAAACCACGGGGATCGCGCTCAGTATCGGCAGAGCCTCGCTCGCCTCCGACAGTGGAAAACCGCAGGAAAGTAGGCGTCTGCTTGCCGACAGACTCGAACAATTTAGCACAGGTGTATTGGGTGATATCCCGTGTCACGGTGAATGTGCCGTAGGCGCCCGAGCCTTTGGCGTGCACGCGGCGCTCGGGGATATTCTCGCGGTTGAAGTGAGCGAGCTTCTCGATAAGGTGGAAGTCGTCGAGCAGCAACGGGCCACGGGGGCCCGCAGAGCGAGAATTCTGGTTATCGGCGACAGGAGCGCCGCTTGCTGTCGTAAGCGTTTTGGTCTGGCTCATGCTCAATCTTCCTCGGTCGGTCTCTGAACTGCCGGCTAATCGGCTGGAAAGGAGTATTGACCATGTTAGTTACAGTATCCAAATTCATTAAATCATGGACATCGATAGTCATTATCTAATGCTGCCGTGTTGCCAATAGCGAGACCAGCCGAAACGGCCGTTTACCTTTTCACAGGCACAAAAAAACCGGGCACAAGGCCCGGTTTTTTCTTTATTGCCGTCTTACTCAGCGGATACAGCTTCACCGCCGGTAGCACGATCAACCAACTCGACGTACGCCATAGGCGCGTTGTCGCCAGCGCGGAAACCGCACTTGAGGATGCGCAGGTAGCCACCCTCACGGGTAGCGTAACGCTTGCCCAGGTCGTTGAAGAGCTTACCAACGATAGCTTTCGAACGAGTACGGTCGAAAGCCAGGCGGCGGTTAGCCAGGCTGTCTGTCTTGGCCAGAGTGATCAGCGGCTCGGCAACGCGGCGCAGTTCTTTGGCTTTCGGCAGTGTAGTTTTGATCAGCTCGTGCTCGAACAGCGACACCGCCATGTTCTGGAACATGGCCTTGCGGTGCGAGCTGGTGCGGCTCAGGTGACGACCACTTTTACGATGACGCATGGTTCATTCCTTACCAAACACAACGTTCGGTGATTACGACGATCAGGCAGTCGCCTTGTCGTCCTTCTTAAGACTTGCAGGCGGCCAGTTGTCGAGGCGCATGCCGAGGGACAGACCGCGGGAGGCCAGAACGTCCTTGATTTCAGTCAAGGATTTCTTGCCAAGGTTCGGAGTCTTCAACAGCTCTACTTCGGTACGCTGAATCAGGTCGCCGATGTAGTAGATGTTTTCCGCCTTAAGGCAGTTAGCCGAACGTACAGTCAGTTCCAGATCGTCAACCGGGCGAAGCAGGATCGGATCGATCTCGTCTTCCTGCTCGACAACCACTGGCTCACTGTCACCCTTGAGGTCGACGAACGCAGCCAACTGCTGTTGCAGGATGGTTGCAGCACGACGGATAGCCTCTTCAGGATCCAGGGTACCGTTGGTTTCCAGATCAATAACCAGCTTGTCCAGGTTAGTACGCTGCTCGACACGGGCGTTTTCCACCACGTATGCGATACGGCGAACCGGGCTGAACGAAGAGTCAAGCTGCAAGCGACCGATGCTGCGGCTTTCGTCTTCATCGCTCTGACGCGAGTCTGCCGGCTCATAACCACGACCACGAGCTACGGTGAGCTTCATGTTCAGGGCGCCGTTAGACGCCAGGTTAGCGATTACGTGATCGGGGTTAACGATCTCGACATCATGATCCAGCTGAATATCGGCAGCGGTAACCACCCCCGAACCCTTCTTCGACAAGGTCAGCGTAACTTCGTCACGACCGTGCAGCTTGATAGCCAGGCCTTTAAGGTTCAACAGGATTTCAATGACATCTTCCTGTACGCCTTCGATCGCGCTGTACTCATGGAGTACACCGTCAATCTCGGCCTCGACTACTGCACAGCCGGGCATTGAGGACAACAGGATGCGGCGCAGCGCGTTGCCCAGGGTGTGGCCGAAACCACGCTCGAGAGGCTCGAGTGTGATCTTGGCGCGGGTTGGACTGACAACCTGCACATCGATATGGCGGGGTGTCAGGAACTCATTTACCGAAATCTGCATGGATGCACCTATTTTCTAGCCCTTACTTGGAGTAGAGCTCGACAATCAGGCTTTCGTTGATGTCGGCGGACAGATCACTGCGAGCTGGAACGTTCTTGAAAACGCCCGACTTCTTCTCAGTGTCTACTTCTACCCATTCTACGCGGCCACGTTGGGCACACAGATCGAGAGCTTGGACAATGCGAAGTTGATTCTTTGCTTTCTCGCGAACAGCAACCACGTCACCAGCACGAACCTGGTAGGACGGAACGTTTACGGTCTGACCGTTAACGCTGATCGACTTGTGCGATACCAGCTGACGGGATTCGGCACGAGTAGAACCGAAGCCCATACGGTATACAACGTTGTCCAGACGGCATTCGAGCAGTTGCAACAGGTTTTCGCCGGTTGCGCCTTTCTTGCCAGCTGCTTCTTTGTAGTAGCCGCTGAACTGACGCTCGAGAACGCCGTAGATACGACGAACCTTCTGCTTCTCACGCAGTTGGGTGCCGTAATCGGACTGGCGACCGCGGCGCTGGCCGTGGATACCAGGTGCTGCTTCGATGTTGCACTTCGATTCGATCGCGCGCACGCCGCTCTTCAGGAAGAGATCGGTGCCTTCGCGACGAGCGAGTTTGCATTTTGGACCAATGTAACGAGCCATTCTTTACAATCTCCTGGATTACACGCGGCGCTTCTTCGGCGGACGGCACCCGTTGTGCGGGATTGGCGTCACGTCGGTGATGCTGGCGATCTTGTAGCCACAGCCGTTCAATGCACGAACTGCGGATTCACGACCTGGACCTGGACCCTTGACGTTGACGTCGAGGTTTTTCAGGCCGTATTCCAGCGCAGCTTGACCAGCACGTTCAGCAGCAACTTGAGCGGCGAACGGGGTGGACTTGCGGGAACCGCGGAAACCCGAACCACCGGAGGTAGCCCAGGAAAGAGCGTTACCTTGACGGTCGGTAATGGTCACGATGGTGTTGTTAAAAGATGCATGGATGTGGGCGATGCCATCAACCACTGTCTTTTTAACTTTTTTACGAGGACGAGCAGCAGGTTTTGCCATGATTAAATTCCTGTCGATTCGCTGGGGCGATTACTTGCGGATCGGCTTACGCGGGCCTTTACGGGTACGCGCGTTGGTCTTGGTACGCTGACCGCGTACTGGAAGACCACGACGATGACGCAGACCGCGATAGCAACCGAGGTCCATCAAGCGCTTGATTTTCATGTTGGTTTCACGGCGCAGGTCACCTTCAGTGGTGAACTTCGCCACTTCGCCACGCAGCTGTTCAATCTGCTCGTCGCTCAGATCTTTGATCTTTGCCGCTGGGTTGACCCCAGCCACTGCACAAATTTTCTGTGCAGTAGTGCGACCAACACCATAGATGTAGGTCAGCGAGATAACAGTATGCTTGTTATCTGGAATGTTGACGCCTGCAATACGGGCCATTCAGTGGGACTCCAATTGACAGCTACCTACGCCCCGGAAGCCAAGAAATAGGGCGCGAGATAATATCGCTGTAATAACAAATAATCAACCCGGCAGCGCACTAGCTGCCGGGCTTAAAGCACAATCACACTCAGCCTTGGCGCTGTTTGTGACGCGGTTCCGCGCTGCAAATTACCCGAACAACACCTTCGCGGCGAATAATCTTGCAGTTACGGCACAGCTTTTTCACCGATGCACGAACTTTCATCACCAACTCCTCGAACCTTATGGACGCTACTCAGCGCAACATGCCGCTGCCGTAGCCCTTCAGGTTGGCTTTCTTCATCAGGGATTCGTACTGGTGCGAAACGAGGTGCGATTGTACTTGGGACATGAAGTCCATCACAACCACGACCACGATCAGCAACGAGGTCCCGCCAAGGTAGAACGGTACGTTTGCCGCAACCACCAGGAACTGGGGCAACAGGCAGACGGCCGTCATGTAAAGAGCACCGAACATGGTCAAGCGAGTCAGAACGCCATCAATGTAGCGCGCAGACTGCTCACCCGGACGGATACCCGGAATAAAGGCACCGGACTTCTTCAGGTTTTCCGCTACGTCTTTCGGATTGAACATCAACGCCGTATAGAAGAAGCAGAAGAAAATAATCCCTGCACTAAACAGCAGAATATTCAACGGCTGACCAGGAGCGATCGACTGCGAGAGATCCTGCAACCAGCCCATACCTTCAGACTGGCCGAACCAGGCGCCCAACGAAGCCGGGAACAGCAAGATGCTGCTCGCGAAAATAGCCGGAATAACACCGGCCATGTTCACCTTCAACGGCAAGTGGCTCGTCTGCGCAGCAAATACCTTGCGGCCCTGCTGACGCTTGGCGTAGTGAACAGCAATACGACGCTGACCACGCTCGATGAATACCACGAAACCGATAATCGCTACTGCCAGCAAACCGATGGCAACCAGAGCGAAAATGTTGATATCACCCTGACGCGCAGACTCGAAAGACTGCCCGATCGCTCTCGGAAGACCGGCGACGATACCTGCGAAGATCAACATCGAGATACCGTTGCCAACACCACGCTCAGTAATCTGCTCACCCAGCCACATCATGAACATCGCGCCCGCCACGAAAGTGGTTACCGCGACGAAATGGAAGCTGAAGTCAGCAGTGAACGAAACGCCTTGCCCCGCCAGGCCGATGGACATGCCAATGGCCTGGACAAGAGCGAGAACGACAGTGCCGTAGCGGGTGTACTGGCTGATCTTGCGACGGCCAGCTTCACCTTCCTTCTTCAACTGTTCCAGCTGCGGGCTGACAGCGGTCATCAGCTGCATGATGATCGATGCCGAGATGTACGGCATGATCCCCAGTGCAAAGATGCTCATCCGCTCCAGCGCGCCGCCGGAAAACATGTTGAACAAGCTAAGAATGGTCCCCTCATTCTGTCGAAACAGGTCTGCGAGTCGGTCCGGGTTGATACCTGGAACCGGGATGTGTGCGCCTATTCGGTAGACGATAATCGCCAGGAACAGAAAACGCAGACGAGCCCAGAGTTCAGACATACCGCCTTTGCCGAGCGCAGAGAGAGCACCTTGCTTAGCCATTTATTCCTCGAACTTGCCGCCAGCTGCTTCGATAGCCGCACGCGCACCTTTGGTGGCGCCGATTCCCTTTCCGATGGTGACAGCGCGAGCAACTTCGCCCGACAGCATGATTTTCACACGCTGTACGTTCTGGTTGATCACGTTGGCATCCTTCAGGGACTGCACGGTGACGATGTCGCCGTCCACTTTAGCCAGCTCGGACAGACGCACTTCTGCGCGGTCCATGGCCTTCAGGGAAACGAAACCGAACTTCGGCAGGCGACGATGCAGCGGCTGTTGACCGCCTTCAAAGCCTGGAGCAATGGTGCCACCGGAGCGGGAGGTCTGACCTTTGTGACCACGGCCACCAGTCTTGCCCAAACCACTACCGATACCACGGCCCGGACGATGCTTTTCGCGACGGGAACCCGGCGCTGGACTCAGATCATTGAGTTTCATCGATTAACCCTCGACACGCAGCATGTAGTAAGCCTTGTTGATCATCCCGCGGTTCTCGGGAGTATCCTGGACTTCTACAGTGTGACCGATGCGACGCAGACCCAGACCCTTAACGCACAGTTTGTGGTTAGGGATGCGGCCGGTCATGCTTTTGATCAGCGTAACTTTTACGGTAGCCATGATCAGAAGATCTCCTTGACGCTTTTGCCACGCTTGGCGGCAATGGATTCAGGAGACTGCATAGCCTTCAAGCCCTTGAAAGTGGCGTGAACCACGTTTACAGGGTTAGTCGAGCCATAGCACTTGGCCAGAACGTTCTGAACGCCAGCAACCTCGAGGACAGCACGCATGGCGCCGCCGGCGATGATACCGGTACCTTCAGAAGCAGGCTGCATGTACACCTTCGAAGCGCCGTGGGCAGACTTCATTGCGTACTGCAGAGTGGTGCCGTTCAGATCAACCTGGATCATGTTGCGGCGAGCAGCTTCCATTGCCTTCTGGATCGCAGCAGGCACTTCACGCGACTTGCCACGGCCGAAGCCAACACGGCCCTTGCCATCACCTACCACGGTCAACGCGGTGAAAGTGAAGATACGGCCGCCTTTTACGGTTTTGGCTACGCGGTTAACTTGAACCAGCTTCTCGATGTAGCCTTCGTCGCGCTTTTGGTCGTTATTGGACATAACTTAGAACTCCAGCCCAGCTTCACGAGCAGCATCAGCCAGCGCCTTGACGCGGCCGTGGTACTTGAAGCCAGAGCGGTCGAAAGCCACCTGCGAGACGCCAGCGGCTTTAGCACGCGTAGCGACCAGCTGGCCAACCTTAGTGGCCGCGTCGATGTTGCCGGTAGCACCATCACGCAGTTCTTTATCCAAAGTCGAGGCACTTGCCAGGACTTTGTTGCCGTCGGCCGAAATGACCTGGGCGTAGATGTGCTGCGAAGAGCGGAACACGCAGAGACGCACGACTTCGAGTTCGTGCATTTTCAGGCGTGCTTTGCGAGCGCGACGCAGTCGAGTAACTTTTTTGTCGGTCATTTGCTATGCCCTACTTCTTCTTGGCTTCTTTACGACGGACGACTTCGTCCGCGTAGCGCACACCTTTGCCTTTGTACGGCTCTGGTGGACGGAAGTCGCGGATCTCGGCGGCCACTTGACCTACCAGCTGCTTGTCGATGCCCTTGATCAGGATATCGGTCTGGCTAGGAGTCTCAGCGGTGATGCCTTCCGGCAGTTCGTAATCCACTGGGTGCGAGAAGCCAAGAGCCAGGTTCAGAACCGAGCCTTTTGCTTGCGCTTTGTAACCAACACCGACCAGCTGGAGCTTGCGCTCGAAGCCTTGGCTTACGCCTTGGACCATGTTGTTTACCAACGCACGAGTGGTACCAGCCATTGCGCGAGTCTGTTGGTCACCATTGCGAGCAGCAAAACGCAGCTCACCGGCTTCCTGAACGATCTCAACGGACGAATGGATGTTCAGTTCAAGAGTGCCCTTGGCACCCTTCACCGAAAGCTGTTGGCCTGCGAATTTGACTTCGACACCGGCTGGCAGCTTAACGGGGTTCTTAGCGACGCGAGACATGCTTATCCCCCCTTAGAACACAGTGCAAAGAACTTCGCCGCCGACACCGGCAGCGCGCGCAGCACGATCAGTCATCACACCCTTGTTGGTGGAGACGATAGACACGCCCAGACCGCCGCGAACTTTCGGCAACTCCTCGACGGACTTGTACTGACGCAGGCCTGGACGGCTAACGCGCTTCACTTCCTCGATGACCGGACGGCCTTCGAAGTATTTCAGCTCGATGGACAGCAGAGGCTTGATTTCGCTGCTGATCTGATAACCCGCGATGTAACCTTCGTCCTTCAGGACTTTTGCTACAGCCACCTTCAACGTGGAAGACGGCATGCTTACGACGGACTTTTCAGCCATCTGGGCATTACGGATTCGAGTTAGCATGTCCGCTAACGGGTCCTGCATACTCATGGGCTAGACGCTCCTAATGCAAAAAAATTAGCCTTACGGCTACTACGTGTCGCCGAGAAACTCCGGGCATGAAAAACACGGGCTCAGGCGAGCCGGTCATTCTAGACACACCCCAGAAATGAATCAAGCCCCAAAAGGGGCTTGATTCGGCTTCAAGGCCACCGGTGGTCAGGATCCTGAGACCCTGACCACCGAGACTTTGACAGTGCTTACCAGCTGGCTTTGACCAGACCTGGAACGTCACCACGCATTGCAGCTTGACGCAGCATGTTACGGCCCAGGCCGAACTTGCGGTACACGCCATGCGGACGACCAGTCAGGCGGCAGCGGTTACGCATGCGCGAGGCGCTTGCGTCACGTGGCTGCTTCTGCAGTGCTACGGTAGCTTCCCAGCGTGCTTCTGGACTTGCGTTCAGATCAACGATGATAGCTTTAAGCGCTGCACGCTTGGCGGCGTACTTGGCAACGGTGAGCTGACGCTTCAGCTCACGGTTCTTCATGCTCTTCTTGGCCATTTTCCTACTCCAATCAGTTGCGGAACGGGAATTTGAAAGCACGCAGCAGAGCGCGACCTTCGTCATCCGATTTGGCAGTGGTGGTCAGGGTAATGTCCAGACCGCGCAGAGCATCGATCTTGTCGTAATCGATTTCCGGGAAAATGATCTGCTCTTTCACGCCCATGCTGTAGTTGCCACGACCGTCGAAGGACTTGGCATTCAGGCCGCGGAAGTCGCGAACCCGAGGCAGGGAGATCGACAGCAGACGATCCAGGAACTCATACATACGATCGCGACGCAGGGTCACTTTGACACCGATCGGCCAACCTTCACGGACTTTGAAGCCAGCGATGGATTTGCGAGCGTGAGTCACAACGACTTTCTGGCCGGTGATCTTCTCCAGGTCAGCTACCGCGTGCTCGATGACTTTTTTGTCGCCGATCGCTTCGCCCAGACCCATGTTCAGGGTGATCTTGGTAATGCGCGGAACTTCCATCACGTTCGCCAGCTTAAGTTCTTCCTTAAGCTTCGGTGCGATTTCCTTCCGGTAAATCTCTTTCAGTCGTGCCATGGTCTTCTACCTAGCAGTGTTCAAGCATCAACCGCTTTTTGGGTCGACTTGAAGACACGAATTTTTTTGCCGTCTTCTACTTTGAAACCAACGCGGTCAGCCTTGTTGGTTTCGCCGTTGAAAATGGCGACGTTGGAAGCGTGCAGTGGCGCTTCTTTCTCGACGATACCGCCCTGTACGCCCGACATCGGGTTAGGCTTGGTATGACGCTTGACCAGGTTCAGACCACCAACAACCAGACGGTTGTCAGCGAGAACCTTAAGCACCTTACCGCGCTTGCCCTTGTCTTTGCCGGCGATCACGATGATCTCGTCGTCACGACGAATCTTTTGCATGTCGGATCTCCTTACAGCACTTCTGGGGCGAGCGAGACGATCTTCATGAACTTCTCAGTACGAAGTTCACGGGTCACTGGCCCAAAGATACGGGTGCCGATTGGCTCTTGCTTGTTGTTCAACAGAACAGCAGCGTTGCCATCAAAGCGGATGATGGAGCCGTCTGCACGACGAACACCATGGCGAGTGCGGACTACAACAGCAGTCATCACTTGGCCTTTCTTCACCTTACCGCGAGGAATTGCTTCCTTGACGGTAACCTTGATGATGTCGCCAATTGCAGCGTAACGACGATGGGAGCCACCCAGCACCTTGATGCACATAACGCGGCGAGCGCCGCTGTTATCGGCCACATCAAGCATGGATTGAGTCTGAATCATATAATTTCTCCGACCCCTAGCCCTTAGACTTCCACAGCGCGTTCGAGAACATCAACCAGCGCCCAAGATTTGGTCTTGGCCATCGGACGGGTTTCACGAATAGTGACCTTGTCGCCGATGTGGCACTGATTGGTTTCGTCGTGCGCGTGCAGCTTAGTCGAACGCTTAACGTATTTACCGTAGATCGGGTGCTTTACGCGACGCTCGATCAGAACGGTGATGGTTTTGTCCATCTTGTCGCTGACAACACGGCCAGTCAGCGTACGGACAGTTTTTTCGGCTTCTGCCATGATTACTTACCTGCCTGCTGGTTGAGCACAGTTTTCACGCGAGCGATGTCACGCTTAACTTGCGAGAGCAGATGAGACTGCCCCAACTGGCCAGTTGCCTTCTGCATACGCAGATTGAACTGGTCGCGCAGCAGGCCGAGCAGTTGCTCGTTCAGCTGCTGTGCGGATTTTTCACGAAGTTCATTCGCTTTCATCACATCACCGTCCGTTTAACAAAGGAGGTGGCGAGCGGCAGCTTTGCAGCAGCCAGGGCGAAAGCCTCACGCGCCAGCTCTTCAGAAACACCCTCGATTTCATACAGGACTTTGCCTGGCTGAATCTGGGCAACCCAGTATTCCACGTTACCCTTACCTTTACCCATCCGCACTTCGAGAGGCTTCTTGGTGACAGGCTTGTCCGGGAACACACGGATCCAGATCTTGCCGCCACGTTTTACGTGACGGGTCAGAGCACGACGTGCCGACTCGATCTGACGAGCGGTGAGACGACCACGAGCAACAGACTTCAGCGCGAACTCGCCGAAGCTGACTTTGCTACCGCGCAATGCCAGGCCACGGTTGTGACCGGTCATCTGCTTGCGGAACTTCGTACGCTTTGGTTGCAACATTTGGCGTACCCCTTACTTAGCAGCTTTTTTACGAGGCGCTGGTGCTTGTGGCTTCAGCTCTTCTTGGCGACCACCAATTACTTCGCCTTTGAAGATCCAAACCTTTACACCGATCACACCGTAGGTGGTGTGAGCTTCGTAGTTGGCATAGTCGATGTCGGCACGCAGGGTGTGCAGTGGCACACGACCTTCGCGATACCATTCAGTACGTGCGATTTCAGCACCGCCGAGACGACCGCTCACTTGGATTTTGATGCCTTTGGCACCAATGCGAATGGCGTTCTGTACAGCGCGCTTCATAGCGCGACGGAACATTACGCGACGCTCCAGCTGCTGAGCTACGCTCTGCGCAACCAGCATACCGTCGAGCTCCGGCTTGCGGATCTCTTCGATATTGATGTGCACAGGCACACCCATTTGCTTGGTCAGGTCCTGACGCAGTTTCTCAACATCTTCACCTTTCTTCCCGATAACGATACCTGGGCGAGCGGTGTGGATGGTGATACGTGCTGTCTGAGCCGGACGATGGATATCGATACGGCTTACGGACGCGCTTTTTAGTTTGTCTTGGAGATACTCACGCACCTTCAGATCAGCGAACAAGTAGTCCGCATAAGTCCGACCGTCTGCGTACCAGACGGAGGTGTGCTCCTTGACGATTCCCAGGCGAATGCCAATGGGATGTACTTTCTGACCCATCTCTTCGACTCCGTTACTTGTCAGCAACCTTGACAGTGATATGGCAAGACCGCTTGACGATGCGATCAGCACGGCCTTTGGCACGTGGCATGATGCGCTTCAGCGAACGCCCTTCGTTAACGAAAACGGTGCTGACCTTCAGATCATCAACGTCTGCGCCTTCGTTATGCTCGGCGTTGGCTACGGCCGACTCCAGCACTTTTTTCATGATCTCGGCGGCTTTCTTACTGCTGAAAGCCAACAGGTTGAGCGCTTCGCCCACCTTCTTCCCGCGGATCTGGTCGGCGACCAAGCGGGCTTTCTGGGCGGAGATTCGAGCGCCCGACAACTTAGCGGCTACTTCCATTTCCTTACCCCTTAACGCTTGGCTTTCTTGTCAGCCACGTGCCCACGGTATGTGCGGGTACCGGCGAACTCGCCCAGTTTGTGGCCGACCATGTCTTCGTTCACGAGAACTGGGACGTGCTGGCGACCGTTGTGTACAGCGATGGTCAGACCGACCATCTGTGGCAGGATCATCGAACGACGCGACCAGGTCTTAACTGGTTTGCGATCGTTCTTTTCCGCCGCCACTTCGATCTTCTTCAGTAGGTGAAGATCAATAAAAGGACCTTTTTTCAGAGAACGTGGCACTGTCGTATCCCTCTATTTACTTGCGACGACGGACGATCATTTTGTCGGTACGCTTATTACCACGAGTCTTCGCGCCCTTAGTCGGGAAGCCCCATGGCGATACCGGATGACGACCACCAGAGGTACGACCTTCACCACCACCATGTGGGTGGTCAACCGGGTTCATGGCAACACCACGAACGGTTGGGCGAACGCCACGCCAGCGCTTGGCACCAGCTTTACCCAACGAACGCAGGCTGTGCTCGGAGTTCGAGACTTCACCCAGGGTCGCACGGCACTCAGCCAGTACTTTACGCATCTCACCGGAGCGCAGACGCAGGGTAACGTACACACCTTCACGAGCGATCAGCTGAGCCGAGGCGCCAGCGGAACGAGCGATCTGCGCGCCTTTACCTGGCTTCAGTTCGATGCCGTGCACGGTGCTACCCACTGGGATGTTACGCAGTTGCAGAGCGTTGCCCGGCTTGATCGGTGCGAGAGCACCAGAGATCAGCTGGTCGCCAGCGCTCACGCCTTTAGGGGCGATGATGTAGCGACGCTCGCCATCTGCGTACAGCAGCAGGGCGATGTGAGCAGTACGGTTTGGATCGTATTCGATACGCTCGACGGTGGCAGCGATGCCATCCTTGTCGTTGCGACGGAAGTCGACCAGACGATAATGCTGCTTATGACCACCACCAACGTGACGAGTGGTAATACGGCCATTGTTGTTACGACCACCAGACTTCGATTTTTTCTCGAGCAGCGGTGCGTGAGGAGCGCCTTTATGCAGCTCCTGGTTGACCACCTTGACCACAAAACGGCGGCCAGGGGAAGTCGGTTTGCATTTAACGATTGCCATGATGCACCCCTTCCTTACTCAGCACTGCTGCTGAAATCGAGATCTTGGCCTGGCTGAAGGGAGATAACTGCCTTCTTCCAGTCATTGCGCTTGCCCAGACCGCGAGCAGTGCGCTTGCTCTTACCCAGAACATTCAGGGTAGTCACGCGCTCTACTTTCACGCTGAACAGGCTTTCGACGGCCTTCTTGATTTCCAGCTTGGTTGCGTCGGTAGCAACCTTGAAAACGAACTGGCCTTTCTTGTCTGCCAGAACCGTAGCCTTCTCGGAAACGTGCGGGCCAAGCAGAACTTTAAATACGCGTTCCTGGTTCATCCCAGCAGCTCCTCGAATTTCTTCACGGCCGACACGGTGATCAACACCTTGTCGTATGCGATCAGACTGACCGGATCGGAACCCTGCACGTCACGAACATCGACGTGTGGCAGGTTGCGAGCAGCCAGGTACAGGTTCTGATCAACAGCATCGGACACGATCAGGACATCAGTCAGACCCATGCCATTGAGCTTGTTCAGCAGATCTTTGGTTTTCGGCGCTTCGACAGCGAAGTCCTGAACCACGACCAGACGATCAGTACGCACCAGCTCAGCAAGGATGGAACGCATCGCTGCGCGATACATCTTCTTGTTCAGCTTTTGGGAGTGATCCTGAGGACGAGCTGCAAAAGTGGTACCGCCGCCACGCCAGATTGGGCTACGGATAGTACCGGCACGAGCACGGCCAGTACCTTTCTGACGCCATGGGCGCTTGCCGCCACCGGAAACGTCGGAACGGGTCTTTTGCTGCTTGCTACCCTGACGGCCGCCAGCCATGTAGGCCACGACTGCTTGGTGAACCAGCGTCTCGTTGAATTCGCCGCCAAATGTCAGTTCGGAAACTTCGATCGCTTGAGCGTCATTTACATTTAATTGCATGTCAGCTTCCCCTTAACCGCGAGCCTTGGCTGCTGGACGTACAACCACGTTGCCGCCAGTAGCGCCAGGAACAGCGCCCTTGACCAACAACAGATTGCGTTCAGCGTCCACGCGCACTACTTCCAGGGACTGCACGGTCACGCGCTCAGCGCCCATATGACCGGACATTTTCTTGCCCTTGAATACACGACCAGGAGTCTGGCACTGGCCGATAGAGCCTGGGACGCGGTGGGATACGGAGTTACCGTGGGTGTTATCTTGCCCGCGGAAGTTCCAACGCTTGATCGTACCCTGGAAGCCTTTACCCTTGGACTGACCGGTTACATCAACCAGTTGGCCAGCGGCGAAGATTTCGGCCTTGATCAGATCGCCGGCCTGGTACTCGCCTTCTTCAAGGCGGAATTCCATTACGGTACGACCAGCGGCAACGTTCGCCTTGGCGAAGTGGCCAGCCTGAGCTGCTGTTACACGCGAAGCACGACGCTCGCCGACAGTGACTTGCACTGCACGATAGCCATCGGTCTCTTCAGTTTTGAACTGGGTGACGCGATTCGGCTCGATCTCAATGACCGTGACCGGAATGGAGACACCTTCTTCGGTGAAAATACGGGTCATACCGCATTTACGACCGACTACACCAATAGTCATGTTGTAAACCTCATGAGTGTACGGGGCTTTCACCCGCTATGGCCGCCCATTTCAGAGCGTTACACGACCAAGACCGAGTCTTAGCCGAGGCTGATCTGCACTTCCACACCGGCCGCAAGATCGAGCTTCATAAGTGCATCAACGGTTTTATCCGTTGGCTGGACGATGTCCAGAACGCGCTTATGAGTACGGATCTCGTACTGGTCACGCGCGTCTTTGTTGACGTGCGGGGAGACCAGAACGGTGAACCGCTCTTTACGGGTAGGCAGTGGAATTGGACCACGCACTTGAGCACCAGTACGTTTCGCGGTTTCCACGATTTCCTGGGTGGATTGGTCGATCAGGCGATGGTCAAAAGCCTTCAACCTGATACGGATTTGCTGATTTTGCATTGGATTTCAGACTCCGGCTGCTATTCCCACCGGGCGCAATACGCCCGTTAAAAGGAGGCGCAATTCTATAGACGCCCCTGGTAGGTGTCAACTCAATAAAAAAGCCCCCGCTAGGCGGGGGCTTCTTCACTCATCAAGCTGACTCTGATAAGAGTCTTATTCGATGACTTTGGCTACGACGCCAGCGCCGACGGTACGACCGCCTTCACGGATAGCGAAACGCAGACCATCTTCCATCGCGATCGGCTTGATCAGGGTGACAGTCATCTGGATGTTGTCACCTGGCATTACCATTTCAACGCCTTCTGGCAGCTCGCAGTTACCAGTCACGTCAGTTGTACGGAAGTAGAACTGTGGACGGTAGCCTTTGAAGAACGGAGTGTGACGACCGCCTTCTTCCTTGCTCAGAACGTAAACTTCTGCGGTGAACTTGGTGTGAGCCTTGACGGTGCCTGGCTTGACCAGAACCTGACCACGCTCTACGTCGTCACGCTTGGTACCACGCAGCAGCACGCCGCAGTTCTCGCCAGCACGACCTTCGTCCAGCAGCTTGCGGAACATTTCAACGCCGGTGCAGGTAGTTTTCTGAGTGTCGCGCAGGCCAACGATCTCAACTTCTTCCTGGATACGGACGATGCCACGCTCAACACGACCAGTCACAACGGTACCACGACCGGAGATCGAGAATACGTCTTCGATCGGCATCAGGAACGGCTTGTCGATAGCACGCTCTGGCTCTGGGATGTAGCTGTCCAGAGTTTCCACCAGCTTCTTGACAGCAGTGGTGCCCATTTCGTTGTCGTCTTGGCCATTCAGGGCCATCAGCGCGGAACCAACGATGATCGGGGTGTCATCACCTGGGA